>JAJFLQ010000040.1 GCA_021772615.1 Verrucomicrobiota bacterium | reverse complement strand
CCCAAGAAAAAACGCCTTGGGGTGGGGCCCTCTTCGAGCCTCATCTGGTTACACCTTATTTTTTCCGGATTGCTGTCCTTGACATGGGGTCCACCTCAGGATTACGCCGAAGCAGACAACATTAAGCTCAATATTTTGAATACGTATCAAGCTGATTTTATCCAATATGGCAAACGGATCAATTATACTTCGTTGTCAAAAGTCTTCACGCAACTCCCAACGCTCGTCGGGCAGAAGCTGAAATATGTGAACATTTCTCGCGAACACCGAGCCGCCGAATTAGCGAATTCCCTGCACTTACTGGAGTTGGCGAAGATCTGTTATCTGGTTCATCATACATCCGGACAGGGAATCCCCCTTGCGGCAAGCAGATCGGAAAAGATATTCAAACCGCTTTTTCTCGATGTGGGTTTGCAGCTGGGGGCACTTGGTCTTCCCGTTTCCGAGTTAACCAATACCAATCTCATGTTCATCAATTCAGGTCGTGTCAGCGAGCAATTCATCGGCCAGCATCTCCTTTATCGTCAGGAGGTTTATCGGACTCCCGAACTACACTACTGGGTCCGGGAAAAGCCATCTGCACGCGCCGAAGTCGACTACATTATCGCCAGGGGAAGTCATGTTATTCCGATAGAAGTCAAAGCGGGAAAGACCGGCAGCCTACGCTCCCTGCACCAGTTCGCGTACGAGCACGATTCATCCCTGGCCGTTCGATTTAATCTGGACAAGCCGTCGCTGGTTCAGGCAGCAGGAAAATTGCCGGACCGCAAACCCTATTCTTACAAACTACTGTCACTTCCTCTCTATATGGTTGGCGAAATGGACCGACTGATCGAAGAAATATGAAATCCTGGAGGACGATGGTCAGTGTCGTTGAATTATGGCATGTTTCGAGTGAGACATAAAAATACGCCCCTCGTTGGTTCACAGCTTTGGACGTGGCTTTTTGAGCGTCTGGCAAACCAATGAACACATCGTGTTGGTCGAACTCTACTCTTGTGTGACAGCGAGCTCATAGCAATCTACCGGTTCCAGTAGGCCCTTGACCCAAACGCTCTCGCGTTGTGTCAAGACGAGTGCCGGGTCTGATCCAAGTTCGAACCGGGCAGCACCGGAAAACATGATGCCATACTGCCCCCGGTCCGATGTTACTGGCGTACGGGATAGTACAGCAGCCGTATCGAGCGGTCGACCGAACGCCGCAGGAAATAACCGTTCAACGCTGCCGCAATGGCCGATTGTCATCGGTCCCCGGTCGATGCCGACCTGAAACCCAGGCACGGTGGGATGCTGCGGACAGCGTCGACCTAACGCGGCCACCGCCTCACTGCAGCGTCTCGCACAATTGCAGGCGTCGGCAATTGCATCGGGCCGGCTATCCAGGCCAAAGTACACGGTAACACATTCGGCGTTTACAGCGTGAACGCGGCCATGGTGTTCTTCGGCACAGCGGCACAGCGTATTGAGGTAATCGGAATACAGCTGGAGTAACGAATCCGCCGGCATCGTCTCATTTATGGCCGTGGTCTGGAATCCGTTCCACCGCTGGACATACGCCGTTACGTCCGCTGTGATCCATTGCGGCGCCAAGGCATCAAAACCCAGCTCTGATACACGTGCGCACACGACCTGACCGGCATAACACTTCAGGGCGCGTTCATATAACTCCCGAGTCATCACATCATCCGCTTTATATCTCTGGTTCAAAAATACGACTTCCAGCGACCGGCACGCATCCTGACGGACGCGACGTCGCACCGTAGCGAATCAGTAACCGACCGCAGTGTCGAAGTTTTCCGGAAGGTAATAGAGCGCATCGATTTCGTCCAGAAGGCGATTCATGCGCCCGGACGTTTTCGAATACGTCGCGGCAACATGACGCGCCATCACCACGATATCCAGTTCGACGCTTGACGGATACAATCTCTCCGACTGGATACTGGCCGAGATGCTTCGGCCTTCGCCGATATCCACTGTCTCCCAGTCCTCACCGGGTTTTTCGGGACCAAGAATTCGATAAACCGCTTCCACATGGTCAGCCATTCCGGCATCATCGACTTCCATTACCAGCTCTCGAATGAGCGATACGAGCCGGCGATCAATGGGCTTCACGCCGACGTCTGAAACGGCATGGTCCGAATGGGGCAGGACGCGGACAAGGTCGCCGACAAGGAGCGCCATGTCTGAAGGTTCAAGTTCCCTGCGGAACAATGTGAAGACGTAAGGGAAGTCGTTTGCGTCCTTTCGCACGGCCAGTTGAGCGGCCATGATACTCGAAAACATCCGCCGCGGAATATTCCCGACCTTGTGGTCCTCGATGATCCACTCAACGTCCCGGAAGAGATCCTGCGCGGCGTCCCGGGCCTCGTCCGTGTTCCACGATATCAATTTCCCCAGATCATACAGATGAGAACCGTATGCAGCAACGACTTCGTGATCTTCTGAATACTTGAGAAAATCAAGGACATCGGCGATCAATACGGTCAGAGACTCCGGCTGCACACCGGTATGGAAGTAATCCTTCGCAGAGCGCAGAAACGCGGTTACCTCGTGGACCTCCAAATCGGATCGCAGCAGTGTCCGATAGTAAAAAATGTGGTGATTGTAATCATCGATGCGATCTGCTTTCAGAGGCAGATGCAGCAGGATCGTTTCGGCATCAAACCGGCCTCGGCGTCGGAGTTCGTCAACGGCCGGCATATGAAGATCGGCATTTACCATATCCGCAGCCAATGTTTCCGTGGGCGCCTGGCGCAGAAAAGACTCGGGTGTGGTACGACCGAAAAACGTTTTCGTGCGGCGCACATTACTATCCGTGTACGGCAGATAGCCGCATGGTGAGCGGTCACGGCAGACAACCAGCAATCTGTCGCCGACGGCGAAGTCCGAAATCGGTACACTGCCGTTCAGCCGTTCGATGATCGGCGACACGTCCGGTTCGTCGAAGATGGCTTCTTCGTTGTTCCGCAACTCGATCTCGTTGCCGATGGCGACGTCGAGCCCGACAACGTCCCAAGCCACGCATCCATTCGGTTCGGTCTGAGTGCGGTAGTCGACGATTTCAATCGATCTTGCGTCGACACCGAATATCTCCTCGATCCCAACTCTGAACATGCGTCGAGCATTATCCATCGCCACAAGTTTGGCGGCGAAGACGAGCCCCCCGCTCCGGGCAACTTCAGCCAGCCCATATGAATCGACTATGAGCTGGCTGGCGTCGGCAGTAGCTGCAGATCCAAACACGAGTATGACGAACAGTGAAACTGACTTATGTGTAAGCATGGGACTACCTCCTTTATGTTGTACGCATTCTGAACTGGCAATACACTGCCGCCACAACGGACAACGTGGTGGCCAAGCGCCGACATCCGAAGCGTCGATCAGCATCCCATAACGCCGGCAGTCTTTTCCGTATCATACGAACCGATTGCGTGGATCTTAGTCGGGGTCCGATGTTCAGGCGGGAAATTTGCTGCAACAGCATCCGTGAGTACAATGAGGGAGTGAACTGCACGCGGGAACCGGTTGTCCACCCTGGCGAGTTTGCGTACTTGATATCGACATCCGCAAACCCCTTCATTCGCTCCTCTCGAGGGATTCGCTTCGCTTCCCAGACTTTCTGCGCACAACGGAAACCGCTGACCCACAATTGCGTTATCCCGAAACATGACGCAGCGCGCACGGCGGCGCCGACATTAAAAGGATCCCGCGGGACGCACATGACGATCGCGGGGCAGACTCCGTGTTGGGCCTTCTTAAACGGCCAATGCCTGTTTGTTTTTGCATTTTTCATATCCATCTCACATATTTATCAGGTTTGTTGATGGCATTTTGCGACGTCATGCGTCCCGACATGGATGAGTCATTGATACATTTCCTCGCGGCCATCGACGAAGTCATCACAGGTACGGACCGGATTTTGGGTTCTTAGTCTGCTTTATTTATATAACCTTGTCGCCTCACACAACCATGGCTCGCGTTAAACTTGCATATCCCAAAATCCCCGGAAGCGCGGATGCCCCGTCAGGGCGTTGCGTGGCCTTCGAGAAGTATGACGGTACAAACATGCACTGGATTTGGGACCATGAACTCGGGTGGTACGCATTCGGCATGCGCCGCAATCGCTACGATCTCGATGAAGCCGGAATCGCCGATTTCAATGCACGTCACCCGGGATACGAAGACGCGCCCGAGATTTTCGAACGGGATTTTGCCACGCAACTGCTGTCGATTTTTCACAACAAACCTGGTTATGATTCGCCCGAAATCACGGTGTTCACGGAATACGTCGGTCCCGGCTCGTTTGCCGGACTGCACAAATCCGATGACAGGAAACAACTCGTCCTGTTCGATGTCGAGACGAATCGGCGAATGATCGGCCCGGACCAATTCGTTGCCGATTTCGGCACATTAAACATTGCGCGCGTCGTGTATCGTGGGAAATTAACCGGACGGTTCACTCACGATGTCCGCACCGGCAAACATAACGTCGAGGAGGGCGTTGTCTGCAAAGGCGGTACCGGAGGCGACGACTTGTGGATGGTCAAGATCAAGACCAACGCGTATATGGAACGATTGAAGCAAGCGTTCAAAGGCGATTGGGAAGCTTATTGGGAGTAGCCAGGCTCCAGCTAGACTCTGTTCCAATCAAGGGGTTGCGGTTTCCTGCGACGCTGTGTGCGTGGTAACCGACGAAGGCTGGAAAAGTATCGAAGGTCGGCGGCGTTGTTCACCCACAGCTTTACTATTTGCTTGTATTACAGGAAAATCGATTTGTCATCTGACTTTTTGCCAAACGGAGGGAAATCATGTCCTATGTGATTACGTTTATATGTCTATTAGTGGCTTCAACATCTGCAAGTGCAGCCGACGATTTATCGGTCACATACTCTGTCAATGGAACATCTTACGAGGGGTATTACGTAAGTCCGGCGACGCCATCTCCCTTGGTGCTGCTCATTCATGACTGGGACGGTTTAACTGACTACGAGATAAAGAGAGCCGACATGCTTTCGGAATTGGGCTACGCAGTTTTTGCTGCCGATCTATTTGGCGCCGGCGTGCGGCCAACTGACGTGACGGACAAACGTCAGCATACCGGGGAGTTGTATGAGGATCGGGCAAAAATGCGATCGCTTCTCCACGGCGCGTTGTCGGCAGCAAAGGAGAAAGGTGCGGACGTCACGAACGTCGTCGTCGCGGGCTATTGTTTTGGCGGCGCAGCTGCCCTCGAATTCGCCCGTTCCGGAGTAGACTTGAGAGGTTTCGCGACCTTCCACGGTGGCCTTGCGACGCCGGAAGGTCAAAACTACCTGGCGGCCAAAGGCGAAATTCTCATCATGCATGGTACTGCCGATGCGGCGATAACCATGGACCAATTCACAGCCTTGGCCACCGAGCTGCACACCGCCGGCGTTGCTCATGAAATGATTACCTACGGCGGGGCACCGCACGCCTTTACCGTTTTTGGCAGTGATCGCTATCGGGAAGATGCCGATGGAAAATCGTGGAGACGTTTCCTCCAGTTCCTCGAGGACAAATTGAAATAAGAATTGGCCAATCCCTGGTCACCCAATGGTGTTGCCTGATCCAGGTGCCGTTGAAAAAGACTTACCGGCATCACTAGCCCCGTATCAGCGTGTCGGACTTTTGAAATCGTGGCGAAGCGAGCTTTCAACATCAAACGTTGCGACCAGCCCAGACCCAGCGTCTTGCTTTCCTTTTTCAGCACCTCTGCAACGGTTCTGCGATCCACACCTTTCCGGTTGACTATATGCCCCCCAATAGATACGCCCTGAACCGATTCCACGCTCTATCCATCACCTTCTTTTCGCTGCCTTGCAATAGCTCTGCAGGCAAACCTAGTTCTCGCGCAATCAAGGACGCTAATTCGATCTCCTGCTCCTGCAACTTCCCCTTCGCCATCCGTTCTCCGTAACCGCACCACCGATATTTCGCCGGATCATCAACAAGTCCTGCTCGAACCGGATTCAGTGTGATAGAAGCCATCATTTTTGCGAGCGCTCCGTTCTTATCGACAATGACACTGTCAAACCGACCACCGAAAAGTCGTCCCCAGCGGTTGGTTCGTTTGTTGTACCATTGCGTAAACCGCTGCTGAAAATTCGACACCACCAGACTGATATCATGGATTTTTCCTCGGAATCCCTCCAGGACGTCATCGCCAGGGTCATAGGGATTCGGTAGCCGGTGGTACTGCTGCCACTTTTTCACAAGATCTTCATGCGACATCGCCGATGGCTTTGGAATCTCGATTACAGCGTGGTAGCGGTTATCCATAATCACCTAATCCCAAACCACATAGCTCAAACGTTCCTGCCCCTCAGGAAGTAACCGCCGCAGTTTCTCCTTTTCAACATCACTGAAAATATAACTCCCGCCCATTACCCGATTCGTGATCAGATAGAAACTCCTCCCGCCTCCCACCGCCTCCACGCGATTGTGATACATGGTCGCCTCCTTCAAATTTAGCTTTCACTCCAACGTAATCGAAAATCGTCCGTTATAATGGACTGTCCTAATTTTTGTCTATTTGAATCGAATCGCCCTGAGACCCGAATGTCTTGGAAGGCCATTCGTTCCAAGAACCAGCGGGCGCGGTTGTACGTGTATCTACCGGCGTCGCTCGTCGAGGCTATCGACTTGAAAGTCGGCGAGCAGGTTAGTTGCGAGTTGCTCGATCGCGGTGAAATCTATCTGGTACGGGAATCCGTGCCACCGACCAGAGCGAAACAACGTGCCGCAAAGACTGCCGCAAGCGGTTAAGGGGTTTTTCAGCAGAATCAATCGTAATGGATCGATTTTTAGGTTAGTGCCGTCACGCTCCTGACTTCTTCCCCCAATTTCTTGAAAAATCTGCAAAGTACAGCACATTTGTCGGGACCGATAAGATAAAATGTCCTATCACAGCCATCCCATAAGATGGGGGAGAGCTGAGCTTCCGAGACGGCCGCGGAAAAATGGAGTATGGGGGTGTTGGATTTGAGGCTATACCAAGTCCGAGTCGCTGAGATTCGGCGCCTTGAGAGAAATGGGCCGTTTGGATTTTCTTCTCTGCATTCTTGCGACGCAAGTCGTTCTTAATCATTGATCCAGTACTCCCTTACTTCAACACTCCATGGGACCGCTATTATTTCCTATCATTCGTCCACAGGTGAACTGGCCTGGATAATTCGTTCGATGTCTGCTGCGAGCGCGTGAAAAATCCAAGCTGCCGGCCTGTGCAGTCGACATAGTGTGGCCCGCGGCCAAAGATACTCTTGCACCAGGCTCATTCTACCGAATATTCATGTTGCACAAGACTGCACCTACTAAGACTAAAGCGTTCGTGGTTTTCAGATTGCTCCGTCGCCTTAAAGGCGTATTCCGGCGTAATGTGAGAATCGCGGTCAAACGGATCGAGACGCTGTTGATTCGATTTGCGAGTCGCGGACCGCGTCGAAGTGTTCTTTATTATGCGCTGAGGGGTTCGCGTTTTGCACGTGAACAGCAGCATGTATTGGCCGGAAGACGTCGTTTCCAGGCCGACACCGACAATCCCAGGAAGAGTTCCGCACTACTCCGCCGCGCTGTTCATCGTTTGGAAAAGGGACTGATCTCTCGTCCGCGCCGCGCAGTTTTTGCATTGCCCTACATTGCCGAGACGCTCGTGTGTTATGAGCGGGCAATCGCAGGCATGGACCATCCGGGAGCCATCGACCGGGACGAACTCAAATGGGCGTATGACGTTCTTTCCGACTACTTCACTGTTGTTGGATCGCACCCAAAGATCGAGCCGTTATCTGATCGTTTTCGAGCACTTTCGCCACCGACAAAAGACGCAGGTGACAGATATGTGCCCTTTTTCCGTGACATAGCCTCACCGCCGCCCGTCAATTGCGAACAGTTGTTGAGATTGGCTCGCCGGCGCCGGTCTGTACGATGGTTTCTACAGAAGCCGGTCCCGCGCGCTGTTATTTCTAAAGCGATTGAAGTAGCTTCACTATCGCCGAGTGCCTGCAACCGTCAGCCCTTCGTTTTTCGAGTATTTGACGATCCGAACCTTGTTCCCGAGGTTGCGGCGCTGCCGACCGGGACCGCCGGTTTTTGTCACAACTTCCCGGTGATCGTCGTACTCTTGGGGCAACTGCGCAACTATTTTGACGAGCGTGATCGGCACTTGATCTATATCGATGGGTCACTTGCCGCAATGTCGTTCATTTATGCGCTGGAAGCGCAGGGGCTCAGTTCCTGTTGTATCAACTGGCCCGACATCGAGGAGTGCGAGCGTGAAATGGAGGGCGTCTTGAAGCTTGAAGAAGATGAGCGTCCAGTGATGCTGATCGCGCTGGGCTATCCAGATCCTGATGGGCTGGTGCCATATTCGCAGAAGAAGCCGCCAGAAATACTCGCTAGGTTCAATTTCGAATGATCGTCGAGGTTACCGGTACTGGAACGGCGAATAAAGGCGCTGAATTGATGCTCGCCGCTATTCGGCTGCACTTTTGGGAAGTGGATCCGGAGTTGCGGTTGGTGGTAACGACCAACTTCGGCGGTGTCGAGAAGCGACGACACTACGGTTTAGGGACTCGGCTTGACCGTCACAATTCACGGCGGTCATTTATGATGATGAAATTCATGCCTGCTAGGTTTCGCGCCATTCTCGGCAAGGCAGTGGAAGCTGACATTGATGCAGTCATAGATGCCTCCGGATTCGCCTTCGGTGACCAGTGCGGCCCGCATCGTGTCGAAGCGTTCGCGCGGGATGTACGTCGGTGGAAGCGACAAGGCAAGCGGGTGATTCTGTTGCCCCAGGCTCTAGGCCCTTTTGATGATCCGCGTGTCCGGGCTGCGTTCCGGGTTGTTATTGAGAAATCCGACTTAATTTATGCGCGTGACGAGATTTCCTTCGAGGCGACACGTATTCTGGTCGACAGTGCTTCGCACGTCAGGCTTGCACCAGACTGCACTATTCCTGTTAAAGGTCGAATTGCAGAGCAGTGGAGAAATGAAAAACAGTTAGCGTTGATCGTGCCCAATCAACGTATGATTGAAAAGACATCCGAGGCTGCCGCGCAACGCTACCTTCCGTTTCTCGTTCGGTGTATCGAGAGGTTACGGGCCTTGGGGCTTTCGCCGTGTTTGCTTCTGCACGACGCAAAAGCCGACGAACCCCTTGTCGCACCACTCCTAAGCCTTCTTCAAGACCGGATTCGGGTGTTAACTTCGGATGATCCAGTTGAGTTGAAGGGAATTCTCGGACGCGCGGAAGTCGTGATCGCATCGCGATTTCATGCATTGGTCGGAGCTTTGTCTCAAGCCGTTCCCTGTCTCGCGACGGGATGGAGTCATAAGTATCGAATGCTGTTCCGCGACTTCGGCTGTGAAAAATTTCTGCTTGACAGCGATGCCACTGACGAGGCTATCGCAACTGCACTCGACGGAGTTCTGGCGGGCACTTCGCGAAGCACACTGATCGATTCCCTTCGCGTAAGCGCGGCTGAGCAAGTCGAAGCCGTCGGTCTCATGTGGCAAGAGGTTGACTCCGTACTTGGAATTAAACCATTATCCAATCACGCCACCTAAACCCGTCTGTGAATTCGGCTGACACCCCGGACTGGGTACACCCACCAAAAAGTGAGCTGTCGCGGTATCATGTCGGGGCAACCGACCAGCGGCGATCCGATCGGGATCCAGATCTCTGGACATACCCTGTGATTTGAGGAGAATGCTTATGACAATATGTCCAATAATGGCTTCCGGTTACGGGCGCTCGCGCGTAGGCTAAATGCTCCGAAAATTGGCCCAAAATGCCGAAGCATACTCCGATGATAGCACGCGATCATGCCGAGGCAAGCCAAAAGTGCAAAAACACAGTCCCTACAAAAGTATTTTAAGATTATAGTCGCTGCCAATCAACAGGTTATGGCTTTTTCGGATGTATTTTTTGGCAAAAATAACTAAAGGTGAGGAGGTCGGGATAGACGACGGAACCCTGCACGTATGTGCTGATGCTTTCCAATATTCCGGGACTGGTAGCGGCAAGCCGTGAATTGTTGCGAAAAAATTCGTGATTGTCGGCTAAGATTCGGCCGGCGTCCGCGAATCAGTAGATAAATATAAGCGGCAGTCAATGCCGGTCCCGGCGAGCATTATCCGCGGGTCAATCTTAGAATCATAACCACAGGAGCGCATGATGATGCCTTATTCCGAAACATGATGAATTGGCAGAAACACAGATTATTCATTGGTATAACACCGTATTCACTCTCAATCGCACAACAATAAAGTAGGAGTCATTAAACATGAAAGTCATTCCCCGAAATACCCTTACTGCCATCACACTTGGCATTTTCACCATCAGCATGGTTTCCATCCGATCGTCCGCCGGTGTGATCGACATAAATTTCGATAGCGGCGTCGACTCGTTTGGAAACGCCGCAGGAATTCTTGTTTACAACGGGCCTGACGGATTCACGGTTACCTTCAACGACGACGATTCGTCCGGGGTCGACGGCCCCGACGCACCGGGTGTCGGCATCGTGACGGGCGGTTTTGGTGTAGCGCCCGACGCACCAGGCGACCTCGAACTCGTTTCGTCGAATGAATTTCACACCAGCGGAATAGTCGCGACGTTCAATCAACCCGTGTCCCTCGTATCGCTCTTTGACAATGACGATGACTTCACGCCAAAAACCTTGTATGCATTTGACGCGTTCGGCAGCGTCATCGGGCAGACCGCACCTGGATCACAACAGACATTTACCATCGATCTGTCGCTCACCGGCGGGCAACAGTTTTTCGCCGTTGAATTTGACACCTTACCCGGCACGGCAGGCGGCGCGAACGACGGAACCCATTTCAGCATCGACGATTTCCACGCCGAATTCGGTGAAGCGGTCGTTCCCGAGCCATCCACCTATGCATTGGTTCTCACGGGTATCGCCGGTCTCGGATTTGTACGGAGGCGAGTCCGCACATAAAGGATCACGGTCGTCCGGGTTTGACACGACGGACGAGTGCAGATTCAGCAATGGCGCGCAGCCCACGAATCCGTCATCTCAACTTGTGCAATTGATGACTAAGGTAGGTGCGGCGTCCGCCAATCGTCGGATTCGAGCGAACCAGGGCAAAATGATATGCCTGTCATGCTCTGGGCTCGAGGCGGGTGCTATCGGTAACCAGAGCTCGGTA
Organism: Verrucomicrobiota bacterium; assembly: GCA_021772615.1. Taxonomy (GTDB): domain Bacteria; phylum Verrucomicrobiota; class Lentisphaeria; order JABSQK01; family JAJFLO01; genus JAJFLQ01. The sequence goes on along the minus strand of JAJFLQ010000040.1, from coordinate 224,425 downwards.
GCGTAGGCTCAAACGTCTGTAAAGTTGAATGCCATCATGCTTGCATCGTTTAGCAGGGGTGTCGGCGTGTTGATAAAATGGACGTTCAACGTTACAGCTCTGTCAAACTCTGGTTATCGTTTGCTGGGGGATTATGCCTTTTTCCTTTCTTCGCGGCTTTGCGTCTCTGCGCGGGATCCATTTCGTTACGGATGTAGCCACGGCTCTGTGAGCCGTGCCACACAACGCGAACCAACGTAAAGTACGGCACGTCTCACCGAGACGTGGCTACGCGCCGCCGCTTCCATCAACGTTTGGCGTACAGACTCTTGACGTGTACCTCGCTATTTTCATGACAGCGTAGCACTACATGTTGCACCTATCAAACCCGCCAACAAAACCACCATTCACGGTTGCGATCTGCGCTTCTGGTGTGATTCACGGATTTTGGCTGCTCCCGAAAGCCCAATCTCGTCGGACAGCACGAACCGCAGGCGCGAAGTGCTTTGGAGTACGGCGATTTGACGCCGCTTTCAGACTTGCCGGCGGCAAGTCGTCCCGCCCCGCAATCACTGCTCCGATTCGGGTTAGTTGGCGTGTATTGGCGGTTTTCCAACACACGTCGTTTCACCAAGGATTCATGCCGTGGTATTCAACTTGACAAATTCATCAACAAGCGTACAATTGTACTTATGAGAGTGATTGCCGACACTAGTGTGTTTCTCGCGGTAGCCCTGGAGGAACCTGAAAAAGAGCGAATTGTTAGGTTGACAAAGGGCTACGACCTTGTGGCCCCAGATGTATTGCCGTTTGAAATAGGAAATGCATTGTCTGCGATGCTGAAAAGGCGTGCGTTGAATGAAGAAGAGGCTATGGATGTGTGGGATGTAGCGACCACGGTACCTGTTGCGTTACAGAAAGTTGATATTCGGATTGCGTTAGGGATCGCCTTGCGGCAGCAAATTTATGCCTATGACGCCTACTTCATCGAATGTGCGCTGAAAATACAGGTCCCCTTGCTCACACTTGACCATGGACTGGCACAGGTGGCCCGGGAGTTGGGTGTAACTATTTTGGAGTAATTTGGAGATGAAAGTCTATACATATTCAGAAGCACGCCGATGTCTGGCAGAAGTCTTGGACACCGCTCGCAAGGAAGAGGTTGTTATTAAGCGGCGCGGAGGAGATCAGTTTTCAGTTATTCGCAAGAGTTTGGCATCATCGCCGTTTGATATTCCCGGTATCAAGACTGCGGCTACAACGGCGGATATTGTCGCTGCTATTCGGACTTCAAGAGCACGGGGAACTGAATAACGTGATTGAGGACAAATGGTACACCTGGGGCAGAGTTTCTACCGGAGCCCCGCAGTTCTTTTTGAATGAGTATCGTCGAGCTACGCCCTCCGGGCTCAACTCATTCAAAAAGAGCTGCATTACCGAGCCGTGGGGAACAAATTGGCAAAATTTACTTTTTTGAGGCTCTACATGAAAGAGCCATAAGAACATGTAATTAAATTAATTACAACAATATATGCATCCCGAACAAAAGCGACAAGCTTCAAATTAAAGGCGTGAACCTAACGAGTCATCAACGGGTCGCGGACGAAATTTTCCCCATGGGGAAACCCCTGCGGGGGATACCCCAGTGGTGATTGTTGATTTGAGGATTCGATATGGTTAGACCGTTGCGGATTGAGTATGCCAGCGCTGTTCATCATGTGATGTATAGGGCAAACGGACGACAGCGCATATTTCATGGGACGCGGTATTACGAATTGTTTCTCAGTAAATTGGAGATATTTGCCGAGAAATTCGAGATTACGGCTTAATGCCGAACCGTGTTTACCTGTTTTTCCGATCTCGGCACGCAAATTTTGAGCGCTTCATGCAAAGTTTCCTGACGTCGTTTACCGTTGTTTATGATCGGTGGCGAAAAGTAGCGGTCATGTCGCACGTCTGATTCAACGTACGTCAATGCTGACGTACAAAAATCCTGGCGCCATTTATTCGCCGCAAGCGGTGCTTTGGATCAGTTCTTCTTTGTCACCGGCTGCTTTACGATCGGCACGATGAGGAGCGGATGGGGTGATTTTCTCAGGTGCCCATTGGTCCTACGGGCGATTCGAAAAGGCACTGTGCCCGTGAGGACCGTGAAACCATGAGCAGCCTGCCGGCCTTGGCCTTTACCGATTCATGCTGACGTTGATCGGCGGCAACGATCCGGAGCCTGTACCAGCGTGTTACCAGACCGTTTCGAGCGCGTCCTCGACCGGATGTGCGCAATCCGTCATGCGCATGATGTGATCAACAAAGCCGTCGACCGAGCTGTGGCGCCGCGACACCTCGCTCGCCGCACCGCCGAGCCGAGCCGCCAGCACCGGGTTGCGCCCCAACCGATCGAGTACCGCCGCCAGCGCTGCCCTGTCTTCCGGTGCACATAAAATGCCCGTCTCGTAGTCGGTGATCATATCGGGCAGGCGCCCGACGCGACTGGCGACAACCGGCAGCCCGGCCGCCATGTATTCGTAGACCTTGCGATGGGTAAAGTAGTAGCCGTTCAAATCACGATATGGCGCTACCGCTACATCCATTGATGCAAGGTAACCGGGAACATCGTCGGGTGCGACGTCGCCGATCATACACACGGAGTCCTCCAAACCACGCCGCCCGATTTCCTGATGGAGGCGACCGGATTCGGGGCCACCGCCAACAATCAGCAGACGCGACCGGCGATTGTGACAACGCATCAGATCGAACGCACCGATGAGTGTACGCACATCATGCCAACGGTTCAACGACCCCACGTACCCGATCGTAAACACGTCCGCAGCAGAGCGGGTCGGCCGGACGTCATTGTTTATTCGGGTAGTATCAACTCCCGGAACCAACACGTGAATCCGACTCGAATCACTGACGTATTGTCCCAAATTCCGCGCGATCTCCGGCGTCGTAGCAACAACATGTCGCGCCGTCTTGAAAACCCGCTTGGCAACGATTCGCGCCGCGTGCCGGTAGATCATCTCGCAGCGTGTCTTGCCCTGCTCAATGACCGGGGGATTGACCTCAAGGATACCTGGAATCATATTTTCGTCGGCGTAGTTCATTCCCGAATAACTCCACAACGAATACCGTTCATATACCACATCGTAGGGTCCGTGCCGGCTGACGGCCTTACGTAAATACTCATTTACCAGCAGCGCCGCCGCCTCTTTTCCCAAACTGCTGCTTACCGAATAATACGGTAGACGATGGACCTTGACTCCAGCGAGGTCGGCCGGACGATGGTCGCCAACTTTGCATGCAAAGACCTCGATCTCAGCACCGCGACGTGTCAAGGACCGCAGCAGGTCGGTGGCCTGAAGGGATGCATTCGTACGGCCGAATATCGGGACCGCAACATCCGCACAAATATATGCTATTTTCATAGTGTCATATCCTTTTTCATTCGTCGACCGTCAAACCGATGCGGTCGCGCGCCATTCTCTAGATTCCGCCATGCAGGCGCGACAGACGTTTCACGTACCGTCGACATGACCCCAGCAATTCTGTGGCCAAAAGAACATCCAGGCAAGTAGCAATGACACCGTGGGCACGGCAAAGGAAGCATTGCATTCAACTAACAATAAAGGTGTTACGACGTATCATCCATGTTTTTTCAATGGTAATTACACATAGAAACATAGTGGGGAACGATGCGATCCGGCGAGCATTCGCGACATAACCTCCCCTGTTGCGAGAGCATTATATCGTTTTTGATTTCGATTTTGATATCGCCAACGAAAATACAAGCCGTAGGTCTGCCCGGTGGCATTGGCTCGCGCGGGATCGTATAGTACAACATGGCCCCCGACGCATCGACCAGTCCCGTCGAAGCGCCGTAGACGGAACGCAGCAAAGCGTGGGACACACGCATGTGGACAGGAATGATGTCGATTTTCAGCAAATCCAATCTTGAGAAGATCCAGGCGGAAGAGGCACGGAAAAAGGATCACGCTGTACTGATCGTCGACGACGAAGAGGATAATCTGATTACCCTCGCAGATCTCCTTCGCGACGACTATCATATCATCACAGCCCCCAACGCCATCGACGCACTCGCAACCCTGCGAGGCCTCAAAGATCCGGAATCCGTGCATCTCGTCATTGCCGATCAGCGCATGCCGCGAATGACCGGCGTGGAATTCCTGGCAGAAACCCTCGCGATAATTCCCAGGTCGCGCCGAATAATTCTGACCGGATTTTCGGATGTCAACGCCGTGATCGACTCGATCAATATCGCGCACATCTACAAGTTCGCAATGAAGCCCTATAACCCGGAGGACATGCGGCTGACCGTACAGCGGGCCCTGGAAGCGTTTGAACTTGAGGAAGTGAACGATCGACTGCTGCAGGAACTAAAAAACATGAATGCCGACCTGGAAAGCACGGTGGCGCAACAAACACAGGAATTGAGGTCGAAGCATGACGCTCTGGTGACGATTAACCGGGACAAGGATGAATTCCTCGGTATTGTGGCGCATGACCTGAAGAATCCGTTATTTGCGATCAAGAGCTTTGCGGACTTGATCGTCTCCGATTTCAACGATCAACCGCACGATCGCATTCCCGAATATGCAGGCGTGATCGCCAAATCGTCAGAACGGATGTTTAAACTCATTGAAGACCTTCTCGACGTCAATGCAATCGAATCCGGCAGCCTCAATCTCGGGTATGAGCGCATCACGCTTGAGCCGATCATAGACAATGTGCTGCAGGATTTTAGTACACTAGCCGCCGCTAAAGGCATTTCGTTGGTATTCGACCGGTGCAGCGAACATTATGCGATCAATGCCGACATCGGCCTGGTTCGCCAGGTCATTGAGAATGTGATATCCAATGCAGTAAAGTATTCGCCGCACCACACCACGGTGAACATACACAATCAGGTAGTGGATCGGCGCGTCGTGTTTGAGGTCGCGGACGCTGGCCCAGGCTTTTCCGACGAAGATCGTAAGCGCCTGTTCGAGAAGTTTGCCAGACTCAGTGCCGAGCCGACAGGTGGCGAATCGTCGAATGGACTGGGACTATATATTGTCAGGAAGTTGGTGGACATGCTCGGCGGCGCGGTGACGTGCCGGGATGGCGACAGTGGCGGCACGGTGTTCGAGGTAACCTGGCCGCTGTCGGACGAGAAAGACGAGGTCAACCGCGCCCGCCTGAAGTCACTCGTGGAATGATCGTTCGCGACCTCATGCCCCGAATACGCCATTACCGCGACATCTCATGCTTGTAACCTCGCCTGGAAAACTCATTATCTCGGGTGAACACGCCGTGGTCTACGGCCAACCGGCATTGGTTGTGGCAGTGAACCGCTTTGCACATGCGGACATCAACCCGCGAGACGATGGCGCGATCATACTACAGCTATCGACGGATCAAGGCGAGGTGTCGCGCCGCTGGGAACCGGCACAACTGGAGTTGAAGGCGAAAACGATTCGGTCCGGATATGCGGCATTCTGTCGCGGCGAGTGTGCGATCAGCCGTGTGCTTGACGATCCACTGGACCTGATACCGTATGCCCTGGCGGCAACGGCAGATCGAGCCGGAGCCGAGCTGAACGAAGGGTGCATCCTCCACATCACGTCCTCGATCCCGGTCGGCTGCGGCATGGGTTCGTCGGCAGCCGTGTCGCTATGTACTGTCCGAGCTGGTGCTGTCCACTTTGGCACGGACCTTAAGGAAGACGAGGTCTTCGGGCTTGCTCTCGAATGCGAGAGGCTCATCCATGGCACACCAAGCGGGATCGACCCGTTTATTTGTCTGCATGGCGGTTTCATTCGGTTTCAACAAGGAAACATGCTGCGGCGTCCACCATTGACAACGTCCTTTCATCTTGCGCTCACCGGCAAACCGGCGTGCAGCACCGGTGAATGCGTCTCTCATGTCCGCGAACATTTTGAGAACAGCAATATCTGGGAGTCGTTTGGCACGATCTGCAACGATATGGAGACGGCGATGGCCCGAGATGACGCCGAGATGACGACCGAGTGCGTCCGCAGGAATCAACAACTTTTGGCGGATATTGGTGTGGTGCCCCCCCGGGTTCAAGCCTTTATCCGCGAGATAGAATCGCGGGGCGGCGCTGCCAAGATTTCAGGTGCGGGCGCGATTCGAGGCGAAGCAGCTGGAGCGGTCATTATTTTTTCCGCTGCGGCGCCGGTAACGTTGTGCAACAGCTACGGGTACGAGCTGTATTCCGTACAGGAGGATCGCGATGGCCTGCGCATCGGTTAGTGTATCGGCGCCCGGAAAACTCATGATACTCGGTGAACACGCCGTAGTCTACGGTCGCCTTGCCATGGTCTGCGCAGTGAACCGGCGCGTGATGGTTTCGATCACGGAACGATCCGACCGAACGGTGACTGTTCGTTCGGCTCTGGGCACATACGAGGGCGAGATGGATGCAATACACATTCAGCCGCCGTTTCAGTTCGTCCTGGCCGCATTGAAATCCTGCCGCAAGCCGGAATCGGCCGGATACGATCTCTGCATCTCCAGCGAATTTTCAGACAAGATCGGGTTCGGCTCATCCGCGGCGGTTACAGTCGCCGTCATCGCCGGACTAAGCGTTCTGAATTGCGGCGAGATGAATGCTGACCGTGTTTTCAATACCGGGGTGAACGTGATCCGCGAGGTCCAGGGCGCAGGTTCCGGCGCCGACGTAGCGGCGTCTGTCTACGGCGGACTGATCGCCTACCGCGCAGAACCGCGCGAGGTTGTGAAACTGGACGTGATCCATCCAATAACGGTGGTGTATTCCGGTTTCAAGACGCCGACGCCCGACGTCATCCGCCGTGTTCAGGAGCGGCGCACGCAGCACCCAAAGATTCTGGATGCCATTTTCGATGCGTGCGAGCGCTGCAGCCGCGCTGGAGTCAACGCAGCGACCGATAACCGATGGCTGGAATTCGGTCGGATCATGAATATGTATCACGGATTAATGGACGCTATCGGCGTGAATAATGACCAGCTCAATCGTATCGTTTACGGGATGCGGGAATGCGAGCACATACTCGGATCGAAACTGTCGGGTTCCGGCCTGGGCGACTGCATCGTGGGACTCGGCCGAATCGATCCGCAGCAGTTTTCGTCCGAAACCATACCTGTGCAAATGACACCGGAAGGCGTCCGCGTCGAACCCGTTTAATCGTATACAACCCCGGAACATCTACATATGCCGCAACACGACAACAGGTACCAGGTCCGAAAAGCCGCCGTCGACTCGATCCTGCAAGACCGGAGCGAGTCCCCCGAAAATTGTGCTACCGCCTTCGCTCCGGTCAACATTGCATTGTGCAAATACTGGGGCAAGCGCGATCCCATTCTGAACCTGCCGGTTACGTCAAGTTTATCCGTATCCCTGCCGCCGCTCGGAAGCACGACCGAGATACGAATCGGCGCCGATCGGGATGACGTCACCCTTAACGATGAACCCATCACGCCGCAGTCCGCGTTTGCCTCGAGAGTGGTTGATTTTCTCGATCTCTTCCGCACCGCGCGGGATCTGCGTTTCTCGGTTCGCACAACCAATACCGTACCGACAGCTGCCGGGCTGGCTTCGTCTGCATCCGGGTTTGCGGCGTTGACGCTGGCACTCGATCGATTATTCGGCTGGGACTTACCGCCAAAGCAGTTGTCAATCCTCGCACGCCTCGGCAGCGGCAGTGCGTCCCGATCGGTAGCTCGTGGATTTGTCGAGTGGCACGCGGGCAGCGCCACTCACGGTGCGGACAGCTTTGCCGAGGCACTCGCGTGCACCTGGCCGGACCTCCGCGTTGGCGTGATCGACGTGGATTTCGGCCGCAAATCGCAATCATCACGCGAGGCGATGCAGCGAACGGTCGATACATCTGCCCTATACCATTCGTGGGCGCAGAAGGTAGCAGATGACCTGGCCGAAATCCGTAGCGCGCTGCATGCCCATGATTTCGAGCGCCTGGGCGCCGCGGCAGAATCGAATGCACTCGGTATGCATGCGACAATGCTCGGCGCACGTCCGCCGATCCTTTATTGGCTTCCTGGTACCGTCAAGGCGATTCATCGCGTGCATCAAATGAGAGAGGACGGCATCAATGTTTACCTTACTATCGACGCCGGCCCGAACGTAAAAATCCTGTTCACCAAGAATGACATGTCTGCCGTGCAGGCAGCCTTCCCCGGACTCACTGTGATCGCGCCATTCGATCCGGAATGTCCGACGCTGCCAACGGATTCCGATTGACTGCCGGTGATCCCGCGTTATCGTACGTGATCGTTTTTTCAGACAACCGGATCAATCTGTGCATCAACCTTTTCGATCCTGGTGAACGTGCCGCCCGGTGCATGCCCAAAAACGGGCGTGCTTTTCGGCCGCCGCAGAGGTACGGGAGATCGCAGTGCTCATAGACGGGTTAAAATTGATGATTCTGGGGATGGGGATCGTTTTCATGTTCCTCGTCCTGTTGTATGCTGCGCTGGTGGTGATGAGTCGTGTACTGGCGGCGGCAACGCGTTCGGAACTGGCCGCTCTGGCAACACCGGCCCGGCGGGCAGCCATACCGCAGCCGCAGGTATCTCAGCATGACGATACCGTGTTAACCGCAGTCATCACCGCGGCCGTTGTCGCACACCGGAACCGACGTTGACAGGACACGATTCTGGGGGCGAGAGACTCATGGCGCGGTCTCGACACATCAAGGTCGGCAACACAGGACGCCATCAAGGTGCAATTCGACATTGTCTCCAATCCGGATGTTGGAGATTGAATCGTGAACATTCATCATAAACCACTGATATTATGAAAAAAATATTATTCCAGGACACATCATTTCGGGACGGATTCCAGTCGGTGTTCGGCGCACGCGTACTGACGGACGACTTCATCCCGGCAGTTGAGGCGGCGGCTCAGGCAGGGATCACGCATTTCGAAGCCGGCGGAGGCGCACGATTTCAAAGCCTCTTCATGTATTGCGGCGAGTCCGCGTTTACGATGATGGATCGCTTCCGCAAGGCGGCCGGCCCTGATGCAAATCTGCAGACACTGGCTCGCGGCATCAATGTGGTGGCCCTTTCTGCACAACCTCGGGACATGATTGATCTGCATGCCCGGATGTTTAAAAAACACGGCATCACGCACATTCGCAATTTCGATGCATTGAACGATGTGCGGAACCTTGAGTATTCGGCAAAATGCATCGCCGATGCAGGGCTGCACCATCAGGTGGTCGTCACCATGATGGATCTGCCGCCGGGATGCTCCGGCGCCCACGACGCAGGCTTCTACACGGAAACGCTCAGAAAAATTCTCGACTCCGGGCTGCCCTTCGACTCGGTGTGCTTCAAGGATGCGTCAGGTACCAGCAATCCGCGAAAATTCCACGAAACCATCACCGGCGCACGCAAACTGCTCGGCAATGACCGAATCATCTGGGCCCACAGCCACGACACAGCGGGCCAGGGCGTCGCGCAGTACCTGGCGGCGATCAATGCGGGATGCGACGGCATCTGCGTCGCCCGCGCACCGGTCTCCGGCGGGACCTCGCAGCCGGATATGATTTCAATGTGGCACGCGCTCAAAGGTACGGACTATAAACTGGATATTGATGTCCAGAAAATTCTCAAGGCAAATGCGGTATTCAAGGACTGCATGAAAGACTATTTCTTTCCGCCTGAAGCGCTGTCCGTATCGTCGGAAGTACTGCTGTCGCCCATGCCGGGCGGCGCGTTGACGGCGAATACGATGATGATGCGCGACACCGGCACGCTCGACCTGTATCCCAAGGTCATCGAGGCCATGTCAGAGTGTGTCGCGCGCGGCGGCTTTGGCACGTCCGTGACGCCGGTTTCGCAATTCTACTTCCAGCAGGCTTATGCCAACGTTACACAGGGACCGTGGAAGAAGATTACCGACGGCTACGGCAAGATGGTGCTCGGCTATTTCGGCCGGACACCGGTGAAACCAGACCCGGAGATCGTCCGCCTGGCGCAAGAGCAGTTAAACAAACCACCCATAGAAGACGATCCAATAGACCTGATCGAACCCGGCGTGCCGCGGGCGAAACTGCTCCTGGAAAAAGAAGGCCTGGAAACCAGCGACGAGAACATTTTCATCGCCGGCGCCCTGGCGACACCGGGCGGTAACAAGGGGATCGAGTTCCTCAAAGGCAACATGCCGCCGAACGTACGGAAAAATGTTGACGACACCGGGAACAAATCGTCAAAACCGGCGGCACCCGCCAGGGCGCCTGCTGCTGCACCGCAGACCGGCACGTGTCATTATACAGTGACCGTCGAAGGGAAGGCGTATAACGTAAGCGTCGCGGACTCGACCGGTGCCGTCCAATCGGTTGCTCCGGCACCCGCAGCAGTGCCCGCGGCAGCGCCTGCTGCTGTTGCTGCGGCAGCCGTCGAGATCAAGGCGAACCTCCCGGGGAGCGTCTTCAAGATCCTGGTCCACCCCGGTGATACAGTTGCGGAAAACGACGTCGTGATGGTGCTCGAAGCGATGAAGATGGAGACCAATGTTGTGGCGCCGCAATCTGGATCCATCCGCACGATCGACGTGAATCAGGGCGATGTCGTCCAGGCCGGACAATTACTGGCCACGATGTAACGACACGATGATGACCTCACCACCACTCGGCCGCCGATATTGTAGCAACCTCCGGCTTGCGCGCATTCTGCGGCTGCTGCTGGTCGCATGTGCCGCCGTGCCGCTCATCGGTCTCGCAGGTCCGGCAACAGAGCCTGTGCCGGCGGCAGAGCCTGAAACCGTACAGGCAGCCACGCCGCTGCCGGCGTTTGGCGAATTGATCAAGAATGTCGCCGAATCCACGGGCATAGCCGCCCTGAAGTCGGCGGCAGACGGCGGTGCGGAGAGCGGCATTGGCTGGTTGATCATGATCGGCGTCGGCTTCACACTGCTATACCTCGGCATTGCCAGGAAATTCGAGCCGCTACTTCTCGTGCCCATCGGCTTTGGTTGTGTCCTGTGCAATATCCCGATGGCTGGAATCGGTGAAGAGGGCGGTTTGATTTACATTGTTTACAAGGTCGGGATCGAAACGCCGATCTTCCCGCTCATTATCTTTATGGGCGTCGGCGCCCTTACCGACTTCGGCCCGTTGATTGCAAACCCGAAGACAATCCTCCTGGGCGCCGCGGCGCAATTCGGCATTTTTTCCACGTTGATCGGCGCCGTGGTTCTCACACATGTCGCTCCCGGCATTGAATTCTCACTGAAAGACGCCGCCTCGATCGGTATCATTGGCGGCGCCGACGGCCCGACCGCCATATTTCTGTCGTCGCAATTGTCACCCCGACTACTCGGATCCATTGCGGTAGCAGCCTATTCCTATATGGCGCTGGTACCGATTATACAACCGCCGATCGTACGGGCACTGACGACTCCTGCCGAACGGCGGATTCGTATGGAGCAGCTTCGCTACGTCGGCAAAGCGGAAAAGATCCTTTTTCCGCTCGCGGTGCTCGCGCTGTGTATCCTGCTGCTGCCCTCGGCGACACCGTTGATCGGCAGTTTCATGTTTGGCAATCTCGTTCGCGAGTGCGGCGTGACTGAACGTCTGTCGCGTACGATGCAGGAGCCGCTGATCAATATCACCACCATCTTTCTCGGACTCGGTGTCGGCTCGAAGTTGTCGGCCGAGGAATTTCTCAATGTGGAGACGTTAGGTATCCTTGCCCTGGGCATTGTTGCGTTCGGGATCGGCACGGCGTCGGGCGTGATCATGGCCAAGATCATGAATCTGTTCTCGGATGTGAAGGTCAATCCCCTGATTGGCTCTGCGGGGGTATCCGCGGTGCCGATGGCTGCGCGCGTCTCGCAGATGATGGGCAGCGACGAAGATCCGCAGAACGTCCTGCTTATGCATGCCATGGGGCCAAATGTCGCCGGCGTTCTCGGCTCGGCCGTGGCGGCAGGCGTCCTGCTTGCCGTACTTCTGTAATGCCTGACCGAAACGTCCGATTCGTGGGGATTCGGCGGGCTACAGCAGCTTCGTGCGCAGTTTCTGGAGAGACTTTTTCTGAATTTGGCGAACCCGCTCGCGGGTCACGCCGACTTCGTTACTGACTTCGTCGAGCGTCCTGGGCCTGCTGCCGTCGAGGCCGAAGCGGAGTAGCAGAATCCGGTATTCCCTTTCGGAAAGCGACCGCAACACGCGTTCCAGCATCTTCGAACGGTCCGTGCGATCGAGGATCTGGTCCGGCGCCTCCTCGCGCGTGTCCGGCAGCATATCGTTAAGCGTTATCGAATCGTCATCGTTTACGCCTTCATGCAGTGAAAGCGTACGGGCATCTATATTCTTGAGCCGGGAAATAATACGTTCGCTGTAGTCGAGTTCTTCCGCCATCTCGGCGTCGGTTGGATCACGGTCGAGACGCTTGGACATCTCCGCACGTGTGGAGCGGATTTTGTTGATTTTGAATGCCGACGTCGTTGGTATCCGTACGATACGCCCGTTCTCCATCAATAATTTTCGCATCGCCTGCTTGATCCACCACACGGCATAGCTGCTGAACTTTGTTCCCTTTGTGATGTCATATTTACCCACAGCATGCATAAGCCCGAGATTGCCCTCGGAGATAAGATCCTGCAGCGGTACGCCCAACCCTTTGAAGTCATGAGCGATCTTCACAACGAGGCGCAGGTTTCGGCTGATGAACGTGATAACAGCCTGCTCATCGCCATTCTCCAATCTCGCTACGAACGCGCCTTCCTCGTTCAGCGGTATGACTGGAATTTTGGTGATTTGGCGTATGTAATTGCGTAATCCGTCGTGGTGTGACGACATCATTTACCTCAGATAGTGTCAGATTTCGAATAAACGTGGAAAACTAGGTCCTGCAGTTCGCTGTCCACTGACGATCGGCTTGCTCATATCCGCGATTTGGAAATCATAGGGTTACGCGGTGGTCAGCCTGGATATATGATAGTCTCCGGCGCTTGTGCTTTGAGCACAGTGTGATTCGAGATTGAACGTATCACCGTTGCGACGGCAGGGCCCTTCTTCATAGCACCTGGCGTGCCAAAAATGCAAGGCAGAGCCTCCCAATAGAGCCGCCATGGTGAATACAACTATTTATGAAAAAGCAATTTACATATATTTCTTGACATCGTTTTGCTCTCCCCAGGCTTCGGAAATGCATTGCATTGCGGGAACAGCACCGGTATATTTCGTCACTAAAATGTTACACAACTTTTCCATCTTGTGCGGAAATCCGCACAGGCCATGCTCAAGGGGTTCCAAATGTGTTATATGAATGGATTGCTTATCTTCGGAATTTGGCTGGCCGTCGCCGGAACGCCGGGACCGTCAGGCCACGCACAGCAGCTGCCGACGACAAGCCCATCCCGTATCGATGCCGAACCATCCGGGCGCAGTGAGCCTGGACTCGCGATGGACACCGGGTTGGCATTGTTTCGCAAGGGACGCACAGACGAGGCGCTCGTACATTTCGAACAGGCGCTGAATGGCTATCGACACGAGCAAAACTTCGCGGACCAGATCACGGTCCTGCGTTATATCGGCGAGTCATATCACCTCCTTGGCACCATCAAATTGTCGGCGACCGCTTTCGAGACGGCGCTGGCGCTGGCGGAGAAACGCGGCGATGAACCCGCACGAGCGGCTATTCTCGGCGGTCTCGGGTCCGCTTATATGTTCACGCGCGACGCGCATCTCGCCCAACCGTACCTGGAACAGAGCCTGGCCTCGGCGCGACAATCGAATGATCAGCGCCTCATTGCGACGGCCCTGAACAGCCTCGGTAATCTCTACACCGCACGCGGCGAACAACGTCAGGGCGTTGCGGCATATCATGACGCCTACGAAAATGCGGTTGCCGCCCACGCCCCGGTGCTGTCTGCAAAAATTGCGGCGAATCTGGGATCGATTCTCGCCGATACAGACAACCAGTCCGCGGCGGAACGCTGGTGCGACCAGGCAACGGACATTCTCAAGGACCTAGCAGACAGCCGGGAAACAGCCTATCTTTACATGGTTACCGGTCACGGTTACCGTCGGCTGGCGGCACAGGATCCGACGTCGACGGGATCCGCAGCCCGAAGCTATTCCGTCGCCGTGGATGTGGCAGAACGCATCGGCGACAAGACCGCATTGACATATGCACTCGGTTATCTCGGACGGCTGTATGAACAAAATCAGCGTTACGAGGACGCCGCTACGCTTACTCGCCGAGCACTTTTCGTGGCGCAGGAGATCGCAAACACTGATGCCACCTACCGCTGGCAGTGGCAAAATGCCCGCCTGCTCGCCGCCGCAGGCCGGATGGCAGATGCATTGAAAGCCTATCGACGGGCAATCGCGACCGTGTCCACGATTAGGCATGACCTCGCTATCGGCCACGGTAATCTGAATTCCGGCTCGTCATTCCGGGAATCGATAGGGCCGCTCTACGTTGAGTTGGCAGACCTCCTGCTGCGGCGGGCGGAAGCCACCAAAGAACCTGACCGGAACCACGCGGACCTGCTCGCAGCGCGAGATGTATTGGAACAGTTGAAATCGGCGGAGTTAGCCGATTACTTCCAGGATGATTGCGTCAATATCGCACGGTCGCGCGCCGCACCGGCGGACCTCTTGACCGATAAGACAGCAATCGTCTACCTGATTCCGCTCCCAGACCGCACGGAGTTGCTGGTGACGCTGCCTTCCGGGCTGAAACGCTATCGTGCGCCTGTGGCCTCTGCAGTGTTGCTCGAACATGTCAAACGATTTCGTGCAGAGCTGGTCACGCGCACAACGCACAAATATATCGCGACAGGCCAGCGTCTTTTTGAATGGTTGATTGGGCCGCTGACCGATGATCTCACACATGACGCGGTCGACACACTGGTTTTTGTACCCGACGGCGGGTTTCGTACTATTCCCATGGGTGCGTTGTACGATGGTGAACACTTTCTGATCGAACGCTTTGCCGTCGCCGTTATCCCTGGAATGACCCTGGTCGATCCGAAACCACTGAAACGTGACGCATCCAACTTTCTTATCAGCGGGATTTCCGCAAGTGTTCAGGATTTTCCGGAGTTGGCGTTCGTCGATGCCGAGCTAAGCTCACTGCAGAGCATAAGTGGGGGACAGGTGCTGCAGAATAGCGCTTTCAACCTTTCCAACTTCCAGCAAACCTACCGGGACAATATGTTTTCGGTCGTACATATTGCTTCACACGGCAAATTCGACCGCGATGCGCGGAATACATTTATTCTCGCGTACGACGACAAACTCACGCTGGACATGCTTGAGAACCTGCTGCGACCGGACGCCTACCGCGGCAGCGGCGTCGACTTGCTCACCCTCAGCGCCTGCCAGACGGCAGCCGGCGACGAACGCGCGGCCCTGGGCCTTGCCGGTACCGCGATAAAGGCCGGCGCCCGCAGCGTGCTCGCATCGTTGTGGCTGGTGAACGACGAGGCGTCGACATTGTTAATGACTGATTTTTACAGCGTTCTGCGCGACAGTCCGACGATCTCCAAAGCCAAAGCGTTACAACACAGTCAACAAGCCTTGCTATCGGTCAAGGCCTTTCGCCATCCCTGCTATTGGGCGCCATACCTGCTTCTGGGCAATTGGCTGTAATGCTATGATTCAGGCGACAACACTGTCCGGAAACCCGCACACCGAATACCGTTGGGGTCACGCTATGGTTACGTCCGGCGAATAGAACAGGCAGCGGCTCGATATTGCATGGCCAGCGGCAATACCAGAAAACGTCATGTAACACACATTGATTCAGAATGTTAACGATTGCAATTCGATTCGTCCGGGTGGCGCACGGGCCGACTTCACATAATGTGGCACACCATATGCTCCACTGTTTGTCGGCGACATACGACACAACTATTGTCGCACGCAAAGAACAAACGGCGGACACCGCCATCATCTGGAGATAACAACATATGAAAAATTCATACAAAACCCTGCGCCGCGGCATTGTCGCGGGCTTAATGGCGACGGGACTGATCAACGCCCAGGAAATCGTTGCCGTCGATAAACCGACGACGGAACCAATCGCGAAATCCGAACGTCGGCTCATTTTCAAGCCGCCCTTCCGGGGCACACCCACGGCACGGGCACGGGTAGGCGGCGGGGTCCGCAGCATGAACGCAAGTGCCAGACCGTTTGTTGTTGTATTGTCTCCCGAGTTCACCGGCCTCACGACCCGCTCGCAGCCAACGCTGTACTGGTACCAGTCTGATCCGGTCGACATGAGTTATGAATTGACGGTAAACAAAGGCTACGACACGGTCCTGCACAAGACGCTGCAGGACGCCGGCAACGCTGGGATCCGTCGTCTGGATCTGGATAGCAGCGATATCAAACTCAAACCCGGCGTCGAATATGAATGGAATATCGCGTTGATCCCAAACCCGGATGATCGGGCACGCGACCTTGTGTCAACCGGAACGATTACCAGGATGCAGCCGGACGAGTCCCTGACGCAGACGCTGACAGGCGCCAGTCCCACAGACCTTCCTTTCATTTACGCGGAGCACGGCATCTGGTACGATGCGCTCGACGCAATCTCGAAAGAAATTGCCACGAATCCGAACGATCGATCTCTTACGGATCTGCGCGATGACTTGTTGCGTCAGGTCGGTCTGGATATGGCAACGAAAGAACCCGGCGCGGAATGACGCGTGCCGCTGATACTTCAACGCGCCGGTGCCTTTGCCCCTGGGCGGTTGTCGCACTTGTCTGGGCTGCAACGCTGTCGGTCTGCGGGCAGATTTCCACCGACGGCACTGTAGGCGCAGCGGTCGAGCTGCAGGGTCCGCAGTATCACGTATCACACGACCTCGGCACAATCGTCGGCGCCAACCTATTCCATAGTTTCCACGACTTCAATGTCGGTGCGAATCAGTCCGCAGTCTTCAGTGGCCCGAATGCCATTTCCAATATCCTCTCGCGCGTGACCGGCGGGTCGCCATCTACGATTGACGGCATGATTCAATCCACAATTGTCGATGCGAATCTCTTTCTGATCAATCCCGATGGTGTGGTCTTTGGTCCCGGCGCCGAGATCGATGTCGACGGCAGCTTTGCCGTGAGTACGGCCGAACAAATCAAGCTCGGCGATGGCGGACGTTTCGATGCTGCTCTCATGACAAACACGGTGCTCACCGCGGCGCCGCCGGAGTCATTCGGATTTCTGACAGCTAATCCCGCCGGCATCGTGGTCGATGGCGCCGCGCTCACACTTGCTCCCGGCACCGGGGTCACGATCGTTGCTGGCGAGATCACCGTGAACAACAGCGAAATCGATGCCGATTCGGGGACTGTGAATCTGGTGTCAACAGCGGGTGACGGTGATGTGCCCGCGTCCGGCACCTCATTCCTGGCCAATAGTGCCGGCAGAGACATCCTGGTCACAAATTCCAGCCTCAGCATCGCAGGAGACGGCGGCGGCGCGGTGCATCTGGAAGGAAAAAATATTACACTGACGGGTACGACGATCATAACCGATAATTCGACCATTACGGGCGGCAATATCGTTATCAGAGCAAAGGACGCGATACAGATTCACAGTCATTCCGAGATCAGTGCGCAGGTGCTCGGCGCCGGCAATGGAGGCAGCGTATCACTGATTGCGACATCGACCGCGATCATCGACAGCCTCATCACACTGGAAACAATCGGCGACGGTGACTCCGGCGTCATCGCGATCGACTCCGGTCATCTGGATATCGCCAACTCAGAGATCATGTTCGGGGGGACCAGCACGGGCGACGGCGGGAGGTTCGACGTCGCGGCAAAAACAGTGTTGATTCGTGACAATGCATTCATCGCCGGCTCCGGCGAGGCCAGCGGCGACAGCGGCGACGTCATCATCGTTGCCACCGAATCGATCGTGATCGAGGACACCGATGGTGATGACATCGACACCGGCCTGGCTACGGACTCACTTGGCGCCGGCGACGGCGGCGACGTTCGTATCACCGCACCTGGGATGACGATTGACGGCGGTATTATCGATGCCTCGTCCGGCGCCACCGGTGACGCAGGTTCGATATTTCTAGACATCGGAACACTCGTGCTAGCAAACAATGCGGAAGTATTTACCGACGCTGTGGAGAACGGGGACGGCGCTGCATTGATCATCACCTTCGATGAACTGATTGTTGACGATAGTACCATCAGCTCCATAGCGGCAGATCACGGGGACGGCGGGGATATCACGCTGACCGGACGCGTTTTGACATTGAGTAACAACAGCGAAATTTCGACAAACAATGTCGGCGACGGCGATGGCGGTAATATTGTCATCGATATCGAAGAAGGAATCATCATCAACCAGTCGTCTGTGACGGCGATGGCGGAAGGAGACGGCGACAGTGGGAACGTGACCGTTACGAGTCATGAACTGACCATTTCAAACAACGGGTTTATCAGTACGGACAATTTCGAATCGGGTAACGGCGGAGTGGTATCGCTGGAGGTCTCCGACTCAATCCTCATAGATGCGTCTGAAGTCTCGGCAAGCACGGTCCGTGATGGTGATGGCGGTGACGTAGTGATTCGTGCATCCACGCTCGAGATCGTAGATAGCCGCATCATCACCATAAATGAAGGTGACGGCGATGGCGGCACGATTACCATTGACATAGACGGAAGCATCCTGTTGGTTCATGGCGAGATCGCCGCAAACGCGGCCGATGGCGGCGTAGGGGACGGCGGCAATATTACCGTTTACGCACACCGTATTGATGCATTTCACGAAAGTGTCTTCGCATCGGACAGCGAGAACAGCGGTGACGGCGGGAGCGTGTCGTTGATTATCGACGGCCCGGTGACGTTTGACGATGCGTTCATCTCTGCAATATCGACCGGGGACGGCGACAGCGGTGACGTATTTCTGGAAAGTACGGCACTCACCCTGCTCAACCTGTCATTTATTTCCACCGACAACGAGGGAGCCGGCAACGGCGGAACCGTCACGCTCAATATTGCGGGAGCCATACTGCTCGATGATTCAAGTATGTCCGCAAATGTTATTGAAGGCGCCACCGGCGACGGCGGTACGATCGCGATTGCGGCCACGACGCTGGAGCTTCGAAATGTAAGCCATATAGCGACAGGCACGGAGGGCGAGGGCGATGGAGGCACCATTCAAATCACCGCCGAGACAGTCGAGCTTCGGGATTTCAGCTCGATAGCCTCGGACACGTGCGGCGACGGCGACGGCGGCACCGTCGACATCACCGCAACGGATATCGAGATTCTTGGTCTCAGCGTCATCGCGACCGACACCACGGCCGACGGCGACGGCGGCTCGATTACGCTGGATGCAACCGAAACGATCTTGATCGAGAACTCAGACATATCCGCTGCTGTCAGTAGCAGCGCTACCGGCGAGGGCGGCAGTATCGAGATCGCAGCGACGACAATCGAGATACGAGACCAAAGCCACGTCGGTTCCGATACGTTTGGCGCAGGCAACGGCGGAACGATTCGCGCTACAGCCATCGATCGACTGCTGGTGAATCAGAGTGTGATCGGTTCGCGCACAATTCTGGACGAGGGCCCCGACGCAGGTCAAGGATGCGATGACGGCAACGGCGACTTCGAGGACTTTGGTGCTGGTGGTGATTTCACGAATTCGGACGCGTTCGGCGATGGTGGGGAAATTGTCGACTTCGAGGACTTCGGGAATTTCGGTGACGCCGGCGATATCGTTATCGAGGCGAAACGGCTGAACGTCATCAATGATTCCGAAATATCGTCCGATTCATTCACCACTGGCGACGGTGGTACAACCACGATCGCTGCGGATCATGTTGCAATCGACGATTCTTCGATATTTGCGGCGGCGCTGGCGCTCGGCGCACCAGGCACGATTCGCATCAACGCTCGCGTGATCGAAATGGCAAATTTCAGCGCTATCGAGGGCAACAACTTCAGTGACAATCTTGATACGCAGGCAGAGATAACGTTGATCGCCAGGGAGTCCATCACGATCGCAGGGACCGGCGATATCGTACGGGACGAACTGTCGGATGACGTGAACGGCATTTTCACCAATGCGTTCGGCGACGGGCCGGCTGGTCGCATTACAATAAGCACACCGTCGCTGCGGATGACGGGAGCCGCTCGCATCAGTGCCTCGACAGAAGAAGCCGGCGGTGGCGGCGATATCGTTGTGTCGGCGGCGACCATTGAGATGCACGAAGCGTCGTCGATCGCGACAAGCGGCCTGGGTACAGGCGATGCCGGAAACGTCACGCTGAGTGCCGACAACTCGGTCGTTCTCACCGGCGGCAGCGAAGTCACGACCGCAGCAGCAGCGAGCCGGGGCGGAAGCATACACATTCGTAGCGGCAACCGTATTCTCCTGTACAACGGACGGTTGTCTGCCGAATCCCACCTCGACGGCGGAAATATTGTGCTGACGGCCCCGACAATCATTCGCTTTCGCGATAGTGTCGTGACAGCAGAAGCAGGTAATGACGGCGGTAACATAACCATCGATCCGGTCCACACGATCATTCAAAATTCGCGGGTCGCCGCCAATGCAATCAACGGCGCAGGCGGCGACATTTCGGTGACAACGCAGGTATTTCTGCTGGACAAGCACAGTGTCATCGATGCATCATCAAAATTCGGCGTCGCCGGTAGCATCAATATTTTCGCACCTGATATCGACATTTCGGGTGAGCTGGTTACGTTGTCCGACGTGATGTTGAGCCCCGAAGGAATCCTCCGGGAACGCTGTGCGGTGAAACTCACCGACGACATCAGCAGCTTCATCGTTGTCGGCCGCGGCGGGCTGCCGGTTGAGCCGGTCAAATTCTTGACCGGAACATTCGCAGACAGATCCGGCACGAGCAACACGGCGGACTGAAGGAAACGCCACCAACTGGATTCGGGCCGGCCCGCGGTTCCTGTCGATCGCACCGCCACTCCCCCGCAGCGCGAGCCACGTACGCCAGTATGACATTACCATCCACGAGAATATTGATTGTCGGCCCACTGGTCGTCGCAGCCGCATTGATAACCATCGCGGGGCTACGCACACAGGGACATTTCCAATTCATTGATTTTCGAGCCTACGATCAGTGGGTCCGCTGGCGATCCACCGCCGCGATCAACGACCCGTATATCACGATTGTAGGTATAACCGAAGACGACCTGCAAGACGGATGGCCAATCACAGACAGGAATCTGGCAGCGGTGCTGGAACGGCTTCTTGAACACGAACCTGCAGCGATCGGCGTCGATTTATATCGCGATATGCCAGTGC
Organism: Verrucomicrobiota bacterium; assembly: GCA_021772615.1. Lineage (GTDB taxonomy): Bacteria > Verrucomicrobiota > Lentisphaeria > JABSQK01 > JAJFLO01 > JAJFLQ01. The sequence continues at coordinate 203,152 of JAJFLQ010000040.1, read as the reverse complement.
CGGCGGACAGTTCGGCATTCGATGGCCTGAATGATGTGATTACCCGCCATCCAAACGTTCTCATGGTCGCGAAAATGGGAGCAGCGGGAAAATTCGAGATCCCGCCACCCTCGTGCCTCTCCGACCGGCCGGATCAGGTCGGCTTCAACGATCTGTTGATCGATACTGGAATTGACAATGTTATACGTCGCGCCATTCTTTTTATGGACGACGGCAGCAACCATTATTTTTCGCTGTCTTTTCAGCTGGCTTCCCGGTATCTGGCGCTGCATGAGATCTATCCCCGGACCGGCGATGCAACGCCATCTAATTTACGTTTCGGCAACGCCGAAATCCCGCCGGTTCAGCCGGATACCGGCGCATATGTCCGCACCGATGCGGGCGGCTACCAGATTTTAATGGATTTTCGAGGGCCGGTTTCCTACCCGGTTTTGACGCTGCACGACGTTCTTAATCCCGACGTCGACCTGTCCGCGATACGCGGCAAAGCGGTTGTCATCGGTACTGTAGCGGACAGCCTCAAAGACCATGCCATGACGCCGGTAAAATACCGTCACTGGGGTGTAGAACTCCACGCTGCCGTGGCAAACCAGCTCATCCGTATCGCACTCGGCGAGGACGTACCAATGCGCGTGTGGACCGAGCGGGCCGAAACAATCTGGTTGGTATTGTGGTGCCTGATTGGTGCGGCGATAGGCTTCATATGCCGTCGGCCGTGGTGGCTGCTGCTGCTTCTGGGCGTCACATCGGCATGTCTTGTTGGCGCGACAGCGATTGCATTTTCGCTCCAAACGTGGGTGCCCGTCGCGGCGCCGGCCATAGCATTATGGGCCGCCGCGGTCGCGGTGCACGTATTATACTCGTATGAGAAACTACGGGCGATGTTCCGGCAATTGCGGGTGGTAAACGCCGAATTGGAACAGACCAATCGGACACTCGAGTCGAAGGTTCAGGAACGAACGCGTGAACTCGACGAAAAAAACGTGCAGCTTACGGATTTAAATCGCGAGAAAAATGAGTTCCTCGGCATGGCCGCGCACGACCTACGCAGCCCGCTATCCGCGATTCAGGGATTTGCCGACACTATCTTCGAGGACTACGACGACTACACCAAAGACCAGATCATCCGTTTCGCGGGGATCATTAGTCGAAGTACAAATCGGATGTTCGCGATGATCAATAACTTACTGGACGTCAATGCGATCGAAACCGGGAATATGAATTATTCAATGGTCCGGATTGAATTTCGTAACGCCGTACTGGACGTCGTAGACCGCCATCGTCCGCGGGCGGAGGAAAAGGACATCCGCTTGCTCTTTGACGTTCCGGAGCAGAAAATCGACATCACTGCGGACCACAATGCTCTTGAACAAATACTCGACAACCTCATCTCGAATGCATTGAAATATTCCCCGGCGACGTCCACCGTGACCGTCATCGTGACGGTATCCGAGAACGGCGCATACGGCCGCTGCGACATTTGCGATCAGGGCCCCGGCCTGTCTGCCGAAGATCAGGACATGCTATTCCAGAAGTTCTCCCGACTGAGCCCGAAACCAACTGGGGGCGAACAATCCGTGGGCCTGGGCCTGTTTATCGTTCGCAAGCTGGTTGATTCGATGGAGGGTAGCATCTCCTGCAAGAGCGCCGTTGGCTCGGGTTCGACCTTCACCGTGACATTTCCCCTCGCAAACCGATAGTACCGGACTGATCCCGGTTACAGAACCACCCCGCCGGTCCGCTGGCGCCCGATGCTCAAACTTGAAATGAACCGTCGCCCGAAGTAGGTTTATCGCCCTGTGTGTGAACCAGTCGGATAGGAAAAATATATGGCAGACGGAATCGTTTACGTCGTCGACGACGACGAAGATTTTCGTGAATGGCTCGACCAGATGCTCACCAATGCGTCGTTCACAACCCGATGCTTTGACTCGGCATCACGCGTGCTGAAGGAATTCGAGCCTAACAGCAACTCGATCCTGCTCACGGATATCAAGATGCCGGATGTTGACGGGCTTGAGTTCATGCACAAAGCGCTGGCAATCGATCCGGATTTGCCGGTGATTCTGGTAACAGGCCATGGCGATGTGAAAACCGCGGTACAGGCGATGCGTGACGGAGCCTATGATTATATCGTCAAACCAGTCGACAAATCGATGCTGATCGGCTCCGTGCGCCGGGCACTGGAGAAACGCGCACTGGTCCTTGAGAACAAAAGTTTGCGGTCACAAGTCCTTTCGGTGCCGGGTGAACATGGCGTATTGAAAGGCGACTCCCCTGCGATTGTGCGCTTACGTGAATTGATCGGGAACATTGCTGACCTGGACGTCAATGTTCTCATTAAAGGCGAGACCGGAACCGGCAAGGAGTTGGTTGCCCGGTGCCTTCATAGTCAGAGCAATCGGTCCGGTAAGAATTTCGTGGCGATTAACTGCGGCGCCGTGCCGGAACCAATTTTCGATAGTGAATTATTCGGGCACGAAGCCGGCGCATTTACCAGCGCGGTCAAGCAGAGGATCGGTATGATCGAACACGCGAGCGGCGGCACGCTGTTTCTTGATGAAATCGATTCGATGCCATTGTCGCTGCAGGTGAAGTTATTGCGAGTGCTGGAAGACCGGTCCATACAGCGCCTCGGTTCAAACAAGATCATTCCGGTAGACGTGCGGATTATCGCGGCGACGCAGTCGGACCTGCAAACCATTGCTGCTGAAGGTAAATTTCGTGAAGACCTGTACTATCGGCTCAACGTCATTCCGGTAAATCTACCACCGCTTCGTGAACGGAAAACTGATATTCCGACGTTGTTTCAGTATTTCTTGACCAAGTCCTGCACCCGCTACCAGCGCCCCGTTCCACCGCTGAATGCGGGTGTCGTTGGTCATCTGATGGCAGCGGAGTGGCCGGGAAACGTCAGGGAATTACAGAATATGGCAGAGCGGGTAGCGTTGTCAGGGTATACATCGCTATTCGAAGCGGCACAGATCGTTATCGACAACAGCGAGTTCCACGAGAAATCCTTGCCGGAAATCGTCGCGATGATCGAAAAACGCATGCTTGAGCGCGAGGTTGCACGACACCACGGCAACATCGATCAGACCAGCGAAGCCCTGAAAGTGCCGCGTAAAACTCTCTACGACAAATTCAAGAAACACGGCATAAATCCGGCCGACTATCGCAAATAACTGCGGGCGTGACCATACCGCCACGCCTAATTTATCGATTTCGACATTATTATCGATTTCGAAATCGATAGTGAGAAAATTAATTCAGTACTCCGGACGGCCGCGGACTGCGGCCTCTACTGTTGACCGCGCGGCGATCAAGCTCCCAATCGATCGCGTCGAGTTGATCGTCATTGCAGGTGAGGGACAACATGAGCAGGCGTTCATTGCTCATTCCACGGAGTTTTACACGCTGTATCGATTTCATCCTTCTACTCCTCCCGATACTTTTATACCGGCAAATACGTTGATAGTTGACCAGGAACGCCACAGTGCGAACACTGCGGGCAACCTCGATAGACCGTCAATACAACCATCTCCTAGCAACTTCCGTGCCATCATCGCATTATGCCGAGTTTTATCGCGCGTATTTCCGTCGCGGATATTCGATTCCGCTACTGACCGCTGCGTACGGCAGGGGGATCCGCTCGAATTCCCAAGATAATGTATCCGCCGCAGTCGGCGAACGTTATCTTATAATCAATTTTCGCAGACGTTTCAAACGTAGCTGCAATTTTCATGTCCTTGAGACCGTGGACCGCGGCTCAACTTCCGGTACTTTCATAATGCCGCACACCGAGCGTCCATGCCGACATGCCCACCAACATCGAAACACATGCGACAACTGGAACGGCCAGTGCATGGGTGTAGAAGGATTCGACCCCCATGAAGAGCGTGGCAGGAAAAAAAGCGACGAATGCAAAGGGAATCAACCACATCAGAATGAACTGCAGAAAGCGGTTGAAGATGGTGATCGGATATTTCCCGAAGGCCATCATATTGAACAAGGGCGCCATCAGCCCGATACGATCCGGCCACCAGAAGCTGAAGGACGCGACGGTTGTAAATACGCCGCCATAGATCAACATGCCGGAAATGGCCATGAGGCAGAATACCGGCATGTGCCACAGAGACCAGACAAGCTCGAGTTCCGCTGATGCGTAATACATAATGGCGCCGCCGATGATAAGGCCGATCAAACTCTCGATATCTACTTCTTCCATCAATATCTGAAACAAACTGTTCAATGGACGCAGCAGAATGCGGTCGAAGTTACCTTCTATTATATACTTGCTGCCAACGTTGTAGAGATTGGGGAAGAACGCGAAGAACAGATTCAGCGGAAAGATTGAGAACCCATAGATAAAAAGTACATGACCGCGGTTCCAGCCGCCGATTGTCAACGACTGGCGCGCAAACAACACATCAATGAAAACCAGCGTAATACATTGAAACAACAGCCCGGTAACCAGACCAAGCATGAGATCGGCCTTGTATTCAAGTCTTGTCTTGAGGAATTTCGACAAGTACAAGGCGCCCAGCGTTACATGTAGTTTTATGCTTTCGAACATGGTATGGCTTCAAGGCCGGAAATTCATTGCAAGGCCGCCGACAGCATCAGCCCGGCAGCGATCACTGCGGGAAAAACCGTGATGGCGAGGCCCGTTAACCGCCCTGGATAAGAATCCGTTTCTGGCATAGCATCCATATGAACCGACCGACGCCGATCATAATGACGACCCACAGCGCCTGAAATCCGACAGCTTGCAGGAGTTCCACGCCGTCGATGCGGCCGAGATAAATGGCAAGTGGGTAGTAGGCGATGCCCTGAAATGGCAGAAACGCACTCATCGTCCTGAACCAGTCCGGGAACCAGTCGATCGGCACCAGCAGGCCCGACAGCAGCTCGATAACAAGATTCTTGGAATACAGTACGCCCCGAATCGAGAGAAAAAAAATGGCCAGGACGCCAATGATATAGTTGATACCAAGGTAGATCAGCACGCTCATTAATGTACTGAATATGAAAAACACGGCATGCACGGCGTCCGCCGGTGGATTAACGGAAAAAAGCAGAACGGTCAACACCACGATTGGCGGCGTAAACAGTACCAGTCGGAACGCGCTGTGCCCTAATCCACGGGAAAAGTACATCGCCTGAAAATCGATCGGTTTTATCAAGTCCATCGCAACCTGCCCGGATTGTACATCGTCGGTCAGTTCACGGTCGATATAATTCAGATAGAAACTCTTGCAAATCCATCCCACCGCGACGTAGGTAAGCATATCATCGACTTTGTAGCCGTTTATTGTTTCCGTTTCGGCGTACAACGCCTTGTATAGATAATAGTAAACGGCGACGTGAATGCCGTAAGTGAAGACACCGATGAGATAACTGATCCGGTACGCGAGCATCTTGTGAAAGGATATCCGCAGATACTCGATGTAAGTGGCCATAACGGGCCATCGCATCACCGCGTTGCCGGTCGAGCCCGCGCGGCATTCTCCACCCGTCATTGCTTCACCTTGCCCTGAGAATAAATCATGCCGATAATCTGCTCGATTTCCGGCTCCTCAATCGTGATGTCATGCACGGAAAGGTGCTTCATCACCGACGAGATCACGGCAGCGGGATTAACGGATTCCTTGCGAAACGAGGCTTTCACTTTCAGCGGATCAGGCGTTTCCCAACGAACGGAACCGTTAAAATCCAGATCATTCTGCCATCCATCGGACGGATGGCTCTCCGACAGCTGGAATATGATATGGCGATCGAAAGCGTACTTCGTGCGCAACCCGCCAATACCGCCGTCATAGAGAATTCGCCCGTGATCGACGATGATCAGTCGATTACAGAGTTCCTCGATCTCGCGCAGATCGTGCGTGGTCAGGATCATGGTCACGCCGGTCTCGCGGTTTATCCGCTGGAGGAACTCGCGAATTCGCAGCTTCCCGACTACGTCAAGACCAATCGACGGTTCGTCGAGAAACAATACCTGCGGATTGTGCAGCATGCTTGCCACCAGGTCGCAACGCATCCGCTGACCAAGAGACAGCTTGCGCACGGGCACATCGAGAATCTCATCGAGGTTCAGTAGCTCCTTGAACTCGTCAAGACGGCGCCGATAGTCGTTATCTGAAACTTTATAGACCTTTTGCAACAGGTTAAACGACTCGATTACCGGTATGTCCCACCACAATTGCGTCCGCTGGCCGAAGACCACGCCAATATTACGCGTGTAGTGCCGCCGTTCGCGGTACGGGACGAAGTCGCACACACGGAGGTGCCCGGACGTAGGAATGAGAATGCCGGTAAGCATCTTGATAGTGGTGCTTTTGCCGGCGCCATTGGGCCCGATGTAACCGACAAGCTCGCCGCGTTGAATCTCGAATGACACGTCGCTCACAGCGTGTACCGTTTCATAACGGCGCCGCACAAGACTCCATATCGCCCCTTTCAACCCGGGATCGCGTTTGAGTATGCTGAAGTCTTTGCTTAGCTTTTCGACTTCTATCAGCGCCATCGCCTTACCCGCTTAAACACCATCCGAGAAAATGAATTCGACATCGCTGAGACGTCGACGAATGTCGCCCAAGACACGCGCTTCGTCGTCTTTCGAAGACGCAGCGAACGTCGCGCTGAAGCGCACAAAATGACCGGCGTCGTCCCAGGGTACGGTGCTGATCAGCTTTGTTCGTATCAACCACTGGCTGAATGCCTCGCCATTCTCGAATTCCTCGCCGTCGGTTGTACCCGTTGGTGCGGCGGTATACAAGAAGAACGATCCGTCCGGACACGATGCGTTAAAACCCGACTCGCAGAGAATACCGGCAAGCGCGTCAAGACGCCGTTTGTATTTCGCGCAAATCAACGGGGTGATACGGGCGTGCATATTCAACGCTGTGGCAGAAGCCAATTGAATCGCTGCGAACTGACCGCTGTCGCAGTTATCTTTCACGTGCGCAAATGCGGCAACTGCGTTCGGGTTCCCGCACACCCAGCCGAGACGCCAACCAGTCATATTGAAGCCCTTGCTCATGCTATGCAATTCGATGGCGATGTCCTTCGCTCCGCGAATTGCGAGAATACTGTGCGGCACACCGTCGAAGCGCAGGGCGCCGTACGCGGCATCGTAGACGATCAGGATCTGATTTTCCTGTGCGAACGCCACCGCCCGCTCCAGGGCCTCAACCGAGGCAGCTGCGCCAGTCGGGTTGTTGGGATAGTTCAAGTATAACAGCTTGGCCTGTGCACGCTCGGAGGCGCCGAGCTGCTCAAGTTCCGGAAAGAAAGCGTTTTCCGGGGTAATCGGCATACGAATGACGCGCCCGCCTAAATAATCCGTCCATGTCCCCATCACGGGATAACCGGGTGTGGTCAAAATCGAGGCATCACCGGGGTCTATAAAACAGGCAGGTATCAGACTGAGTGCCGATTTGCTGCCAACCGAATGGCATATCTCCGTGGCCGCGTCCAGCTCGACACCGTAGACGTCCCTCATGTAGTCCCTGACAGCGAGGCGAAACGGCATGATGCCGTTGTCGGTATACGTTCTATTTTCCCACTTGGCCGCCTCTTCAGACAGTGCCGCAACGACTTCAGGAAACGCCATGTCGTCCGGCTCTCCAACGCCCATGTCGATCAACGCAACATCAGGTTGCGCCTTGCGCGCCGCGACCTTGGCACGTTTTATTTTTTCGAACTTGTAAATGCGATCATCGCGACCGAATTGACGTCCCCCGATTCGCTCCGCGAAACATTCCTGCAGCCCATTTTCCGCCATAATATCTCCATTTCTTTGGTGTGAACTTCTCTACGTAATTCACAGATTAATCGTGACATTCCGCCGAACAGCGGCTATGTTTGCCAGTGAGTCCAAATCTGCCGGGAACACACCCTCAAGCGTTCGCTGGTAAGAGGTGGTTATCTTCGTCTGCTGCGGGATCGTCCGCTCCGGCCAACGTCATTCGCACGAATGACGTTCCCACATACGGGGTGCATAGTTTGCTGGTGCTCTGAGGACCGGCAACCGCATTAGCAGGAACATCCGGTGAAACATAGTGGCAGCTGAAGTCGAACGGCGCCGTCGTTATTGGCGGCGATCCGCATGCGCAGCAGCATTCGGTGCATATGTCACAATGGCGACGTTTCAAAAACAATATCGGACAATGACCAATCGCACCCATTTATTTCTGCCGCCCCGCCGCAACGCCAACGGACGCAGATCCATGTTTAACGCGTTCGAACTGGTCGTTGCGGTCACTGTCGGCGTTGCCGTCGCAGCCCTGCTCGTACCGTTACTGTACCGCGGCTACATGAAATCGAAAATCACACGCTGTATGTACAACGAAAAACAGCTGGGCGTGTGGATAAAAATCTACTGCAAGTCGTCAGACGGCATTATGCCTGCCTACGAAAACGGCTGGATCAATCGGATCGCAGCCGCCGGGGACCACACCGTTGATCAAACCGCAAAACCCGCGGGTGAATTTGCGTGTCCGAGCCAGGCATTCAAATCCCCCGAAGGTGAAATTTCTGCGGCAAACTATTGGCGCGGTTCAAGCTATGGCATCAACCAACACATATCGTCCAACCTCACCGACAAATTCGGCGAACGGTATCCGCATTGGGGCCAGGTCAATTTACAACATCTCTCCCAACCCGCAGCCAAGGTACTGCTTGCGGATTCCGGCGGCAGCAATTACTTCAACATCCCCGACCGCGACCCCGTTGTCGCCGGCATAAGCACCGAAGGCAACTCGTATGCCGACGCACTCCCGCCGGCGCCGGTCCGGCCGTTACCGGTGCACCGGCACCTCGACGGTACCGCAAATTTCCTGTTCGCCGACGGACACGTGGAAAACAAGGGAACATGGCCTCCATTCATGTCGGGCCCGGGAACCAGCGGCTATTATTTCTGGGCTGCGGAAACGCAGGAAAGCGACGCCGAAGCTGAAAAATAGCCGGCACGTGTTACGCGCTTACCGTTTCCGCTGCTACGCGCGTAAGTACAACAATCGTCTGGTCATCGGTCTGCGGCATTGACTGCGAAAAATCTCGCACCGACGCAAGCACTTCCGCAACAATGTGGGCCGGGTCACCGTTGCCGGCGCCAAACGTCTCCACCAGCCGCGGCAACCCAAATTCCTCGTTGGCCTCGTTACGCGCCTCGGTGATGCCATCCGTAAAGAGCATAATAGCCGTTCCCGGTCGCCACGAGAATGCAAAGGTATCAAAATTCACCAGCGATGCGTCCGGGGGAAATAATCCCAGCGCAGGTCCATCCGGATGAATGACCTGAATCTCACCGGTAGGCTGCCGTATCAGCAATTCCGTGTGGCCGGCCCGTGCGTATTCCACAGTATAGTCGCGCTTGTCGATCAGGCAGCACGCAAGTGTTACAAACCGCGCCGCGTCCGTATCTCTGAACAAACTGGTGTTCAATTCGGCCAGCAGACCCTCAAGATTGTCCATGAACCTGGCAGCATTGGCGCGCACGAAGATCCGACACATCGACATGATCATGCATGCCGGCACCCCTTTACCGCTGGCATCAGCGATAAGGACCATGAGATAGTCGTCGTCGATCTCAACAAAATCGAATAAATCGCCACTCACCTCCTTGGCCGGCCGATTGTCGCCACATATCTCAAACCAATCGCTCTTTGGCGCGGCGTCGGGCAGCAACGATTTCTGGATCTCGCGCGCCAATCGCAGCTCTTGCTGAATCCGGTTCTGTTCGCCCAGATCGGCATAATTCTGGATCAGTGTGCCGCCGAGCGCGATCTGATTGGCTAGGCATTCAAGCAGCAAGACGTCTTCGTTGGTGAAAAACCGCGGCTTACGTACCTTGTTAACGGCACATATAACCCCGATCTTTCGGCTACCTATCGCGATAGGTATCACGATCACCGAGTCCAGATGACGCGAAAAAGGAGACTGGCCATCGACCTCAAAATTGCGGAAATAACGTTTCCCGGATGACGCAACGCGACCGATGATACCGTCGTCGAAATCAATGCGGGCTCGACCGATATCAACAAGTGTCGCACGCCGCACCGATTCGCCGTCTCCTGCGCCGGTTGACGGTGGCAACGCACCACTCGCAGCCGCAACACGGAGGTGATGTTGTTGTTCGACGACGTAGATGCGTATAGACCGGGCCTGTACAGCGCCTGCAAGATCATCGGCCATAGCCTGCATCCACGTGCCTTCGTCCGTACCGGTAACAAGCGTTCGGGCCGAATGATCGAGGAAGCGGACCAATTTCTTCTGATCCGCAAGCGCACGCTTCACGCGTCTCAATGCCGATCGGGCGTTAATTCGGAAATAAACGTTCGAAACAGCGAGCGCGGCGGCCACCAGGCCTAGGATTATGGAACCTGTCATGACGAAAACCGGGTACCCGGAAATCAATCAATCGAATAATTGCCGGTCAAACGGTTACGCGATTGTCACATCTTTACAGAGGTAAACATCCTGGATCGCCTGAAGCAACGCAGCGCCTTCTGTCATCGGACGCTGAAATGCCTTACGACCACTGATCAGGCCCATACCGCCGGCCCGCTTGTTGATCACTGCGGTCCGGACCGCATCGGCAACATCGTTTTTGCCCGATGGTCCGCCGGAATTGATCAATCCCATGCGGCCCATATAGTTGTTGCACACCTGGTAGCGGCATAAATCGATGTCATGGTCACCGGCAAGTTCCGTGTACATGCGTTCATCGTATTTGCCGAATGTTCCGGACTTGTTTACGGCCTCATAGCCGCGATTGTTCGTGGGCAATTTCTGCTTGATGATGTCGGCCTCGATCGTGACGCCGAGGTGATTGGCCTGGCCTGTCAGATCCGCACTGGTGTGGTAGTCCACACCGTCGACCTTAAATCCGCTGCTGCGCGTGTAGCACCATAGTATTGTGGCAAGTCCGAGGTCGTGCGCGATCTTGAAGGCCTCGCTGATCTCGGTGATCTGGCGTCCGCTTTCGGGCGAGCCGAAGTAAATCGTGGCGCCAATGGCCACGGCGCCCATGTCACGGGCCTGTTCCACACGAGCGAAGAGAATCTGATCGAATGTGTTGGGATGCGACAACAACTCATTGTGATTGATCTTGACGACAAACGGTATGCGGTGCGCGTAGCGTCGCGCAACCGCACCGAGTACACCCAGCGTCGACGCCACGGCGTTGCATCCGCCTTCAATCGCCAACTTCACAATATTGTCGGGATCAAAATAAATGGGATTAGGAGCAAAGCTGGCGCCTCCGGAATGTTCGATTCCCTGATCCACTGGAAGAATCGAAAGATATCCGGTTCCGCCGAGCCGACCGTTGTCGAACAATGCCTGAAGGCTGCGAAGGACGGCATTCGAGCGGTCACTCGGTGCAAATATCCGATCGACCCAATCCGCTCCGGGAAGGTGAATCTGATCACGGGTAACCGCCGTACATGCGTACTGTAACAGCGCATCTGCGTCTGCCCCGATTAATGCCTTGATTTCATCTAACGTTCTCATGAGAATATCTCCAGTATTGGCACGTTTTTCTTGAGCGGTGCGGCACTGCACGTGCAAGCAGGCTTCGATGCCGCGGTAAGACACCGCTATTCGAGAGAATCGGGCAATATATTACCGGTGAAATTTTGTTAAAGGCGTAAAAGCCAAACTTTACAAAATTTGGCCCCGGCATGGTGTCGCATCCGGGCGCCACAGCGCTATAGAACCGGTCGATTTTTGCGCGGTCCGCTCGATAAAGCCCGGTATCGGACTACGTTTATGACGGGTGCGTGACTATCATGAAATACAACCAGGTCAGTGCGATCCTGGATCGACTGCCGCTGACGATTGAATCGCGATGTTCATACTTTGGCGATCGCTCTAGCCGATCGCGCGTTTTTCAGATCGACGGCGGCATGAATCCGGATTTTTTCGAGATAGCCCTCAACAAGGGCTATCGCCGCTGTGGCCCCTTGTACTACCAGTTTAATTGCCCGCAATGCCAGCTTTGTCAGAATTATCGCGTCGTGATACCGGACTTTCAGCCGACCCGATCACAGAAGCGTGTTCTGCGTAGAAATCAGGATGTTGCCTTCGACGTGACCAGCCCGACACCGACTGTAGAGAAAGAGGCGATATACCTGAGATACCAATACCACCAGCACTTTCTGCGCAGCCGGGGCAGTTTTCAATATCGCGATCAATTCGATCCGGAGGACCAGCTCAGTACCATGTATTATCAGATGTACTCGAACCCTTTGATTTCCCGCGAGATCGAATTTCGCCTGGACGATCGTCTCATCGGTTTCGGTATTATCGACGTAGCAAAATGTTCAGTGTCGGCCGTATACTTTGTTTTTGATCCGGATTACGGCAGTCGCAGCCTCGGTTCGCTCGCCATCCTTAAAGGTATAGAATGGGCAGCGAGAGAAGACTTTGTCTATTATCATCTTGGATTTTACATCGCTGACCATCCAAAAATGAACTACAAGAAGAAATTCCGTCGTTCGGAGATCCGGGACAGATCGACAGGAGATTGGATCGGAATGGAATAGTATGCTGGATGCAGCCCTCGACACATCCTCAAACACGGCATCGTTTGTGATATATGACCGTTCTGCCAAACAAGTCATCGCAGCCGCCCATGACTTGTCCGTGGGCAGACGGTCCGCAAACCTCCTTCCGGACATGGTTCGCATCTGCGTCGCCGCCAAGGTAACATGGCGGGACATTGCCCGATGGACGATAGGCGCCGGCCCCGGCAGCTTCACAGGTATTCGTGTCGGCGCTGCGCTGGTGCAAGGCATCTGCGCGGGATCGGGCAGCATCTATCGCGGTGTCCCCAGCAGCGTCGCGATGGCATGGCAAGCGATGCCCTCCGCAGGCCGGAAAATAACGACCGTGCACGACGGCCGCCGCCGCGAGGTAATCCTGTCGCCATTCCAGTATACAGGAACAAGGCTGAACGCGACCGGAGACGCCGCGGCAGTACCGCTCACCGCGCTATCGCAGGATGCAGACACGGTGTATGTTACACTTGCGGAAAATCCGGCGTTGGCGGCGAACGAACTGCGAGTAATAACACTTCCCTATCTCGACGCGACCAACCTCATGACAGCGCCGGGATGGCAGTCGAAAGACGCGTCAACAAATGAGCCGATTGAACCACTTTATGTGAGGCCGGCGGTGTTCGTGAAGCCCCGCCCGATAAGCGTGTGACGAAAATAAAGATACCGCCAGAAGTAAAATACGACTGTGAATCCCGATTTCATATCGTCGAGCCCGACGTTATCGTTCGCACGTTAACCGATATCGACGGCAATGTCGGCGAAACCTACCTGTTGGCCGATTCGGCAGCGCTTGCAGCGTATTCGCGGAAACTTGGTGAACCGTTTCACCCGGTGCTCGTCCGCTACGACACGTTAAAAGCATTCGAAATCGCGACCGATCGGCCGTTCGCCTACCTGGTACTGAAAACGGGGGATCAATCCTGGCGGCTCAAATGCGCCGCCCACGACCACGCCGAATTAACACGCATGCAGTCGTACTGGACCGCGGCCACGCTGTCACCGCACGTGCGCGCCGCGGCGCACGATGTTGCCGATGCCACCGACCATGGCGATGTGGCCGAGCCCCCTGCCCTCACGCCGACGTCCGGTTTCTTTGCGTTGCTCCACGCCATCATCTGGATCGACGGCGATGCGGGTCAGGCAGAACTGTCAAAGTTGAATCACCTGATCACAGACGGCGCGGCCGCCGCCGCCGGAATCCGTTACGGCGCCGAAATCGAGCACGACACCTTGATCAACGAGCTGAATGACCTGCTTAGTCCGGCGCAGAAGCGCTGCCTCATCGCCAACATGCTGGAAATCGCCATGGTCGACGGTCAGCTCGCGGCGGTAGAAAAGGCGTTCATCGAAAAAACCCGGCTGGCCTTCGGACTACCGGCAGACGAGGTCAATGACCTGTTCGATGCGTTGATCATCAAGAACAACCTCACCGTCTTCACGTCCTCAAGCTGACCCCCAGCCCTTGTAGCAACACTCCTCCTGCAAGTCGTGCACCGAATGATCCGGTGCGTCCCCGCGCAAAGTCATTGGCGCTTGCAATGATCATGAAACAAAATCAAAAACCGGGGTCTAAACCCATTGACGCATCATTAATCACATACACAACAGGAGGACTAAAAAAATGACTGGTACACGTACCCATAAGAAGCTGCTTCTTTCAACTGCTGCGGTGGCCGCTGGATGTGTGGTTTTCATCGCCTCATCGATCCATGCCGACGACTGGTGGCCGTTCGGCGAGAGAACAGAAAAATCAACAGTACCGGTCACGGTCGACCCGGCGCCGCTGTCCGCCGCTGTAAAGGCCCAGACCAGTATGGCGCCGATGATCAAACGCGTCGCGCCCAGCGTGGTAAATATATTCACTACCAAGATTGTGAAGGGGTCAAGAGATCTGCAGCATTTGCCATTCTTCAACGATCCACTTTTCCGTCATTTCTTCGGCGATCAATTTGATTCACAGGAGCAATGGAACCCGCGTTCGCGCAAGGAACAAAGCCTCGGTTCCGGCGTCATTGTGACCGGCGACGGCTACGTGATCACGAATAATCACGTCGTCGACGGCGCCGACGAGATCCTCGTATCTCTCGCCGACGGAAACAAGGAATACCCGGCCGAGCTTATCGGCGCCGACCCCAAGACTGATATCGCGATCCTGAAGATTGAGGGCGACAACCTGCCTGCCGTTACCTTCGCCGACAGCGATACCGCCGAGGTCGGCGATTTCGTCGTCGCTATCGGCAATCCTTTCGGCGTTGGTCAGACCGTGACGCGAGGAATCGTCAGCGCGTTGGGTCGCGGCAACATAGGCATCACGGATTACGAAGACTTCATCCAGACCGACGCTTCGATTAATCCTGGGAATTCAGGCGGCGCACTGGTCGACGCCGAAGGCCGCCTCATTGGAATCAACACCGCGATTCTCAGCCGAAGCGGCGGCAACCAGGGAATCGGATTTGCGGTACCGATCAATCTGGTCAAGAGCGTTATGGAACGCATTATTCGCCACGGTCGCGTCGTCCGCGGATTCCTGGGTGTGATGATCCAGCAGGTCACGCCGGAATTGGCCGAGGCCTTTGGCTTGCCGGACAATGCGGGCGCCCTCGTAAGTGATGTAACGCCTGATAGCGCAGCTGAAGCAGCGGGAATCAAAAACGGCGACGTCATAATCGCGTTTGACCGCAAGAAGGTGAAGGACGTACGCCACCTTCGCCTGATGGTCGCGCGAACCGCTCCGGACACGCAGGTCGACGTGAAAGTCATGCGCGACGGCAACGAGAAAGCGCTTACCGCCGTCCTGAAAGAACTGCCCGGGGACGACTTGGCCGGTTATTTCGAAAAAGGGCGGAACGACCGCGACGACGTCCTGCTTGACGGCATTATTGTGCAGGATCTTTCGCCTCTGTTTCGCCAGCAGTTCGATATACCGCAGGATCTTGAGGGCGCGGTGGTAACGGAAATCAAACCGGGTGCACCGGCTTACGAAGCGGGCGTCCGCAAAGGCCAGGTTATCATGGAAATCAACCGCCGACCGGTTCGCAATGCCGATGACGCAATCGAAATCGCCCGCGGACTCGACGTCGACACCATCCTGCTTTACGTCTGGAGCAACGGCGGCGGCCGCTACGTCGTTATCGAACGCGACGAAAAGTGACATTCAGGTCTGCGTGAGAAATTGCCATTCGTGTTGCAGGTCCTGCCGACAATCAGGCAGCACCAGAGCTCAGCAGTCTGAGGCAAAAGCCCTATAAAGTTGAACGTCCATTTTGGCGGCATCAGTTCGACGGTGCGGGTGACCGCCTTACAGTTCCTGTCATGATCCGGGCTCGAGCCGGCTCCTATCTGTAACGAGATCGCCCGCATTGGTCGCCACAGCACGGAAGAAAAGGGCGTTCAAATGAACAGCATTACGGCGCTTGGGAAGTCTATCTCAATCGCGTCGGTGGCGATAAGCGAGTGACGAACCGGGTGATGGCTCAAGCCTGGCGGTGTCCTCAACGTCTGGGCAACATCGTCAACGTCGTGACCGTGATTTCCAACGACATTCGTTGTAGCGTACAACATGGTCATTCATAATCAACGCGAGAAAAATCCAGATTCAATTGGCATGGATTCGGATGCGAAACGTTGTTTTCTGCACATTCCGAAAACGGGCGGCACGTCCGTAGTCGCATTCCTGCGCAAACGGCTCGCCGTGAGATGGATTCAGTACGTGGATCCACGAGAGAAAATCACAGCCGAAGGCCTGGCGCCGTACCAGCTGTTTTATGGTCACTTCGGATTCTCTACCATGACGCGAATCCGCATTTGACATTCGCTTCTTCACAGTGCTGCGGGACCCCGTAGAACGCGTTCTATCCTATTATTGCTATCTTCGGAGTTACAGCAATGGATATATCGAAAAGCATGATACGTACGGAAAACACCGGTTGGCGAAACGTCTCAGTCTCGAAGACTTTATTGGACACGAGGAGCTGAGCGGTGAGATGCAAAACGCGCAAACCAGGCAAATCCTCAGTGATGTGTATGTCCAACTGTGCGACCACGAGGACCGGCAACACCGGCAGTGGGTCGAGCAGTTGTGGGCCGAGATGTTGCATGAATGGCGGGGGTCGACACTGGGTGTACGCAATGTCGACTAAATCGTCCGACGTTACGTTGAAAATCCCGCGGCACGCTATCGTATGCGTTTGGTCGACTCCGACAACGCGACAGTGCCGGCGGGCCTGGTCGTGCTCCGAAAAATGGACACGACCATCATTATACTGGACATGATCGGTCGACAAGCTGACTGGCCGAGCCTGGTTGCAGAAGCATCCCGGATCGGAAGCAAGGAGCATATGTCCGCAGTACGCGCCTGGGTGACCGAGGCAATTCCGCATTTTGAAGGCGCCGACGTCTGCCACAACGACTACGCCCTCTACGATACCATACCTGGCTCCAACGCGCCCCCCAACACGTAATCATATGTTCTGTTCGGATGAACGGGATTTTTCGAGGAAAATAATTGATGCGAATTCGGCGTCACATTTCGCCGCTGTACTCACAATTTTTCACGGAGCGGGGCGACCTTAAATGTTGGCGCACCGAAACGACACATACCGGCGTCAGTTCGGCAGATGCGGAACACCGATGAGCCACATGCTTGCAGCTCGCCGGCCGGTGCGGCTTCGGCCACTGCCATTTTTCACTGCAGTACTGCCGCAGATATCTCGCCGGCGACCGACTTAGGCCCGGTCTTGCCGATACGACACCGGGCGGCGAGGATGAAAAAACGCGTCAGATTATTCGGTATGATCGAGCATTGTATCTGCAGCACCTCGGTGTCGCGATCACGCAGGCTCGATTGCCGCAAGTGGTGGATCATATTTTCCATACCGACGTGGCAGTGCGGCGCCCACGCGGTCATCATCCGATTGATTTCCTGATATTGATCCTCTTCGGGGAGTGGCTTCCGGCTGATGAGCTGCTTGCAACCGTCTGGAAGCCAATCGGTCAAAACGTGCTGGAGATCGGTTGTAAGCGGTTCACGCGGCACCGGCTCGGCCGCGACGCGGCTATGCAGTTGCTGCAATTCTGCGATGAGCTTCCCGAATTTATTCGCCACGCTGAATATCGGCTTGAGATTTTCATGCCCAACGGCGTGTACCAGGTCCTCGGCAAACAACGTGTAGAGACTCGTTATGAGCCGCGAGAATTCGTGAAATTGTGATTCTACGAATTGGTGGTAATCCCCGCGGCTATTGCGTCGCGACGCTGCGCCGTCTCCATTGCGCGTGGTTGAATCGACAATACATTCCTTTAACGGTTGCAGCTTTTTGCTTAAGAGTTCGCTGACAACTGCGAGTTCCCAATAGAATGTCGGCTGGAGGTGATCAAACTCGTGCAGGCTCGACCCGAGTACGCCCTGGAGATACTCGAGATCGTCTGTCGCCACAAATGATGAAATCGGCACTTGCGGCGCCGAGTTTATCGCCGACAGGCTCTCGTGAATCTCCGAGTGAGCGGTAACGGTATGAGCCGCGTCGACCGGCGCCATTGCACCGACGACCGTGTGCGCATCGAGATCGGGTACCTGAATGAGTGTATTACAACGCGGACAATACACCTGCATGCCGCTGTACTCTGCACTCACGTCCAATTCCTGACTGCAACTGGGACAATCCAGGGTATACGAGGCCCCCGCGGAAACCGGCGCCGGCTCGGACAGGCGAGGAACTGAAACAGTTGCAGCAGAAGGGGAACCGCCTCGAAGGCGCGCAACGATACTGTCATAACTGTCGATTCGATCTTCCGGCTTCGGTTCGAGCATGTCATCGATCAGCTGCACAAGAAAATCGGGAATCCCGCTATTTACCTCGTTAATCGGCCGGTATTTCTTTTTTAACTGATCCACGTAAATCATGGGGATCGTTGCACCACGGAATGCACGCTTACCGGTACACATCTCGTAGAGCGTAGCGCCGAGCGCAAATATGTCTACCTGGTAGGTTATATCGCACCGGCCGGCAGCCTGCTCCGGCGCCATGTACTGCGGCGTGCCGACGGGCGTGCCCGCCTGCGTCAATTCGGGGAGATCGGTCTGTTCAAGGTCCTTGTCCATGGGTTTTGCTAACCCCAGATCCACAATCTTTACCAGGTCTTCACTTGTGACCATGATGTTATGCGGTTTGATGTCGCGATGGACGATCTTGTACTTCTTCCACGCATAGTCCAACCCTTTCACCGTCTGCATGCAGATGTCGATAATCTCGTCGACAACAAAGGTTTTTCCGCCTTCGATCAGATCGTGCAGCGACGCGCCGTCGATCATTTCCATCGCGATATACCAGTTGTCGCTTTCGAAATTAGCTTCGTAGATCTGGGCAAGATTCGGATGGTTGATCGCCGCCGCGCTCTGTGCCTCGCGAATAAAGCGTTTCTCCATCGCATCGCGAATCGATGCGTCCCCTTGCGTAACCAGCAGGCTGCGATTCATGAACTTGATTGCTACTTTGCGTGACAGGGTGAGGTCCTGCGCGACATACACGGCGCCCATGCCGCCGACGCCGAGCTGTGTCTCAATTCGGAAGTGACCGATGGTCTCACCTGGCTTTATTGTGGTACCCGACATCCGATCTCCCACTAGAAGCGCTTGTTGACCAGACCGTAGAGATCCCGCTCGACTTCGAAAAGAAACTGATACCGATGCTCGGGTAACCGTTTCACCATTCGCAGCAGGATATTGCCGATCTCGTGATTGATTTTTTTCATTTTGTCGTGCGCCCGGCTCAATACCAGTGTCGACTCGGCGGAGACGCTGCCGAGAATGCGCTTCAACTCTTTGGGCGTATAGTAATTGTCTCCGGTAAGTGCGTAATACAGGACCATGCCGATGCTATAGATCTCGCTGCCCGGACTCTCGCCGCCGACGTATTGCTCGGGCGCAACGAATAGTGGCGAGCCCTTGGGAAAATCTCCCTCGTGTGCGGCGGCTTTATCGAGCGCCGCGCTGATACAGAAGTTGTACAGAAATGCCCCATTCTCCGTGGTGAGAAAGACGTTCTCCGGCCGGATGTCCCGGTGCAGAAACCCGCTCTGAACGACATGATTCACGGCGGCAAGCAGGTTGAGCACCATGACCATGGCTTCGGTCTCGTTCAATACCCCGCGCGTCTTGATCCGTGCCTCCAGGCTTTCGCCGCCGGCGAACTGGGTCGCCAGATAATGCTCGCCTGCATCCTCGCCGAATGCCATCCCATTCAAAACGCGGTCATGAGGTTCGATCGCCCGGAGAATGCCGGCCTCGTAATTCAGGCGGTTGCGAAAATCGCGGTCGCCGGACTTACCTTCAGGCGCGATCTTGACCGTAAACAGTCGGTGCGGCACATCCTCATGCGCGGCGGCATAAACACGGGCCATTTCACTGATTTGCAGCGGCCGGACCAGCCAGAAACCATCAAGTCTGCGCGGTACAAGATTCTTCTCATTACAGGTCGGACATGAACTCATCGTCAAAGAGTCGAGACCGGCGAAAGTCAGGCGTTTACCGCAACCGCCACACGGAACGGAGTTATCGGCGATGAGTTTCAGGAGCACTGGCACGTCGTGGGGCGTTAGACTGTTCATAGGTTGGGAAGATAACAAGTCATTTATGATTAATCAATCGAGACGCCGACGAAACTGCAGGTACGGAATCATTTCCATTCTACGACGATGTTTACAACGCATACGGACACCAAAAATGTACATGCCGCGCGACGATTAGTCGTCGTATGTGTAACCGGCAAGAAACGGATAGCGATCGATTTCCCGCCGGACGCGGTCAACCTGTGTTGCCGTCCACTCAATCTTGTCGCGCGACCGGCTGGGATTTGTAAATACAACCTGCGTGCATGCATCGATATAGCTCGGATCTGGAGAAATATCCAGAAATCGGCATACGCGACGCAAAATAGAGGATGGATCGCCGATAAATTCTTCGTGCCGGAATTCGCACATGTCATGCGCATCGAAAACGGCTTTGATCCGCTGAACGGTCTCGCACAAGGTAAAATATGCATCTATCGCCTGGTCGAGCTGCCGGTAGATCCCGGACTCCGCGCCGCGCAGGTAAAGTGTTGTGATATTGTCGTACGGGTTCCGCACCACATGCAGGCATTTCACCGGCACCCGCACCGTTCGTCGCAGACGATCGAGAAGCGACGGCTTTTCGCGCCAGCGAAGTGTCGCGCCGCCGGCTTTCTTATCACCAATTATCCGCAGTGTCCGGACATCGCCCTGCCACTGTCCTGGTACATTATAATAGTATCCACCACGGTGGCGCCCGCTCTTTGCGAATCGGCGCGATCGCCGCATCAACAGAAAAAAAATCTGGCGCCGGCTGAATCCGGCCCGTACGTATTTCAATACACCCAATTCATGTGCCACGACGGCATCTGGATGCGCATCCAGCAACGCACCAATAAGGCTGTGACCGCTGCGCGGGTAACCGATAAACATGCAATACGCCTGTAGATCGGAGAACGGCTCCCGCTGCAGCAGGCTGGCTGCCATCGAAACAGGATAGTCATACGCCAACCCGCAGGCTGTGCGGACCACACGCCGTATCTCATGTATGGACATACATGTCCCTCATTCCATTCCCATCACACATGCCAATCCTCGAAGTCGCGTTGAAGAAATTCACTGAGGCGATCGACATCGTCCCTGAGCCGCGATACAACTTGCGATCGCAACTCGTCCGAGAGCACGGGCCGCTCGATCCTGCGAGAGAGCGGAAAGTAAACGATCTTCATGACATGCCACCGTAACTCCGGCGGCAGACATCGAATCAGTTGTCCCAGCGGCGACTTCTCCAACCAGATGCCGACAGCCGTTTTGCGCCGCTTGTAGATTGAACGGTGCTGAATGCGACTGAACTTCGCAGTCGAAAACGACGCGTCGACGTTCAGAAAGGTAAATATCTGTTTCATCTGCTGTTCCGGCGATCGACGCATCTCCTCGGCGATCACGATCAGAATGCGGTCGCGCGGAAAAAAACGCAAATATTGCGACAACTGCGTGAAGTAACTACTTAGCTGGACATAGCGAAATGTCCGCAGATCGGCCAGCGCGACGTCTATGCTTCTGTGTTCCAGCCCCATGTCGCAGTAGTGGACGTACTGCGACACGATACGCTCCACCGGATCCCGCAGAACGTAAATGAGCCTGGCCTCGGGCACCACGCTGTGCATGCGTACGGCGACGCCACGAAAATGATCGTAGTTGGTGTAGTTCGGCGACGCCTCACCGAAGACATCTGCATCTCCCGTGAATTGCGATCGGTACCAGTCGACTCCCTTCGACCAATGGCGTTCGGCGATAAAAAAATTGGTCTCCTTTTCACGAGACATGATAATTCGCGGATGCAGGCCAAGATAATAATGCAGACTGGTCGTGCCGCACTTCTGCGCACCTATAACGATCATGTTGGGTAAATTTCCCGCTTTCATCGCACCTCCTGCAACGCCAATCGCCCGCACATTTCTACCATCCACATACGAAATATCCTCTGTTCTTTGGATTGCCTAATCGCGTGCTGCGCAACCTGACATCAGGCATCGGCGATGTCAATCCGGTATATCCGAATGCTGCGAGCGGAGACTTATGGATTTTCCACTCCATTTCGCTATAGTACGTGACCATGAATCACTGGAACAACATAACCCCCGAGTGGCTTCAGGAAGAATCCCGACGCCACGAACAGTATCTGCACGACCGCACAGCGCGCCGTATCAGCCGTGTGAAACGCGTGACAGCCGCGGTTCTCATTCCGATTGCATCCGTCGGTGTGATAGCGGTTGTATTGGCCGTCGTTACGGTTGTCGGACATCGAAAACTCGAGGAGCGCCGGCAAGCGGCGGAACTCGAGCGGCTGCAGCAGGCCACGGCCGCGACAGCCGAGGCCGCGGATACAGCGGCCGAACAAAAGCTCAAGTCCAGCGAGAAAGTCGCCATCGATGCGCTCTATGAAGCCTACTACGACGCCGAGGAGAAAGACCAGGAAAAAGAAATCGCCGAGCAGGAGAAACGACGGCGAGAAGAGGAAGCGGCGCGCGCCGCCGAATTGGCGTTTTCCGAGGTGATCGACAATGTCATGCTCGCAGAAGAAGAGGTGCTCACCGCGTTACAGACCAAACGCCTTGCGGACCGCAATTTAGTCGCAGCCCTGGGCAAGCGCGACGAATTGGCGTCAGCGTTGGCTCAGGCCGCGGACGCACAGCGAAACGTCGAGGAAGGGCTGGTCGCAATCGAGACCGATGTCGCCACGGCTGCGCAAACAGCGACCGCCCTGGAGCAGCAACTGAATCTCGCCCGCGCACAGGTGGCCGAGGCCGTGCAGAACAAAGAGCGAATCGACGCTACGTCGCTCGGCCTTCTTGAAAACAAGGAGAATCTCTCCCGGGACGCCATACGCGGCGCAATTCAGGCGGCAGAAGCGGCGCAGGCAGCGGCGCAGGCGGCGTTGGACGAACAGGATAAGATCGAAACGGCGCTGCAGCAGGCTCGCGTACAGCACCTCGAGGCACAGAATGCCATCGCTGCCTTGCGCGACTCCGATCGCGCCGGCAGCGATACGACGACGGAGCTGGAGTCGCGACGAGACGATGTAGAAAAACGCGTACAGCTCGGAAATATCGCCAAGATCGACGCCGATCGCAACCTGGCACAGGCGATCGGCGACAAGCGACGTGCCGATGCTGCCGCGATCAAACATCTCAATGAGTTAGGCTATGTCGAACGCGCCGACGAGCTTACAAGCACAACCGCCATCTTTGGCGAGAAGATCTCGGCATTCATGGATGATCTTCACGTATTTGAGGGCAAATACTGGCTCAGAGTCGCGCAGCACCGGCTGTCGGAGAAGAATTTTTTCGAAGCGAAACTTGCCGCTGCCCGCGCGATCGGTTACGAAGGATTCGGCCGCACCGGACACATGGTGTCGGGCGCAACCACGACGGCATTTCCTGTACTCCTCAAAACCGCACCGCCGGAATATGAGGAAGCACGGCGGATCCTCACGTCCGAACCGGATTTTTTGCTCATCTGGCAGACATCTGATGTACTCATGGAGGGCACGCAAACATCTGTTTTGAACACACCCGACGGACGCGCGCTGATTTGGGCAGAGAATGAGTTGATACACTACCGCAGCTTCGGCCACGAACGCAATCAGTTCATTCTCGACGCCGGTACGGTTGTATCGGCAATCGCAATCAGCCCGAACAACACGTCACTGGCGGCGGCGACAGCCGACAACACAGTTTCGTTGTGGGACATCGGGAGCCGGCGCGTAGTGTCACAACTCACCGGGCATACTGGCCCCGTGCAGGCGCTCGCATTCAGTTCGACATCGATGGCGGTCGCGACTGGCGCCGCGGATCATTCCTTCCGCGTCTGGCGTCGCGAAGGCCAGAGCTACAATGAGGTTTTTTCGGGAACACACGACGGCGCTGTTACATCCGTTGCGTTCAGTCCGGACGGCGAAATTCTCGCCACTGCGGGAATGGACAACCACGTCCGCTTCTGGAACGTCAGCCGGCAGGAACAGCTGTTGGAGCTACCGGGGCATGGGCAGAACGCGACATATGTAGATTTTCACCCGAACGGTTCGATCGCAGCCTCCGCCGGAGCCGACGGCGTTATTCGCTTCCGAAATATCGATACCGGCAAAGAAGTCCGCTCGATCACCGGACTTACGGACGCGGTGTCCGCGATAACATTCAGCCCTGACGGCACGACGCTGGCAACGGGTGACAGCACCAGCGTTACGCTCTGGGACGTCGAAACAGGATCAGTCACAGCGCGTCTGGCAGGCCATCCAGCACAGGTATTCAGTCTCGATTTCGCCATGGACGGCATGAGCCTTGTAAGCGGCGGCAGCGACGGCATAAAGTTGTGGCGCACGCCGCTCGATCACGAGCAGCAGTCGTTCAGTGACAGAACCAGAATCGAACTCTATGATATCGAAAAAAACACGCTCAACGGTCATTCCGACGCTGTGATCAGCATTTTCATTTCCCACGACAACACCATGCTCTTTTCCGGCAGCCGGGACAAATCGATTCGTGTCTGGGGATACCCCGCGGGTGACTACAGGGCGAGCATCAACGGTCATAGCGGCGCGGTTGTCGGCCTGTGTACCGATCACCATAACAGCCTGCTCGCGAGCGCGAGCCTGGATTCGATGATCAAGCTGTGGACAATGTACGATTTCGACGAGACAAAGTCACTCAAGATTCACAACGACAAGGTGTACTGTATCGACGCCTCACCGAACGGCAAGACCATGGCCTCGGGCAGCAAAGATGCAACAATCGCCATATGGGACATCGGTAGCGGTACTGTACAGCGTACATTGAGCGGCCATGACGGTACGGTGATAAGTATCGATTTCAGCCCGGACGGCGACACCCTCGTGTCATCCGACCAAACCGGCGCGATAAAGATTTGGGATGTAGAAACGGGCAACGAGATCGGGCAGCTTACGGATCATACCCATGCGGTGTTCAATGTGGCCTTCTCTCCCGACGGCCGCTACATCGCATCGTGTGGCAAGGATAAGACGGTCAAGCTCTGGGACACCGCGAATCATGCGCCGAAGCTGTCGCTCACCGGCCATACCGAAACGGTATACAGCGTAGCCTTTGGGCCAGACTCCGCAATGCTCGCAACTGCGAGCAGAGACAAAACAGTCCGTGTATGGAATGTGGCTACCGGTGTAGAAATCGCGAAATTTGACTCCGGCGAAAAAGCAGCATTCAGCGCGGCATTCGACCGTCGGGGCAATGGACTTGTTTCGGGCAGTGGCGACAACACCATCAATAGCTGGCGCTTTCAGAGCCTGGGAGTTCGCAACATGTTCGCGTACGACGCGATCGCCGACACCGGCGCCTACGAGTTCGACTGGCAGCCGCCGGCGCCGGATACACCGCTCATAAACATTTCACCGCATTCGCACCTGGCCATTCTGCGCACAACAACAGACGCGGCAACAATCGACCTGCAGCTGATGCGCCATTGCTTTGAGCATCGCAACGCCGACGGCGCTCTGTTTTTTTACGAACGATTGAACGACGATCAAAAGGCAAGCGTCCGGCCCGTGATCGCCAAAGCATTGAAGAAACGCATTGACACCGCCCTGGACAACACAAATACCAGACTGGCGGACTGGCTGCTTCGACAAGCAGAAACATTCGATGTTTTCCCGCGGCAGGACCCACGGATCTACTTTTTCAAAGCGCGTCAGGCATATCTCGACGTACCGGGGGAATCAAACCTGGCGCAGAATATCGCCTTGCGCTCGGCCGCGATGGCGAAGGTGGCGGAATACGCACTCGCAGGCGTAACCGAAAACGCGGACATAACATCGATCGATCTCATAAAAGAACTCGGCATGGGTATCATAAGGCAAATACCCGAATTGTGGGCACGGTGGAAAGATCTCCCGGCTACTGAGTTGCTCGATCAGGCCAGGATCCTGCAACAACAGGGGTCCGAACAGGCTGTCGCGATGTTCGCGGTGGCATATGATTCCGACGAGAGCGCCGTCGCCGGTTATCTTGCCGAGAATGGTCATGCATCGTTGCACGCCGGCCTGGCCCGCTATTTTGCCGGCAGGCTTCCGATCGGAGGGGACGACGGCGATTCGGCGGCGCCGGATCGACAACGTGCCGTCGACCAGTTGCTGGAGGCGTCGAAAAAAGGCTGGAAGCGTTGGGAACTCCTGCAATCAGATCCGATGTTGAAACGATTGCGTAACGATCCTCGGATCACCGCGGCGGCGGCGGCGGCGTCTACCGATGCGGCAAATACCGTCGCCAAGTAGCTCGCCGGTCGATGGGGCACCCGTTGCACATCGATTTCACTATTTGCAGGCCTCCTTGGTCCGATCGCAATACTGGTGAATCTTGTGCTCAATGACCTTGCGGTTGATTGGCTTGGTAATGTAATCATCCATCCCGGCATCCAGACATATTTCACGGTCGCCCTGCATCGCGTTAGCGGTTAACGCAACGATCGGTGTTGTAAATCCGGAACGTCGAAGGATCCGGGTTGCCTCAAGGCCGTCCATTATCGGCATCTGTACGTCCATCAGGATAATGTCGAAGGTCTGCATCCCTACTATCTCCACGGCTTCAGCGCCGTTTTCGGCGACAACGACACTGTGCCCCATTTTCTCCAGCATCTTCATCGCCATTTTCTGATTTACCAAATTGTCTTCTACCAGGAGTATGCGCGCCTCGCACGAGTCGAGCTGCGTGAGATCCGTCAACAGGCTCTGTGTCATCACCGTCGGCGCTACCGGGAGGGAGCCTTCGTTGGTGATGAGGGAGTCGATCATCTCTATCATCGTGGACACGCGGAGTGGTTTCGTGAGATAGCCGTGAAATCCAACCGCGGTGATCCGGCTAATAGTACCGTGACGCACATCTGCCGTGGTGGCGATTGTGACGGGAATCTTGCCCGGATTCGTTTCCTTCACGCGCTCATAGAACGCAAATCCGTCCATGCCCGACAGTGTCATGTCAACCAGAACAAGGTCGATGGTCCTGTCTGCTGCGAGGGCGCGGAATCCTTCGTTGGCATCAACGACAGCCTGCGGCCGCAGCCCGATCTGGCGCACGATCGCCGTCGCAATCCGCGCTGCATCGGGGTTGTTTTCGATGATCAGACACGACTTACCGCGGATGTCGGGCCGCACCGAAGGCGGCGCCAGAAACATGCCCAGACGGGATCCCTTGCGGCAGCGCAATCGAAACGTGAATGTCGCGCCGGCGCCGGCGCTGCTCTCCACAACCAGCTCACCGCCCATCAGCCGTACCAGTTTGCGGCTGATCGCAAGTCCCAGACCGGTGCCACCATATTTCCGTGTCGTACTGCCGTCCGCCTGTCGGAACGCGTCGAAAACCAGCTCCTGTTGTTCCGGCGTCATTCCGATTCCGGAATCCTGAACGCGGAAAGCAATGTCCAGCTGCTCCGGGGAATCCTGCACCGTGGCGACACCGACCAGTACAGTACCCGAGTCGGTGAACTTGATCGCGTTGCCAAGGAGATTGTCAAGCACCTGCTTCAGTCTGGTAGGATCGCCGTATACGCGATGCCCGAGGGGCCTGATGTCAACGAGTATTTCCAGATCCTTGTTGCCGACCTTGCCACGCACGGCTTTGCCGCAACTGTAGACAAGATCTTCGAGGTCGAATTCGATGTCTTCCAGACTTACCTGTTCGGCCTCAATCTTAGCCAGATCGAGAATACCGTTTATCAGCCCCAGAAGCGTATCCGAGCAGCTGCGCACAGTCTCAATATTGTCGCGTTGTTCGTGCACCAATTCGCCCTCCAGCATGATCTGCGTATACCCGATGATGCCGTTCAACGGGGTCCGGAGTTCGTGACTCATGTTGGCAAGAAACTCACTCTTTGCGATATTCGCGGCCTCGGCGATATCACGGGCCCTGACCAACTCGGCCGTACGCTCGGCAATGTCAGCCTCGAGGCGGTCGCGGTGCTCCTTGAGTTCCCGCTCCATATTCTTTCGGATCGTGATATCCCGACTGACGACCTGAAACATGGTTCGTCCCCGTAATGCGATTGCGGAAAGGACTACCTCACATGAAAATGTTCCGCCACCGTACCTGCAAAACGTCCAGTCGAACTGGCAGACACTTTTGGCCCTGGCCGTCTCAACATGGTCGTGAATGCTGCCTGCGGTAGGGCCGCCTGTCGCGCATGACGGTGTGTAGCTTTCGAAAAACCCGCCGATCGTTTGACCGATGATCGCGCCACGATCCGAGCGCCCGTACATCTCCAGAGCGCGGCGATTGCAGTCTACCAATTGCAACTCATCGAACAACAGAACGGCTTCGCCGGATGATTCAAACAACGCGCGAAATTTCTCTTCGCTTTCCTTGACCACTGCCTCCTGCTCATCGAGATGGCGTAACATCGCGTTGAATGAGTCCACAAGTAAACTCACTTCGGCAATGTTGCTTACGTTGCCGATGCCCTGAAAGTCGGAGCGGCCTGCGAAGCTGGTAACCGCACGGGACAGCTCGAGGATCGGTCGGGATATCACGCCCTGCAGTCGCGATACGACAAGGAAAATGCACATAGCCAACAGACCAATTACAATACCCAGTATGCCGAGGTCACGCCGCAACTTGGCCTTCATCGGACCGAGGTCGATACCGAGCACAACATTGGCGATGACATAGTCGTCAACGGCTACGGGACGGGAAACAACGAGATGGCGATCGGTGAACACGTGGCTGTTTGCCGCGATCTCCGGGATGGTGGCAGCAGCGGACCCGCCGCGACGACGATACTGGGCAAACCGGCTGCCGTCAGAACGGACCAGGACGGCATAGTCGACATTCGGGGCCGACCGAAGCGCCCGCAATAGCTCCTCCGCATCCGACGGCGTGTTAAACACCAGGGTCGCCGAACTGGTATCACCTATCAAGCCGGCATGGATCATCGCATCATTCACGAGATCACGACGTTCCGAATAGTGTTCGTAAATGATGAACACGCTGCCTGCCATAACCAACGCCAGGATGCACGTCGACATCATGATGATCATCAGGCGACTTTTTATCGTTTGCTTTACGATCCGCTTATTCATGCCTCACCACGGGTGGAAGTCCGATTACAGCTCGTGAATCTCGCCATTAAGGTGTCGCCAGTCCGGACACCTCTGGCAGACCGCGCTATTGGATCGCAATTTCGATGCCATCGTTGACGGCTGGCTCCATGTGTCGGACTTTGTGACGTGACAGAAACGACGCCACAGCCACAGCCGCCGAAAATTGCCGTGTGCGCCAGGACATCCATGGCACCTGAATGCCCGCGATGGCAGGATCACTACGTAACCGACCGGCCGCAACAGCAGCTGCCGCGTCGCTGCTGGCATGCATCATGCGTGACATGGCACCGTCGACTGGCGCTGGCATTAAAGATGCGAAGAGAAAATCCGGTCTTGAGTAATGGTGGGATTAAGTGGTCCGATATCAAAGAGTTGCCGTGACCACCGGTGTTTGGTGAAATTCATCAAAACAACCTAAACTCATCGGCAGACCGGTCGATAAAGCAGTGAGAAGACCGAAATCGCGTGGCAGTTGCGTCATTTTTTTGGGACGCACCGACGCGGTGATAACATGTTGTGGGAGAGAACATCAGACAGGATGCGGTAAGCAAACGAGAGGAGCAAACGGAACCAATAAAATCAACCCCGCATGCATTTACGGCTTAACACACTGAACATCAACAGGATAGGTGGCTCTACTCGCGATTATTGCGCCACCGATGGCAATCCACGAACACAGAGTAAAAACAACACTCGATAGCAAGGAGCACAAGACACTATGGCCACAATCGGAAAGTTAAGCAAAAAGCAATCCATCCTTATCAAATCACTATTACCCATTGTAGCGATCGTACTGGTAGGAGTAGGAATGATCGTTACCTACATGGTCCGCGCCTCGCGGACAGCGACAGTGGCGCAATCACAGGCAAGCGGGATCAACACGATCAAACAGTTCAAGGAGCTGCGGTCCTACTACACGAAAAACATCGTGTCGGTCGTCAAGGCCAATGGCGGCGCGAAGATAGCTATCGAACATGCCAACGATCCCAACGCGATTCCGCTGCCCGCAACAATGATTCATGACCTCAGCAAGCAGCTCAAAGAAAATGTCGGCGGGCAGGAATTGAAGCTGTACAGCGAATTCCCGTTTCCGAACCGCAAGAATCGCGCGCTCGACGGGTTCGGCGCGGATGCAGTCGAGCATTTCAAGACCAGCCCGGACGATACGTACGTACGGGAAGAAAGCATCGACGGCGTCCCGGTCGTGCGAGTCGCAATCGCGGATCGCATGGCGGCACAGGCATGCGTCGACTGCCACAACAACCACCCGCAGACGCCCAAGAACGACTGGAAACTCGGCGATGTTCGCGGCGTGCTCGAAGTGGTTTCCCCGATCGATCAGCAGTTGGCCGCAAACGCAGTCATCGTGCGCAATGTTTCCCTGATCGCTGTTGGTTCGGTGGCGCTCATAATCGTCACAATCTTCTTTATCCTCAAGGCTGTATCGTCGCGGATGAAACGCACGGTCGGCGTGCTTGATCGAGTCGGTTCCGGAGATCTCACGCAGCGCGTTGCCATAGAGAACAACGACGAGGTCGGGCAGATGTCCGGCGCGTTGAACGAGACGGTGGAGCGCATCCAGACCTTCATGAAGTCGATCGTCCAGAGTATCGATACCCTCACCCATTCATCCTCACGGCTGTCCGACCTGAGTACCAACATGACGCGCAACGCACAGGAAACCTCGTCGCAGGCAGGAACGGTCGCGGGATCGGCACAGGAGATAAGCAACAATGTCGAGTCCGCAGCGGCCGGAGTCGAAGAGATGGGCGCCAGCATTCGTGAGATCGCGCACAACGCCAACAGCGCGGCAAGCGTGGCATCGTCAGCCGTCGAGGCCTCCGATCAGGCCAACCGAACAATAACGAAACTCAGCGACAGCAGCAAGGAGATCAGCCATATCAGCAATATGATCACCTCGATTGCCGAGCAGACCAACCTGCTGGCCCTGAATGCAACGATCGAGGCAGCGCGCGCCGGCGATGCAGGCAAAGGCTTCGCAGTCGTTGCCAACGAGGTCAAAGAGCTGGCAAAACAAACCTCGACGGCAACCGAAGATATCAGCCGCAAGATCGAGACGATCCAGATCGATACCAATGAGGCGATACAGGCAATCACCCAGATCAGTTCGGTTATCGAGCAAGTCAATGACATCTCTATGACAATCGCGAGCGCAGTAGAAGAGCAGACGGCGACCACCAGCGAAATGGGCCGCAACCTCGGCATCTGCGCCGGAGGCACCAGCGAGATCGCGCGCAACATCAACGGTGTCGCGGACAACGCTCGCGGCACGGAAGAAGCGATAGTAAACACCCAGAAGGCAACCATGGAGCTTCAGAACATGGCCGACCAACTCAGAGGTCTGGTATCGGCATTCAAATACTAATACGGCATTACAATGGCGCCGGCCGGTGCGCCGCACACGGATTTGTGCGGTACCGCCGGCACATCGCCTGCAACGCAAAACCAACACACCAACAGGTGTTCTTATGAGCGAATACAATGACAGTATGGCGGATATCGTGAAGGAATTTATCCTGGAGAGCCATGAGGGGCTTGAGCAGGTCGACCACGACCTTGTGCAGCTCGAACGACATCCGGAAAACCATGAATTGATATCGCGGATATTCCGCTGTGTCCACACCATCAAGGGAACCTGCGGCTTTCTCGGCTTCAACAACCTGGAATCCCTTACGCATGTGGGTGAGAATCTGCTGAGCCAGCTGCGGGACCGCAAAAGGGTATTGACCGCGGAAATTACCAATTGCCTGTTAAAGATGGTAGATGCGGTAAAAAACAACCTCACCGAAATCGAAGCCACAGGCACGGAACCGGCTGATACGTATGAAGCCTTGATCGCAGACCTGACAACGTTGCAACAGGCGGGAAGTTTACCTGAAGCGACGGCGGCGGCACTAAACTCGGACATCATCGAAGCCGGTGAGGAGATCAACGAACTGCTGAATACACAGCCCGCGGCGGCGGCGATTTCATCCATGCAGGATACCCCGGACGCGGCGCCGTCCCAGTCACGGTCACATGGCATCGCGGACAGCAGCATTCGTGTAGATGTCGCCCTGCTCGACCGCCTGATGACACTGGTCGGTGAACTGGTGTTGTCCCGGAATCAAATTCTTCAGCACATCGCCGGAAGTGAAGATCCTTCGCTTTGCTCGGCGTCGCAACGACTGAACATGATTACGTCGGAGCTGCAGGAAGGCGTCATGAAAACGCGCATGCAACCTATCAACACTATCTGGGGCAAGATACCCCGGGTCGTGCGCGATCTCGCCCAGCAATGCGGCAAGAATATCCGGGTCGAGATGGAGGGCAAAGACACCGAGCTGGACAAAACGATTATCGAGGCCATCAAGGACCCGCTTACGCACATCATCCGTAACTCGGTGGACCACGGCCTTGAGTCCCCGGACGTCCGTGTTGCCATGGGTAAAACGGAAGAAGGCCGGATAACCTTGCGCGCCCGCCATGAAAGCGGCCAGGTTATAATCGAGATCGCCGACGACGGCGGCGGCATCAACACCAAGCGGGTTCGCGAAAAGGCATTGAAGGTCGGCATCATCACGCCCGAGCAGGCAGAGAAGATGTCCGAACGCGAGCTTCAGTATCTTATATTCGCAGCCGGGTTTTCTACCGCCGCAAAGGTGTCGAACGTATCCGGACGCGGTGTCGGTATGGATGTAGTCAAGACGAACATCGAGAAAATCGGCGGTACGGTCGACATCCAGAGCGAAACGGGACAAGGCGCGACGATGAAGGTAAAAATACCCCTCACGCTCGCTATCGTACCGGCACTGCTCGTCACCTGTGCCAGGGAGCGTTTCGCCATCCCGCAGGTCAATTTGCTGGAGCTGGTACGACTCGAGGGCGACGCGGCACGCAGCAGCATCGAGACCATCCACGGCTCGCCACTATACCGGTTGCGTGGACAGCTGCTGCCCGTTGTGTATCTGGACCGGCAGCTCGCGATCGCCCCGCATACGAACAACGGCGGCGGCGATAGTCAAGAAGACACCATACTCAACATCGTTGTGCTGCAGGCAGATGAGCGTAAGTTCTGCCTGGTCGTGGATGAAATCAACGACAGTCAGGAAATCGTCGTGAAGCCGCTTGGGAAACTGGTTAAGGATCTTTCCGTATTCGCAGGCGCCACGATATTGGGTGACGGCAAGGTTGCATTGATTCTCGACGTCACGGGACTGGCTCAATACGCCCGCGTGGTTTCGGAGACGAGAGATCGGTTGTTGAGCGACGAGCACGACAGCAGAATTACGGCTGCCAAAGACAACGCCCAGACACTTCTTTTATTCAACCTCAATGATGGCAGCCGAATGGCGATCCCGCTGAACGTCGTGGCGCGCCTCGAGGAATTCCAGAGTACCCGGATAGAATCGGTCGGCGGCCAGTATGTCATTCAATACCGCGGCCAAATCCTGCCGCTGATTTTCGTGTCGGACGTCTTCGGCCACAGCGATTCTGTGGCGGACACCGCCAAAATCGGCGCCACAACCATGCAGGTTGTGGTGTACACGAACAAAGGCGTGAGCATCGGTCTTGTGGTGGATAAGATCACGGACATCGTGGAAGAAGTTGTCGACGTCCAGGGCAAGGCGACGCGCCACGGCGCCACGGGTACAGCGGTCATTCGGGAACGCGTTCACGAACTATTGGATGTCGAGACCATCATCACGCTGGCAGGTCTCGATTTCGGTTCCAACGGCGCCGCAGCAGCCATAACCGCGGTGGATGAATCGCGCGATCTGCAAAACAATCATCTGGTAACGACGTGATCCGTCAAACGCGACGGTCCCTTCTGGCAGGTAAAGGGCATCGCAACATCGTAACCACAGTAGAAAAACAAAAAAGCATAGGGAGCAACACATGAGCAAGAACGTACGTAACGCGGTAATCGTTCTGGGAATCCTGGTGGGGACCTCGGGCATGGCGGAAACCGCCGATTCACTGGGTGAAGCAATACGCGAGGGACAGGCGAGTATACAGTTGCGATTGGGGTTCGAATACTCATCGACAGACGACGCGCTGGCGCCCGCCAGAGGGCTCAACCTGCGCCTGAGACTCGGCTATCGAACCGCGGAATACCGCGACACCAGCGCATTCATACAGTTTCACGGCCTCGCCAACCTGGTGGAAGACTTCCGCTTTCCCGGCGGCGGTGAAGCAGGCCGGGATGTAATCGGCGATCCAGACGGTGAACGCGTTCACCAGGCATATGTCGATTATACAGGAGTGCCGGACACGCGGCTGCGCCTCGGTCGTCAGGAAATCGTCCTCGACGACGCACGCCTGATCGGCAACGTAAACTGGCGCCAGAACGGCCAATCGTTCGATGCAGTCAGCTTCAGCAACCAGTCTATTCCGGGCCTCACGCTGTACGGCGCCCTGATCGGTCAGGTGAATACCATTTTTCTCACACACGTCGACCTTGACCACCTGATCCTCTTGAACGCACGCTACGCCATCGATGATCAGAATAATCTTACTGCGTTTTCCTATCTCCTTGACACCGAGATTTCGACGCCCACGGCCCAGGATTCCGCGACCTACGGGGTCCGCGCAAACGGGCAACTCGCCGACATCGTGCGCTACGACATTGCCTATGCCTACCAGGGTGACTATCAGGATGGCAAGCGGCACAACGGCGATATGATCAACGCCTTCGTGGGACTCAATCTTGAAGCAGTCGGCTTCGGCATTGGTTACAACCGCATTTCGGGTCAGGACGGAAAAGACCTGCCGTTCAGCACGCTCTACAGCACGGCTCACAAATTCAACGGGTGGGCGGACCAATTCCTCGCAACGAACGCGGGCACACTGGCGGGCGGTCTTGAGGACGTCTACGTACAAGTCGGAACGTCTATTCTTGATGCAAAGGTACTGCTGCGCTACCACATGTTTGACACCACCGAGAATAGTGCCGGCGGCACGCGTTTCGACAAGAACTATGGCGACGAGATCGACCTCGATATTACACGAGGCATCACCGAAAATCTCACCGGGCAGATTCGATTGGCGTATTACAATGAAACCGACGGCAAGAATACATCGAACCCGACTACGGACGAAGAAGTCGCCTGGCTGCGACTCCTATACAAATATTAATTCAGTAACGAGGAGGCTATGATGGCCGACACACGTCAATACTGCACATTTTTTCTCGATAAGTACTATTTCGGCGTCGACGTCGCGAACGTACAGGAAATCATAAAACAGCAGGACTTTACACACGTGCCGCTGGCGTCGGAGGTGATCACGGGGCTGATTAATCTCCGCGGCCAGATCATCACGGCACTGGATTTGCGGTTGCGTCTTACATTGCCGCCGCGCCCGGACGACACACCGCCAATGAACGTCATCATGCGGATCGATGGAGAGGTTGTCAGCTTTCTGGTCGATAAGATCGGCGACGTCCTCGATGTCCCGGAAAATCTCTTTGAAGAGCCCCCGGAAACACTTGAGGGCAGCGCACGCGAGTTGATCAGTGGCGCCTATAAACTGGAAGGTCGGCTACTGTTGATACTGAATTGCGACAAAACAATCGCGATGGACAGCGCCGCTTGAGGATGTCACGATATTAATTGGCGTACAGATAGGACATTGACAGGGAAAGAGCCGGCAATGGAGCAGGCATTCGCGACGGCAACGGGAAACGGGCATTGGGACACCGGATTGGAGAAACGTCATATTGGGCGAATCGCAACAATATGTTTAACAACGAACAAAGCAAGACAAACGACCGGACACGCGTAGCACTTCGGGCTGCTGTGCCGCGTCCGGCCCAACAAATCCCAACACAGGGGGTACTATCATGAGCAAGAACAAGAATACGTCACTGAGGTCTAAACTGCTGGCCGTCTTCATGATCGTCGGTCTCGTACCGGTGATCACAGTCGCCTTCATATCCTATACGAAAGCAGACAAATCACTGGATAATGCAAATCAGATCGCAGAGGAAGCGCTCAAGAAACAGGTTGCGGCTCAGCTTGAGGCCGTGCGCGAGGTCAAAGGAGCGGCTACGGAGCGCTATTTCCAGACCATTAATGACCAGATCATCACGTTTTCACAGGACCTGATGGTAGTCAATGCCATGCGCGATTTTCGTACCCATTTCGACAGCTATCGCGAAGAAAACGAGGTCACACCCGAAAAGCTCGCCGCGATGCGGAAGAGCGTCGAGCATTACTACACAGCCGAATTCGCACCGGAATACAGCAACCAGAACAGTGGGGCCACGGTCGACGTAAGCTGGATGTACAACGGTCTTGACGACGATTCTGTGGCATTACAGTACGCCTATATAAGCGACAACGAGAACCCTCTCGGCTCAAAACACCTGTTGGATGCCGGAAATGACGGATCGACATACAGCCGCCTGCACAACGACGTTCACCCCGTGATACGAACGTATCTGGAGAAATTTGGATACTACGACATCTTTCTCGCCGATCCTGACACCGGCGATATCATCTATTCCGTCTTTAAGGAACTTGACTACACCACCTCGCTGATCGACGGTCCTTATGCCCAGACCAACTTCGGCGAGGCCTTCCGAAAGGCCAACGCGGCAGGCAACCGTGACGCCGTTTTCCTCATCGATTTTGCGCAATACCGCCCGTCCTACGATGCACCCGCAAGCTTCGTGGCCTCGCCTATTTTTGATGGTGACAAGAAGGTGGGCGTTGCCCTGTTCCAGATGCCTCTGGATCGGATCACGGAGATCATGAGCAACCGCTCCGGACTGGGCGATACCGGAGAAACGTACATGGTGGGCGGCGACTACCTCATGCGCTCCGATTCCTACCGCGATCAGAAACACCGTACGGTCATCGCGTCGTTCAAAGACGCAAACAACGGCAAGGTCGAAACCTCTTCAGTTAAGGAAGCTATTTCGGGGAAATCCGGTTCGAAGGTAATCACCGGCTACCACGGCAGCACGGTCCTCAGCAGCTATTGCCCCGTATCCATTATTGGTCTTCGCTGGGCGCTGCTGGCGGAAATAAACGTCGATGAAGCGTTCTCGGCCATAAAAACCATGGAAACGTACGGCGACGAGGTTAAATCCAGCCTGACATTGACAGTGGTCGGTATCGTAGCTATCGCCGGTACCTTAATTTTCGTGATCGCCGTGGTCTTCACAAAACGCATTATATCACCTGTGATTAAAACGATGAACCTTCTCGAAGCTGTCGCTGCCGGGCAGCTTACCGGACATCTCGACGTGACCAGCGAGGACGAGATCGGACGCATGGGCAAGGCCCTCAATCAGGCTGTGAGCCGGCTGCGTGAAACCATTCAGACAATCGGCCACAACTCGACAACGCTGGCCGGCGCGTCGTCGGAATTGGCGAGTGTCAGCAGCAAGATGACGACGGACGCAGAATTGACGTCGGACAAGATTGGTATTGCATCAACGTCGTCGGATCAGATCACGGCGAACGCGCAAACCGTGGCCGCCAGCACAGAACAACTGAGCGCGAGTATCAACGAAATCGCCAAAAACACGACAGACGCCGCACGTGTCGCCAATGACGCCGTAAGCGCGGCCGAGAAAACCAACCGTACCATTGCCAAACTCGGCGAAAGCAGCGCCGAGATAGGCAAGGTGATCAATGTGATCACCTCAATTGCGGAACAGACCAACCTGCTCGCGCTGAATGCAACTATCGAGGCAGCTCGCGCCGGCGACGCCGGCCGCGGTTTCGCCGTGGTCGCGAATGAAGTCAAGGAGTTGGCCAAGGAAACCGCCAAGGCGACGGAAGACATCGGCCGACGCATTGAGGCAATTCAGGGGGATACCCAGAACGCCGTCACTGCGATTGGTGAAATCAGCAACATCATCAACCAGATCAGCGACATTCAGAACACCGTTGCCAGCGCGGTTGAGGAGCAGACCGCAACGACATCGGAGATCGGCATGCGTATCAGCGAAGTCGCCGGCGGCAGCAGTGAAATCACACGGAACATGACCGAGGTGGTGCAGGTTGCCGAAACCACCCGGACAGGCGCCTCCAACGCACAGAACTCGGCACAGGATCTGACACGTATGGCCACGGAACTGCAACGCCTGGTCGACCAGTTTGTTTGCTAATCGGCGCCTGGCAGCACCGTCGACGTCCTCATTCGGGAGCGAGACGGTAACATTTTATAGCGTAAATCAACATAACCGCAGGAGTTACCTCATGTGTTTTGAACGTTTGCAACTAATCAGAAGGGCAGCCACGATTCCCATGCCACCGCGACTGGCGCCGGCTTCGCAGGCTCTAAAACCGGTTAGCCACGGGGAGTATGCGCTATGAAAAGCGAGTATGTAAATCCCTTCGTCGAGGCCACTGTAGAAACATACGACACAATGGTCGGCGTGCGGCCCCAGCGAGATGGAAAACTATGTCGAAAAGCCGGTATCTTCGCCGCCTACGATCTCGTCGGCGTACTCGGACTCTCGGGCAAGGTCTGCGGTGCGGTCATTATGACGACGTCCGTCGAAACGGGCATGAAGGTCGTTTCCTCGTTTCTCGGCGAGGAAGTTGAAGCCACGAGTCCGGACCTCCTCGACGGATTCGGAGAGCTTCTAAACATCGTTGCAGGCTCTGCTGCCGCAAAACTCAATGGACTGAACATCAAACTTGCCCTGCCTACGGTAATCATGGGCAAGGAGCAAAGATTGACAGGAAAAGAGAATTCCCCCTGGATAGTCATCCCCATGGCGTTCCCGGAGTGGGGTAAGTTTAATATCGAAATCTCAATGGAGGAAAAATAGGATGAAAGTGCTGCTAACCGACGACTCAACAACAATGAGGAAAATCCAGAAACGCGTGCTTCAGACGATGGGCATCACGGAAATTGTCGAGGCCAGCGACGGCAAGATGGCGTTGGAGAAACTTACTGAGCACAATTACAATTTCGACTTCATGCTCTGCGATATCAACATGCCGGAAATGAGCGGGATCGAGACGCTCCGTAACATACGATCCGTGCCTGAAGGAGCAAAACTGCCGATAATCATGTGCACATCGGTGGCCGAGAAAGACCAGGTCATGGAGGCAATCAAAGCGGGCGCGTCGAATTACGTGATAAAGCCGTTCAAACCCGAGGATTTGCAGTCGAAGATCGAAACAACACTTCAACGAAATAAATAGAAACTGGATGGTGAGATGCCAGTTGGTAACTGTCACGCCAAGACGTCGTGAGCGCTACGGCAACCACCAACTCCAGTTGCCGGATCTGCTGCCGGAAAAGGAACGATATATGAAAGCAATGGTTATAGATGACTCGCGTGCCATGAGAACGATTCTTATGCAAATGCTCTCAGAGATCGGGTTTGATGTAAGCGGTGCGGGAGACGGAAAGGAAGCGCTGAAACTGCTCGAGGACTGCAAAGAGTGCCCGGACGTAGCGCTCGTCGACTGGTACATGCCGGAAATGTCGGGCCTGGATTTCGTAAAAAAGGTACGCGAGCAGTCCGATTTCGACAAACTACAACTCATGATGGTCACATCTGAGTCGGAGATGGCGCGGGTCGTCGAGGCACTCGAGGCCGGTGCGAACGAATTCGTTATGAAGCCGTTCACCAAGGATGTTGTGAAAGAAAAATTGGAGATTCTGGGCATCCATGCAGAATAAAATTCGAGTTTTGATGGTCGATGACTCGGTCGTTGTGCGCCGACTTGTGACCAACACTTTGGCTGAAGATCCGGAGATCGATGTCGTCGGTACGGCCGCGAACGGACAAGTAGCACTGGCCAAGATACCAAAACTCAATCCGGACATTGTTGTCCTCGATCTCGAAATGCCGGAGATGGACGGACTCGAAACACTACGGAATATCCGTAACCTCGCGAAAAAGCCGATCGTCATCATGTTCAGCGGTCGCACGGAAAAGGGTGCGGTAGCCACGCTGGAGGCATTGTCCCTGGGTGCCAGCGACTACGTGACAAAACCCGCAAAAAGTGGCGGTATCGACACCGCGATCAAGCACGTTCGCGAGCAACTTATTCCCAAGATACATTTATTCGGCGGCGGCCGTATACCCGCCTCCCCGAGATCTGCGGCAACACCGGCGCCCGCGCGTCCGCGCCGCAAGACGACCGCACAACCCATTGATTTGCTTGCCATCGGCGTATCCACCGGTGGCCCGAACGCGCTCGCTGAAGTCTTGCCCCGTTTACCCGCGGATTTTCCTGTTCCGACGGTGATCGTGCAACACATGCCGCCGCTCTTTACCAAATCACTGGCCGAACGATTGTCGCGCAAATGCCACCTTCATGTCTGTGAGGCCAGCGCAGGCGACATGTTGCGCGTTGGTCACGTCTACATTGCACCCGGCGACTATCACATGGTGACGTGCAGATCCGGTGCGGGTTACACAGTAGCAACGAACCAGAACCCGCCGGAGAACTCCTGCCGCCCGGCTGTCGACGTGCTGTTTCGTTCGGTCGCGAAGGTCTTCGGCGGCAATGTATTGGTAGTGATTCTTACGGGAATGGGACAGGATGGGCTCGAGGGCTGCCGAGACATCCATGAAAAGGGTGGACAGATTATCGTGCAGGACGAACGTAGCAGTGTGGTTTGGGGCATGGCCGGCGCTGTCGCCGGCGCGGGGATTGCCGACAAAATTCTGCCGTTAAGCCAGATAGGCAGTGAGATCGTCCGTAGGGTCAGTACACAACGTAAGCTGGCTACGGTTTAACAAACGCGCGAACAAGCGGACCGCTTCGGCGTAATTCGGCCGCGCACAACTGGCACTTAATACGCTGCAAAGCGATTAACTCACGGCAAATCGAACATGTCCATCAATCAGCAGGATTTCACCTACGTTCAGACACTCGTGCGCCAAAAAGCCGGGATCATCATAGACGATGGGAAGGAGTATCTCATCGAACTGCGACTGAAACCGGTCGCGATAAAGAACGGATACGAAAACGTCTCCGGCCTGGTGCAGAAGCTGAAAGAACACTCGCGGCACAATGGCACGCATGAACAGGTCATTGAGGCCTTGACCACCAACGAGACCAGCTTCTTCCGCGACCTCCATCCCTTCGAGGTATTCAAGAATGTCATCGTTCCTGAGCTGATCGAGAAAAATGCCGCAACACGAACCCTTAAAATCTGGAGTGCCGCATGCTCCACGGGGCAGGAGCCGTATACCATAGCGATGATCCTGCGGGACAGTTTTCCGCAACTGGCGCACTGGAACGTATCGATACTTGCAACCGACCTTGCCGGTAAGGTTCTTGACAAGGCGCGATCCGGCGTTTTCTCACAACTCGAAGTGAATCGCGGGCTTCCGGCCTTGATGATGGTGAAGTATTTCGACAAGCAGGGCGATTCGTGGATAATCAAGGAGCCGTTGCGCAAGATGATCGTATTCCGACAACTCAATCTGTTGGAGCATTGGTCCGGCATGCACACCATGGACATAATCTTTATACGCAACGTCCTGATCTATTTCGATGTGGAAGCAAAACGGTCCATTCTGAAAAAGGTTCGTGAACTCATGAAAAACGACAGCTTCCTGCTTCTGGGTTCTACGGAAAGCCTGATTAATGTCACGACGGACTTCAACAATGTGCGGCACGACAAGACGTTTTGCTTCAAGCGCAAGTTCTGACCGTTGCAAAACGATTGCGATCATATTGGTCTGTCCGAGAGGCTCGCCCGATCCATGCGCCGGATGATATCGAGTGTATGACGCGGCGTGCTACACGTTCGCTTGGTCGCGAACACGGCGATAGGCATCTTCGATATCGGTCAGCTTCCGCCTGGCGAACGCCACAAACTCCGGCGGCAGTCCATCCCGGACAATGCGGTCGGGGTCGTATTCTTCGATCAGAAACTGATATTTCTGCTCAATCTCCGAGATCGAATCGCCCCGTTTCGAGTGCAAGATCTTGTAGTGGCGATCGGATTCATTCAGATGCCGGGCCCGCAATGCATCGTATTCTTCGTCAGTGATCGCGAACAATTCGGTGGCATGACAAATCAGCCGCTCTTCTTCGTCGTGGTATTCTCCATCGGCGGCTGCCAGTTTCAGCAACAGATCCACCAGGCACAATAATATCCGTCGATTGTGCGAGAAGTTGTCCAAAAACTGCGCCGCGTAATCGTCGAAGTCTGCCGCCGAATTTCGAGCCACGCTGAAAACCTGCTTGGCGAAATTCCGACTCTTGACATCCATGCCAAGTTCATCCTGCATAATCCTCTCGACCGCCTTGATCTCATCGCGGCAAATCACGCCGTCGGCCTTGGCGAGCCGGGCCATGAGCGAGAAGGTCGTGATGAAGAATATGGCCTGACTCTCTTCACAGCCATGGAGTATGGAGTCCGGAGTCGTGGCCGACTCTGTATTGGACTTGCGCGATCCGCGTTTCTCATCAATGAGTAAATGGCCGAGCGCGACGCCGCCGACACTGCCAATCGGACCGCCGAATACGAATCCGACCGTGCCACATAGTAACTTTCCAAACCAACTCATATTGTAACCCGGATCGGCATTGGCGGCTGACTTCGAGCCGAGCCGCTGAATTTAGCAGAAATCTGTTCTCGCAGAAGACAGTAGAATACGGGTGAATGATTCACGCTCGAAGCCTGTCGGACTTCGGCAGTATTTGCTGCGAAACCAACCGCGAATGCCCGGCGACTTGGCTGTAGTATAGAAGGTAGAAGTAACAAGCACAAATCAATTTTCACGACCATTTCATGAACCCTGCCCCATGACCAACATTGCCGCACGCATCGATCCGGATCATGCTGTATCGAACCTGCTCGAGTTTCTCACAGTAGAAGGCGTGAGTGGCAATGAATGCCGCATCGCGGATATCGTCGGACGCAAGATCGAACAGGCGGGCATCGACGCCATTCACATCGTACGCGATAACGTTCATCACCTCGCAGGCACGCCGCTGACGACCGGAAACCTCATCGTCAGGCTTCCGGATACGTCGAAGGGGCCTACGACGCTATTTGTGTCGCACCTGGATACGGTGCCCTTGTGCCGCGGCGCCGTACCGGAAAGCCGCGACAATCGCATCACATCCACAGCCGACACCGCACTGGGTGCAGACAACCGCACCGCGGTCGCGTGCCTGGTGACCGTGATTGAGACCATCGCCGCTCAGGGCATACCGCACGGGCCGTTGACGTTTTTGTTTACCGTGGCCGAGGAGATCGGCCTTGTTGGATCTCGCCACGTCGACGTCGCCATGTTGGGCAACCCCTCGTGCGGTTTTAACATAGACTCCGGCATACCGGAGCACCTCATCATCGCGGCCGTGGGCGCAGATCGCTGGACCGCGGAGATCGAGGGTGTGGCGGCGCACGCAGGTGTTCATCCGGAAGACGGCGTGTCCGCAGGCGTTATTGCCGCATTGGCCATCGCCGATGTCGCGCAACAGGGATACCACGGCAGGATTCGTACCGGCAACATCTGCGGCACATCAAATATCGGGTCCATTGCAGGCGGCGACGCGACAAATCAGGTGATGGATAAACTGACAGTGAACGGTGAATCCCGCAGCCATGACACAGCGTGTATCACTGCTATTTCGGAGCGTTACAAAATCGCATTCGACAAAGCCGCTCGCAGCGTCCGCAATCGACACGGACAATGCGGTAAAGTCTCGTTTCGCGTGCGGCGCGATTATGATCCGTTTGAATTATGCCCGGCAGCGCCCGTCGTAGTGCGAGCTGAGCGAGCGGCACGAGCCATCGGACTGGCGCCACAACGAATCACGGTCGACGGCGGCCTGGATGCAAGCGCGCTGAACGCGCTGGGGATACCGACGGTGACATTCGGGGCCGGTCAGCACAACGCACACACACGATCGGAATACGCCGATGTTGCCGAGTTCATCACCGGTTGTAATCTCGCACTGCAGTTGGCATCCGAACCGGCAGACCCGTCGCCCGCCTGAAGCCCGTACGCGACCACGAGGATGATTCCCTGCACGGTTGAAATCGTGCTGGATACGGTGCCGACCTTGACGTTCGTTGTCATCCGGCTGATACCCAATCATCCCCCCTCCTGCTTGCGACGATTGTCCCGTCAACGACACTTACCAACGCGACCAACTCCACGAGAAAATCGTCACGGCGCGCGGATGTCAACCGCGGAATGCGATCGTTTTCATCCTTGACCAATCCGCGCGCAGTCTCCATGAATACACGGCGATTTCGAACGGAGACCGCGGACACGCCATGTTTTCCCGCGAGAATTCTCAGCCTGGCAGTCACCAACAGATTCACCGCCGCAACAGGAAGCGGAC
Organism: Verrucomicrobiota bacterium; assembly: GCA_021772615.1. Lineage (GTDB taxonomy): Bacteria > Verrucomicrobiota > Lentisphaeria > JABSQK01 > JAJFLO01 > JAJFLQ01. Next base: position 158,624 of record JAJFLQ010000040.1, on the reverse strand, counting down.
CAAAACGATCGGCAAGTTCTGCTGCAAACGCATCAACCTCGGCGAGGGTCGCAAACCCGCCCAATTTGCGATACGCGTCGACCCGGAGGTCGCTGTCGATGATATAGTCTGCCGCCACACATGCGGATAGACGGTCGCAGTCGGTTTTCCCGAAAACCAGGAAATCGAGATTCAGACTGATGTCGCTACGAACCGGCAGCGGCAATTGCTTCAGGCGTGCGACCGCTTCCTTCAGCAACTGGCAGTAGAGATTAAATCCTACAGCCGAAATGTGACCGCTTTGTTCCGCGCCAAGAATATTCCCGGCGCCGCGAATCTCGAGATCGCGCATGGCCAGCTTAAAGCCGGCGCCGAGATCGGTATATCGCCGGATCGCTGCGAGTCGTTTTCGCGCGTTGTCCAACACGATGGCATCGACAGGAAGGAGAAGATACGCATAGGCCTGACGGCGGTATCGCCCTACCCGACCACGCAGCTGGTAGAGTTCTGCAAGCCCGAAACGGTCCGCCCGCTCGATAATGATCGTGTTGGCGTTTGGTATGTCGAGGCCGGATTCAATAATGGTGGTGCAAACGAGCACGTCCGTCTTGCCGGCGATAAAACGAATCATTGCATCCTCAAGATCGCCTTCATGCATGCGACCGTGGGCGGTGTCGAACACCACATCCGGGATCGCCTTCGTTAATTTCCTCGCCACGGACTCTATGGTGCTGACACGATTGTGAAGATAAAACACCTGGCCGCCCCGCTGCACCTCGTTGCGGATAGCGTCGTGCACGACGTTCGGATCGAATTGCGACACGATCGTACGCACTGGAAGACGCTCCAACGGCGCCGTCATGATCGTGCTCATGTCGCGAAGCCCGGCCATCGACAGGTAGAGTGTACGCGGAATCGGCGTTGCCGTCATGGTCAGCACATCGACATTGGCGCGCAGCATCTTCAATTTCTCCTTGTCCTTTACACCGAACCGCTGCTCTTCATCGATGATAATGAGTCCGATATCCCGGAATATCACGTCGCGCTGCAGCAACCTGTGTGTGCCGATAATGATGTCGATGGCGCCTGCGGCGAGCTGTTCGATGGCCACACGCTGCTCGCGGCCGGTACGAAATCGCGACAGTACATCGATAATCACAGGAACCGCCTTAAACCGGTCCGTGAATGTAAGAAAATGCTGCTGTGCAAGCACCGTTGTCGGTACCAACACCGCAACCTGCTTGCCCGACAAGACCGCATTGAACGCCGCGCGCATTGCAACCTCGGTCTTGCCGTATCCAACATCACCGCAGACAAGCCGATCCATCGGCCGCGTCATCGCCATATCGCCGAGTACGTCCGCGATCGCTGTGGCCTGGTCCTGCGTCTCGGTAAAGGAAAACGCTGCTGCGAAACCGCGAGCGTCGAAGCTGTCATGGTTGGCAAAGGCAAATCCCGCGCTGGAATCACGTACCGCCTGAATCTGTATCAATTCAGCAGCCACATCCGCCACCGCACGTGATGCTGCGTACCGCGCTCGTTTCCAGGTCGCCGAACCGATTTTGCTGAGCCTTGGAAGCTTCTTCGACGCACCGACATAGGCACTTACGAGATACGCCTGGTCCAGCGGAACGTACAACGTCATCTCGTCTGCGAACTCAAGAATAAGCACCTCCTGAGTCCGATCGTAAAAGGTCTCCATCCGAGCGCCCGCGAACCGGCAGATGCCGTGCACCGCATGCACCGCGAAGTCGCCGGACTGCAGTTCCAGGCCGGTGCGAAGCATGTGATCGGTACGATAACCACGGCTCCGCGTTTTACGCGCCGCAGCTTTCTTGCTCTGGAAAATCTCCGCTTCGGAGAGCAACACAAGCCGCTCGCGCGGTACGATCACACCGCGTGCGAGGGGCGCCTTAATATGCTTCAACGTGTCGCAGCCGTGTGTCAGCTCCCGCGACAACGTTTCGCGGAAGCGCTGGTAGATCGATTGATTTTCGGTACATATCCCGACGTCGTATCCGGTCTCGATCCATCGTCCGATATGCGTCTTCAGATACTGCCGGTGGAGAATTTCGCCCTGATCCTGGAGATCGTCCATCGACGACGACGCCAGGTGCGAAAGCGAATACACAGGGGCGTTCTTTCCGGGAGTGCCCTCCGATTCCGGCGGGCACAGGTTTATCTGGTGAAACGGTCGTGCATCCATGTTATGCCACGTGTCCACAGCGTCCGGCGCACCGTACCGCGCGAGGTGACTGTCGATCGCATCCGGAGCGCACGTAATCACGGTCGTGCGCTCAGGATCCAGATAGTCCGCAAACGAACACGTGTTCGCCGCATTCGGCGATCCATGGGGAATGATCCGACACCGGTCCACCGACTCGGTCGATCGCTGTGTTGCCGGGTCGAAAAAACGAATCGACTCGATCTCATCGCCCCAATATTCGATGCGGATCGGATACTCGTAGACCGGCGAGTACACGTCGCAGATGCAGCCGCGCCACGAGAACTCACCAGGCTGCGTAACCTGCACCTCGTTGTCGTAGTTTCGCTCCACGAGTTTCGCCGCCAGCAGCTCGGGCGGAAAGCTGGTCGCCCCCGGCCGCAGCACCAGCTGATTTCTGCGGAATGTCCGTGGGTCCTGTGCCGCCGCCATAAAGGCGGTACAGGAAAGACAATACACCCCACCGACACGCCTGGTCCGATCAAGAATGCGGCTGCATTCGGCCTCCTGCCCGCCGCTACCGCCCGGCATCGGGCTGTCCGACTCGGGCATCACCATGATTTCTCCGCGATATGCGAAGAAAGCCTGACTGTATCGAATCTCGTCGGCCAATGCTTCCGCATCTGACAAGTCCGGACAAATCACGACGACTGTCTTCCGGGTAGCTGAAAGGTACGATGCCACAATGAGGTACATCGCTTCGGGATCGACGACTAGCTCGGCCTTCCGCTCGCTTAATCCCGAAAAAAAATCAAACTTTCCAACTATTTTTTTGTGAAAACTTGACATTATTTAATTTTTGATATTGAAAACCCCAAACAATTTGCTTATATTAGAGATTCTACTTTGATTTCACAGGGAAGAATTGCGTTGCACGTGCTCGTATAGGCCTGCAAACTGCAAAAAAGGGGGACGGCAGTGTCGCGCCACTTTGTGCGTGTGCGGGAATTGTCGCCAGCGGTAAACCAATTATCCGAAGCGGTATGTTTACTATAAACCCCGCAAATGAAATTTCAGCGCATAATTTCATGGATAACATTAATTACCAACGAATAGGAAGATTAGATGCTTACCGGAAAAAATGATACGATGAAGGCATACATGCAGGAAATCGGCCAAATTCCTCTGGTTACGCGAGAAGAGGAAATCGACTTGGCCGCTGAGATTGCAAAGGGCAACGGCGAAGCACGACGCAAGCTCATCCAGAGCAACTTGCGTCTGGTGGTCAAGATTGCCCATGACTTCAAAGGACTCGGGTTACCGCTGGTAGATCTGATTTCTGAGGGCAATATCGGTCTGATGAAAGCGGTTGAGAAATTTGATCCCTCCAAGGGAGCAAAATTCAGCAGCTATGCAGCGTGGTGGATCAAACAATCGATGCGACGTGCGTTGTCGAATCAGAGCCGCACCATCCGCATTCCTGTTCAATCGGCCGGAAAGATCAATAAGATTAAGGCAGCCCGCATCAAGATGAGCGAGGAACTGGGCCGGGAGCCGACGGATAACGAGATTGCAAACCGCCTGGACTTCAGCGAGCGCACTGTATCCGCACTCAGGCTCGCCGAGTTGCGTACATTCTCGCTACAGGATCCGATCCAGAAGGGCGAAGACAGCGTCTTCCAGGATATCATTCCCGACTACGGCGCATCGACGCCCGACGAGACCCTGTGCGGACTTGAAATGCTGAAGCGCTTAAAGATTCTGATTAACAAACTCGATTCTCGGGAAAAATTAATCCTCATCCTTCGCTTCGGCCTGGATGGTGGACGCCCCAAGACCCTGGAAGAAGTCAGCAAGAAGATCGGACGTACGCGCGAGCGGGTACGGCAGATCCAGAATCTGGCATTAAAGAAGCTTAAGAAATACATTGACGAGGAGTTTCCGCAGGCAACGGTGCCGACCGGCGTTGAAGCGTAAGCAGGGGCGGCATGCAAGACGCTTGCGAGACCTGATCGCGAAGTGTATCCGTAGTATGAAGGGAGGTGAGGAATACCGGTATGTCTGAGGTACGAATGAAGAAAGGCGAAGCTGTCGAAAAGGCGCTCCGCCGCTTGAAGAAGAAGATGGATAAAGAAGGTACATTGAAGGAAATTCGTAACCGCCGCTACTATGAGAAGCCAAGTGAGATAAAGCGGCGGATGGCAAAACGGGCTGCCGCCCGTCAGCGACACAATAAATAACGATTTTCCCGTTATAGTAACACAAGACAAAAACGCAACGTTCAGTTGCGTTTTTTTTTGCACATATAAGCCCGATATTGCGTTGCCAAACGCGAGCAGGACGGTAGGGTATTATTATATTTTTGCCGGAGTGGCGGAATTGGCAGACGCGCTGGACTCAAAATCCAGTTCTCGCAAGAGAGTGTGGGTTCGACCCCCACCTCCGGTACTTTCCTGGTGCAGCGCCGGATTTAATATGAACTGCGCCGCGTTCGCTTCCCGCACATGAAAATCTGCCACGTTATCACCCGTATGATCATCGGCGGGGCCCAGGAGAATACGTTGTTTTCCGCCATGGGACATGTCGAAAACGGGCACGATGCCGTCCTCGCCACCGGCCCGACAGCGGGACCGGAAGGCAAACTTTTGGAGACGGTCGACTCGTCTGGTCTACGTGTGGTGGAAATCCCATCATTGCGCCGCGAAATTAGCCCGGCTCAAGACCTCGCCGCCTACCGGGCCCTCACATCATGGTTTCGCGACGAGCACTTCGACGTCATCCACACACACAGCTCGAAAGCGGGCGTGATAGGCAGGATAGCGGCGGCAGCAGCCGGCACGCCCCTTATTGCACATACCGTCCATGGGCCGTCGTTCCATCGCTACCAGTCGTGGTGGAAAAACTGGCTTTACATCGTATGCGAACGCATCGCAGCCCGATACAGTGACCGTAATTACGCTGTGGCCGATGCGATGGTAGACCTGTATGCAGGGAGCAAAATTGGCAAAAGGGCGACGTACAAGACTGTCTACAGCGGTATGGAACTCTCGCCGTATCTGAATAGTCATCGTGACGACAAACTGGCCGAAGAGCTGGGATTGCGGCCCGGCGCACCGGTGATCGGAAAAATCGCGCGCTTATTCGAATATAAGGGTTACGACTACCTGCTCGAGGCGATGCCAGTGATCACAGCAGCGATTCCAGATGTACAGTTTCTCATCGTCGGCGACGGCCTTCTGCGGCGGGAAATCGAGCAACAGGTAGAGACATTGGGTCTCCAGCGTAACGTCGTACTTTCGGGCCTGGTCTCGCCGGAGGACATTCCCCGATACGTAGGGCTGATGGATACACTCGTGCACCTGTCGCTACGCGAGGGGCTTCCCCGCGCTGTCGTTCAGGCGCTGGCGGCTGCTAAACCGGCGGTAGGTTTTGCTTTAGATGGAACACCAGAAGTGATTCTGGACGGGAAAACGGGATTTCTCTGTGAACCGGGTGATGCCAACGCTGTGGCCACAGCCCTGTTGACGTTGCTCCAGAATCCGGAGCAACGACATCGCATGGGTGCGGCGGGTCGGGAGCACGTCCGCGAGAAATGGGATTGGCGGTATATGGTCAGGACCCTGGAGCAAGATTACGAAACAACGCTAAAGAAGAAGAAGCAACAACGCTGAACCGTAGCGTAGACACGTCCGCGCACTACCCTCACTTTCGTTTCGGCGAGTCCGCAGAGGATTGTATTCCGGCTACGGCGCGAGATGGTAATTCGCGATCATTTACCGGCAGAATCAAGATATGACGCGATGTTGTCGTGCCCTTTTTCGCGCGCCACAGTTGCCGGATCATGGCCGTCCAAATCAGTGGAATCAGTCGGCGCCCCACTCGCAACGAGGAAGGTTACGACCTCCAAATGCCCCGCCCCAGCGGCAACGTGAAGCGGCGTTTCAAGCCTGGCATTCCTGATTTTCCCAATCGCGGAACCGCGCGCCTCGAGTATCGCCGACATTTTTGTGCGGTCCCCGGTTGCAGCAGCGCTGAATACGCCCTCGACCGCCTCCAGAAACGTCGTCAAAACCGTATGCCCGGCGCGCTTCGCCCGATACATCGGCGTGACCCCCAGAGCGTTGGGCTGATTGTACGCCGCGCCATGTCCAAGCAGGAATTCAATAGCCTTAATATGGCCTTGTTCCGCGGCGACATGCAACGGTGTGTTGCGTTGATCGTCGGTAACGTGCAATCGGCTGTCATCTGTTGAAACCAGCAATCGCAGCACATCGACATTGCCCTTCCGTGCGGCCGCGTGCATAGCGGTAGATCCCTTTTTGTCACCATGCATTACATCGATACCCGCAATACCGAGCAATCGTTCGACGGCATCAACACGGCCATTTTTTGCAGCGAGATATAAAGCGGTTGCGCCATCGGGATCAACGGCATTCAGATCGCAACCGGCCGCGATCAAGGCGTTCAATACCGGCAATGATCCGCTTGCTGCAGCCGTATGGATCGGATACCGACCGGCCGATGCAATCGAATTGGCCAACAACAGGGCGTCATCTGCATCACCCAACAAGCCCTCGATCCCAGCGATATCATTGGCCGTGACGGCCTCATGAAATTTCACCAGCCGCTGCAAGAGACCGGCTGCCCGGGCATGACCGCGTTCCGTCGCTGATTCCAATGGCGACGGCGCAAGAATCGTATGGGGGTCGAATTCGGCGCCGCGTTGGACAAGAAGTCGCAACAATTCCAGATCACCTCGCGCAGCGGCAACGTGCACAGGCGTTTGCGATAATGCGTCCCTGGCGTTCAGCACCAACGCCCCGTGGTCTGCTATCAGCTGAGAAACGACGTCCCGGTCACCGCGATGCAGCGCTTTGAAAAAGCCATCGATAATGTCGAGAACCGCGAGCAGATCTTTACGCCCGAACCACGCCGCCTGCCTTCCGGGCGAGGCTCCGATCGTATTCTTCACGTTGTAATGTGCACCATTGCTGAGCAGCAGCCGCATGGTTTCTTCGTTGCCCTCGGAGATGGCGATGTGCAGGGGCGTAAGCCCGTCGTCGTTGCGCGAATTGATCAACAGCGGACGGGCGTCACGGAGCTGTTCGACCATTGCCGTATTATCCCCCATCCGTATTGTGTCGTGAAAAGCCTTTACCTTTTGTATGAGTGCAACCACGCCGGTCATCGATCGCTTTTCCGCCAGCGATTCCGGCGTCGACCCGACGGCATCCATGGGATTGTAATGCTCGTCCCGTGCAATAGACCCACTTATACTGTTCCGTGCGTCGTAAATCGCACTCTTCTTGAGAAGCAGGTCTGCGGCGTCCTCGTGACCGAACCACGCTGCCATATGAAGCGGCGTGTTCCCAAATTTGTCCCGGGCGTTCACGTCGAGGCCCGCGCGAATCATTCGTTCGACAAGGGCGCTGTGCCCACCCCGGGCAGCACGATGCATCAACGTCTCCCCCTTGTTGTCGGTCGAGCCGATTCGGGCTCCATGGGAGACCAACATGTCCAGTATGTCGGCGTTTCCATGCTCTACGGCGACATGCATCGGACTAATGCCGACTGAATCTCGCGGGTCGGGCGCGGCATCGTGCTCCAACAGCAGCCGCACCGTCGCGACACTGCCGGATATCGCGGCGAAATGCAGCGCTGTGGTGCCGGCGGCGTCCACCGCCGCAACAGCTGCTTCCGCTGAAAGCAGAAGTCGGGCAATGTCGTCGGCCCCGGCGCGCGCACTATAGTGCAACGGTGTTAACCCGGATTGATCGGTGACATTGGGATTTGCACCGTGCTTGAGCAACAGTGCGACAACGTCGATATGGGCATTGTCGACCGCACGATGTATCGGCGTGAGCGATGAACTATCGCGGGCATCCACAAAGGAAAAACCTGCCAACAATACGTTCGATATTTTCTCGGCATGGCCGGCAGCGGCAGCCTCACTAAAATCTCCGACCGACTGCAAGTGCCGCTTTATCTCGGCATGACCGGCATCCAGTGCGAGGCTTAGCGGTGTTTCTCCATCTACATTTGTCGCGTCGAAGAAAGCGCCGCCGCCGACCAACTGCTCCGTGACGGCCTTATGGCCTCGCTGAGCAGCCCCGTGCAGCGGCGTATTGCCGGTAGCGTCCCGCGCGTTTAAGTCTGCTCCTTCGTGAATCAATAGTTTCACGGCCGACTCGTGGCCTTCTGCAGCAGCAAGGTGCAATGCCGTGCTCTGATCATTGCGTCGGGTGTTCACGTCTATATCTCCGTACCGCAGGAGTAAGTCGAGAACCGACGTGTGTCCTGCCGCTGCGGCAAGATGCACGCACGTTGCGCCGCTCGAGTCTGGTGTATTGACTAGGTCGGGGAATTTCAAAAAGAGCTTTACGACATCTGCATGCCCGTTACGCACCGCATGGTGCAATGGCGTTGCGCCGGCTTCGTCGACCTGATCTCTGCCAAGCCCGTGCCGCAACAGGATTCGAACGATTCCCTTATGGCCGCCAGCAGCAGCCATGTGAAGCGGAGTAGGTCCTGCCGATCGATTCTTCGGGGGCGTCTTTAACAAACGCCGAATCTTCTCGATATCGCCGGCTTCAACAGCTGCGTAAAACGCTTCCGACTGCCGAATCAGCTCCCGCGTACTCCGGAGATCGTGTTTGATCGTGACGGACGCCGGCGTCGCGCCAAGAATATTCCGCATGTTGTAGACCGCCCCTTGCTTGAGAAGCAACTCGACGACATCCTGGTGGCCTTCTCGTGCGGCGATATGCACCGGCGTCAGACCCGCTGCGTCGGAGACGTTCATCAACTCAAGCGAATGCGATGTCAGCAATTCGGATACGCGATCGGTATCGCCGGCTTCGATCGCCATCAGGAATGCGTCGGGAATGGCCTCTTGCGGACTTGTGGACGTATCCTGATCGGTTTTTACGGGTTCCGCGTTGCGGACAGGATCGGGCGGCGTGCGACGCATCGCCGGCTCACCGGCGCTGAGATGAATCAGAACGGCTGTCGCGGCGATTGGCCAGACAACTGCGGACATCATTACGAAGATCCCTGCCAGTCCGGACTTGAACCGGAACGGCCCGAACCTGGCCACTGTATAATTGTATCGCGTCTCGAGTTTTTCACGATACAAGCGATACCCATACCTTATCTGGAAACACCCGCCGAACACGAGAAAGAGAGTTGCGATTGCCTGGATATATTTCATCGGCTCCACGCCCACTGTAGGTCTTCGTAGTGATTCCGCGGGCAACCGTGAACGGCAGAATCCCTCGGTGAATTGAAAATCGGCAGAATTTTGACTATATCAAGTGGTTGCGCAATTGCATTCACTCTCGTTACATATGCGCAAACGACATGTATAGTATCGTTCCACAATTTTTCGAATGCAACCAGCCCCTCTGGTGATAACAACCGCCGCTCAAGCTGCGTTGCATTCATGTGGCGGACAATGCGTTCGCGACACAGCACCTTAAACAGCAGTACAAGGAATACAAATGGCCACAGCGGAAAACGAGATCGAGACAACGAGCCACAATGCAACGTCGAATCCAGGGCGCGTACGCTGGGCGCTGCTTGCGATTCTGGCCACGCTGTCAGGGTGGTTTCTCTGGCCGTCTCTCACACTGCTCAGCGGAATATATGGAAACGTCGACGATTATTCGCATGGATTTCTCATTCCACTAATGTCCGCGTATGCAGCTTACGAAATATGGAAGGAAAAAGACCTGCGACACCTGGCGCCATCGTGGTTCGGGCTGCCAATCCTTGTAACGGGCGCTTTCATCGTGGTGATAGGCCATTGGTATAACATTGCGTTGATGCCCGGTGGCCTTGGCGTCGGGTTCATCGTCGCCTGGGGAATATATTTCTGTGTGATCGGCGGGGTTTTGATGGCAGGCGGACCGTCGTCATTAAAAACATTCTTTTTCCCCGTAGCATATCTTTTCTTTGCAATCCCGTTTCCTTTAACCATGACGCTGCCGCTGACTCTGAGGCTGCGCGAGATCGTGTCTGTGATAAGCGAGAAATTGATTGACGCGGTTGGCATAACAATTTTCCGGGAAGGCAATGTTTTGCACCTGGCAAACGCCTCACTCGGTGTTGAGGACGCCTGCAGCGGCATTCGGTCATTCTGGATGTTGATGGCGATCGCCGCTGCACTCGCGTATGTTATCAGGATGGGGCGAATCGAGGCGATCGTCCTGTGCCTGCTGGCGACTCCGGTATCGGTATTGATGAATATCCTGCGCGTTGTGGCGACAGGTATGCTGGTGCAACGTTTTGGCATTGCCTATGCGTCCGGCTGGCGCCATGACTTATGTGGCTGGACGACATTCGCTGGAGGCCTGGCCGTGATCTTCGGCATCGGAACATTGATGTCTGCAGAGGCAAGTCAGGCGCCGACGGATAGCCGGGAGGTCGCGCCGCACCGCACCCGGCGGCCGCTATGGCGCGCCGGATTGGCGTCAATATATGGCGTCGTTGCAGGCGTCCTGGTCCTGGGCCTGGCCGCGAACCATGCAATAGCGAATCACTACAAGCCCAAGGAGGATCAGCTCTACCAGACAAAAAAACCCCTGACCGAGTTGCCCGAGAGAATCGGTACGTTTACCATGCTCGGCACGGCCGATATCGGCGAACGCCAACTTGACATACTAGACCCCAGCGACTATGCCGTGCGATTCTACAAGTCATCGGAAAACGAAGTGGTTCAGGTACGACTGATTTACTGGAACCCGGTACGGTATCGTTCCAGCAGCGAGGCGAAGGACCGCCTTTCCGGCGTGAGTGGTCATATCCCCGACAACTGCTTTCCGGCATGGGGCTATGAGCGCATGACAGATCAGGATATCGATGCGTCGTATGAAGACGTGACATATCGGCCGTTGTCGATTCGAACATTTAGCAAGGCCGGCGCCAGCAAGTGCGTTCTCTTCTGGTATGAAGCACGCGAAAATGTACTGCAAAGTATCGACACCGACATCGCGTGGAGATTTAACAAGCTCCTCGAATCGTGGCGACGACCATTTAGCCAGACGCATGCGTCACAATATGTTGTTACAATCGTGGTGGATGTGAGAACCGATGTGTCGCGGTCCCGAGAGGTCGCTCTGACGTTTGCAGAAGCGCTGGCACGCATTCTGCCGGAATACGGAATGGAATAATGCTGCTGCAGGCTCCGCCGCCACCCGATGGCAGATTGTGGTGCTTTCCTCGATGGCGATAAGGAGTCTCTAACCTTTCGGGGTCTCATATATAAAAGGAGAACGACCAATTATGACAAGGATTTCACGCTTAAAAACAGCAAAATTGCTGGCCGCAACAGCCTTGGTGTTTCTGGCACTGCCGCGCAATGCGACGGCAATCAACAAGACCTGGACGCTTGGCAACCGCATTGAAATCACGCCATCGTTCAGTATCACAACTGGGGGACGTTCTAATGTTTTTTACGAAGACGACTCCGGCGGCGAACGGCCCAAAGACGATTTTGCCATTGTTTTTTCCCCCAGCATTAGGGCTGACTACACCTCGCCATCCGAGCGGTTCGAGTTGAGCCTGCGCTACATCCTGGATTTCGAACGATTCGTCGACCTCACCGAAGAAAACACGATCGACGACAAAGTGAGCTTTGACGCGAAATATCGTCATCCGTCGGGCAGATTCAGTGCAAGCATCGAAGACGACTTCGCGAAGACCAAGGAAGCCGTGTCAAACCGGCTCAGTGGCGATCGCCGATTCAGCCGTGAAGATCGGATTGAAAACCGTTTGGCCGGTTCGGTGACAACGGCATTGGGACGATCGTTCTCCGTTTCATTGAGCTATTCCAACTTCTTCAACGAATTCGACAAGAAGGCGGTCGAGTTTGAAAACTTTTACACAAACAGTTATGGTGTGGCGTTATTTTACCGCCTGTCCCCGTTGATATCGCCTACCATCAATTATCGAATTTCCGATACCACATACCCGGACAATGCTCTAAACGCGACCACCGGGTTTCTTGAGAACAGCGATTCTACATCGCAACGGGTATCTGTGGGCGTGTCGATGGACGCTACTGCGAAGGTTTCGGGGAGCGCTACGGTGGGCGTGTCCTACGTCGACTTCGAAGAAACGGATCGCAACGACGGCACGACAACGGCTGCGGACGTGACCCTGGAATGGCAGGCACGCGACCGTACGGTGGTGAATGTTAACCTGAGCCAGGGGTTCGGCAGTACATCTGGTGATGACGGGTCGAATCCCGAAGCAACGACAATCACCCTCGGCGTCGACCAAAAGATCGGCAGAAAAGTGACGGCGAATGCATCGACAGGTTTTGAGTATGCCGAATACGACGAATTCCGTTTCACCCGCAGGGACCGCACTTCATTCATCGAAATCGGTGCCGATTATTCCGTTTTGTCCTGGCTCGACGTAGGCCTGGACTATCGCTATGAGAGCAGCGTGTCGAATGATAATCCGAGCGAATACCGTGTGAATGAACTGAGTGTGGCGTTTAACGCACGTTTCTGACGGCTATACCATCGTACAACACGATGTTCAGCGGGCCAGGCACACAAACCAATGGTGCCGAATCCGTCACACAGCTTTTAGCGATCAGCCGCGACAAGATCTAAAACCAAGAAATATGCATCGAATAGCATTAAAACATTTTCTGCTCTCCTTTGTGCTGGTTGCACTGTGCGCGGAAATCGCAACAAGCCAGACACAAGAGGAGGTTCGTGCGGTCGCGATCGATACCGATTCCGCGCCTGCATCATTTTCCTCCGCCGACGCCCGCGTAAATGATTGGGTAAGCAGGGGAGAGCAACAGAGTCGTATCGATCGCAACGATTATCTGATCCAGGCGAAAGACGTCTTGAAAATCGTGGTATACGACGAACCCGACCTGTCGACAGAACAGATTCGGGTATCGATTGACGGCCATGTCAACCTTCCCCTGGTCGGGAAAGTCACTGTGGCCGGCCTGAATGCAAGTCAAATAGAGGACCGTATCGAGGAGCTTCTGAAGGACGGTTTTATTCTCAGCCCTCAGGTATCCGTGCTGCTGGAAGAATACGGCCGGCGAATCATCCACGTCCTCGGTTCGGTGGGCGGTCCGGGAAGCTATACGATCGGCGAAGATGTAACCTTGCTCGAGATCATCACGTCAGCGGGCGGACTGACGACGTTTGCGGGCGAATTGATCCTGGTTAAGCGAATGATTGACGGCGTGCAGGAAACCATCGAAATCGACCGTAAGAAGTTATTTGAAGACGGTGATCTGTCGCAGAATCTGAAACTGTTCCACAACGACTTTGTATTTGCCACGAAATCCGATGTGATCTATGTACTGGGTGAAGTCGAAAGTCCAGGACGTTTTGTCTGGGACAAGGAATTAACCGTGTTTCAAGCTATTCTCCGCGCCGGAGGCGTATCACAGGTAGCGGCACGGAAGAAGATAAAACTCGTGCGCTCGTCAGGCGGCAAGCGTGATATCATTTTCGTAAATCTCGACGATTTCACAAAAGAGGGTGACCTGTCGAAAGACGTTCCACTGCTCCCGGATGACATCGTAATCGTTCCGCAATCCCTGTTTTGATTTGTCTATTATGAAATCAGTAGCCACTCAGAAAAAGCTGCAGCAACCGATCGCGGATCCCGGGCAGGACATTGACTTCACTGCCTATATCCGGGTGTTCGTGAAGCGCAAATGGACAATCATTTCGATATTCGTAATCGTCGTGACTCTGGTATCGATTCATACAGCCCGGCTGCCGCTGAAATACAAAGCCACCACGCGCCTGCACTTCAGCAGACAGAGTCAGCGGCTCGTATCGGTTGACGACCTTTTCCGCATGGAGTCGGACACCAAAGACTACCTGGTCACGCAGCTCATGGTTCTGAGGAGTAGGCCGCTGCTTGAGAAGGTCATCGAGAAACTGGATTTGAAAAACGACGAAGAATTCGAGACGCCCCCCGAGGAAGTTGGCCTCACGGACCCGGACAACATAAAAATCATGCTCGAAGAGTGGTATGGCAAATTCGTCGCATTCGTCAAGAAGCAAGACTATGAGCCGGATGTGAATAAAAACGACGGTGATGACACCAAACACTTGATCGATCCGGAATTGCGGCGACGTGAGCAGTTATTCCGGGAAGTCGCGTCGCGCATCCGCCATGACAACACAAAGAACAGCTCAATGGTCAACGTAAGTTTTGTAGGATATAACCCGAAGACTATTACAAAAGTCATCAACACGCTCGTACAACTATACGTGGAACAGAGCGTCGAAGATCGGCTTCTAGCGAGCGAAGATGCGGGTCTATGGCTATCGGACCAGTTGAATACCATGCGCCTGAAAGTGGAGGAAGCGGAGCGCGCTTTGCAGGGGTACCGCGAGGAGGTCGGGATAATAAACTTTGACGAACGCAGCAAGATCACTGCGCGTGAGATCTCAGAACTCAATCGACAGATCACCGAGATAAAGCGCAAACGGCTCACGTGGGAAACCCTTTATGAGAATTCGCTGGATCCGAATCTGTGGGATTCATTACCGGCAATTATAGAAAACCCGCTAATCCAGGAGCTGCAGATTAGTCTGGCGACACTGGAGAATACGCACTCCGAGTTATCGAAAAAGTATGGTCCGAAACATCCGAAGCTCGAACAACTCCAGTCACAGATTGAAAACGCCGATGAGAACATCAGCCAGGAGATCGAGAAGATTCACGAAAGTACGTATACAGAATATCAACTGGCCGTCGAAACCGAGAAGATCCTGCTGGAGGCATTAAACACACTGAAGAATGAAGCTGCATATATTAATGAAAAATCGATACGATACGGCTTTCTTTTGCGCGACGTCGAAAGCAATCGGATCATGTATGATCTGCTGCTGAAACGACTGAAGGAGACCGACCTTACATCGGGAATTGCACAGGCGAACGTCAGGATAATCGATCCTGCAGCCATCCCGCTGACGCCATTCGAACCGAACAAGAAACGCAAGGTGCTGCTCGGGATCATTCTTGGACTCTGTGGTGGAATTGGGATGGCGTTCCTGATTGAACATCTGGACAATACCGTCAAGGACCCCGATGAGATCACGGCGAAATTCGGCGTGCCGTTCCTGGGGCTGGTCGGGCATCACACCGTCAAGGCCAGAAAAGTGCCGGAAGGCGAACGCGATATTAAGTTGATCTCCATTACTGAGCCGACCTCCACGATTGCCGAGAGTTTGCGCACTATCCGCACGAATGTGCTTTTCTCCTACGACCCGAATGAAACGCCGATTATGATGATTACCTCAGCTCTACCCGGTGAAGGCAAGACGACGATTGCAACCAACATGGCCGTGGTGATGGCCTCCCTCGGCGATAAAGTCCTGTTGATCGATGCGGACCTGCGGCGCCCGTCGATACACAAACGATTCGGAATCACAAAGACGCCCGGACTGTCAAATTACCTCATCGGCCAGAATACACTTGAAGAGGTATTGCACGATTCCGGTGTCAAAAATCTCTCGCTGATACCGTGCGGCGTGATACCGCCAAATCCCTCGGAATTGCTGAGCCATCCGCAGATGCGGAAATTGCTGCGTATCGCATCCAAAGACTTCAGCAGTATCCTGATCGATACGGCGCCGGTCGCATCGGTCACCGATTCGCTGATAATCGGCCGTGTGGTGCATGCTGCCGTGCTCGTAATCCGGTACCGGTCAACAGCGAAGAACGCCGTAGGCAAGGCGGTCCAGCAGCTTACAAATGTCGGGACGAACCTGATGGGAGCAGTGCTGAACGACGTCGACTTCAGCAAAGACTCGTATTATTATCAGTATTACTCAAAATACTACTACTACCGTGAAGCGCCGAAGGGATAGGCATTTCTTTTGCCATCCTATTACACTCGGAGCTGCACGACGTCGCTGATAGCACAATCGCCGAAAACCCAGGTTCATGGCTTCACAAACACGGCACAGGCGCGCACACCTGCCTGCGTTCAATTCGATTCACTACAATTCTGATGCGCGGGCGATCGATGCAAATCGCGCACCGCGGTGGCGGTAGCCTGCCCTGAGACCAACGGACACGCGATGAAATTACTGCATGTCGTCGGCACCCGGCCGAATTTCGTCAAGGCAATGCCGGTGATACGTGCATTGACAGCGCAAGCTTCAGATTGCGAGCAGATCGTCATCCACACGGGTCAGCACTATGACCCCAATATGTCGCAAACCTTTTTCGACGACTTCGACTTGCCGTGCACGATAGAGAATCTGAATGTCGGCTCGGGTAGTCACGCCGCGCAGACCGGTAACATCATGCGCCGTTTTGAACCCGCGCTGCTGAAGTACGCGCCGCGCGCCGTCGTCGTATACGGGGATGTAAACTCTACGCTGGCGGCGGCGATTGTCGCCGCGAAGTGCGGGACACCGGTGATACACGTGGAGGCCGGCCTGCGCTCCGGAGATCGCACGATGCCGGAGGAGATCAATCGGATCCTTACCGACCAGATCGCAGAGCAACTTTTTGCCCCTTCGCGAGACGCCGTCGCCAATCTTGCTGCGGAAGGAATATCCGGTGACAATGTTCATTTCGTGGGTAATGTGATGATCGACACACTCGTTAATTTCCTGCCGCGTTGCAATTCGGACGAGGTGCTGCGCAAGCTTGATATCGAGGCAGACCGCTACGTGATGGCGACCATACACCGTCCTTCGAACGTGGATTCCGAAGAAAAGCTTACAAACATCGTTCATGCACTTGCCGAGATCAGCCGGGAATTGGTAGTGATTTTCCCTGTTCATCCTCGAACGGTACCGAAACTCGCGCCGCTGGAGCGCGTCATCAATGCCTCCGGCATTCGCTTGGTCGATCCTTTGGGATACACCGATTTCATATCCCTGCAACGGGCGGCGCGGCTGGTCATCACGGATTCCGGCGGCGTCCAGGAGGAAACGACATACATGTGTATCCCGTGCTTGACGGTGCGGCCGAACACGGAACGACCGGTAACCGTCTCGCACGGCACCAATCGCCTGGTAGCGCCGACACGTGATTCCATTCTGAGTGAGTACAAGCTGGCTCTTGAAACGTCAACAGCCCGTTGCAATATCGAACTGTGGGACGGCCGCGCGGCGCGGCGCATCGCCGACATCGTCGCAGCGGAATACGGGAATGCCAGATGACCATCACAATAACCGGAGGCGCCGGATTCGTGGGCAGCACATTGGCGGTGGCATTGCGACGGGAATTCGAAGATGTAAGGATTGTG
Source organism: Verrucomicrobiota bacterium (assembly GCA_021772615.1). Taxonomy (GTDB): domain Bacteria; phylum Verrucomicrobiota; class Lentisphaeria; order JABSQK01; family JAJFLO01; genus JAJFLQ01. The sequence goes on along the minus strand of JAJFLQ010000040.1, from coordinate 141,219 downwards.
GTCCTGGACAATCTGCGGCGGCGAGGCAGCGAACTCGCATTGGAACGTCTCCGAACCGAGGGAATCGCGTTTATACATGGCGATATTCGGGCCAAAGAGGATTTTTCCGCGTTGCCGCAATGTGAATTTCTCATCGATTGTTCCGCAGAGCCTTCCGTACTTGCCGGTTATACTACGGATCCGGATTACGTCATCAATACCAACCTCATCGGTTCGTGTAATACGTTAGCCTATGCGCGCCGTGCGGGGTGCCGGGTGCTGTTTCTAAGCACCAGTCGGGTCTATCCCATCGCCCGCTTGAATGAAGCGGATTATGAGGAATTGCCAACGCGGTTTCAATGGACCGCTTCGGAACCTGCATCAGGCATCTCTGCTGCCGGCGTCACGGAGGATTGTCCTCTCGACGGTCACCGGTCCATATACGGCGCAACGAAACTCGCGTCCGAACTCTTGCTTACGGAGTACCAGCATGCTTTCGGTGTCGACCATGTCATAGATCGCTGCGGCGTCCTGGCCGGCCCCTGGCAAATGGGAAAAATCGATCAGGGGATTGTTGCTTTTTGGACATTAAACCACACACTGCAGCGCCCACTGCGTTATATTGGCTTTGGCGGCAAAGGCAAACAAGTACGCGACATCCTCCATGTTGACGATCTGTGCCGCCTTGTTATCGAACAGATTCGGCATTTCGACTGTTTTTCCGGCGGAACCTTTAATGTCGGCGGTGGACCGGATCGTACCGTGTCGCTGTGTGAACTAACGGAGCTTTGCCGCAACGCAACGAGCAGAACCACCGAAATCGCAGCAACTGAGGTAGACCGCCCGGCGGATGTCCGTATTTACATTTCGGACAATGCGAGGATTGCTGCGCTCACGTCGTGGCGACCGCGCCTTTCAGTGGAGCAGACGGTCGATGATGTGTCGAAATGGATGACCGACAATTTGGATCGGCTGCGCCCTGTATTAACGTAGCCTCACGGCTATACTGTGCGCTGCCGCGGCGACGGCGCGCATCTCAGTAAGTAAAGCGAAAGGATTAACGGAACAAGATGAGCACTTTGCTGGTAACAGGCAGCAGCGGGTTGATCGGCTCGGAATCGGTAACGTATTTTGATGCGCTCGACTGGAACATTCATGGCATCGACAACAACATGCGTCGCGAGTTTTTCGGCGAAGACGGCGACACGCGCTGGAACAGGGATCGGCTGAAACAGTCGTGCAGTCGCTTTACGCATCACAACATCGACATACGAGATCGCAATGCCATTCTAACATTTTTTGAACAAGTACCGGTTGACTTCGTGATTCACGCGGCCGCCCAGCCTTCGCATGATCTGGCGGCAAACATTCCGTTTGAGGATTTTGACGTCAACGCCGTCGGCACGTTGAACATTCTTGAAGCCATTCGGCGCCATCGTCCGGAAGCCGTGATGTGTTTTTTGAGCACCAACAAAGTGTACGGAGACGCACCCAATGACGTTCCTGTAGAAGAGCAGGAGACGCGATGGGACTATGTGCGCGAACGCGATAAAGCAGGTATCGACGAGTCCTGCCGTATCGATCAGTGCCTTCACAGCCTGTTTGGCGCCTCGAAGGTAGCGGCGGATATCATGGTGCAGGAGTACGGCCGGTACTTCGGCATCCACACCGGTTGTTTCCGCGGCGGCTGCCTGACCGGCTCCAATCACAGCGCGGCAGAACTTCACGGTTTTTTGGCGTACGTCGTTCGCGCGACGTTGGAAAATCGTGAATATCGCGTATTCGGCTACAAGGGCAAACAGGTCCGCGACAACATTCACGCATACGATGTGTGTACGGCGCTGCACGAATTTTATAAGTCACCGCGACACGGCGAGGTATACAATATCGGCGGCGGCCGGGACAACAGCATATCGGTGCTCGAAGCGATCCAAAAGGCCGAGGACTGCACCGGCAGGAAACTCCACTGGCAGTATGTGGATGAGAATCGAGTGGGTGACCACATCTGCTATATCAGCAACATGGCAAAGTTTGAAGCGCACTATCCGCAATGGTCGCGAACCCGAAGTATCGATGCCATATTCGAAGAGATGACCGAGGGCCGGCGAAAATTCGGCTGACCTTTGGCTTCCGTCTTATCATGGAATTCTTTAATACCCACATTACACCCGAAGCGATATCCGCCGTTACCCGGACATTAGAGACCGGCTGGCTGAGTGAGGGCGCCCAGGTTCGCGACTTTGAAGCGGCGTTGTCTGCCGAGCTTGCGCTCGTGAATCCGGTATTGGTGAACAGTGGTACATCTGCCCTTCACCTGGCGCTGGCAATTGCCGGAATAGGCCCCGGCGACGAGGTGATTTTGCCGGCACAAACATTTGTGGCAACCGGCCTTGCGATTCTCATGCAATCGGCCACTCCGGTCTTCTGCGATATCGATCCACGCACCGGCAATATCGATCCGACAGCAGCCGAAGAGAAAATCACATCGCGCACCAAGGCGATCATACCGGTTCACTGGGGCGGTTATCCGTGTGAACTGGATGAGATCAACACATTGGCGCGTCAATATGACCTTGCGGTAATTGAGGATGCGGCTCATGCGTTGGGCGCACAGTATCGCGGCCAGGCGATCGGACGTATTTCGCGATTCACAGCCTTCTCATTCCAGGCGATCAAGCACCTTACAACGGGCGACGGCGGCGCGCTCTGCTGCACGTCACCCGACGACCGGGATGCAGCGCAGACCAGGCGGTGGTTCGGTATTGACCGGGCCGCAAGCAAACAAACCATTTTGGGTGAACGCGATTATGACATCGCCGAGCTTGGGTTTAAGTACCACATGAATGATCTGGCGGCATCGCTTGGACGGGGAAATCTGGTGGGATTTCATTCACGACTTCAACGGCGTCAAGCTATTGCAGCCAGGTATCGGCATGGCCTCGAATCTGTTCCCGGCATTACCTTAATGAAGAATCCAGAGGATCGAAAACATGCGTACTGGATATTCACGATCCTCGTTGAAGACCGGGAAGGGTTTATTCGTAAACTTGCGAGCGAGGGAATTCCCGCATCGGTGGTACATCTGAGAATCGACCGCAATTCTATCTTTCGCAGTATCACGCAAGACCTGCGTGGGCAGGAGGCATTCGAACGCCACCAGATATCACTCCCCTGCCACAACGCGATATGCGATGTAGACATCGATCACATATTGAACGTAATCTGCGGGGGTTGGTAGTCGTTACCGCCCCGTTATCGCCGCAGTGTTTGACTTCGGCCGATTGATGGCAACACCATGATCCGATGCCGCAGACCAAACATGTACCGAATCTTGATGGGTAGCTCCGGCTCGAAGGTATCATTGCATTCGACTCCGGGTGAATAAGCAGACGTACTCACGACTACGTACGTCTTGTACTAAAACGATTAAGTGGATACGTTATGGAAAATTTATTTTTTGACCTAAATGACCTTGCGTATTTGGGTGAAAATGTGATTATTGGAAAATCTGTCCGAATTCGCAATCCCGAGCTCGTAACTGTCGATGACAACGCGATAATCGACGATTTCACATTCATCTCAGGCGCACTCAAAGTGGGCCGATTTGTTCACGTAGCCTCGTCCTGCTGTTTCCAGGCCAGTGGTTCCGAAATTGAAATCATGGATTTCTGCGGTATCGCAACAGGTTGCCGGATCTTTGCAGCGTCATCCGACTATTTTGGCTGCGCACTGGATTTGCCGACAATTCCACAATCAATGCGCAGTGGAACGATACGGAGCCCGGTTCGGATTGGTGAATGCTCGTTGATTGGCGCCAACACCGTCGTGTTGCCTGGTGTAACGATCCCGAACGGATTTTCGTGCGGTGCGAATGCCAAGCTCACGCCTGGCATGACGCTCAAAGCGTGGCATCTGTTCGATCCGGAATCAGGTCGTCTGATCGGGCGCGCCGGTCGCCTTGCTGCAATCGAAACAATGAAAATGGCCAGACAATATGAGAAATAAAGTGAAAGATTTGATAAACTCCGTACTCGAGAACAACGGTCGAGATCCAATTGCCGAAATAAATGAGAATACCCATCTTCGGAACGATATTGGGCTTCAGTCGCTGGATCTGGCAGAATTAACTGTAAAGATCGAACGCGAATTTCACGTCGATGTTTTCGAAGCCGGCGTGGTCCAGACTGTAGGTGAAATTGAGGCACGCATAAACAATGGCTGATCTCTTTTATGTCGATGCCTCAACCGGCGATAGAAGATCGTATAGCACCTTGTTTTCGGAGATTGGATCAAGACATTCGTTCGCCAACAAACATGCTCACCGTGAATCATATGAAACGTTGCTGGTTGTCCTGCAATCTCTGCTTCTGGATCAACCACTGACCTTGCTACCCCGTGGAACTGCGGATACCGTGGTAAATTTGCCCACTCTTAATTATCCGCACGACGTGACATTTCCCGCGCTTCTTACCCTGCTCCGTACACCGCCGCTAAATTGGTCGCTAAAAATGTCAACAAGTGGTACCACCGGAGTGCCGAAGAGCGTAACACATCGATTCGAAACACTAACGAAAAATTTACGCATTTCGAATCGCCATCGTGAGGATGTCTGGGGACTGACTTATCCGCCCGATCACATGGCAGGTCTCCAAGTTTTTTTTCAGGCGGTATTTAACCAGAACCCAATCGTAGATTTGTATGGGGCCGATCCTGCAGCCGAGTCATTTGCCATTAAAGAATACCGCGTGACGCACCTTTCGGGTACGCCGACATATTTTCGACTACTTAGTTCTTGCGGCCAAAAATTCCCCGGGATTCGACGCGTTACATTCGGTGGTGAAAAATTCGACGATTCTTTGCATCAAGCAATCAAGCGAACATTTCCCAATGCAGCAATAAAGAATATTTATGCCTCCACGGAGGCAGGTTCGCTACTTGTATCTGACGGCAGCACCTTCGGCTTTCCTCATGGTCGTGAACATCACTTCAGGATCGTTGAGAATGAGTTGTGGATTCACCGGTCCGAGCTTGCAGAATTTGAAGGCGCATCAACCGATGATTGGTATCACACGAATGACATGGTTTCAATTGTACAGGACAAACCGGTTCGGTTCCTGTTTTGTGGCAGGAAGAACGACATGATCAATGTGGGAGGAAACAAGGTAAACCCCTCACGGATCAAGTCGTTTATTGACGCCATCCCGGGCATCACCGCCAGTAAGGTTTATGCAAAATCAAATTCGGTTACTGGAAACGTTATTTGTGCGGATATCATGACAACACGGCCATTGGATGAAAAGACGATTCGTCAGGCACTTATGGGCAAGATAGAAAAGTTCGAAATGCCTGTTGTGGTAAACTTTGTGGATCAGGTTGACACGACACGATCGGGCAAGATTCAATTATGATGAAGACTATTCTGATTACAGGCGTATCGCGTGGACTTGGATTGGGGATCGCAAGGAAATTGCTGGCGGACGGGTATCGGCTGATCGGTGTCAGCCGAACCGAAACAGACGACATAGTCGAGCTGCAGAAGCGCTATCCGGACGATTTTGAATTTATATCCTTCGACTTGTCTGCCACGGCGGAGATCGATCGTGTTCTATTTAAGAAACGCCTTTCGGCTGACGTCTGTCTGTCCGGCCTGGTAAATAACGCCGCTCACGCTTATGATGACCTGGTCACCAACATTGATAGAGCTCGGCTCGAAGCAGTCATAGATGTAAACATTGTGTCGCCGATTTTGCTGACAAAGGGTGTGATCAGGAATATGCTTCTCCATAACACAACGGGCAGTTTAGTCCATATTTCATCCATCAGTACAAAGACGGGGTATAAAGGTCTGGCAATGTATGCGGCAACGAAAGGCGCGCTTGAGGCGTTTTCCAAGAATGTCGCTCGTGAATGGGGGCGGCGATGTATACGATCAAACTGTGTGGTGCCTGGATTTATGGAAACCGATATGAGCCGAACATTAAGCGATGATCAAAGGTCGCAGATCTACAGGCGCACGGCGCTCGGAACCCCGACGCAAATCGAATCGGTTGCTGCAACTGTCGGATTTCTCCTGGCCGATGAGAGTGGCAGTATTACGGGGCAAAACATATACGTCGATTCAGGTACAGTTTGACTATGTTGTCGCTCGCCTGGACCTCGTCTTCGTGAAACATCGCGGATATTGTGAAGCATTAGAACGGACGGCAATGACATTTTTCGGAAAAATACGATTGTGAACAACACTACGACAGTAGCGGTTTTTGGCGGGACGGGATTCGTCGGAAAAAACATTGTCGACATGTTGCGCGCGGACGGGTTTGACGTTCACATATTCAGCCGAAGCACCGGTTGTGATCTACTGAATCTGAACGCGACGTCGGCAGCGATACTTCAGTTGCGCCCACGTTACCTGGTGAACTGCGCAGCGATCGTAGGCAGCGTGAATTATGTTTCGGATTTCGCCGCTGATGTTGTAGATGCCAATATGCGAATGATTCTCAACGCCTATAAAGTGGCGCAACAGCTCCGCGACGGCATCCTCATAAATCCGGTGGCAAATTGTGCGTATCCAGGCATTATGGATCTTTATGAAGAGCAGCATATGTGGGACGGTCCGATACATCCGTCGGTCTTATCTTATGGCAGCACGCGACGAATGATGCTGGTGTTGGCCGAATGCTACGCACGACAGTTCGGCGTACGCTCGATTAATCTTGTCGTTCCGAATATATATGGGCCTTTTGACAGCACGAACCCAAATAAGACGCACGCCTTGAATGCACTGGTCATCAAATTTGTAAAAGCCGTGAAAAATCGCGACGAGAGCGTCGAAATATGGGGAACGGGAAAGCCTATCCGAGAATGGTTGTACGTGAAGGATTTCGCGAGAATCGTCAGTGAGGTGGTGCGGGATCGCATGGACCTCGTGCAACCCGTAAATATTGCCCAGAAAAGCGGCTTCAGTGTAATCGAAATCGTGGATGCGATACGTGACGTCGTCGGGTTTACCGGCACGTTGACTTTTAACTCCCGATACCCGGACGGCGCGCCGAAAAAAGTGATGGACGATCGATGTTTCCGGGCGAAATTCCCTGATTTCCAGTTTACGGACCTAAATAACGGTATCGCTGAAACCGTTGCGTACTATCGAGAGATACTCTGATTTTCTCGGGTTGATATACTATCCATGGTTTTTATTCCTGAGTCGACAGCCTGTTCCGCCGACAATGTCGCAACAACTGTAACTGATGCCAACGCGTTCCTGATAGCGCCTGGCGGCGTGTCTGACACCGGTGCAGTCACGGCGCCTGTCGTTCACGCGATCCCCCGTTTTGTTGTTGATAAATACTGCAGCGGCAACTGGAAGGCCGTAACGGCCAACACGATGGCTGTCTCGGCGCACGGTCGTGACGTGTGTACGGTACTGGTAGACGACGACAGCGTGAGCACACTGGCGCCGCGAATTACCGAAAGCGTGCGGCATATAGTGATGGAGTACAGCCTGTGGCCGGAATTAATCGAACGTATTCATCGACAATTCCCGCGCGTACAGATTCACGTGCGCACACACAACGCCGAGGCACTCCAGTACTGGCACCGATCAAACCCCAGGCTGACCGGCGGCTATGAAAGCATACGAAGCGTGTACGGATTCCTGAGATTACTCTGCCGCGATTCGAAATGCCGCAGATTATCGACACATCTGCTGGGAATCAGCCCGTGGGACGACGTCAATTACTGGTCGCGGCTACCCGGGAAAGCCAGAATTCGGTATCTGCCGTACTTTTCACCGTGGCCGTACATACACGAGAATATCCGTCCTAAACCATGGACACAGCGTCGCCGGGAAATCATCTGCATGCCAGGCGCGCTCGGCCGGTGGGGAATCGACATGATTCGACGTTTTGGTATGTTGGCAAAGCAATCCGATGCTCGCAAACAGACAAGACCGTGGTCGTTCTACCTGACGTGCGACGACGATAAATATGGTGATGTCGACGTGCCGCCGGGGCTGAAGATTATGCGCGGCGTAAAGGAACCGTGGATTCCGCTGACCGAGGTGATGGGCGTTGCGGTTTTGACGCCTTTCGGATTCGGCATGAAAACCACGATTATCGATGCAATGGCGGGCGGTTGCTGGGTGCTGGTACATCCGGGCCTTGCTCGCCGCCTGCCCGAAGATCTAAAGAACTATTGTATTATTTGCGACCCCGATGATCCGATATCCGTCGCTGACGCTTTGAGTAAACTTGAAATCGAGCCCTCTGCAGACAACGTCAATGACCAATTGAGGCAGGGCGTCGTCAACACATTCTCAGAAGTATTGACATGACAGGTAGCCTTGCTGCGGCCGAATCCGCAGCGCCACATATTCGAAAACGGTGCATAAAACCAGTCCAAAGATCAAAATTGGTTCGTTCCTCAGGGTGGCAACGGGTTTTCAGCGCCTTATAGAACGCCGTCCCAATGGACCGATTATCCTGCTGTACCATGCCGTTGTTGATCGTGATACCGAGACGGTGCTTGACGCATATTGCGTCAACGAGGACGTGTTTCACAGGCATCTCCAGTTTTTTAGCCGCCAGTATCACATTGTACCTCTACAGAGAATCGTCGAGGCCGTCAGAAACAATGACAAGCTTGACCCAAGGTGGTTGGCGATCACTCTCGACGATGCATACAGGAACCAGGCCCGACGCGGCGCGGCGATTCTGGCGGATCTCAATCTGCCCTGGGCGCTAACCGTTCCGGCCGGATTGATCGGAAGCGACCGGTCTGTCTGGACGAATGAACTGGCGTTCCTGCTCTTCTACTGCCACGCCCGAAACTCCGTGCCGCATCCCTGCCGTAATCAGAACAATACCGACGACTTGACAGGCTCTCCGTCGACGCTTTTGTCCGAACTGCGCCACATTCTGTTCAACGATGTGACATCGCAACAACGGCACGAATACATTGAGACCCTTATCGACGCTGTGGGGCGGGAAAGATTCTTATCCCGACTCCACGACGATGGACGCTTTGTCTTGGCCGACTGGGCAGATCTGCAACAGCTCCACGAATCTGGCGTTGAGATCGTATCACACGGATGGTGGCACCACCCGCAAACAACAGAAATCTCATCCGGGGACCTGCAAGAAGAAATAAGAACCTCGCGAGACACATTGGCCGCCAGGCTGGGCAGCCCGCCTGATGGTTTCGCTGTGCCACACGGCATCATACACCCTCATATTGTCGATCACTTGACCGAAAATGGCTATAGATACGGCCTCACATCCAGGACCTGCCGCATCACGACGGAATGCTCGCCGTATCTCCTGCCACGCGTCGACAGCGAGTACCCACTGTATATCGTGAGAAACCACGTGACGTCCCGATGACCGGCTTTCTGAGTATCACCGATAACAATGCCTGAATGGACGTTTGAATGGCTGACATCTGCTGATATCATCGGCGATGCCGACCTTCGCACGTGGTGGGAGGCTTTGCTGCCAAGCTCACCCGACGCCACTGTATTTAACGAACCCACGGTGGTTGAAAGCTGGCTCACAACGAAAGGCCGCGCGATGGGCGCGCGCCCGGTATATTGCCGGGGAGAATCCACGGATGCAGGATGTCTGATCACGTTCGGGCAGTTCCCATCCTCGTGGAGAAACGGATTTGAACGCCGGCTTACGGGCGTCGGTGAGCCGCATTTCGACTATCAGCATCCGGTCCTGCAGGCAGCAGATGGAAGACGTCCGGACTGGGATGGATTCTGGTCGGCTTTCCGCAATGAGGTTCAGCGAAACATTCGGTGGTTTGATCGCCTGACGATATTGCGTCTCGCAGAGAATGTTGCGTCGCGTGACTCGGTTCCAGATTCGTGGGATTGCGCGCCATACATTGATCTTCGACCGTATGATACCTTCGAAAGCTATCTGCAAAGCCGGCCGTCGGGACATCGCACCGACGTCCGTCGGCAATTCCGGCGCTTGTCGGAAAAGGGCCCGATAGAACTATACGTCTACGGGACGACAGAGACTGACGACGCAAAGGCAGAGCTTGTACGGATGGTCCAGGCGTACGGAAAAATATGGGCGACTCCCAATCAACGTCATTTATTCGAGCGTCCGGGAACACTTGAATTTTACCGGTGCCTCATTGCCCGGTTATTGCCAACCGGGATGCTTCACTTTTCCGTAGTAAGGGTAGGCGGCGTAGCGGCATCCTGGCATTTCGGATTTCTGCACAGAAAAAAATTGTACTACTACAAGCCAACATACGAAGTGGCGTTCGCAAAACAATCGCCCGGCAAGGTTCATCTGGCGTTACTGATCCAGCAAGGTCTATTAGACGGTTGGCACGTCATTGATATGGGCGGCGGAACAGAACCGTATAAATTTCTGTGGACTGAGGACGTCCTGCCACTAAGACAAGTGCAATGGCGAACCGCCACGATCAGAAGCAATTTCTGCAAGCTGACGCGTCGCATACTACGACGCGGCTGACTGCAACAGGCTGGAAAAATTCATCGCACGGGACCAACCGCCGAAACACATATGACTGTATCCGTAGTTATGAGCGTTTATAACGACGCCGAGTACCTGGAAAGATCGATCGCCAGTATATTAAGCCAGGAAGGCGTGCCATTTGAGTTTGTGATCGTAGACGACGGGTCGACCGATAACTCGCCGGCAATGCTGTCGCGGTATGCAGAACACGACAGCCGGATCAGGCTTATTAAACAGCAAAACACCGGACTTACCAAGGCTCTGATCAATGGATGCAAGATCGCGCGAGGTCGTTACATCGCACGTCAGGACGCCGACGATATCTCATGCCCCGGCCGCCTCGCCAGACAGGCGCAACGACTCGACGCAGACAAAAGTCTTGCCTTCGTATCCTCCCTTTGCCGTATCATCGGTCCCAACGATGAGGTTTTAAACGATGTGGTGCGCTCTGCGGACCCGGACGAAGCGTCCCGGCAGCTGATGGAAGAACAGAAGGGCCCGCCGCATGGTTCCGTGATGTTTCGAAAGAGCGCGTACGACCAGGCGAAAGGCTATCGCGAGCAGTTTTACTATGCTCAGGATCGGGATTTGTGGTTGCGGCTGGTACAACACGGAAAACTTGCATTCGAGCAGGCATTCCTGTATCACTATCGGTGTCGTGTGGATTCTATTTCCAGCGACGAAGTCGATTTTCAAAGCCAATTTGGCGATATCGGCGCACTCTGTCTGGCGGCACGGCTAAAGGGCGAGTCGGAGGCGCCGTATCTGGCAAAGGCGGCAGAAATCAAAGACGCCGTAGTGGCCGGAGGACAGAACCGTCCTGGACACAGGCGCCGTCTCGCAATGATGTACTATTTTATTGGCGCCAACCTTCGCTGTCGTGATGATCAACGTGCTACTAAATACTTTCTCAAAGCGATTAAAATGAACCCCTGCCACTTTCGAGCGTGGGCCCGTTTAGTCGCCAGCCTGGTAAAATTCCGGCGAGAACGCGCTGCCCCCCCCCCGCAATAAGCGACATGACAGGTCAAACGTACCCTGTCCCGATCTCCGTGGCCGTCCCGACGTTTGGCCGCGATCAAGTATTGCTCGATACGCTTGGGCATCTGCTTGATCTGCAGCCGACGGCAGGCGAGATACTGGTGATTGATCAAACACTGGACCACGACCCGGATTGCGGCCGACGGCTGGCGGATTTGAATGAGTCCGGCCAAATCCGACTCATCAACCTTCCGCAGCCTTCGATCACCAGAGCGATGAATACCGCCCTGGTCGAGGCGCAGTACCCGCTATTGCTATTCCTGGACGACGATATAGTCCCGTCGGTCGGGCTAATCAATGCCCATGCCGACACGTTTAACGATCCGGACATATGGGCAGTGACGGGACAAGTCCTGCAGCCGGGCGATCGTCCTACAGACGTTAAGTACGATGGATTACAAACCGGCATCGAAGCGTTCCTTTCTTTTCCATTCAATTCAACAATGGCGCAATATACGGAGAACGTAATGGCCGGAAATCTTTCGGTCCGACGCGAGAAGGCATTGTCAATCGGAGGATTTGATGAGAATTTCAAGGGTTCTGCGTATCGATTTGAAACCGAATTCGCCAAACGTCTATGTCGGTCCGGTGGCCGCATTCAATACCATCCGGCGGCGTCAATACATCATCTTCGTGCATCCTCTGGAGGCACGCGCATGCACGGCCACCATTTGACCTCAGCATCCCCGGCACACGGAGTGGGCGATTATTATTACGCATTAAATCAAGGCTCGTCCGGCGAGGCAGCGCGCTATCTGTTCAAACGTGCATTGCGGGAAGTTTGCACGCGTTTTCATTTGCGGCATCCGTGGTGGATACCTGTCAAACTAACAGGTGAATTACGAGCCGTGATTTGGGCTATCCAGCTCGAACGCGACGGTCCCCGCCTGATCACGAGCGATCAATGTGCCCTGCGACCATGACTGCGGAAACGAACCGCAACGGGCGAGCCCGCATCTAGTACAAGACGCAGAAGCCACCAGTCTTTGGAAAAAAGAAACGTGCTAACATCATCAGCGTCAATATATCTTGTCAGTATCGTTGTCCTTGGCGTCTTCCTCACATTCAGGAATTGGCGAATGGGGTGCTTCTTCATTATTGTCATCGCTGCGATCCAAGATCCGATTCGCAAGATAACGCCTGGGACACCGGCATATTTCGTCCTCATGTGCGTCCCAATCTGGACGACGATGATCGTTTATCTGGTCACAAATCGGCGCGAATTCCTGCCGGCATTCCGTACGCACAATCGCCGCGTCGTACGCGGCCTGTGGATCCTCGCGGCACTAGTGACCCCGGCAGCGGTCACGTCGGCCACCTATAGCGCCGGTTCGTGGCAGATAACCTTAATCGGCCTGTTCGCATACTCCTGCCCATTCTTCGGACTCGTCCTGGGGTTCAATTATCCGCGGGATGATCGGGATATTGTACGCCTGGTCACATTCTATTGTGTGATCATATCAATCACCATACCAGGCGTGGTGATGGAACATCTCGATTACTTTCCTGATTGGGACGCGCTGGGGACCAGTGCACTGGGAATGAAATGGGTGCGCTATCGTGACGGCTACTTGTTGAACCCAACGTCAGGATTTTTCCGAAGTCCGGACATCATGGGTTGGTACTCTGTACTCATGATTATGTTAGCCATCACGCTCTCTGTTCGGCATCGCGGATTTTATAGACTCGTCTGGATGCTTTGTGCGGGTTGGGGAAGCATTGGCGTAATGTTGTGTGGACGACGAAAGATGATCATGATGCTACCGATCTTCGGTTTGGTGATGATGTGGATCTACTGGCGCCGCCATCCCAAAGTGGGCCGAATGGTTGTTAAGCTGGTCGCACTCCCGGCGATTGTTCTAATGATGGGCTATAGGCTGTATGAAACCCTTGGTATCGATGAGGGTTTTGCTACGTACTACTTCACGGACACAGCCGAAATTTGGGACCGCGTATACGGTCATGGATTTGAATCGGTCGTCGTTACATTGCAACAAGGCGCCGGCTTATTCGGCCACGGCCTTGGAATGGCCACACAAGGTACACAGCACGTGGCTGTCGAACGGCCGTATCTTTGGCAGGAAGGCGGCATCAGTAGAATTACAGCTGAGGTCGGCCTATTCGGTCTGATTGGTTTCCTTGCCGTTCTGTACAATTTAGTGCGAAAACTGATCGACAATACCCGACTGCTCGAACTTGATCTTGATCAGGACGTTTGTTATGCCGGATTAATCGCCATATTCTTCGGCAACTGCGGGAGTTTTGTCGTATCCGGCCAAATCTTTGGTGATCCTTCAATTAACTGTCTGGTTTCGTTCTTTACAGGTGTGGCGCTGTCGGCGCCACGATTCGCGGAAGCGGAAGCGGAAGCGGAAGCGGAAGCGGAAGCGGAAGCGGAAGCGGAAGCGGAAGCGGAAGCGGAAGCGGAAGCGGAAGCGGAAGCGGAAGCGGAAGCGGAAGCGGAAGCGGAGACATCCGCCGAATACGATGATGGGCCCGATGACGACGAGAGTGACGAAAATTCCATAATACGCCGGCATGACAACGCTGTGGAAGCCGCACGCGTTGTCAAGGGGAACGCAGTCCCAGCAGTGACGACCGTTGTGGGCATAGTCGGACCGCTCACCGAGCCCCACAGCACAGCCGACTCAAAGCCGACAAACGGGATTAAGAATACGTCGGAAAACGAAAGGGACGACCACGACACATTGAATGCAAACAAACCGATCGACGCCGATGCTGAAGATCCTCCAGACGTCAAGTTGGATACCGCACCCGCTGAAGCGCAAAGTGATCGCACAAACGAAGATGTCGAGTCGACCGAAGACACTACACGCGCCGGCGCAGACATCACAGCGGATACGACATGCGAGCAAAACGGAGCACCCGACGAGGCAAGCAAGGATGACGATCGCGAACCAAGCCATTCAATTGCAGAAAAAACGGAAATCGAGGGCGTCGAACTCGACATCCTGAATGGTGACAAAACAGATGACGCCAATGCTGAAGATCCTCATGGCGTCAAGTCGGAGACTGCACCCGCTGAAGCGCAAAGCGATCGCACAGACGAAGATATCGAGTCGACCGAAGACACTACACGCACCGGCGCAGACATCACAGCGGATACGACGTGCGAGCAAGACGAAGCACCCGACGAGGCAAGCAAGAATGACGATCGCGAACCAAGCCATTCAATTACGGAAAAAACGGAAATCGAGGGCGTCGAACTCGACATCCTGAATGGTGACAAAACAGACGACACCGATGCTGAAAATCCTCCAGACGTCAAGTCGGAAACTGCACCCGACGAAGCGCAAAGCCATCGCACAGACGAAGATATCGAGTCGACTGAAGACACTACACGCACCGATGCGGACATCACAGCGGATACGACGTGCGAGCACGACGTAGCACCCGCGACGGGAAGCAAGGATGACGATTGCGAACCGTACGATTCCACTGCTGAGGCCGAAGCTGTGGCTGACGACGGCTCTGCGCCTCCCTGGCCCCCTGGTGAAACGCAGGGAATGGACGATGACGATTCGGAAGACACGAAGCTATCGTTCAAGGTAGATGATCCTGAAGAAAGCTACGGCGATGTGAGCAGACTGGAAATATTTGAATCTAAAGACCCACGAGATATAGTCTCAAATTACGTCCCTACCAGGATGGGTCGTAGTGACCTAGAAAACGATGATATACCGACAGATAGCAGCCGGGAATCCGAAGAGCCTATGCCGGACCTGAACTCAAAGCTTAAAGCGAAACTAGCGGAAAAAGCGAAATTGAATGCCGACACCGGAAAACCCGGCCGTCTCAAGAACTTGAATCTTGCCTCCCCCGGTAAGCCATTTAATCTGCGGCCAGTCGGCGAGAGTGCCAAGGACGAAAAGACTACTGAATCCAAAACCGACGCAGCAACGGGCGGCGGGCCGCTGGCGAGTTACATGCGTCAGGTCATGGCGGAACCAACCGCCGAGGACGTAGCCGAAACGTCTGCTTCATCGGAAGCGTCACAACCGGAAGGTGATCCCGAGGCCTTTACCGGCACCGTCGCATTCGACAAAAACAACGAAAAGTTCAGACGGTTGACTGCAGGCGCGATATCCAAGAATACGGACGCGCCGGACCTGGAGGCGTTCGACATAGATTCAGACGCCGACGGTTCGGCACCGACGATGGACGCTTACCTTTACGCGGACTTCGGCGGCCTCGGCATCAAGAGGATCGACATGACCCGAGAAAATATGATCATGGGCCGGTCAGACGATAACCAGATACCGATTCCCGTTGAAAACGTGTCACGCAGGCATGCTGTAATCTTCTTAAAAGACGGGCGTTATCACATTCAGGATCTGGACAGCACCAACGGCACCTATGTCAACGGCATAAAAATTGACACGTGCACGTTATCACAGAACGATCGAATCGACATCGCAGACGCTACGCTGTTTTACTACGAACGTTCTGAGACGCCCAAGGCCGACGCGTCGCGCGGCAAGGATGACTACAACATCAAGATACGGACTCAGCCAAACGACTTGCTAACCAGCCTTACTGTCGTTCAGGATAAGGCGTCGAAGCCGAAATCGACGCTCAACAAGAAACCACCGATAGTCGAGCTGATGCGGGGAACGAACAATGACACGGCCGGTGGCACCGGGGACGAGACGGCGGCGACTTCACCGTATCTGATTGTGATCGTGTCGGACGCGGACTCCCGACAGATTGATCTTGAAAAGAAAGACGTGCTGATAGGGCGCTCACCGGACAGCGATCTCTGCATATTGCTCAATAGCGTATCGCGATGCCATACCAAAATCACGTATAAGGACGATCGCTACCACGTTGTCGATATGGGAAGCACCAACGGAACGTACCTGAATGGCGTGAAGGTCAAGGAATCCGTGTTGACGGCGGACGACCAGATCGCCGTGGGCGCTGCATTGATATTTTACATGGATCCAGCCAGCGAGTGAACGGCGTCTGAATGGTGAAAAAGGCGCTTATTACAGGAATCACCGGGCAAGACGGCAGCTATCTTGCCGAGCTGCTCCTCGAGAACGGTTATGACGTTTACGGCGTGGTCCGACAGATCACCATTGAGGATCCGACAAATCGCCTAAAACGTATCCGACACATCTGTGATCATGTGCATCTGTTGCCGGGATCAATCGACAGCTATCCCAGCCTGTATAATATTTTCAGTCGCGTCCAGCCGGATGAGGTCTATCACCTCGCTGCTCAAAGCTATGTCAGCTACAGCTTTGAGGACGAATATTCGATCATTAACACGAATATCAATGGCACGCATCACGTTCTTTCTACGTTCAAGGAAATCGTTCCTAACGCTCGATTTTACTACGCTGGGTCCAGCGAAATGTTCGGGAAAGCCGCGACGTCCCCGCAGGATGAGTCGACACCGTTCAATCCCCGTTCGAGCTACGGCATATCGAAGGTAGCCGGCTTTCACCTCACCCGCAACTACCGGGATGCATACAATCTCTACTCCTGCAGCGGTATTCTTTATAACCACGAATCGCCGCGACGCGGCTTTGAATTCGTTACACGGAAAATCACGTCTCATGCGGCCATGATAAAATATGGTTTGAAAGACAAACTGGAATTAGGCAATATCGATGCCGAACGCGACTGGGGTCACTCCCGTGATTATGTCCGCGCCATGTCGCTCATGTTGCAGCAGAATACGCCGGGCGACTATGTCATCTCGACCGGCGCTCCCCACAGTGTCAGAGAATTTTGCCGGACAGCCTTCGCGGTTGCCGGGCTGAATTACGAAGACTACGTCGTCGAGAATGAGAAATTCTACCGACCGGCGGAAAAAGTGCCCCTTGTCGGCAATCCATCTAAAGCCAAGAATGAACTTGGCTGGCAGGCAGAGGTAGCCTTCGAAGCGATCGTCGCGGAAATGGTCGAGAACGACTTGCGGCATTTTCGCGACCACGATTCCGGCCGCGCAATGTAACCGTCGAATCGGCAACCATTCGTCAACTACATCGATATCATTGATCAAGTCTATAACATACGTGTTTTTCCTACTTCAGGGAGTCGCGCTCACGCTTGTCGCGATATTCTCTGTTAGTGCACACTTCGAAGATCGCTTGATCACCCAGATTGTTGAGAATGTCGCAGGAGACGCGGTAAGCGATCAACAGAAGGCCATTGCCCTGTTGGATGCGACACATGCCATGCTGCGCCCTCGCCTGGAGATTTTCGGCGGTGAATCGTATATAGGTATTCGGGATACATTATTTCGCTCGACCGATATTCACCTGCTTGATTCAAAGGGTGTGTGCGGCAGTCACGCACATGTTCTGGGACGATTGCTCCAGCGTGCGGGTATGCCCATTCGCATGGCGCAGATGAAGTGTGGCGAGCACTGGGGATGTCATATTCTGCTTGAAGCAAGAGTTGACGGTCGCTTTGTCGTGCTGGATCCGTTATACAATCTCGCGTTCATGAAGGCCGACGGTTCGTTGGCAAGCTTCGACGAAGTCAGCCGGAATTGGCCTCATTTCGCATTACAGGTGCCGGGTGACTACCCGCTGTATTTCGCATACGAGGACGTGCGCTATACCAATTGGAACAAAATCCCGGTGATCATGCCTGCTATTCGCAATATCTTGCAGGCGTTCATCGGCGACGATGTCCGATTCATATCCATCCGGCCGTTGTTTCTGAACGTCTACAGGTTTTACGCCGTAGTGGCGTTGATACTGTACATGGTTCTCGTCGTCACAACGGTGATCTTATTGCGGTCTGGCCGCAAGCGACGGTCGACTGCGACTGCAGACGCGGACCACGCCGTTACAGGAACCACGCTGCGGTCGACCGAAGCCTCGGTATGCTGACGCAGCTCTAACCGGTGCAATCTTGTCCTGTTCCGTTCTGATCCTGACACTTAACGAGGGTTTGATTCTTCCAAGGTGCCTTCAAGCGCTACACTGGTGTGACGACATCGTAATACTCGACTCCTATAGTACGGACAACAGCATTGAAATTGCTGAGGCTGCGGGAGCACGCGTCTACCAACGCGCTTTCGACGATTTTGCCGGACAGAGAAACTTTGCTATCGACACCCTATCGTTCCGGCATGAATGGATCTTTCACCTTGATGCCGATGAGATCTTCACGGAAGCGTTGCGTCGTGAGATCATGGAGCGAATTGCGCATGAATCGTTCGATGCCTACCGCGCACCATCGAAAATGATGTGGGGTGATACGTGGCTGAAACACGCAGCAACATATCCGGTATACCAAGTGCGCCTCGGCCGTCGCGGCCGGTTTCGATTTCGACAGGTTGGGCATGGACAACGCAGCGATATCGACGACGACAGTATTGGGACTCTGCAGAGTCCCTATCTTCATTACTCGTTCATCAAAGGGATGGGCGACTGGCTACATCGCCACAATCGCTACAGTACACAAGAGGCCCACGAAGCTGTCCGATCGATGTCGCATAACGCTTTCGAATGGAAATCGTTGGTTTCGAAAAACCCCTCGCGGAGACGACATTCGCTAAAGGTGTTGGGGTACAGGATACCGTGCCGGCCCCTGGCGAAATTTGGCTATCAATACCTGTTTCGGCTCGGTTTTCTGGATGGTATAGCGGGATTCCGATACTGCATGTTGCAGGCTATATACGAATACATGATCTGCCTGAAAACAGCGGAACTTTTGGCGACGAGGAATGCCGAGACTGATAGCACTTGAAGATCCTGTTCATCAATCAGTTTTATCCTCCCGACATGGCGCCGACGGGGCAGGTATTGCACGATCTGGCACGCGCATTGGTGCACGCCGGACATTCAGCCGAGGTTGTCGCTTCCCAGCGGTCATACGACGGCGGTCGCCGCTACCCCGCGACTGAGACGATCGACGGCGTACGGATTCGCCGTGTGCCGGCATGCGGATTTGGTCGCAGGTCATTTGCAGGAAAACTCGCGGATTACGCTTCATTCTACTGTGCGGTTGCCGGCATACTGTGTTTGCTAAAGCCTCGGCCAGACATCATTCTTTCCCTGACCACACCGCCATACGCGGGCATACTCGGTAAAGCCGTTGCCGCACTCCGTGGTTGCCGCCACGCGCACTGGATTATGGATCTCTATCCGGATGTGATGGCGGCGCACGGCATGCTCGCCACGAACTCCTGGCTTTACCGCGCCCTGGCATATCTGACACGGAAACAGCTTTCAGGCAGTTCACTCGTACTAACGCTGGGACCGGATATGGAGGAAAAAGTCCGGCACTATGTTAACAGATCCACAACAGAAGCGCCGACGATGAAATGGATTCCGCTGTGGGGCGATCCATCGTTGGTGCCGTGGCCGGCCGGAACCAGGAATCCGCTACGAAGCGAACGCGGCTGGGGTGACGATGACGTAGTATTCATGTACTCGGGAAATATGGGCCTTGGCCACCGGTTCGGCGAGTTCCTCGCTGCCGCCGCGCAGTGCCGTCACGAATCAGGTATACGCTGGGTGTTCGCCGGCGGCGGTAAACGATGCCCGGAGATCGCTTCATTCAGAAATTGTAATCCAGACGTGAATCTCGAGTTACTTGATTACGTCGCACGCAATCAGCTACGTGCCCACCTGTGCAGCGGCGATGTGCATCTTGCCAGCCTCGATCCGGCATGGCAGGGTACGATGGTATCGAGCAAAATCCAGGGGATATTCGCCGTTGGTCGTCCGGTTATATTTGTCGGTGACCGCAGAAACAGCCTCGCAAACTGGATTAATGAAAGTGGCGGCGGATGGGTCGTCGCGCCTGATAACATCGACGCATTGGTTACCGCAGTTCATGAAGCTACGTCGTGGGCCGAACGCGAGCGGCGTAGTCACGCCGCTCGCGCCTATGCCGAGCAACGTTTTGACCCGGCGGGTAACACGCAACAAATAATCGATGCTATTCTCAATGCCGGAACCTGAAACGAACCACCAAAAACATACATGCATTGTGCGCTTTGCGCCTGCCCGCTGATGCCGTAACGCAGCTATTAGACTATGTCAACAAACGCATCATACTGCTACACAACATTCAACAAAATTCAATGGATACGGTCATCTCTCGGCGACCTCGCGTCGCATAGACGGCACGGAGAAGACATTGTGGTAGCTGACGGCGGCAGCACAGACGGCTCGTTTTCCGTGTTCGAGACGTGGCGTGACAAGAAAAAAATCGACATACTGATTCCGGGTCCCGACTGCGGTGAAGCACATGGATGGAATCGGGCCCTCATGGCATCAACGGGCGACATTATCAAACCGATTACTGATGATGATGTGTATGACTATCAATCTGTGCAAAAATGCATCGACTTTATGAAAGAAAACGAAGCCATTGATGTTATCGTTACACCATTCGTAAACGCCAGGATTGACGACGAAACGAGTCGTATTGTAAGTCATAATGCCATTTGCCTCCCACCGCCGAATTATCGTGAAACATTTGTCCGGGAACGACGCGCCATGTCAACCTGCGGTCTGGGCCTGGTCATTCGAAGAAGCGCTCTGGCCATCATCGGCCTGTTCGATCCGAGGTATGTACGAATGGACTATGAGTTTCTACGTCGCTGTACGACATCGAAGGTAACGATTGCCTGGTATAGCAAACCCGTCGTGCTCCGCATCCATAACGAACAATCTCTATCGGTCACTCAGAATCAAAGGATGGAATTTGAACGAGAGCTGATAAACAGCGAATATCGATTCGTTAACGCCCGCCAGGGCATACATGACCGGCTTAGGTCGATCAAACAGATCGTCTTTGATCGACGCGTAAAGGTGGTGGCTGGCAGCACCGGCGGCGGTACACCACCGCCTGCGACAACACAACTGGATGTACCCTTATTGTTTGAACAAGGCCACGATATTCTGCGAACCTACACGCCGTCCGAAGGCGAATTCTTTGTCAGCGGCGCGGACGCACGGTTGCCTCTGATATTTCCTGGGAATCTGCCATTACTCCAGCATGTCGCAGCCAGGAGCCGATTGGGTCGCGCGGTATGGGGCGTATGAATATCGATCGTACAATGAAGCCAGATTTCCGGAAAACTGCTGTCCTGCGGCAGCGAATGACAGAGTCAGCATAACGATGGAACATCGAGAGAAAAACGACGCCGACCACGGTTGGGACCTGGTCATTGAACCCAAATATGGTCTTCTCCACCTTCAACTCGACGATCTGTGGCGGTATCGCGATCTGATTTATCTGTTTGTTCGACGAGATTTCGTGGCGCAGTTCAAGCAAACCATACTCGGGCCAGCCTGGTTCATAATCCAACCACTGTTGACAACAATCATGTTCGTGATCGTCTTTAAGAAGATCGCGAATCTGTCCACGGATGCCATTCCTCCCATATTGTTTTATCTATCCGGGAATATTCTATGGCAATATTTCGCTGTATCCGTTACGAACACATCCGAAACGTTTCAAAGCAACGCAAATATATTTGGCAAGGTCTACTTCCCCCGTCTCGTCGTGCCGATTTCGATCGTTATCAGCCAAATGTTGCAGTTGACGATTCAGTTTCTGTTCTTTCTGACATTCTGGTTCTACTATCGGTTTTTTCAGGACGTCGATCTGCATGTCAATGTATTCATGTTGCTCCTACCGGTACTGGTAGTCAACATGGCGATGTTGGGCCTCGGTTGTGGTATAATAGTGTCCTCGCTTACGACGAAATACCGCGATCTGCGCTTTCTTCTGCGCTTCGGCATCCAGCTCATGATGTACGCGACGACTGTTATTTTCCCGCTCTCCTCTGTGACCTCGGACTCCGTTCGGATATTCCTGCTTGCGAATCCGATGACGCCGATAATCGAGGCGTTTCGGTTTGCTTTTCTTGGCAACGGATCGTTCAGCTGGGTATATCTCGCATACAGTTTTGGGTTCGGTTGTGTCGTATTGTTCGTCGGCATGATCGTGTTCACGAGAGTGGAGAAGAACTTTATGGATACGGTCTAGCACAATGTCACATCGCACCATACCTGTGACGCGGCACCGGCAACTACAACGCCAGAACGGTATGACACGGATCAATCATGGCAAATAAACAGACGGTCATTTCGGTCGAGAACATGAGCAAACAATACCGACTCGGCGACGTGGGAACAGGGACGCTTGCACATGATCTGAATCGTTGGTGGTTCCGTGTCCGCGGTCGCGATGATCCCTATCGAAAGGTAACTGAGGCAAACGACCTCACGGAATCCGGCGCGGCGGACTACGTATGGGCACTCGAGAATATCAATTTTCAGGTTCAGCGGGGTGACGTGCTGGGAATCATCGGTCGAAACGGCGCAGGGAAGTCTACATTACTGAAGATCCTCAGCCGCGTGACCGGGCCAACCATCGGAAAGGTAAAGATGAAGGGGCGGATCGGCTCGCTTCTCGAGGTCGGAACCGGATTTCATCCTGAACTCACAGGCAGAGAGAATGTCTATTTGAACGGTGCTATACTGGGAATGACACGGCGAGAGGTGGCGAGCAAACTGGACGACATTGTCGGCTTTTCCGGCTGCACCAGATACGTTGATACACCGGTGAAACGTTACTCATCCGGAATGATGGTGCGACTCGGTTTTGCGGTCGCAGCGTATCTCGAACCCGAGATACTTATTGTCGACGAGGTATTGGCGGTAGGCGATGCCGAATTCCAGAAGAAATGTATTCGCAAGATGAAGGATGTGGCAAAGAATGGTCGCACCATCCTTTTCGTGAGTCACAACATGACTTCGGTGAGAAATCTGTGCACAAAGGGATTGCTGCTACGTGCCGGCACTGTGCAGCTAACCGCATCGGTCGAGGAATGCCTCGACAGGTATCTAAGTGATGATGCGAATCATGAGCGCAAACGCAAGGAAAATTATTTCGGCGACCGGATCTGCAGATTGGACTCGGTGCTGCTTCAGGACGAATCCGGAAAAGATCGAAGTGATTATCAGACTGGTGAGTCGACAACATTGAATCTTGAAATAGAAGCTTTCGAAGATTCGCCGAATACAGCCTTTCACATTGGCATTTATCGAGAGGACGAAGTCCTCGCCGCATTTGTAAATTCTGAGCGAAATCACTTTTCAATAGATCTCGAATCCGGCCGACGCACGGTTCGATGCCGGCTCAGCAACGTCAGTTTTTCGCCGGGAAGGTATATGATATACGTAACAATAATCTCGAAGGGCATAGCGATTTATTCACTGGCCAACGCGGCGGCGCTACAGATTCACTCTAACGGCAGATATGAAGAGGGTCGGCGACCATACCTTATGCTCGACGACGAATGGCAGGATACATGACGCAGGCCCTGACATTTCGTGCCTGTTGACCATGGATGTTTATGTCGATTGCTGGGATAGGAGAACAACAAACTATCCGACGATTAAGGTCTCCGCGGGCAATGACGCGTATATATTCGTGTTCGATCCTACTCTAAAAAGAACAGTGCCGTTTCAATTCGGCATCTTTGCGGACGAACTGGCGCTGTCGAACGCCCCCTTTCGCTATCCGCGTGAGCGGCGACTCGCAATCCTCCAGGAAACCCCGATTAAGGGGCTATCGGAAAAAATTCGCGGACGTGAGCGGACATTTGCAGCGATTCTTACATTTGAACAAGCGCTCCTGGATCAAGGCAAGCCCTACCATGAGTTGTTGTATGGCACCAGTTGGATAAACCGCGGACGTCCGGATGCGCTGGCGCGTTACGACAAGGACACATTCGTATCATTCATCGGCAGTATCCAGCACGAAGCTGATCATGGTTATGCCTTCCGCAAGGCCGTTGCGCAATATTGCGTCCGGCATCCGGATATTCAGGCCTGGGGCCGGGGCATCCGTGAATTCCGCTTCAAGGACGATGTTATCGCATCATGCTACTTCTCAATCGCCATGGAGAATTGCCGCCACGACCATTACTTCACAGAGAAGATCATCGATTGTTTCGTAACGGAAACCGTACCCATTTACTGGGGATGCCGGGCAATCAGCACATTTTTCAATCCGGACGGTATTCTTACATTCAACGATATCGATGAGCTGGAGCAGATATTGCCCTCGCTCACGGCAGAAACCTACCACAGCATGCGCGCGGCGATTGCCGAGAATAAACGGACCGCGTTCGCCTTGAAACTCACCGGACACGAAACCATGTATGAACGTATCGCCCTGTTTCTGAACGCATTGAATCTCGAACCGACGATGTCATTCAGCACAACCAAGATCGCAGCATTCGCACGAAAACAACGGGAAATTTGATGAAAATCGGCATATTGACATACCACTATGTCTACAATGAGGGTGCGATCTGGCAGGCTTATTCGCTGTGCAATTATTTGCGAGCACGCTGGCCGGAGCACCGGACTGAGATTATTGACTATCGACACAAGTCCAAATACGAGTCGATTATTTCTATGCGCAGCCCGGAATTGCTTGACGTGTACGACCGCGTATTGGCCGATTTTCTGAGCGACAATGCGATGGTCGACAACGGAAGCGCGAGTGTTTTTTCATGGATCACGCGTCACTATGATCTGGTCATTGTTGGCAGCGACATCATCTGGCAGTACGAACGGCGGCCAACCGTCTTTAGTCGCGTCACCCGCGCATTCACACAATTATGTGCGATGGAGCCAAGCCGAGTTAGTGCCTACGACTACGCCCGCGACGTGAAGAATCTGGGACTGCGTATCCTAAAGCGGGAATTTTGCGGTGACCCAAGACAGATTGCATTCCCGAATGCATACTGGCTGCACCCGGATCTTGACGTCATCAAGACGACATTCGCCGCATCCGTTGGCTACTCGGATATACAGGCGATACCAGACCGGATGATGAACACGATGGTGACATATATATCGGCGCTGAACTATATATCCGTACGCGACCTGCCTACACGAGACTTTGTCGAATCCCTTAGCCTCACCGACGGGAAAAAGGCGGAGGTAACGCCGGACCCGACGTGGCTGTTTGACGACACACTTGAGAATGTAGATCATGTATTCGCCGGCCACGGTATTCAAACCGGAACTAAACTTGCCGGAGTATTGTTTCCACTCAAAACAGAACACGGCGATAAATTGAACGCCTGGGTCGTTCCCTATTTACGAAGCAAAGGGTACGCGGTGGTGTCCGTGATAGACCCGAATCCCAATGTGGATTTTGATATGGCAGCCGGCGTGTTACGCCCATTCGAATGGTGGACCGTGATCGAGCGGCTCGATTTTTTTGTGAGCGTCCGAACCCACCCGAATATTGCGGCCATAAAATACGAAACACCATTTGCCAACATCGATATTACCGCGATCCGAAAAAATGCCCGTCACAGCAAAACACGCGATATGCTCGATGTCTTTGGTCTTGGTGACTGCTGTATCTTCCGCCAGGATGAATTTAACTGCCCCGGGATTGAGGCATTGCTGGAAAGTTGTATAAATCGGAATTGGAACTGGTCACGCATTGGCGCCCAACGCGACACCAATCGCAGCCGTTGTGTTGAAGTGGCCGAGAATATTATCCGGTTCAGCGATGCGGGGCAGTCCGGAACGGACAAAAGTTAATGCAGGTCCAACGGCACATACCGTTAGCCGCGCTTTCGACGTTTGGTATTGGCGGCGATGCGGCATATTTCGTCGAAGCCAGTAGCGACGAGGATGTTGTGGAGGCATACGCTTTTGCCCGAGCCAAAGACATACCGGTTGTCATACTCGGCGGCGGCAGCAACATACTGGTATGCGATTCCGGTATCGACGGTCTTGTTGTCAGGATGGCAACCAAAGGATACGACGTCATCGCGGAAAAGGGAGACGACGTCGTCGTGAAAGTCGCCGCCGGTGAAGATTTCGACGGTTTCGTACAAACGGCTGTCAAGAATCACTGGTGGGGGCTGGAAAACATGTCGTTCATTCCGGGAACCGTCGGGGCTGTTCCGCTTCAGAATGTCGGTGCGTACGGTCAGGAAGCGTCAGACGTATTGGAGCGTGTCGACGTATGGGACAGGCACACATCGACGGCCTTATCGCTCGAAAATTCCGCATGCGAGTTTGCCTACCGATCGAGTCTTTTCAATCGTCGCGAAAGAGGCCGATATGTGGTGCTTCATGTCGTTTTTCGATTGTCGAAAAAATCGTCGCCGAACCTCGATTTCAAGATTGTCCGAGAACATTTTTACCCCCCGTGTCGCGGCAGGAAGGACCAGGCGAAACGCGTGATAGGATCGATACTCGCCGCCGCCGGGCTGGGTTCACCGAATTCGCGAGCTCCGGAGATCGCCGAGATCCGGGATTGTATCATCTCCATTCGTACCGACGGGAGGCTACCCGATTATCGCCAGAACGGCAACGCCGGTTCATTTTTTAAGAATACGATGCTGAGTGATGAAGCACATGCGAGTCTGCTGGCCAGAGCGGAAGGCACACTGCTCGACGACACGGTTGACAGGCTCAAGAACCCGGCCCACCGGTACGTCGGTAGCGACGGCATAAAGATTCCGTCAGGGCTGCTCATAGACGGTTGCGGTTTGAAAGGCCTTCGCGTCGGTGGCGCGACGTTACACTCACGAAATTCCGTGATTCTGATGAATGAATCCGGCAACGCAACAGCCGCGGACGTGCTTACACTGATGCGCAGGATTCGTGCAACCGTTTTCGCAAAAACCGGCGTGGTGCTAAATCCAGAGCCGCAATTTCTGGGCTTTCCAGAGTGGGAACTTCGCGACTGGATGAGCCTCGACGATACCGGCTAACATGATTGCGTTCAGTGTGAGATGAGGGAAGCGGCTTCACCACCGGGACGCATACTCTTCTGCACGCAGACCGCGTATACTGGCGGCGGCGTAGAAGAGTGGTTGTGGCGCCTTGTAAACGTGCTTGGCGATCGCGGGTGGGAGTGCATCGTAGCGCTTGCGAGCGGCGCACGATTCCACGATCCTGCAACATACAGGAAAAAGTATCCGTTCAAGAATTACCGCGTGCTTGACGGACGTACCGGATATGTCGAACAACGTATCGAATCGCTGCTCCACTGTTTTGAGTCTGTCGCACCGGATATCGTTTTTCCGATCCAACTGGCAGACGCACTGTATGCGGCTGCGGAGTGGAAGCGATCCAGGCGATCCGATATTCGGCTGGTAACCTGCCTGCATGGCCATATGCCTGGAGTGGTAAACGACCTTAAATCTTGTGCCGGAGCGTTAGACCTGGCTACGAGTGTGTCCGCTATTGGCGCCCAGACGCTGACCGAAGCGTGCGGAGGAACACCGGTCACGCATATTCCGACCGGCGTCCCGCCGCCATTGGATGGAACGATAAAACCCTTTGTCACGGGACAAGGTGTTTTCCGAATCGGCTACGTCGGCCGTCTGGATAACCGGGAAAAAAGGATCCGGGATATTGTGTCGCTCGTCGAGCGGACGTCCTCGCTGCCGAATGTGGAGTTCCACATAGTCGGCACCGGAGAAGACGAGAGCTGGCTCCGCACGCAACTCCAGCAACACACCAAGTCCGGCCGCGTATCGTTTTTCGGACAACTTCCCAGAAACACACTTTATACCGACGTTTACCCCAATCTCCACGCACTCGTCATCTTCTCGCCGGCGGAAGGCGGTCCCATCGTCGCATGGGAGGCTATGCGCCACGGTATTGTTCCCGTGGTTTCGAATTTCCGCGGTCGTCCAGAGGAAGGTGTGCTGGTTGACAATGTCAATTGTCTGGTGTTTCCCGTCGGCGACATGTCGGGCGCCGGACAGTGCATCAAACGTTTATATGACGGCACGATCAAGTTTGGTACGCTTTCAGTGCGGGCGGCCGCGATAGAAGCAGCATACAGGGAGGAAAATTTCTGCAAGGCGTGGAATAATGCCCTGGCTGATTTATCGCGCGTTAAACCACGGATAGAACCGATCCCGTCCCGATTACCGCGGTCATCCGGTCGACTGAATCGTATTGTCGGCTCGCGAAAAGCCGTCGCGCTGATCCGCCGAATGTCGAAAATGACATATGACCATACGGACCCGGGTGGTGAGTGGCCGCACTCATACAATGGGCTCCGGTCGCAGTAGGGTTGCGCCGCCATAATTACAAATTCCTTGCGACCCCATTCTGAATATTCGCCGGACGACACGGTCTCCGCAATACCATGCAGGCGAGACCGAGACTCGAACTCGGAATTGAAAATCAACGCAAATCCGATGATTAGAAGCAACTACTTATGACGCATCCAGTACTACTCACTATCGCAATGCCCCGGTCAGGCACGTCATTTTGTTTCCATTTGGCCAAAATTTACTTCAGCGATAAAGCACGAATCGAGCACGAACCGATAGGCTCACGAGCAGCGAAATTTCGTCATTTTTTTCGTTGCTTCGATCCGGAATCACAAGAGCGCGCACTGCAGGATCCTGTTATTTCAGACTTCGTGACCGGAGTACAGCGGTCAGCGGAAACAAAGCCTGTGATGATATTCGGCAATACATTGTCGCATCTCGCGCCGATTCTTGCATCGATCTTTGGAGACAGATTAAGAATCCTGCACTTACACCGGCATCCGGTCATCAACACGGCTGCACTATACGTACACACCGAGCAGCACAATTGGCGCAACATTCCGCCATACGACGAAGAGCCTTGGGGAAAGATTCTGACGCCATTCGATCCAAATACGGTTTTTCAACATTACTGTGAAAGATGGGAAAAAACATCAATTTTCGAACGCATGTTGTATCACTGGCTCGAAGTCACGTCATATGCGGCGGAATGCCATCGTACATTCTGTGATATACCCTATCTTGAATTATCGGCAGATACCTTGTTCAAAGACGATAACGCGGTGATGCGAATTTTTGATTTGATGGGTCTGGAACGTCCGGGTCTGCCTCTAAATCGTGCTGAATCTCCCAAAAACGCGACCTGGCAGCGTACTATCGAGGAAACACCCCTCGGCGCGTCGTGGCGAGCTTACGAGCACCACAGGGACGTCATCGCAACGGGGCAACGCCTTGGATACACATTTGACTCAGTCAAACTCGAAACGATTTTGGCGAAGTATCAGGTTCCTCAAAGGGTGTTTCCGCTACTCCGTCATCACCTGCGCTGGTGGCAAATTCGACGACACGTCGCGGAATTTCTACGGGCGAAACATCTGCTGCCGCCCGCAACGTATCAGCAAGGTCTTCAGCCGCGAACATCCGGCCGTATCTATTCGGAATGGGTGCACCATATCAAAAGTCGATTAAAGGGCAATACGACCGACACAGGGAGCGATTGAACACCCCTGATCCCGTGTGTTCAGCGACCGGACTCTATTCCACGGAACCAGTATCGTTGAAATAAGGGTACTTGCCGTGGTGGCATACTCGAAGTTCTCGCGCGACTCACGATGACTGTGGTTGGCAGGCCGACGCCTGTACTCCGAAAACGCCAAACTCAGTCGTCTTCGGGAACAGATTCGGGAGATGGGTCGGGGTTATTTGTGCCGTTCGGAGTGTCTTCTGTAGTCTGATCGGAATCAAGTAATCCCTTCAGAATTTTCAGGCCTGTTTCGACATTGCGGGCATCTTTCGTTTTCAGTTCATTCTTCGACTTGCGCGTGTAATCGTCTACCGCGTCCAGCACCGCCTGCTTGAAATCGTCGCCGCCGCTTTCCGGATTGTCGTCGTTGCCGAGAATCCTCCCGACCGCGTTGGCGATTGCCTTATCGCGCGAGCTTATCACACCGGCCCGGAACAGGAGGTCGGGCATGAATGTGCCCACGAGATACTCCATTGTGCGGCCCTCCAGCCGAACCGCCGCCATCTCCAGGTAGCCGTCACGGGAATCCGTCAACGCCCCGCCTTTTTTCTCTACCTTTTCTGCAAGTTTCCCCGCGAATCCCGGTACAACATCCATATTGGGATTCCATTTGCCTCCAAATTCGACCTGCCCCCTCGCCTTGAGGCGTAACTCCGGATTACTCAGTATCGCATCCGAGACGTAAATTATCCCGTTTTCCACATTTACCTTTACGACACCGTCTTCAAAGGTAAAATCGTCTGGCGCCACGCCAAGATAACTCAATAACACAACCAGCTCGTTGCGGACGTCATTTACCTTGAGGTTATCCAGGTCAAGTCGCAAGTCACCGTTAAGACTGTCTCGTATCTGACTGAATTCCGTACCCGAGCCACTGAATTCTGCCGTCATCTTCATGAGCTTACCGGTGAGCATCTCGTCCACCAACGGACTGATGCGCCGAAACATCGGTCCCAGGCCGATACCTTTCACGCCGGCAATGACCCGATAATCACCGATACTAAAATCATCGGTCAATCCGACAACACCGCTGACAAGCGATTCACCGCCGTTAAGAAAAAACGAACAGGATGTTGCCGACACCTGGTCTAACGCGATATCGAATTGACCGTTAAACTCCTTGATCGTGAAATCATCATAGAATATCGCCGGCGCCGATACCGACAGCTCCAACACGAGCTTTGGTGCGTCTTCCGGCCGCTTGTGCAGTAACTTGGGGTCCGTGACGATCTCAGCTTCCTCGCCGCCATCGAAGTGTCGGAGCAGGCTGGGCAACCGTTCCATATCGACGGGCGACTTCAACAATGCCGCCAATTTCGAATTCCGGCCGGACAACGCCGTATCCAGATTCCCGACAAGCGACAACGCGATCGCGATTTCATCGCCGGAACGAACGGAGACATCGCATTCCTGTAATTCGAGCATCTGCGAGGCATCATAGCGAAGATCGAATGTACTGCGCACATCGACCGCTTCGGTGAGTTCAACGTTCCAGGCGTCGGAATGAAATGAAAAATCCTTGAGGCCCAAAACACCATCGACATGATAGACCGCTTTTTCCACGTCGAAGCTGATATTGCCGTCGTAGGTAATATCGGCATCGCTTATATCGGCATCGGCAATGAATCGATTCGCAATGTCGGTCATACGCCCGCTGATCAACGGAATTTTCAGTGATAGATCGCCGGACCTAGCCGCTGTACCCAACAAACCGGACATCTGGATTTCCGCAATCGACGTATCACGTTCGGATAATGTCAGATCAATGTGGGATATTGCCATGGTGTTATTGCTGTCAACCCGCAGATCGAACTCGGCGACAGGCGAGAGCGGCGGCAACTCATCATAACCGGCGACAGTCAACGCGACATCCGTCGCCTCAATCCGGCCCTGCAAATGGATGGAATCGGGATCATGAATACGACTATTAAACCGCGTCCTGAAATTAAGGTTACGGAATTGCGCCTGTTTGACAATCTCATCCGGCAAAAATCTTGACAGCATCGGATACGCGCGGACCTCAAGATTCAAATTCGCATCGATAGGATCGACGCGGAGAGGTCCGTTTACAGTGATATCAATAAGGTTCTTACCCTTGCTCGTCACGGTGGCGCTGAATGTGTCGAGAGTAATCGTATCGGCAGCGTCCGTCCGAACATCAAACGAAATCACAGGTGAGACGCTCGGCAGGTCTGGGAAGCCGTCGGCCGTCAATTCCAGATTGGCTAACGCCAGTTCGCCCTGGAACCGTGCCGTTTCCGGGTCATCGACCACACAGGCAAACTCCCCAGTTCCGTTGATGTTGCCGAGCTTAACCAGTTCCACTAACCGGTCGGGCAGAAGCGTTGCAATGGAAGGTTGCAATTCGAGGTCGCGCAGAAGGAGCTTTCCTTTCTTGTCGTCGAAATCAAACGTGCCGGACATATCGGCGGTCATCGCTACCCCTTTATTCGCCGCCCACAACGTCGTCTTACCGGACAACTGCAGATGATTCAGTGACTCGCATGTCAATTGAAATTCCTGCTTGAGCTTGGCCGGTCGATACGTATCCGATTCAAGCATCCGCACCTGAATATTATCGAGATCGTATAATCCGGTCGCTTCTATTTTCGCACCGTTGCCGTGGATTTTCATGTCGATATCGGCCAGCAATTTCCCTTTGCGAATGTCGATTCCCAGATCCGGCGGCACCAGACCGCTTATCATATCCAGTTGCAATCCGTATGAGGCAATTTTCAATACTGCCGGTTCA
Organism: Verrucomicrobiota bacterium; assembly: GCA_021772615.1. Lineage (GTDB taxonomy): Bacteria > Verrucomicrobiota > Lentisphaeria > JABSQK01 > JAJFLO01 > JAJFLQ01. The sequence continues at coordinate 108,649 of JAJFLQ010000040.1, read as the reverse complement.
TCCGTTGTTGCCGCGCCATTTTCTCCGAAGGCGAAGGTGACGGATTTGCTGAGAAAGATGTCGAGCATGTCCGTATCATCTTTGCGTATCGCGAGTGACAACCCGCTGACAGTGACGTCCTCTCCGCCATTCGTCGATTTGATGTGGTGGCTGAACGTCAGATCAACCGGTTTAAGTTGTGACGCCGGCAATTGATCCGATACCAGCGAGAACGCTTTAAGCCCCAGCGTACCGTCGACAGCAACGGATTGTCCTCGTTCAGAGATCTCAATTTTTCCTGTGTAGTCAAGATTGGTGTCGCCGAAATCAATATCACCGATGCCGGCGCCCAGATAATTCAACGGCTCACTGTGTCTTATCGATGCGGTCAATCGAATACTTGCATCGAGCGATGATGGATCGACAATGCCGGATACGTCCACCCCCCATTCCTTGTAATTCCGAAAGCTCTCGGAAACATTACACTTGTCGATGACGTATTTACCCTTATCTTTCTTCAGCTTTCCATCCAATGACACCACGCGATCGGCCAGAATTCTTCCAGACATCGTCGTTTCGACATTCGCAAATTGTCCCTTAATAAGCAGCAACTCCGGCAACATTTCTGCTCCGAGGAAGCCGTTGAGCGTAAAATCGCCATCGCTCATCACGACAGTGTCTCCACCATTATTATCATAACTCATTGCGCCTTCTATGGATAACTCGAACTGCGAGTCGGGCTCAATTTTTCCACCGGTCGCGTTAAGGCCACGTACGGTGACGTATTCGGGCTGGCTGTCGGGCGCGCTCATCCATTCGTAGGTCACAGATACATTGGTGATCTCGATCTCGCCGATACGAATCGTAGCAGAACGCCCGGCAGATTCGGGTACGGCCGGAACCGCGCCGTCTCCATTGAATAGCATTTCGGGAATATTCAGCTTGCCGTCCTGGTCTTTCGCAAGGTAGATGTCTGCGTCCGCGATCTGAACGTGATGGAACCTGTACGTCCCCTTTGCGATAGCGAACGCGCTGTGCCGGAGCCGAACACGCTTGGCCCGTATGAGCGGTCGCGCCGGGTCGCCGACAACGAGATCACGAAGAACCAATTTGCGGAATGGGCTGAAACTAACTTCAGCGACCGAGATCGGTGCGCCAATCCGCTCGGCGACGCGAGGAACGACAATGCTTCGAATGAATACATTCGAGGTCAAGATGAGATAGGCCGCAATCACCACGAACAACAGAATTACACTGGAGACCACGGCGATCTGAAGTATTTTCTTGGTGCGTGTAATCATGTATGCCTCACGAATATGAACAATCTGAGTCGGCCATGCAATGCTGCCGTCCGACGTTGGAAACCTGTAGCGCACATCGGATCACGCCGTCACAAAGGCACGCCAGTGTTCGTTTCACCAACCGCAATGTACCTTGTCACAGTGCCGTGCCCCACGCCCCTGACACACCATACCAAGGTCCAATATATGTCGCGTCCCCCTGAAATCAATTGCTACCCGCCCTAGGACGGATACGTCTGCCGATGAATAACATATGGTCTGCAAACGGGCACACATCGTCCGCTCCGGCACCGTTCGATCGTATAGCTGCGCGAGTTTCGTTGACCGCTGCCTTGGTTGTCTTCAGCATCATCATCTTTCCGGCTGTATTCGGATTTGTGTATTATTTCGATGATCTCAGAATGCAGCATATACCGTTTCGCTGGTTCTACGCGAACTGCCTTGAAAACGGCGACACATTTACGTGGTGTCCCAGGATATTCCACGGTTACTACCTTCACGGGGAGGGGCAAGTCGGCATGACGCACCCGGTTCATGTATTGCTGTACCGGGTCTTTCCCTTCACAACCGCCGTGAATATCGAATTGCTCCTGAGCTATCCGGCAATTTTTGGCGGAACGCTGTTGTTGCTGCGACGATGGAGAATTCCATTCGGCCCGGCCTCATTCGGCGCGTTTACCTTTACATTCAGCGGCTTCAACATGCTGCATTTCGCTCACATGAATATGGTGGCGGTTGTTGCCCATCTTCCCTGGCTGCTCCTCGCGATTGACACAATCGTGCGAGATAGGCGCTCCCGCCCGCCGGCGTGGTTGGCCCTGGCGCTGCTCACGGCATCGCAGGTACTGCTGGGACATCCGCAGGGGGTTTATCTGTGCGGATTGGCCGAAATGGCTTATGCTGTCGGAGCGATAATGATCTCCGGGAAGGCCACTATTGTGAACGCGCCGGAATGCGCCGGACCGCCTTGCACGGCAATTAACGCAGGCCTTGCCCTCTTATCCGCGAAATGCATGGGCGTCGCAGCCGGTGCGATACAATTGCTCCCAACTCTGGACATGCTACAGCGCTCGACGCGGCAGGCGCTCATCCATGGCGATGCGGAAGCTCTGGCTTTTGCAGAGACGGGGTCGCTGCATCCGCTGAACCTGCTCCAATTCTGGTCTCCGTACCTATTCGACGATCGCCAGGTCGGGCTCACAACCCATGAATTTGGGATCTACAGCGGCAGCATTTCCACCCTGGCATTCATCTGGATTCTCCTGCGACGTAATCACCTCGGAGCACACCGAAGGCTGGCGCTGGCAGCGGCAGCCACAGCGGTTATCACAACAATCCTTGCGCTCGGACATTACGGTTTCCTGCACAAGCTGTTGTTGCAGCTACCGTTGATGTCCGTGTTCCGTATGCCGGTCCGCCACATCGTATTATGCCATTTCGCCTTCGCGGTACTAAACGCGCTATTCATTGCCGACCTGTGTGCTATCGCAAGGACTCGGGACACACGCCCGAGGCAAATTCTCATTGTATGCCTTATTCCTGCCGTAACAGCCTTAACAATATTATTCTGGGCCGGCCACACGGCCGCCGTAGATGGGCAACTGTCCGCCGTGTTGTTCACGGATTCCTGGCCGCTTGCCGCTGGCGGACTATTGCTGTTTGTCATACTCGCGATCTCCGCAGGATTCGTTGGGGCCGGCTCACGTAGGGCATTGACAATTCTGCTGATTGTGGCTGCGATCGACATTGCAAGTTACGGCTTGACACACATCTTCAACCAGGTGCCGGTACGCCTGACCGATGTGCTGCATTATCCCGTCGGCGGTTCGACAAACGACGCACTCTACAGCTGGGAAAATGAACTCACCCTCTACGGCCGAAAACTGACCTTCGGCTATGCCGGACTCTACCCGCGTCGCGACGCGGATACCGCCACATTGGCCAGATTGCGCCGACTCCCGCGCGCATCGCTGTACACGACCATTGTCCTTGCGAATCCTGCCGTACCGTTACCGGATAGTCTCGATATCCGTCATACAGCGGTGGTCGAATCCAGGCTGAAGCCAATCGGAAAAGCCAATCGAGGCGCAGCTACCGTGATCCGAGATCGGCCGGGCGACATCCACGTCCAATGTACGATCGGATCCACACAACTCTTGTGCGTCACCGAACGCTGTGAATCGGGATGGCGGGTGTACGTTGACGGCAAACCGGGCCACATCGTTCGCGTCTACGGTGAGTTCATCGGCTGCGTCGTTGAGCCCGGCGAACACCTCGTGACATTTCGCTTCGAACCGCGCAGCTATCGCATCGGAAAAGTAATCTCGGCGATTGCTGTTGTCACGACACTCTCTACATACGCATATTGGCGCCGAAAGCAGATTGTTCACGTCATCACGGAGCGGGATTGAAACAGGACAACCACTGATCATTGTCGGGCGGTTGTAATAAGAAATACGACGATTATGCTAGCTGAATTTGCCTGCACATGAGCGTGCGGCTCAGTTTCAATGGAAAAATATTTCAATTATTTTATTTACGTATCGTTGGCGTTTCTCCTCTGGACGCTTCACCGGCGCGACTTGGTGCACATCCCGGAGATCGTTTCGATTCGGTCGCTTGTGCTGTCGATGGCACTGCTGGCAGCAAGCTTCGTGATGTTGGCTTTCATGTGGCAACGTTTTCTCGATGTTTATGGATATCATACCGGATTCAGAGATTGCGTTGCAGCTGTGGGCCTTACGGTATTTGGCAAGTATATACCAGGAAAAATTTGGTTGCTGCTTGGGGTTGCCGGCGTAATATCGCAACGGTACAGATTTCCGATGGGCCAGATTACAATCATCGCATTGAAGCTGCAAATGTGTGTGATATGGGCTGGACTCGTTCTCGGCATCGTGGTTCTATATCTGACGGATGGCCTCGCCGTCTGGACACCAGCGGTTGCCGTGGCGTTTGTCGTTCTCAGCCTCATCCTGTTTTCAGCGAGATTCAATTGCTCGGCTGAAACCGTGATCGGAAAAATCCTTCCCAAGTCTGTCCATATCCCAGTCGTCTCACTGCCGACGATGCTAAAATTGCTGCCAATCGTGTTTGGGCAGTGGTTTCTTCTGTCTCTGGGCTTCTATTTCCTGGTCCGTAGTATGACATCCATTGCATTACCTGCGGTTTCGGGATTGTTGTTTCCAATTTCGGTAACAATCGGGATTCTCGTTCTGTTTTCGCCCGGCGGATTGGGCGTACGGGAGGCCGTCATAGTTGGCTATCTCACACAAATTCGTATCCCGGCTGATGTCGCTACATCGATCGCCGTTGCGTCACGACTGTGGTTTACGATCGGCGAAATTTTTATCTTTGTTGTTGGATTCGCCGTAAACGCGGGGCGCCACGCCGGGACACATCAGCATGAATCATCATCGCGGTGATGTTTCGATAATAGTATAAACCGGAATAATGGCATGACAGAACAATCAGATCCACCCACAATGCCCGAAGCAGACCAGGCACAGGTGAGTATCATCATACCGGCGCTCAATGAAGCAGCGTCTGTCGGCGCCGTCGTGACGGCGTTGCGCGATCGCCTTCCAAACGCAGAAGTACTTGTGATCGACGACGGATCGACCGACGACACCGCTCGGCGGGCAACGAAAGCAGGCGCGAGGGTAATCCAGCACAAGCAGCAGCAAGGCTACGGCGCGGCGTTGCGTACCGGTACATTGGCAAGCGGTCGGGCCTACGTACTTTTTTGTGATGCCGACGGCCAACACGCCGCGGATGACGTCTCCCGCCTCATAGCTGTCATGCATGATTTCGATATGGTCGTGGGCTCAAGAAACCGCATATCGCACGCGCCGCTGTTACGCCGACCTGGAAAATTCATTCTTGCTGGTTTCGCGAATTACCTGGCCGGTGTACAAATCCCCGATCTCAATTCTGGTTTGCGGGTCATCAGGCGGGATTTGTTGTTGAAGTACATGCATCTTATGCCGCGTGGTTTTTCGTTTTCAACCACTTCGACGTTCGCGATGCTCAAGACACACCGTCGGATAGAATGGATACCGATAACGGTAGCCGAACGAACTGGCTCCAGCACAGTACGACAGATGCGCGACGGTCCGAAAGTACTTCTGCTGATGTTACGGTTGACAGTTCTCTTCGAACCCCTGAAAGTCTTTCTGTTGACGTCGGCATCGCTATTCGTTCTCAGTTTGATAAGTCTGTGCATTGACATTGCGAACGCCGAGGATCGCGGTATCGGCGACACAACGGTGATACTCACGCTTTCAACGGTAATCGTGTTCTTATTCGGCTTGATCTGCGATCAGGTATCGGCGATACGAAGAGAGCTGCACGAGCGGTAAATACGACGATACTAGACGAATACGGATCAACAGAGGAACGCCACATGCGACGACGTTGCGGACCGCCTGGACCAGGCGGTCACGAATGCAGGCGCGTATCGCAGGAACTAGGACAATGGTGAACGACTGACACAGCGCAATGAAGAAAAAAGACAAAGCAAGACACGTCAGACAGGCGGCGAAATCAGCCCAAAATCAACATCCGCCGGCCGTGCCCCCAGACGAAACCAGTGTTGACGAAGCAGGCGACGATCGCCCATGTCGCCTCCCGGTAGATGTCTGGCTGAATGACAAACAACGATGGATCCTTGTTTGTATCGTCATTCTGTCACTCCTCACACGTATCGCTTACTATCGAGACATTGCAGCGAGCCCGTGCGTGAACGCACATCATTGGGTGTCCAGTGACATGCATTTTTATCATGACTGGGGCGTAAGGATTGCGGCAGGGGATTGGCTCACAGATCGCGCCTCTCATCGATTTACCGGTTTTGAACGCCGACTCGCGTCGAGGTATTTCGAGTTTTATCCGGAACGCAAGGCACAATATGCGTCCGCGGACAATCCCGCGCACGCGTTGATTTCTGACTGGTGGAGCGGAAAACTTTTCAGGACGGAACCACTCTATGCTTACCTTATCGGCATCACATACAAAGTATTCGGCGTTGACGTGCGCTTCGTCTTTGCGTGGCAACTGCTGCTGGGCATTGCGACCAATATTCTGATTTACCTTATCGCGCGATCATGTTTTGGTAACATTACGGCACTGGTGACGGCAGCATTCGCACTGGCCTATGCGCCCTTGCTGTTCTACGAAATGGTGCTGATCCGGGCCACACTGATCAAGTTCACAGTGGCGTTCACATTGTTTCTCACCATCGTCGCCTTGCAACGAAAATCATGGTTGCCGTGGCTTGGCGCAGGTGTCGCTTTCGGTGCGGGCTTGTTGGTGAAAACCATCTTCAAGATCCTGCTGCTCGCCACCGTCCTTGGTCTCATCGTCCGATCGATTCGCGCACCCCGAACGGCATTACGTCCGTTGCTGGGCCTGGCCGGCGGCGTCATGCTCTGCATGTTGCCGATAGTGTACAGAAATACGGTGCTCGGCAATCCATTGATGAGCGTCGCGGCGACCGAGCGCTACACCTTTTTCCTCGCCCACTCTGCGTATTATGATCCCGTCTATAACACCGTACCGAACGTGAGCCAGATAGCGCGGTTTATGGGTGATTCCGGCAACAGTACGGTAAGCGCTGTCCTTTACACCTTAAGAACTCACGAAGACCTACAGAGCTACCTCAAACTCACATGTAACAAACTTGCAGCATTGTTCTTCTGGTACGAATGGCCGAATAACGCCAACTTCTATTATTACCGGATGCACAGCAACATGCTGCAGTGGGTGCCGTTAACCTTTCCATTCATCGGTTCTTTGGCATTCATCGGTTTACTGGCTGCACTGCCGACCTTCCGCCAATCATGGACACTGTATGGCTTCACCGTCACACAGATCTTGATTTTTCTGGTCGCGAGGATTAACGCCCGGTACAAGCTGCCACTGGCATTGACATTGATCCCGTTCGCCGGCTTTACGGTCGTTCAGATCGGACTGTGGGTCCGCACACGCGAATGGCGAAAAATCGGCCTTGCGGGCGCATCGGCGTCTGCCGTTATCCTACTCGCGAGCTATATGCTGCGCCCGCTGCCGAAGGAGATCAAGGTCGTACGCTCTTCCGACTACTTTTCGATCTACGACTGGTACCAGGAAACTGGAGGAGCGGACGGAGCGCGTCCGTACCTGGAGCATCTTGTCGGAATCGGGATCGAGGACGAAACCGTGTATCTGAAATTGGCTGTGTTTGCGCTCAACGATAAGGATTATTCAACCGCTGAGTCGTTGCTCAAGACGTGCCTGAGCCTGAATCCTCAATTTGTACCCGCGATCAAGAACCTCGGAGTTGTTTATATTGGTACCGGGGATATCATGAAGGCGGCGGAGTATTACGAGAAAGCAGTCAAACTGGCGCCGAAAGAATCCGACCCCTACGTCAACCTAATGGCTATTTACTTGAGCAAAAACAACTTAGACCGAGCCCTAGAGATCGCGACACTGGCAGAAAAACGATTCCCGAACAACCCGGACGTAAAGAGAAATGCGACGGTTGTGTTCGGCCGGGCGGGCAAACGTGACCGGAACCAGAAACCATGACAGGCTCATCCGAGCAGAACAACGAATTGCCTGTTATTGCCATTGTCGGACGACCCAATGTTGGAAAGTCCGCTTTGTTCAATCGCATTATCGGCCGACGCCTGTCGATTGTACACGAGGAATCTGGTGTGACCCGCGACCGCATTATTTCGCCGGCAGAGTGGTGCGGCAAACCATTTACGCTAATTGACACCGGCGGACTCGGCATATTCCACAAGGAACGTGGTCGTCGCCCATTTGACGAAATGATTCGGGATCAATTGGACGCGGCGCTGGAAACCGCTGATCACGTGATACTTGTTGTCGACGTGATCGAAGGCATTGCGCCAATGGACCATGAGGTGGCGCAGCTGCTGCGTCGATCGGGGCGACCGGTCACTATTGCAGCGAACAAGGCGGACAATGCGGCACTGGCCGACCGCGCGGCCGAAGCAGCTGAACTCGGACTCACACAAATTTTCGCCGTTTCCTGCGTTCATGGTCTGAATATCGGCGAACTGCTGGACCACGCGACCACAGCATTTCCCGTGGCGCCAACCGACCGGGACCGCACGGCAACTAATATAGCGGTGGTGGGGCGGCCGAATGCCGGAAAATCATCCATAGTCAACCGCCTCCTCAACGTGGAACGGGTGATGGTAAGTGATATCGCCGGCACGACCCGCGATGCTGTCGATATACCGCTTACGGCAGAGATCGACGATCGCTCCATCTCCTTGAATCTCATTGATACGGCCGGAATCCAGCGTAAACGCAACATCAAGTCGGCGCTCGAATACTTCAGCATGAACCGGACGATCAAGGCGATACAACGCGCCGATATAGTCTGTATGGTCCTCGACGCTGCCGCCGACTTTACCGTACTCGACAAGCAGATCTGTAAGACCGTTGCCGATGAGTATAAGCCTTGTATTCTCCTCGCCAACAAGTGGGACGTTGCATGCAAACGCACCAAACAGCGCGAACTCCTGGATCTCATAAGCCATACATTTCCCTTCGTTAATTACGCGCCCATGGTCACATGCTGCGCGCTGAGTGGATACAATTTCAAGGATATAGTCCGCTCGATCCTCGATTTGAGTGACCGTGTATCGCGCACGATTCCAACGTCTATTGTGAATCGAATTATCCAGGATATCACAGCCCGCCATCCACCGCCGATGACCGGTGACAAAATGCTTAAGATCTACTACGCCGTCTTCAAAGCCGGAAACCCACCGACATTTATCCTGTTTATCAATAAGAAATCGTATTTGCGGGACAATTATCTGGCGTTCATAACGAAGCAATTTCGTCGCGCGTTTGACCTCGATGGTCTACCAATCAAAATCAAACTGAGTGAAAAACCTGTGAGGGGGCGGCGATGATTCACCCGGCACGGCGTGCCGCCGTCTGCAGGACGTACTGATGGCCGGCGGAATTATTCTGGCGTCCGGGTCACGCCAACGCGCCGACCTGCTGCGGAGCTACGGAATCGCCTTCACTGTCCGGGTCTCGGACATCGAGGAACGCGTGCTGCCGAAGGAAGCGCCCGATGCCCTCGTACGCCGGCTCGCCCGCGAAAAAGCCTCGGTGGTCGCAGAGTCTAATCCTGACAGGATTATTCTGGGCGCCGACACAATTGTTTTTTTCGAAGACCAGATTGTCGGTAAACCCGCGGACCTGGATGAAGCGACGGACATGTACCGCCGCATGAGCGGCCGCTCGCATGTCGTGTATACCGGATGCTGCCTTCATCGGCGGCGTGACAACATTATGGCATTATGGCACGCCAGTACGGCGGTCTCATTCAAGTGCCTGACCGAGGAAGAGATACACCATTGTATCGCAACGTGCAATCCGCTGGATAAGGCTGGCGGCTACGCACTGCAAGATCATGAAGAGGTACTGATATCTGAATATCGCGGACTCCGCAGCACGGTAATCGGCCTTCCGGTTGAGGAGGTAGCGGAACGACTACAACGCTGTTTTGGTCTCCCCGCTCTTGACAGCTGCTGCGACCGCATGCACGACAATACGATCGACAATCGACAGACGGCACGTTGTGAAAACGAGGATGATGTCGTATAGTTCGCACCTTTCCCATTTCAGACCCATGACAAAACCTGTAGAAAACCAAAAGAATGTTGTAATTATCGGTGCCGGCCCAGCTGGTCTCACCGCTGCGTACGAGCTTGCCCGCGTCGGCACGCCTTCCGTCGTGTTGGAAAAGGATGATTGCGTCGGCGGCATCTCAAGAACGGTCAAGCACAAGGGCTATTGTTTCGACATTGGCGGCCACCGCTTTTTTACCAAAATCAAAGCGGTGGAGGACCTATGGAACGAGGTCTTGTCACCAGACGATTTTCTGGAACGGCCGCGATCCTCTCGTATCTTTTACCGTGGCAAGTTCTTCAACTACCCCTTGCAGCCATTCAATGCCCTCTCTGGACTTGGCATCTGGAATTCGATCCTCATCGGTTTCAGCTATCTCTACGTGCAGCTGTTGCCGGCGGAGCCCGAGGAAACATTCGAGCACTGGGTGACGAACCGATTCGGCAAGCGATTGTTCAATATCTTTTTCAAGACCTACACGGAAAAAGTCTGGGGTATACCATGCGATCAGATTTCCGCTGACTGGGCCGCGCAGCGCATCAAAGGCCTGTGCCTGATGACCGCAGTAAAGAATGCGATCCTGAGTCCGAACGGCAACGGAAAATCAAAAAGGAACAACAAGGAGATACGCACACTAATCGACTCATTCCATTATCCGAAACAGGGACCCGGCATGATGTGGGAGCGGTTCGCCGCTGCCGTGCAGGACAAGGGTTGCGACTTGCGGATGAATACTGGCGTTTCGAAAATTCACCATGACAACCGAAGCGTAACCAGCGTGGAAATCACTGGCACCGACGGCAAGACCGAATCTGTAAGCGGCAGCGACTACATAAGCAGTATGCCGCTGCGCGAATTAATTCAACGGATGGAACCGGCGCCGCCGGACAAGGTTCTGCGGGCAGCGAATAAGTTGAATTATCGCGACTTCATTACGGTGACGGTAATTATTAACCGAAAAGATATTTTTCCGGACCAATGGATATACGTTCATGATCCACAAGTGAAAGTCGGACGTATACAGAATTTCAACAACTGGAGCCCGTTTATGGTTCCAGATCCGGAAACGACCTGTCTGGGTATGGAATATTTCTGCTTTGAGGATGACGGTCTGTGGTCGGCGAGCGACGACGAGCTTGTCAACATGGCAGAGATCGAACTCGAGTACCTGGGACTGGTCGTGCCCGATGACATCGCGGAAGGCGTCGTGGTGAGAATGCCAAAGGCATATCCCGTCTACGACGGCGAGTACCAGGACTGCCTCAACATCATTCGAGATTTTATCAACTCGTTTGAAAATCTACAGGTCGTGGGACGCAATGGGATGCATAAGTACAACAATCAGGACCATTCGATGTTGACCGCCATGCTGGCCGTGAAAAACATCTTCGGAGCACGGATTGACATCTGGACGATAAATGACGACGACAAGTACCACGAAGAGATGGACGACGGCGATGACGCCGTTGACAAGATGCTGGCTGCCGTCGGCGTGACACAACCCAAAGTACCGCGCCGCGTCGCAAAGCGTAAATAGATTTCGCTCCGACATACAATATTGCGGCCGTCGCCTTCTAATCATCGCGGTGCATCTGCTACTGTGCGAGAGCCATAAAGAATGGATGCTTCCCGTCCAGGAAAAACTGCCGTTACGCCATTTACCGTTTCGGTAGTGATGCCCGTCGGCACGGTGGATGACACATCATTGCGCTGTATTCGCGCGTTGCTGGCATGCGATCCGGCGCCGGATGAGATTATTTTGGTGATGGATGGCATCACCGCACCGACCGCATCTGAACTGTCAAACGAAACGGTCCACGTGATCGCACTGCCCGATCGCATGGGACCAGCGGTCGCACGCAACCGGGGTGCGGCAACGGCAAAGGGCCACGTGCTGTTTTTCGTCGACGCCGATGTATTGGTTCCTGCGTGCGTTATTCGTCAGATTTACGACACCTTCACAACCAAATCGCAACTTTCCGCTTTTTTCGGTTCATACGACGATCTGCCTGCCGCCACGAACCACGTCTCACGCTACAAGAACCTGCTTCAACATTATGTTCACCAGGTGGCCAGAGACGAAGCTGCGACATTCTGGAGTGCATGCGGTGTGATCTACAGAAAGGCATTCCTATCGGTGGGTGGATTCGACGAACGATATCTTAAACCGTCGATAGAAGACATAGAACTCGGCTATCGCCTTCGAGCCGCAGGCCATTGCATTTTTTTGAACAAGTTATTTTTCGTCAAACATCTGAAACGATGGACGCTCACATCACTGTTACAATCGGATGTATTTCGGCGTGCCATTCCATGGACGGAGCTGATACTGCGAGATAGTAATTTTGTCAATGACCTGAACACCTCACGATCGAGTCGGATCAAGGTCGTATTAATCTACCTGATCGTACTGCTTGTCCCCGCTGCAGTCGTGATGCCGACGTTGTTAGGGGTTGCACTTGTACTCCTGGGTATCATGATCTACATGGATCGACGGTTATACGGGTTCTTTAAACGTCAACAAGGTATTATGTTTGCGATCAGCTGCATTCCGATCCATTCTTTTTACTACTTTTATAGCGGGCTTGCATTTGTAATCGGTACGGTGCGATATTTCTTTCTGAAACCGCCGAACGGCACTGGTTCGCCTGTCTGCGAAACGGGCGTAGAGCCGCCGGAACTTGCCGAGCCTGACGGAGCGTAGGTTTACCGGGAGCTACAGACATGCTGATAGATATCTACGGATTGATAGTAAAATGCGAAACCCAACCGCCCGAATTGGCTGCGGAGCTGACGAGACCATTCAAGTACTTTTACCGCAACCACGGTGCGCCGGACATCGTCCTTCGTGTCCACAAAGCAGAGCCGCCGCACGAGACGTTGCCTGCGCTCGACGCAGAGTTTTCAACGGATCCGGAAGTCGTCTACAAAGACAACGACCAAACCATCATTGACTACCCCGGAATGCGCGCTGCGATCATTGTCAACCGCCAACGGTCGGCTTACACGTTATATGGCATGGACCGCACATTTCTACAGGAGAATTTCTTTCGCCTCATGATGTCGCTGCTGGAGAACCATTGCGATATCCAGGGCATGCTTGCGGTTCGCGCATTGGCAGTGTCGCTCAACAACACTGCCATTCTCATCACGCTCCCGCCCGATGCCGAGGAACCGGCATTTCAATATCCGGCGTTGCCGGCGAAGAGACTGCGGCTTATATCCAACGCCCTGCCGCTGGTCAATCCCAAGGGGCACGTCATACCGGCGCCGGTACATTTGGGCTTCCGCGATGAAGCAGCCGTGCAATCCATTCCACCGCAATTCATTGTTCGTTACGACACGCCAACGTCGTCCAGACGCGGTCATATCACCTGGGATTACTGGCAGAAGCGATTGGAGACACGATCATTGGAACATTCAATAGTGGTTCTTGCGAGTCGCAGGCTCAGTGGTGAGCCCGTGTTGAACCGCTGCTCACGTTCCAAAGCCGCGGGCTATCTTATGAGGGATGCGGTGTTGCGCGTCGGGCGAAACCAGTCGTTGGCCGTTGGACACCACAATTGGGCGTGGAATCAGCTACACCGAATGTATACCGTGTTCAAGCGATTCCGGCCGGCTGCGAAACTAATCCGTTCATCGGAATTCTATCGGCTCTACCTGTCGCGAGACGATGAAAAAAATACTGCCTGTATCAAGCCGATATTCGACGGCCTGGTATAAAGAAATCCCGTCATGTATGGCTGAGCGCGATGAGAAGTGACGGCTTACCGATATCCAACGATGTCATGGATCGATTCCTGCATTTCGACGTCGGGCAGACATATATTATGGGAACTGATCGATGTTCATCACCGGCCACGTCACTTACGCCGGCGCCGTGAGCGCTCTCAAGAGCCCTTTGGTCGTCGTGATATAAGTGTATTTTTCAATGTGTTCTCGCGCATTACGCCCCCAATTGCCGAAGCCCGGATCTGACAATGCCTGTTTAAGACAGGCCGTAAGTTGATCCACCCTGCCTGCAGTAAAGCAGAGTCCGGTTCGCGACGGAATAATCAGATCCATCGCACAACCGACATTGTCGCTTACAATTGCGGGCGTTCCACACGCAAAGGCTTCGTTGACAACCAACCCCCAGGTTTCCGAAGGACCATAGCTCGGAAGAACTAACAAATCACAAGCGTGATACACCGTTGGCATATCTTTCTGGTTCTGAAACGGCACAAAATGGACGTTATCAATACTTACAGCCTTTCGGCGCAATTCCGATTCCAGTTCGCCGGCTCCAACAAAAACAAGAGAGGTGCACGTTAATCCCGAGAGCCCAAATGCCTTCAACAGGTCGACCGGTCGTTTTTTGGCAACGAATTTCCCGACGAAAAGGATAATCCGGTGATTGTCCGGAACGCCTACATTCCGCTTCCACCTCGCCGCCGATGTTCTCACGTCGTCTTCACATGATTGGAATCTCGCGTTGTCGATCGAATGTGGCGAAAAGAATAGCTTGTTGTCCGGAACACCGTAGATTTTGAAATAGTCGCGGTTCGCTTGCCCAACATATAAAAAAGCCGCGAACCGTCGAAAAACCTGGTATAATATTACTTTCCGTAAGATCACCTTGAAGCCGCGAATGGCCAGAAGCCGGTGAGAGTCGCCGCGAAATATCATCGGAACCCGCTTGTGCGGCCATTGTAAAATGAACTTGATCATGCTTGCAAAGTTATAACCGATCAGCAGGACTGCTGTGGGATCGAAGGACTGTACTTTCAACAATAATCCAGGGTTCTGCAGACCCCAAAAATGGTCGGTCCCGGGACGTCGACTGACATTGGGAATCCATTCAAATTCATAGCCGTCGAGTAACGGTATGTCCCACACCACAGGCGCCCCGAATTCCGGATCTTCCTGTTTCGATACTATTCCGAAATCCCAGAGGTAGAATACCTTGAGTGTGATGTCTGTGGTCGCGACAATGTGAACAAACCACGGAGCGTAGTATTGAACGGGATGAGTAGTGATAATGGCGAGCTTCGTCATTTCGTCAGACATGGGCGGCTTCGATCTCGAAGGCTTAGGTCTTCGTGCCGACCATAAGTATCATGAACGGAATCTCACCAGTCAAATCAGCGGTAAGCTCGCCGCCGCGATGGCCTGCCCATGGCGCTTCTCTTTTTCGTCGGGAATATGAAACGTGAGGTTTCGGCTTATTTCGGGAAATTCGTCTTTGAGAATGTTCTTTGCCTGGGCAATGATCATGTCGCCGCCGGCACCGGTCGTAACGCGACCAAGAACGAGAAGATATCGGAAGTCATAAAATTCGGAATAATGTGCGATCGTGTATCCGAGATAGGTGCCTATCGTTTCGTAAATCTGCGCTGCCCGCTCATCCCCCTTACCCATGAGTTGCTGGACCTTTACCAGCTTTTTGGGTACGGGCATGTTCGGATCGTCTTCGATTCCGGCAGGCGCCATCAACCTGGCCACCGACTGCTGTGAGAAATAATTCACGCCACAACCTTTGTCACCTGACCATTCATCTACCGGAGCTTGCGGATTGTAGTCCACCGGCGCAAATGCCAGTTCATTGAGCCATGACGTGATATTCCCATCCGGCGTCACGTAACCCGCTGCCTCACTCGACCCCATGGCTATGCCAAGTACAGCATTGTCATTCAATGCCATCGAGCCGGCAAGCGCGGTAACTTCACCGTCATTTACCAGTACGAATGGTATGCCGTCCCAAGCGTCCTGTATCCGCAAAAATAGCGGTTTGATGGCTGTCTCGAAGTCTTGACTACTCATACTGCGAAAGAGTGACGCCACTTGCACACGGTTGTTCACATACACGCCGGCCGAGCTTCCACCGATGGCGTCGACCCGAGGCAGATGCTTCGCCGCCCGCTCCAATGAATTCATTATCTCACGAAAATGCCAGTCCGGGTCCGTCTGGGGCTTTGGATCCCATACGACCTCTTCGCTGAATACCACTTTGCCGTCGATGACAGCTGCAGCCTTCCGGTCACTGGCGCCAAGGTCGAATCCGATACGGCAACCATCGAGATGCCGACCCAATGGTGCAGCGGTTTCGTTGTTCGCTGGGACATCCGCCGTGGCTGCGTAAATGACGTCGAATGGTTTTTCATAGATTCGGTTGCCCATAATCTCGGCATCGAAGGTGCCGGTCGGCGACGAGACATAATGCCGTTGCACCTGCTTATAGAGGGATTCCGGGCCGGCAAAATGTATCCGGTAGCCCCCGCGCGCCCACAGAAGAAATTTAATCAGCCGCTCAATGTATCTGAAATTACCCGCGGATCCGTCATGACCCTCATTGAACACCCGCGTATCGTATCGGGATATCAGACCGTCCTGTCGCTCTAAGGCGATGGACACAGACGCGGTATCCGGCGAATCGCTGATACGCTCACGATACCGGCGATTTGTCAGCACAGCCGGCCGAAATTGGGCATCAAGGACCGGCTGCGTCCTGGGTTTCGCTAATCGCAATCCATGATTACCGCTCATGATATCATTTTCCCTTCAGTGGAATGATCGTGCCAAAAATTCAACCTGCTGCAGCTTTGGCCGCATTGTTGGTCTCTGCCACAACGTCTAGCAATAGCACAAATAACGCTTCACTTTCATCGGGATTCGTCGAGTCGGACTCGATGTAGATCTCCGGCTCCGTCTTCGAATCGCGGAACCAGACAAAAGATTCATTACCGTTGGTATCGGTCAACCGAATCTTGTATCCGCCATTCGTTGTTTCGCCCATAGTACTGAACGAACCGGCGCCGATGTAATGCAAGATCTCGTATCCGGCATAAACCGTTGCGGTCGTGTTAGAAAGTGTGAAGGACCCGTTATCGGACTTTATAATGCGTTCCAGAAATGCCTTTTCCAGCGCCTGCTTGATCACATAACTTTCAGCGGCAATATCGGGAATGCTCTTGAAACAGGTGTGAAAGACCGGAAGAACTTTTACCAGCTCACCGAGTGGCTCACCGCGCGAAATCGTGAGTTTGGCGGCCATAAGTGCCGTCATGGTGCCGTCACGAGACGTCGCGCACACGCTGCTGCCTCCGAAGATAACACCGCCACACGAGCCCTCCACGCCAATAACCGGAATGCCGGTCTTCTCTCGCCGGATCTCTTCGAGTTTCTCTACCAGATTTACTTCGCCTGTCTCGACTTCTACAACGTTGACATTTATCTTTTCAGCCTTTGAAAACCGGTCGGCAATGACACGAATTCCGCCGGTGGTATTGCCGTTTACTACTACCGATATCGGCATATCGCGAAACGCCGGTGTTCTGGCCAGAGGGATATATTGGTCGATCATGGCATAGGCATTCAGCGCACAGGTATACTGCGGCCCGAGATCCGATGCTTTACCGTCCTGGAGCAGCACCAATGTCCCGCGATCCGCATCCCAGTCGTGTACCACGGCGAACCCGTTGCCGACAGCCGTTAGCCGATCCTTGGCCTGTTGCAACGCCGCATCCATCGGCTCGATCTCGTGTGTGGTGACGCCTAGATCGCCCCCAATCTCCTCGACACTCAACCCGAACTTGCGCAGCAGACCCGCCATGATCTCTTTGGCGGCACCGCCGTTGTGGTCGACAATGATATGGACTTCGGAATCGCCTGCCTGTTTGCGAAACGCGTCAAATGTCGCGTCATCCTCAAGACCCGCCATACGGCGTACGTAGAGGAAATAACCTTCAAGCGACTGTTCGCGAGACGGTCCGGACTCGTACGTAAATACGAAGTCCTCACCGGTCGAAATTATGGAATCAAGCAGCGCCTCAACAACCGCTTCCCGTTGCTGTAGTGCATCAAGCACAGCGCGGCGGCGCGACTTAAACGCCGCCATGCGTGCAAAGCTCAGCAAGGCGCCGCCTTGCGTGTAAGGATCGCCGGGTTCCTTGTTCGCCGTGAGAAATTTGTAGCCGTTCCAATCAGTTGGGTTATGGCTGGCTGTAATGATGGCGCCACCGATGGTATCGAACAGGCGAACGGCGTTTTGCACAACCGGTGTTGTGTTGATCTCGACATCAATCACCGTCACGTTCAGAGGGCGGTCGGAAGCCCGCTCCTGATTCAGCCGTCGCGACGCCACACTAAATCCGGTAAGAAGCGCGGCGCGAATAGCCTCACCAGTGGGACGAGGATCCCGTCCGATCACAAATTTCACGGCTGTACATTCTGGCGACCGCGCAACGGCACCGTTCAGCTGCTCGGTAGCATAGAGATAGCCATCAAGCGCAACGTGAAATGCGTCAGCCGGGGCGAGATCGCTGACGTTGCCGTATTGCCCGCGGACACCAGATCCGGATGTAATCCTCGGACCAAACCGCGTCCGGTTCGGATCCAAGGACTGCCGCCATGAAGCAGAATCTTCGAAATTCAATATCAAAACGCAAGTCACTCCGCCGAGACGGTATGAGATCGTCCCAGGTTACCCGTTTATGCCCTGTTCCCGCGTGAGAAAAGACGCATTCTACCCGCACGGCATAGGGTTGTCAAGTTGTTGAATATGCATTATTTGGGAATAATGTGGTGGAGCTGAGGGGACTCGAACCCCTGACCTGCTGATTGCGAACCAGCCGCTCTAGCCAACTGAGCTACAGCCCCACAGGCAAGACAGACACATGGCGCAGAACACGTAAAACGCCACTTAGTGTACGAATCACGGTGACGTTTTCAACTCGAAATTTGTGAAACGCTTAAAAAATCAATCATTCCACAACTGATCCCACCACGATCCACCGCCGTCGTCGCGCGGCGCTTCGAGATTCATTCGTTCACGTATAGTGCCAATATCCCATCCGGTAAGATTGGCCAGCTGTCGTGCTTCCTGCTCCTGACGGTCGCGTAGGTCCCGACGATATGTCCGGCCGCGATCGCAATTCGTGTCGCCGGTCCACGGGTGCCGTATCACGTAGCGCCCCTGGAAATTGGTGCGGTCCCCGGTTTCCTGAAAAACCAGATCTTCCGGAAACGTTTCGGCGTCGTAGCGCACATGCAGACGGGTTACAAACACATCCTGTGCCTGGCCGCCTCGCGTTGTTTTCCGTGCGCCGGGTCGGTCTCTCGGGTCGTCCAACCAGAAGACGCCCAGGTCGCGAAGCTCGCGTGGCGTTAGCGGGTCGGCGGCACAGGGGTCGCACCAGTTCATATCCCACGCATACTCGAGAAACACCACCCGCATGTCCTCCTTCTTCACCTGATACGCGAACATGTCGCGATAGAAATCCGCGAAATCGCCCTTTACGTAAACCGGCAAATCCATACCGGTCGGCAATTTTACCGTGCGGTAATTTGTCGTTTCGATTCGCCCCTTGCGGCTGAGCGCGTAAACAAGCAGGTCCTGCGGACCGGAGGCGTTGATCGTGCCGAGCCGTATCGGCAACATGAATCGCGGCGATTCGTAGGCGATCTGCAACGGCCGCAGAAACGTGAACCCCAGGCGCGATTGTTGATCAAGATTCACTCTTGCTACGAAGAATCGTAGTCCTTGTCGGATGTAGCTCTGCAGTATTGCCCCGGCTCCGGCCGGAATTTTGTAACCGCTTTCGGTCAACCAGGTTTGGAGGCCATCGCTCTCGGTGGCCGACAGAATTGCTATGTCATATTCGCCAACAGTGTATTCGGCTTCGACCGTTACGCCCAAGGCGGCCGACCGCCGCGGCCCGACGCTGGAAGCATCTGCTCTTGCCATGGATTTCATGGCCTCGTAGACCGCGACCGGCTTACAGGGATCGTCATCAAAGTATTCGACGAGTCGCGGCGCCGTGTAGGCATCCAGATGATCGACTATGGCCTGATCCCCCACGTGTATCTGCCCGCGCTCCAGCACGGTGGGAACGGGAATCACTACCGCAAACGCCTTTGGATCGCCCTGATAATCATTGACCATGGTGAGTACCGTGCGATCTTCATCCCGCACCAGTACGACCCGAGACGCTTTGTTGAACAGCTTTGCGTCCGCTTTGGCAACGTAAAAGCCGCAAAATGAATAGACGTTTCCGGCGAAAACGACGGCCGCTGCAACCACAATTCCGAAACAGACATTGGCCTTCATAAATACTCCTTCATGACCGCGACGCTTTCTTGACAACGTGACGAAACGAGGACAACGATTTCCCGGACGCAACGCCGGATCTGTTTACGGCAGGCCGGAATCGTTCGTGATGCGAATGCCCGAGTGTACGAGCTAACACGTTGGACGTCGCCATTGATACGTAGTTCCGGGAAACAGGCGATTCAGCAACGGCACCAAAGGTGCACAGGCTGCGAGCGCCCAAAGAAAGCCGTTGATACGGTACAAACCGAACTGAATCCAAACCGCACCAACGGCCACCAGAAAAGCAAAAACGATGCGTCCGATCCGTGAATCCGGCGTGGTCTTGGGATCGGATATCATGAAGAACGAAAAAACCAGGAGCGCACCGTTCTGCAACTGATGGAACGGAATTGTCATGGGGTCGCCGAGGCGAAGAGCGCGGATGATGAGGATCGCAGCATACGATCCCAGAAAAGCCAGGGTGACGTCGCTCCGCGCCGCCCGATTCACAACGAAACTTCCTACACATGCGACAAAGAACACATAGAGCACGGCACTTCCCCACTGCCCCGGCGAGACCCAAACGCGGTCACTGACCACCATCATGAATACCAACCCGAAATTCGTGGGATTGAATATGTGCTTGCCGTTGTGCCGCAACGCGAATTTGCTCACAATCGTCACTGCCGCGGTGCACGCCGCCAGCCACCAGGTATTCGTGCGTAGCAATACGATGAGAGAAAGGCCCGAAATCAACGGGCTGCGAAGATCGTACCGGCCCAGGCATACGATCCTGGAACAGGCAAGCTGGACAGCGGCTGCCACTGCCAGGATCACTGCGGCGTTCACGGCATTGATATCGAAAGACAGGAAGGTCGCGCCAAATATGACCAGGATCGCGAGGACGAAAATTTGATAGATCCGAGGATCATATCTCGGAATTGCAGGCATCGTAACACTTGTATATGTTGGACCGTCGCCCGTATCTCATCAATCCTACATGCCGGCTTGGCCAGAGTAAAACACAACCGGAATGTTTGGGATGCCTCGGGCGCGGCGAAAAAAAGGTATCGGCGGGTATAAGCCGGATTCTGTACTCGCTGGCTGTTCATGGCCGTCAATACGGCATAATCAGTCGGTGAGCGACGACCATTTATCTTTGCGGTCTACCCGGAACATATCCCGAACCGGGGCGGCACGAGCAATGCCTTGTTCTCTATTTGACCTTGCTCCGGGAAGGGTTTACCATGCGATCCCACTTGCGCGAGGACCCGGTGGGCTCTTACTCCACCTTTTCACCCTTATCCTGCCGTACTACGGCAAGACGGTATATTTTCTGTGGCACTGGCCTTATCGCGGCATATCGTCCGCGACATCCCGGATTTCTCCGGGATTCCCTGCTCTACGGAGTCCGGACTTTCCTCTGCATCACCGTAAGTCATGCAGCGGCCGTCCCCCGCCGATACCAAAATTTTTGAAGGCACGCGGGTAAATAAGTCCGTTTACCTGCGGTGTCGCGAGAACTACCGCCGTGCCCATATCCCTGTTGTAATCAGCGCGATCGAAACAGCTGCGAACGCATACGCCGGATTAATTCCCGGCAAGCTCCAGGGTATCGATCTCAATCAGGGGTCGGGGCCACCCACGTGCCCACCGCTGCGTTCCCACCAGACTGACCTTTTTCCAAACCCACTCCTCGATCACATCATACTCGACATTGAGGTACGCCATGGGATAATACTGCGAATCGATGTCCACAGCCAGGGCATACTTGAATGGAAAATGTTTGCCATCCAGTGGGATGACTGTGCCTGTTTTCGCAATACTTTTCTTATCACCTAAATAATTGACTTTATATTCCAGCGGCCTTATCGAAATCGGGTGGATCCGAACCGCGTCCTCGTTCGCCGACGCGTCCGCAGTTTTATCGGCATCATCGATCCCTTCCGCGTCGTCACTTTCCTCGCGCGCCGCAATGTCGCTGTCATCCGTCACAACCGTGGGCAATGTTGCCGGCGTGGTATCGGATTCGGCTTCGGCCGCAACCATCAGATAGGCGCCATGAACCCAGACCAGTGCATCCGATGGCGGTTCGATACGTGTCCACTTCTCGTCTCGCGAATTCAAAACGGTGACACGGTCGCCGGCATCGCAATAAGCGTAAACCGAAAATAATGTTCCCGGGCCGGAATATACAGGTGCGCGCTCTTCCGTTACGACGCCATCGTCGATCTGGTTGGCCGCCACCCATGCCTCCGTCTGGTCCGGAGCGCGGATACCGTACCACTCGCCGGATCTTTCCACGACATTGACGATTCCGCCCTTTACCAGAAACGACACAATTTCGTACTTAACACCGGGCTTCGCGCGTACGTTCAGCTTATTCGCCGTTACAACGCCGGTAGTGGGGGAAACCTCCTCCGATCTGCCTGCTATCGTTATTGCCAGCAATAAGCTGGTTGCGGCGACGATCAATGAATACCGCCAAATTACCGTCATTATCATGAAGACCCGGGCTGAATCGATTGGTTCAAAAAAAAACTGGCAAAAACGAAAACGTGACTTGTAACATTGCCGGACAAAATTAAGTTCTAGGTCTGCTTGCGAAGATTGGAATCTTAGTTGAAACCGGGGTTGTAGCGCAACTGGTTAGAGCACCACACTGTCACTGTGGAGGTCGCGGGTTCGAATCCCGTCAACCCCGCCATTTAATTATCGGCTCCCGAGTGGTTCACATAGATTCCCACGATCTCTTTGGCGATCGCCTCCAGGGAGACATCCCTGCCGTTATTAGTGAGCTTCCAAAACCTCCCCCATCCATGCTCACTAATGCGTTCCTTCATTATGCTTTCCCGCCGTTTTTGCGATATTTGACGGTCAATCTTTACCAACGCTTCGTCCTTGGAGATGCCTGCGCGCCGCGTGAGTCTTTGAAGACGAATCGCATTCGTTGCGTTCACCAGGAGAACGTTGTTATTCACCAGATTGGTCCAGTTGGCCTCGATTAAGATAGCGCCTTCAATAATGACCACGCCAACCGGCAATGTGCGCGTCTCCTCGTACAGCCGCGCCATCATGGGCTCGTGCATGATGTCGTCGAGAAGCGCCAGGGCCGCTGGATCGTTAAAGACGATTTTGCCAAGTGCACGTCGATCGATCGACCCGTTTTTCCTCAATATCTGAGACCCGAAGATACCCGCAATACGTTCACGGGTCTTCTGGTAAATAATGCTGTCGGAACGCTCCAGAACATGATGCCCGATAGAATCCAGGCTGACGTAGGATGCCGTCAGATCGTGGCCCAGTCTGGTTACGAGCTTCTTTGCCACATGTGTCTTACCGGCTGCTATGCCGCCGGCGACACCGATGATAAACTTTCCCAAGATCTTCTTTTCCAACTCCTCCTTCACCATCAGCGGACAATATTTACTGACGTCCCCGCCTTCGGCAACAATGGCCTTCACCACCCCCGAGCTGATATGAGACAAGCTGCTGCGTGTTGGAAAAAATACTGTGTCGACAGCAGGGTGGAGTGTCTCGTTCACAGCGAATTGCACCAATTCGCCTTCCAGATCGGTATTGTTTCGGACCCCCTTGATTATAACATCGAAGCTATTGCGGTAGGCGTACTCGCCCAGAAGACCGCCGAACGAGACACAGGTCACATTCTTGAAGCGAGAGAGGGAATTTGCCGCAAGGCGGAGCCGTTCCGCCGTGCTGAATAGATATTGTCCCTGCTTGTGCGGGTTCTCGCCTATAGCAACCACGACTTCGTCATACGTCCGGGCTGCGCGACGAACCACATCTATGTGTCCATTTGTAATCGGATCACCGGAAAATGCGTAGATTGCTCTCATGACGGTTTCATGACGTTAGGTCGCACTGCGAATTGATGATTGGCGGAGAATAGCAGGTCCCGGCAAAGCCGGCGGCGAAAGGAGACAAAGCCAGCGTGTAATCGCGATCAGGCATTGCCGAACGGCCCGAAGACGCGCAGACGATACAGTCACAGAATCGCAGAATTTTCAGGGCCGCTAGAAATTCGTCTTCAGTCGGGATTTGTCCACCAGGATCGGATGGTCACCATTTTGTACACGCAGCATATCCTCCAGGCATTCATAGGCGGTCACGTAACGCTCATCCGGATCTTTTGCCATCATGGTCTTGATCACCTCGGCAACGTGCTGATCGCATTCGGGCATCACCGAGCGGATATCCGGCGGCTCTTCATTTATGCGCGCATTGATTACTTCCATCAATGAGTCATAATCAAAAGGCGGAACATCGGTTACGACATGATAGAGGGTTGCTCCCAGCGAGTATATATCAGACCGGTTGTCCTGATAGGAACCATCAATGACACATTCGGGGCTGAGATAATACGGTGTACCCTCAACCGCACTGATATCCACCGCAGCGTCCTCATGGGCCGTTACCATGCCGAAGTCGCACACCTTAACGTTTCCCTGACGGTCGAGCATGATATTCTGTGGCTTTATGTCGCGATGTATGGAGAGGTAATTGGACCACACGAAATCCAGCGCGTATGCGACATTGGTGCCGACATTCAACGCCTCGAATTGATCCATCGCGCCGTAATGCTCGAGATACTGCGCCAGATTGATACCGTCGATATATTCGAGCTCGATGTAGAGAATGCCCTCTACTTCGTCTCCGAGTATGGTCTTAACGATATTCTTGTGCTCGAGTTCGATCGAAAACTCAATCTCACGGAGAAATTCTCGCTTGGAAAGACTGTCAACATTTGTTTCGGAATGAAACAACTTTACGGCCTTGATGTCGCCAGTACTGTTTTTCTTTGCTTTGCAAACGATCGCATTCGCGCCTTCACCGACCTCCTCGAGCAATTCATAATCGCCGAACGGAATCGTCTGGTAATGGCGTGTGCCGAGAAGGATATTGAGCTTTTTACACTTGGGGCATCGGAATATGCCTTCGATACTCTCACTCGGCATATTGATGCTGGTGTTACAATGACGGCATGTCATATTCATCGTATCAACAGAACCCTAGTACCGGTACACGACCGGCAGTTGTCACGTTTGGAGCCTGCCGCAGGAAGCGGACAGACACCAACATCAATCGGGTATTGTACGCGTCGAAGTCGCAACAACGACATCCGTACGTGATCCGAATTTCTTTTCGGCACCTTTTGATTAATGGTGAACATGCCCTCCTGCGACCCCGGCCCGCGACAACAATCTTACATTGCGGGCCGAGCGAATCGCCCCCCAGGATGACGCCATTGGTCAGAAAATACCGTCGGCTTCAGGCGAACCCGTCCGCCGGTATCATGATATATTTCAGATGCTGGCGTTGTGGCGACAACACCCAAAAAGTAAAAACCAGTTGTAAACTAACGCGTTTTGCGCGCTGATCAATGCACTTGAGCACGATTTCCAGAAATTGCGGCGTGCAAAAGGCGGGAGACCACAACGGCAACCGCGACGAGAAAGATGTGCTCAACGCGGCGGCACGCCGATAACCAATTCTGCGCGGCGGTTAAGTCGATAGGCCGTTTCCGTCAAGCCGGAATCGGCGGGCCTGTCTTCTCCGTACGAGATCGTACGAATTCGCATACCGTCAACGCCAATGCCCGCGAGATAGTCGCGGACTGCAATGGCCCGTTTTTCACCTAATGATCGATTGAATTCTTCACTGCCGCGTTCGTCACAGTGACCTTCTACCAATAGGTGAAATTCCTGATTGTCCATCAGGTAATCGGCCAGCATCTCAAGTTTTTGCCTCTCTGTCTCGCCGATAAAGATCTGATTGTAAGCAAAATAGATCGAGTCCCATCGACGATCGATTTCCGCAAAGGGCAGATCCGCAGTAGCCATCGGCTGCGCTGAGAAAGGCGACCACGACTCGGTGGTATGCACTGCCGCGCTTTCTTTTTGCTGATCAAACCAATCGTTGTCAAGCGGCATTGAATTGCCGGATCCCGTATTCGACCGAGAGCGAACAGGTTGGTCGGAGCCGCCCTTCTTCACATTCCCCGGATAATAGCCTCTGTCGATATTCGGCCCGCGGGTCCGGCAGGAAGACAGCATTCCAACACCTATAATGAGCGGCACGGCCAGCCAAACTCTCCAATTCTGCATAAGCAATGCATTCCCAAATTAATTCGTCGTTATTTACAGTTTTCTATTCACACCAACATGAGGAATCATGCGCGCAAACAGCGTATTCGCTGCATTTGCCGTGTGAATCGCGGCGCGCCGGCAAGACCTCGCACCAATTTCCCGGCTTCCCGCCGTTCAACCGGTTGCTGACACTTTATATTTTGATGTATCTGATTTAAACTAGGTTTCATCGGTTTATTGGATAAATTATTGCCCGGCTACTGTAATGGTCTGCAACCAACCCAGCCGATGACATGGCGGTTGAAACGAATTCGCGCCGAGTCCACACGATGGGGACGGGCGATCCACGATCGTTTTTCCCGCTGTGTGTTTTTGACAGGCGATATTATCACTCTATATTAACTGGTTCTCGGTAATTTAACTCACGTAAGAATAATTCGGGGCGACAGGCAGGCGTATGGCATCTACACCCAAGTTCATTGTTTTGACGGAAGCCTATAACGGCGAGAAATTATTCGAACTCACAGACGAGATTTACACGCTGGGCAGAACCGACGACAATTCCGTGTACATTCCGGACAACTCGGTCAGCAGCAAACACTGTGAACTGCATCGTAACGCGGATGGGAGTTACAGCGCTGTTGATCTCGGCAGTTCTAACGGCACCCGTATAAACGGCGTGCGGGTCGAGAATCAGAAGCTCGTACACAGCGATATCCTGCAGGTCGGAGGCATTGAAATTATGTTTCATTGCGACGACGAGGCTGTCACGTCCGGACAGAACTCTCAAACCGGCATCAACCTGGAAGACACCGCGGGCGGCCTGCAGATTCAGGAACTGGAGAATGTTAATCCGTTCAAAAAAGGTGCGAAAAAATCGGACGGCAAGAAAGCGAATCTTGTACTGTACAGCGTGATCTCCGGGTTGGGCCTGATCGTACTGATTCTCACATTCATTTTATTGCGAAAACTTATGTAAGGCGTATCCCGTCAAATCCCTGCAGATATCCGGCGGGTCGAGTCAGCATTGATCCCAGAGTAATATCCATCCGGTTGAGACCGCCAGTCACCTCTACTCCTGTACTTCATCTCTTCCGCGCGTTCAATTGATAACGTAAACGTATCGCCAAACCCTCCGGCAGCGAAATCCGGCCTCGCTGCGGCACCGGCAACGGTTTGTCGTACAGTCACCGAATTTATACGAAGGGTATTTTCATGTCGGAAAAGCCGAGCAAAAACGACGTCTCGAACAGCGAGGAAAACAAAGACGGCAAGGGTCGGAAACCCGACTTAAAGATTACACCGCCGTCATTCCAGACATTCATCTTTTGGTTCCTCATTCTCATCGCAGTTCCCGTGGGACTCTACCATTTCCGTAATCACGAGGACTCCGAACTTCTCAGCAGCTCGAAATTCGAGCTGCTCCTGCTTGATGGCCGGGTCGAAACCGTCGAGATTAATCACGACCAGGCGACAAGCAGCCGCACGCTCACCGGGACATTTCGAGAGTCCGAAGGTGCGCCGGTTCAAAATTTTCGCGTCGAGGTCACCTACACCGACGCACTTGATGAGATGCTGCGGCAGCATTGCGATAACCGAAGCACCAAGACGGTATCGAATGTATTCAACAATCTCATGCTGTCGCTGCTGCCGATCATACTCCTGGTTATTGTGATCTATATCCTGTTCGCGCGACAGATAAAGAGTGCCGGCAAGAGCGCATTACAATTTGGACGGAGCCGGGCCAAGCTCAACCAGAATTTGGACAAAGTCACGTTTGCCGACGTGTCCGGAATCGAGGAAGCAAAAGAGGAAGTCGAGGAGATCATCGACTATCTCAAAGATCCTGAAAAATTCCACAAACTCGGCGGAAAAATACCGCGAGGCGTGTTGATGGTCGGGCCGCCGGGTACCGGCAAGACATTGCTCGCCCGTGCCATCGCCGGCGAAGCCGAAGTTCCGTTTTACAATATCAGTGGATCTGATTTTGTGGAGATGTTCGTGGGTGTCGGCGCCAGCCGTGTAAGGGATATGTTTGAGCAGGCGAAAAAGAATGCGCCATGTATCATATTCATCGATGAGATTGACGCGGTCGGCCGCTCCCGCTTCAGCGGAATCGGCGGCGGTCACGACGAACGCGAACAAACGCTGAACGCACTACTTGTTGAGATGGATGGCTTCGACGGCAATACCGGCGTGATTGTCGTTGCCGCGACCAACCGTCCGGACGTCCTTGATACCGCGCTCCTCCGCCCCGGACGCTTTGACCGTCAGATCGCAATCGACCTTCCGGACGTAAAGGGTAGACTCGGCATACTCAATGTCCACGCGAAAAAAGTCAAGATCAGCGACAATGTCGATTTCAATATCGTCGCACGCGGCACGCCGGGTTTCAGCGGCGCGGATCTGGCAAATCTGATCAACGAGGCCGCGCTCATCGCTGCGCGGGCAGAGAAAACAGCGGTGGAAATGAGCGATATGGAAGAGGCCCGAGATAAGGTCCGGTGGGGCAAGGAGCGTCGCAGCCGCAAGATCAACGACCACGATCGCAAGGTCACAGCATACCACGAGGCGGGCCACGCACTGGTGGGACTGCATTGCGAGCATGCGACTCCGCTGCATAAGGTTACGATTATCCCGCGTGGCAACGCCTATCTGGGTGCGACCATGCATCTCCCGGAGAACGATAAATACACCCAGAGCCGATCAGAACTAATGGACGAACTTACCGTGTTGATGGGTGGCCGCTATGCGGAAAAAATCATCTTTAAGGACATCACAAGTGGCGCGGCCATGGATATCAAGCAAGCATCTCAGATAGCGCGGCGAATGGTTTGCGTGTGGGGGATGAGCGATAAGATCGGGTTACTCAACTACGACGGCCGAGAGGAACATATCTACATCGGCCGGGATATTACACGATCCGAAGATTACAGTGAGGTTACAGCGCGGGAAATCGACATGGAGGTGAAGCGCATTATTGACGAAGTCGCCAACCGCGCAGAAGACATTCTCACCAGGCACACTGACCAGCTGGAGATGCTGGGCAAGGCGCTGCTCGACAAAGAGACAATGGACGGCAACGAGATCCGCAACCTTCTGGGTATGCCTGTTTTGGCAGGGCATTCGAATTGGGACACCGGTGAGACGTCGACAGAAGCTGCAGTCGAATCGACCGCGGGCGACGAGTTAAAGCCGGATACAGATACGCCTCAGGAATCGTGAGCACCACTAGCTTTATTGGCATTCATCGCGACAAACCGTACATCGATGTCTACGTACAACCAAACGCAAAACGACGGCGACTGGCCGGCTGTCACGACAATCGTTTGAAAATTCAATTGACCAGCCCGCCTGCTGATGGACGGGCGAACAACGAATTGCGCGCCTTTTTTTCCGAAATAACGGGAGCGGCCAAATCACAAATCGAACTTGTTACCGGGCAACATTCCCGGCGCAAACGTCTTGTTTTTTCAGCGATCAACGTCGATCAGCTTCACAGTGCTATCGAACAATGGTTGCCGTAGGGGTGTGTGTACGTGAATTCGCGAACCACATTGACTTCGCAGCAAAAATCGACATCTTATCATTTCTAACGAAATGTCAGCAGCACAATAAGGCGAGAACAATATGGAAAGTACAAGAAACCATCTGGTCCTGGTTGTAGACGATATCCCTGACAATATCACGATGCTTACGGCGCACCTGCGAACCAAGGGATACCGGACCATATCGGCAAATGACGGTATCGAAGCCGTGAAGCTGGCGACGAATGACAAGCCCGATATCATCATGATGGACATCAACATGCCGCGCATGAACGGCCTTGATGCATGCCAGCAGCTAAAAGAGCGCGCCGATACAAAACTGATTCCGATCATTCTGGTAACCGCAAACTCGGAAGTCAAGGACATCGTGAGAGGGTTTGAAGTAGGCGCCGACGACTATCTCATCAAACCGTACAATTATATGGAGATGCTCGCGCGCGTGCGGTCAATGCTGCGCATCTGGGATGCCCAACAGGAATTGATGCGTGTCAATCAGGCGCTCGACGAGCTGAATCAGAACCTGGAGAAAAAGGTGATGGAACAGGTTCTCGAACTTGAGCGTGTAAATCGGTTACGTCGCTTTTTCTCGCCGCAAATCGTAAACACCATAACATCCGAAAACTCAGAACAAATTCTAGGCGAACACCGCCGTGAGATCACGGTGGTATTCCTGGATTTACGGAATTTTACAAGCTTCTCGGAAAAGGCCCTGCCGCACGAAGTAATCGAGACGATACGCGAGTTACATCAACTGGTTGGCCCAATCATCTTTCGTTATCGCGGTACGCTTGAACGTTTTACGGGGGACGGGATGATGGTTTTTCTTGGTGACCCGGAGCCGATGGAGGATCATCCGAACCAGTCGGTAAAGATGTGCATCGAAATCCGCGACAAGGTCGAAAACCTGCGGTCCACGTGGGCAAAAAAGGGGTACAATCTCGCCTTGGGGATCGGTGTGGCGACGGGCGAAGCATCGCTTGGAACGATCGGTTTCGAAGGTCGGCTGGACTATGCAGCGATCGGCGTAGTGACAAATCTCTCGGCGAGGCTTTGCAGCAAGGCAAAGGGCGGACAGATCTTGATTTCGGAAAACACGTTCGATAAGATCAAAAACGATTTCAAGACCGTACCTCGCGGTGAAATCGAACTCAAAGGCTTTTCAAGTAGCCCGCAAGTATTCGAGGTCACAGAAGCAATTTGACGACTGGCCGCGCGCATGTTGCCGCATGCGCGGCGATGCGGGCCTAAGGCTGTCGCCTTAAAAACCGATGATTTCGCGCAAAAGCGAAGACGCCGTAACGATGGCGAGCCGGCCGCGGTATAGGTGCGAATTCCCGCGCTCCAGATTAGAATTTCAGCGACTGCCTGCGGTGGCCGTGCGCCTTGGGATCATATAGCAACACATTCTTGACTATGAATCCACAGTGGCGCTTACTCAGGCCTCCACGGTGAGAATCTGACGATCCTTATAGTAACCGCAACCGGTACATACACGGTGCGGCACACGCGGTGCACCACACCGGGAGCAAAGAATAGTCTGGATACCGCGATAACGGTTTGCAGCCTTGCGTTGCCGACATTTGGTTTTGGAAACCTTGCGTTGTTGAACAGCCATCTAATAATCCTTCCTCTGCATTAATCCTGATCGTTTCTGATGTAAAAGCCAGTACAGTAATAGCAACGTGTGCAGATGCAACCTGAAGTATGTAGAATGCAGCGTTAAAAGTTGCGTCTCGTTTTAACGTTGACCTAAGATACCGAATCTGAATTCCAGCAGGAAGCCGGTCAACATACCGGTTCCACAGAAGGACGAGAAGGCGATGGAGTTGTGCGAATTTCAGCAGATCCTCACGGAATCAAACACATACACGTTCCGCGGAACAGCCAGCAGCATGTTTCGCATGCCGGGCCTGACAACGCCGTGGTTTCTGTTACAGCTTGCCAAAGTGCACTTCGACGCAGCGCGCAAGACGGACAATACGGCTTACTACCCGGCCGAATGGCAGGCGGACAGCTTCGTCGTCTTTCGCGACGTGCTCAGGATCGGTGGGACAATCGTGTTGTCCGGCCTGGATCACCTGCGAGGGCTCACGTCGGCTGCAGTTATTATTGGCAATCATATGAGCTCGCTCGAGACGATGCTCCTGCCCTCTATTGTCCTTCCGTTTGGCGACGCCACGTTCATCATCAAAGATCAATTGATGCGTTACCCTCTCCTCGGTAAGATTCTACGGAAAGTACATGTCATTGCGGTATCGCGTGCGAACCCGCGTGAAGATTTGAAAATAATTTTTCGCGACGGAAGCGCGATGCTAGACAACGGTCGCTCGATCATCGTCTTTCCGCAACACACGCGAACCGCAAAAATTGATCCCGACTCGTTCAACTCGCTCGGCGTGAAACTCGCCAAGAGGGCCAACGTACCAATTGTTCCGATGGCATTGAAGACGGATCTCTGGAGTAACGGCACGTGGATCAAGGACCTCGGCCGGATCGATCCGGGAAAAACCGTACACTTTGAATTCGGAGCGCCAATTACTGTTACGTCGAACGCCAAGGCCGCACACGAGGAAGTATTGGCTTTCATTTGCTCTCGGGTCGATCAATGGAGCGTCGAATCCTGAACACAAGCGGCTGCCATTGCAATGTCCCTATCGATCCCGAAGGCGCAATGCTGCGATAAGCGGCCCAATGACGCTAGACACGTCCCCGGCGCCCATGACCACTACGACATCGCCACACCGGACGGTCGCGGCGACCGCGACTGCCAACTCCAGAGGCGCCAACTCGATATACTTACCACGATTGCCGGGAATCTGGCCCGCGATCGCTCGCGACGCGGCGTGGTCGGGACAGTCCGTCCACGCACCGAAAGTCGGCAACACGAACGTCCGATCCGCTTGCGCCAACTCCGCGGCAAAAGCACGCCCGTACCGAAGCACGCGCTCGTGTCTGTGCGGTTGAAATACCGCGATCACCCGCCGTTCCGGAAAGCAATCTTGTATCGCCGACAGACTTGCACGGACTTCAGCAGGATGATGTGCATAATCTTCGACGACCACCACGCGGTCGCTCCGATATCGTTCGGTCAACCTCCGATCCACACCCGCGAACGAGACAAGACTGCGCTGCGCTGCGGATCGTTCGACACCCAGCCGCACGGCAACTGCAATCGCGAATTTGGCATTTTGCCGATTGTGACGACCAGGCACGGACAAGCGTAAATCACTGCCCGAATCCCGGCCGCTGACAAACGTCGCGTCTGGGTGCGTGGCGAATAATCGACGCGACGCTGCGGAATCAACTGCAAGCAACCGATCGGCGGCCATTCCAAATGCCTGAAAGCAATGCTCCAGAGCCGAGACACCACCAAGGCTCCAACAATGGTCATCGTCGATATTGAGAATTAGTCCCTGTGAGCTTGACATACTGCCCTGGGATCCGTCGCTCTCGTCAACCTCAGCGACCAAAATCTCTCCGGCCCCGGCTCCGGCGTTATATGGACAACCGACAATCTCACCCCCGACAGCGTACCCGGGATCGAGCCCCTGCTGGACGAGAATGTGTGCTATCATTGCCGTTACCGTGGTCTTTCCGTGAGAACCGGCGACGCAGACCACTTGCCTGAAGCATTCGGAGAGATCAGCCAGAAAATCCCCGCGGCGCCTTAGTGGAACGCGCCGATTTTTGGCCGCAACCAACTCAATATTATCCGTCGGCACGGCACTGGAAAACACCACCAGGCCCACAGTTGCAGGTAATGTCGACCGGTGGCCGATATAGACATTCATATCTCTGCGCCGCAGCATCGCCGTGAACGACGACGGTGCGCTGTCCGAACCGGATACCTGCGCCCCCAGTTCCAGGGCAATCAGGGCGAGTCCCGACATCCCGGCGCCGCCGATCCCGACGAAATGAACATGCTGTCCGCGCATCGCGTTCGATGCGGCACGTTTGGCAAGCTGGGACATTGTTACCCGAGATTTGGTATGGAGTGTTGCAAGCAGGATGAATTTTTTACAATCGGCTTGAATTATCGGATATCAATGAGACTTTATCGACCATTTCAAAGTTCTCCAGCCCAATACTTATCAGAGGACCCGCGGTCGATATGCCTAATAACAAATCTGCAAAGAAGCACATGAGGACGGATCTGGAGCGGTGTTACAGGAATAAATCCAAGAAATCCCGCATCCGCACTGCCGAAAAGAATTTCCGCATGAAAGTGGAGGAAAACGATCTGACGGCGGCCAAAACGCATCTGTCGGATGTGATGTCGTTATACGACAAAGCGACGAAATCCGGAATTATCCACCACAACCGCTCCAGTCGCAAAAAGTCGCAGCTGACTCTTCTGTACCAACGGGCAAGTGGCAAGTAGTTCCGAAACACGCCTCTGGCTGAGATTCCGATTTTCCTTCCGGTTCACACTGGACTGCCATGAATCGCCCTGTGAGCTATCGAGAAAACGTCATACGCAATTGCAAGCGACTGGTGATCAAGGTTGGTTCCCGGCTGTTGTCTGAAATCGCGGCACCGGAGGGACAGTCGGGTGTCAAACACCTGATATCCCAGATCTCAACGTTGCGTGGGAAAAATATTGACGTGGTCCTCGTGTCATCTGGTGCGATAAGTACCGGCATGGAACGGCTGGAGATTACGAAGCGTCCACGCGACTTGCCACGACTGCAGGCGCTCGCCGCAGTGGGACAGAGTCGGCTGTTGTCCCGATATGAAGACGCCTGCACATCGTTCGGCTTCCACTGTGCACAAGTCCTGCTCTCCTATGACGATCTTCACCATCGCCAGCGTCAGTTGAACGTCTGCAATTGCCTGTATGCCCTGCTACGACAGAATATTCTGCCTATCATAAACGAGAACGATACCGTCAGCGTCGACGAGATCAGTTTCGGAGATAACGACAAGCTTACGGCACTGGTGGCGACCATGATACGCGCTGATCTCACGATCATATTGACAACGGTAGATGGGTTGATGGATTATGACAGCGGTGGCGGCGGCGAAAGGCTTTCAACGGTATCGAAGATTGATCGAAGAGTCCGAGGCCTGGCAAAAGGCACTGACGGAAACGCCATTACAAGCGGCGGAATGATCAGTAAATTGGACGCAGCACAAATTTGTATGGGTGCAGGTGAAAGCCTATGGATCGCAAACGGCCGGGATCCGAAAATCTTAGAGAAGATATTTCGGTCAGAAGACGTCGGTACGTTGTTTTACTCCGGTAGAGCACGACTGCGAGGGTCGAAGCGCTGGCTGGCGTTTTTTACGAACCCGAAAGGTACAGTGATTATTGACGATGGCGCGGCTACCGCGCTGACTCAATCCGGTAAGAGCTTGTTGCCCAGTGGAATTATCGAATGTAACGGTCGATTCAAGATGGGCGATACGATTGCGATTCAGGACCGGGCAGGAGGAATGGTCGGAATGGGCATCACCAATTACAAATCGGATGATATCGAAACGATCAAGGGTCTGCGTACGAACGAAATAAGTCGTATACTCGGGAATAGGATGTACGAAGAAATCGTTCACCGCGACAATATGGTAATTCTGGACAAATCCGAAGGTGCCGGGCGCCCACATACCGCTTGACATGTGCGTCTTTACGCGGTGATCCCGCAGGCGAACGCAAATAAGCAGCAATCAGTGGGCAGTTACTTCTTGTCTTTACGGTCTTTCCTCACAATGATCTTGTTCGGCTCCATACTGTAAGAAGTAACCTTCGTCTGGACTTCCTGCTTAAACTTTGCATTGTCCTGAATAAGCTTAGACAACGGCTCGAGCAAGATCTGTTGGGCCTGCGGGAACGGGACCGGCAACCGCCCGGCGTGGATAGTGGTGGGCGAGAACGACAAACCGTTATCTGTTGCCAGGAGTGTCCCCTCTGCCGTGATGTAAAGATTGACCTTATCGTATAACAGGACATGCAGAACAAACTCTACGGTATTCGGTGGAGTGAAGCTGACGTAAAGATTTTCTGGAACGAACATCAGCCTCTCGCCTGAAGTGACGCGCGCTTCACGCGCAGCGATTTTGCCATCCTCCGTTAATTCTGTTATTAACTGCCCAAGCATGTTTACCTCGGCCGTAGTAAACGCGTATTCCGTACCCGGTTTCCCTTTACGTAACTTCTTGAACCGTTTCAGCGCAACCTTGGTCTCGTCCTCATTTAACGCAGGCATCGACGGCATCGGCGGTTTCAGGAACGCTGCTACAACCAGACCACCGATCGCGATTAAGATACATAACACGGAAAGGTTCTTGAGGATGATCGTGAGAGATTTGACAACACCGCCTTCATCTGTTCTCTGAAGATCATCCGGCCGCAAATCATCAAGTTCAAGCTTCTCGCCGCAGCCACGACAAAATATCGCCCCGATCTGGTTTTCTTCGGTACATTTTGGGCATTTAATCATAATTGCTCTGCTATGTGTGAAGCATTTCTGCTGCTGCGACGACAAATGCGTTGCAAACAGGGGCTGTTTGGGGCGCACGAAACCGTGTAGGTCAGCCGGCACGATCCAAAACACCGCTCAATTTCGAGTCAACGTAGCAACCACAGTTCGCCGCGTGTTTCAGTCCGATGAGGCAGCGGTGCCGCTTCCGGCAGTTTTTTTGGTTTCGGATTTCTTCGCGGTGTCGCCTGAGTCTGTTTTCTTCTCGCTTTCCGCCGCCTTCTTGTAGCTATCACTTCGATAGTCGGTTTGGTAGAAACCGCTACCCTTGAAGATGATTCCGGCACCCGTACCAATCAACCGCTTCACACTCCCCTGACATTCAGGGCACACGCTGATAGGGTCGTCTGACATCTTCTGTATTAATTCGAACTCATGATCGCACGACTTGCATCGATATTGATATGTAGGCATAAGTGACTCCTGAACAATATTTATCGCTACGAAAACATACGGCAAAAGATACTACTCGGCATTACAAATTCAACGCTTTATCGCCATTATTGGCAAAGCTTAGAATTATTCCTACAGCCGCCATTGTCGACACGAGCGAACTGCCTCCGTAACTGATCATTGGAAGCGTGATCCCGGTCGGCGGTATCAGGCCGACAGTTACGCTGATGTGAACGAAAGCCTGAAAGGCGAGCATGCATCCGATTCCGGCGATTATCAGTGATCCCGTTTCGAGCTGCTGCCGCGCTGCCGCGCGAAAACAATAACTCAACCACAACACAACGATACCAACAATGGGAATAACACCCGCGTATCCGATCGATTCGCCAATCGTCGCGAAGATCGAGTCGCTATGACCAAGCGGTAGATAATTCCGCGACCATATGGTGTTACCAAGGGACCGCCCCCACATGCCGCCGCTGGCCAGCGTCGCCTGCAATTGCAGGATGTGCCAGCCGGATTGCTGGGCGTGTGCGACGGGATCCAGAAAACCGACAAATCTGGCCCTTAAGTAGTCATACTTGTAGAGCGCCGCCACAACGAACGGGCACAGCGCTGCGGCAGTAGCCACGACATGCCGCAGCGGCCCACCACTGAGGCAATACATCATAACAAAGCCACCGACATAAACCAGCAACATACCGAAATCCGGCTGCAGGATGATGGGTATGGTCCACATTGCGCAAGACAGGAGCAGCAGTAAATACATCTTCCAGTCGCACGCCATGCGACGCTTAAAGCACGAGATAGCGACCGCAAGGAAGATTATATACGCGGGTTTCGCGAGTTCACTAGGCTGAAAGAACATCGGTCCAAGCGGAAGAACGTCGACCGTGAACCACCCACGCATTCCATTCACTGACGTCCCCCACCACACAAGAGCATAAAGCGGCAACACCATTGTCGCCGATACAGAGAGGCCCCATCGACAATACAAAGATGGTGGGATCGACGAACAGAGGATGAGCATCACACCACCGCACGAAAGCCACACGATCTGCCGCATCACAAAATAAAACGGGCGACCGGTGTGAAACGTCGCATTGTATATCGCCACACACCCCAGCATGCCAAGTGACACGCATACCAGGAAACCCGGGGAGCTCAAAGCAGAAGATACTTTTGAGGATAGATTCCGCACGCGACTCGGGATTACCTATGGCACTGTGTTAAATACTGACATCGAATCCGTGCCGGACCTGACGTCCAGACTCGTATCAGAATACCGGAAACTGGCAGGGTTTCGGCGCACGTAATACAACTCGGCGATTCGGCCACGCACATTGGCATATTAACCCGGCGGCATCCTGCCGAGGACGGATCTCGCTGCCAAAACGTCTCTGATGATCTGCTCTCGCAGATCCGTCACGGTATCAAACCGTTCGTCTGGCCGGATGAACTCTATTAATTCAACTTCGACGATATTTCCATATATTTCCTCACTAAAATCGAAAATATGAATCTCGACAAAGGGTTTCTCCGGCGGCTGATCAAGGTAAGTGGGTGAGCCACCCAGGTATAATACCCCCGGGAATCGCTCAGCGGAGCCGCTTGCCTGACGGAGTACGGCAAAAGCCGCATACACACCGTAGGGCGGAAAAGCCTCATTCTCAGCGGCGATATTTGCCGTAGGATGGTGCAAGTCCGATGTTGCGATGCCCTTTCCAAACGCCACGGCACCCATAATGGAATAGCGACGACCAAGCATGTTCTCTACCGCACCGAGATCGCCGTGCGATAAGGCGATCCGAATACGTGTGCTGCTGATGGGGCGCCCGTCCAGGACAAGTTCGGGCACGGACACGGCCTCGAATCCGTGAACGGCCCCCAACCGGCGCAATGATTTATGGTCCCCTCTCGCCTTGCTGCCGAACCGCCACGCGCTACCTGCACATATTGCGACAATCTCCAGATCTTGTATCGTGACAAGATCAGCAATGAAATCTTCGGCTGAGCGGTCGGCGAGATCCTTGGTAAACGGCACCATTACAACGGCACGAACGTTCAGATCCGATAACCCGTTTAATTGCATTCGCCTGGAATACAGACGCTCCGGAGCAGACGCGGGCGCCACTACAGTTTCGGGATGAGGATGAAATGTAACAACGACTGGCTCAGCGTCGTGCATTTGCGCGCGGTCAATCGTGGTGCGTATGATCTCCTGGTGACCGCGGTGAACGCCGTCGAAAACGCCGCATGCAATGGCGATTCGATGGATACCGAAACCGGGAAGTTGTTGAAGGGACGTGGCGCAGTTCACCGCAAATCCTTATACGGACGCCATAAGATCAGGCACCGATATGCAATGGCGGATCAATTCATCGCGATCCCATTGCCGTATCTCCGGCATCGCGTACGCATCCGCCACATCAAAATCACCACTTTGTATCCGGCGCAAGGAATGTAAATGGGCTCCGCACCCCAGACGGCGCCCGATGTCGTGGCACAACGTCCTGATATAGGTGCCCTTCGAGCACTTTACGGCAATGGAGGTCATTGGCAACTCGATCTCCCTGATGTCGAGATGGTGGATCACAATAGATTTCGGTGGGCGATCTATCTCGATACCTTTCCGCGCGTACTTGTATAGCCGCTTGCCGTTGACCTTCTTGGCAGATACCATGGGTGGTATCTGGAGCTGCGCGCCGACGAATTCAGCACATACGGCCCTGACCTGTTCCGGCGATACTCCCGACCAGTCGCCACGCCGTGTGACCTCGCCTTGAGCATCCTGCGAATGCGTTTCGATGCCCAGGCACATCTCCCCCTCGTACACCTTGTCTTGCGTATTGAAGCGGTCCGTCAACTTTGTCGCTTTGCCCATTACAAGCACGAGTAACCCTGTTGCCGCCGGGTCGAGCGTGCCGCAATGCCCGACTTTTCGGATACCAAAGCCGCGGACGAAGCCAACTACATCGTGGCTGGTCCAATCCGCCGGCTTGTCAACCAGTAAAATAAGCCCGTCATCTAATGGATCAGTTTTCATTCAGTGCTTTTTCCGCGTAATTCAGAAACAACTTTTCGCCGTCCTGAAGATGAATATTGCGCATGTACGCTCCCGCAGCCATGCGATGCCCTCCGCCGCCAAGTTTGTGAGCAATCTCATTCACGGCGACATCTGGATTCTGCGACCGGAATGAGAAGCGAACACCATCGCTGACCTCTTGCAGACGACATGCTATGTCTACCCCGCGAATCATCCGCGCACAGTCAATCAAGTCCTCGGTTTCTTCGCTGACTACGGCGTACGTCTCCAATAATTCACGGGTGATGCAAAAATAGGCGATACGCCGATCTCCTGCGAACTTCATCGTCTCCACGATCCTCGCCTGTAATCGAAGGTACGCATATGATTCATTATAGTAAATCTGCTTCATGACGGTATCATAATCCGCACCACATTCCCGCAGCCACGCGGCCGTTGCCAACGTGCCTGCGGAGGTGTTGCTCTGGCGGAATCCGCCGGTATCCGTCACAATTCCCAGCAGAAGCGCCGTCGCGCAATCATCAGATATGGTGTTCGACGCCTCACGCAACATACAGGCGATGATCTCGGCTGTCGCCGCCGACTCGGCAGAGATATGCAATACGTCGCCATAACGTGTATTGTCCACGTGGTGATCAATATTGCAGATGGGCACGGCCATGCTTGAATAGTCGATCGACTCGGGCAGATCCAATCTGTCCTCAGTAGCGCAGTCGAGGCAGACCACGGCGTCTATCCGGTTGATATCGACAGTACCGCCGACCGTGAGGAGACTGGCGCAGAAGGGTCGGTAACGCCCGGCAACCGGCTTTGCAACGTAAGCAGTCACATCGATTCCTCTGCTGGACAGGTATCGTGCGACACCAAGGACTGAACCTATTGCGTCGCCGTCGGGCCGTTGGTGAGAGACAACCAGCACAGATCTCCATTGCATCACCCAGCTCAATATCTCATGGAACGTCGCTTGGGTCGGCTTCATCGTCGTCGTCGTTGATATTGAGGCTGTCGAGTATCGCATACACCCGATCGGCCTGGTCAAATTTATCGTCAAGCTCGAAACGCAATACGGGCGTATATTTCAGGCGGACATGTCGCGCCACTTTTCGCTGCAACTCAGTGCGCTTACTCTTGATCAGGCAGAGAACACGCTGTCTCTCGTCGTCGTCGCATCCATAAATACTGACGTACACGATCGCGTGATGCAAATCTGGAGAGGTATTGATTGCCGTTACCGTCACCAGGCAAGACAAGCCGGGACAGATATCCTTTTCGAATACCTCACCGAGTTCTCGTTTGAGCAACTCGTTCACTCGCACCATTCGCTTCATAACGGCAACGACTCAGTAATTGCTGCAGTTCTAGTAGCCGGGAGCGTCATAGCGGCGGGAAATCAGATTCGTCCAAGCTCGGGGGTGGATGAGGTTCTTCAGAACGCTGCTGAGTAATGTAACGACTGTAGGTGCCGCAGGGTGAACGCACGGCTGACACCACAATGCGCATGCGACGAGGCGGTCAACAGTCAGAATCATGTCGACGCTTACAAAGTCGCGGCCATTTCCCGGTATTCATAGACGTCTATGATATCACCCGTCTCGAAGTCATTGAAGTGATCAAGGCGTATGCCGCACTCGAAGCCCTGTCTAACCTCTTTAACATCGTCCTGAAATCGGCGTAACGATTGTATTACGCCGTTATAGATCAACTCATCGCCACGGTATACACGTGCCTTGGCGCTGGCCCGAACGATCCCTTTCGAGACCGAACACCCACAAATTTTTCCGCCTTTGGACATAGTGAAGATCTGAATAATCTCTGCCTTACCCAGCGGCTCTTCCCGCAGCTCCGGCTCTAGCATGCCCACCATGGCGTCCTTGATCTGCTCGGCAAGCTCATATATGATGCTGTAAAGCCGGATATCTACGCCTTCTTTCTTGGCGACAGCATTCACCCCGGGATTGACACGAACATGGAAACCGACAATGACAGCATCGGACGCCGAAGCCAGTAACACGTCGTTCTCACTGATCGAACCGACACCGTTATGGATGATTTCGAGCCTGATTTTCGGGGATTCGAGCTTCTTCAGAATATCCGATACCGCTTCTCCGGTACCCTGAACATCCGTCTTGACAATAACTTTCAGTTCTTTTCTCGATTCCTCCTCAATCTGACGGAACAAATCCTCAAGATTCACATGCCGACGGGGCTGCAACTGCTTCTCGCGCGCCTCCGTTTCCCGCTCTGCCGTGAGTTTTTTCGCCTGCTTCTCATCTTTGCACCCCACCAACAGTGCGCCACACTCCGATACGCCACTCAAGCCAACCACCTTGGCGGCATGACTTGGGCCCGCGCTCTTAATACGTTTACCGAGGTGATCGATTAAAACCTTGACTTTACCATAATGGCGCCCGCAGATAACCATTTCGCCGACTTTGATAGTACCGTTTTTCACCAGTACATTAACCGTCGCGCCAAGCCCCTGCTCAAGTTGTGACTCCAGCACGATGGCCTTAACCGGTAATTTCGGATTCGCTTTCAACTCGAGCAATTCGGCCTCGAGCAATATCCGCTCCAGCAGGTCGTCCATGCCGGCGCCCGTTTTTGCCGACACTGGAACGATAGCAACGTCGCCGCCCCAGTCTTCGGGAGTAATGTTGTTTTCCTGCAGCTGCGTCTGTACCCGCAACGGGTCCGTGCCTTCCAGATCAATCTTGTTCATCGCCACAATTATCGGAACTTCTGCGGCCTTAGCATGATTAATCGCCTCAACGGTCTGTGGCATCACACCATCGTCTGCGGCTACAACCAACACTACGATATCGGTGGTCATCGCACCCCGGGCACGCATCGCGGTAAAGGCTTCATGCCCCGGCGTGTCAATGAATGTGATCGTCTCCTTTTTCCACTCAATACTCGACGCGCCGATATGTTGCGTGATGCCTCCCGCCTCGCTCGCGGTGTGATTGGTGTTCCGGATACGGTCGAGTAAGGAAGTCTTCCCGTGGTCGACATGACCAAGAAACGCGACGACCGGGGGCCGCTTGCTTACTTCTTCATTGTCATATACGACCTCTTCCGGCGCGATTTCATCGCGTACACCCTGCGAGCCCGCCTGCTTCTCGCGCTTCTCTGCGACCAGTGTGTAACCGTATTTCTTGCAAATCTTTGCGGCGACCGCCGTGTCGAGGGTCTGATTAATCGCGGCAAAAACATTCATTTTCAACAGATCATGAATGAGCTGGTTCGGCTTTAGGTCGAGATCAGCGGCAAGTTCTTTTACTACGATCGGCGGTTTCAGGTGCAACTCTTTACTCCCAGCCTTGCGAACGTCACGAATGGCCTTCGCCCCCTTCTTGGATCCTTTCGCAACAGGCTTATCCACGACGGCGGATGCCGGCGCGTCTTCGTCAGTTGACCCACTGGAGGCCGGATCCGCAACATCGTCGCCGGACGGTGCCGCAACCTTAGCGCCGCCGGCGCGGTCCTGCATATGGGAGCGGACCAATTCGGCATCATCGGGTTCGATTACTGAAAGGTGGCTCGACACGTCAATGCCCTCCTCCTTCAGAATAATGATGAACTCACTGCTGGACAAGCCAAATTCCTTGGCGAGTTCATGGACTCTGATATTCTCTTTCATGACCTGAATGTTTCCCATAGTGCCGTGACAGGCAGCTGCTGTTAGCCCGATACTGCCTGTTTGATTACCTCTGCGGTCTCTTCGTCCAGCCCTTCAATCCCGGCAATATCAGCGGTGTCGGCCTCTTTGATACCATCTATAGACAGAAACCCGTTACGCACCAACTTGTCAGCAATGTCCTCCGTCAAGCCTGGAAGTGCCGCAAGATTGGTAATTGCGTGCTGGATTTTCTCTTCGAACTCGACTTCCTTTTTCTGTCCGGACTTTTTGATGTCGATTTTCCAGCCGGTCAACTTTGCAGTGAGGCGCGCGTTTTGGCCGCGCTTGCCGATCGCGAGCGATAACTGGTCCTTATCGACATTTATTGTCACTTTCTTGCTCTCCTCGTCGATCTCCAGAGACTTTATCTCCGCAGGCTGAAGCGCGTTCGCGACAAAGTCAGTAATAACCGGACTCCACGATACAATATCCACTTTCTCACCGTTCAGCTCTCGAACGACCGTCTTCACACGAGAGCCGCGGATTCCCACACACGCTCCTACCGGATCCACGTTGGAATCATGGCTCACCACTGCGATCTTACTGCGATACCCCGGTTCGCGCGCCACTGCTTTGATTTCCACAACCTTCTCGGAAATTTCAGCAACCTCGCGTTCGAACAGACGTTGAACCAGCTCGGGAACGGTACGCGACACCACCAGTACGGGGCCCTGACGAACGGTATTTACTTCCGTGAGTATGCAACAGATGTGATCGCCAATCTGAAAGTCTTCCTTTGGCACCCGATTTTTATACGACAGGAGGCCGTCGGCCCGGCCGAACGTGACCACGATCTCACCTCGTTCGAATCGCGCAACCGAGCCATACAGCAATTCACCAATACGATCAATGTATTCTTCACGTATCTGACTTTTCTCGGCAATTCGCAATCGCTGTAGAATGCCTTGTTTCGCCGTCTGAGCCGC
Source organism: Verrucomicrobiota bacterium (assembly GCA_021772615.1). Classification (GTDB taxonomy): domain Bacteria; phylum Verrucomicrobiota; class Lentisphaeria; order JABSQK01; family JAJFLO01; genus JAJFLQ01. The sequence goes on along the minus strand of JAJFLQ010000040.1, from coordinate 64,461 downwards.
AATGCGTCCAAAATTTTGCGGCGTGACTTCCCAATCCAATTCATCGCCGATTTCTGCGGTAGGGATCTTGGTCCGTGCATGTTTCAGATCAATTTCTTTGTCCGGGGACTGAACTTGCTCCACCACTTGCATCCGAGAAACGGCGCGAATATCACCCGTTTTCGAATCCAGATGGACGCGCAACTCGTTGACCGGACCAACTGCTTTCCGAGCAGCAGAAACCAGCGACTCTTCGATCAGCTTTGTGAGTACGTCGCGTTCGAGACCGCGATCCCGTTCCAGATAATCCAACATTGCGAGCAGTTCATTATTCATGGTGTTTCTGAATCCTCTGCCAGAGCACTTGCTATGCCTGAAAAATAAAAAAGCGGGACAGGCCCACTTTGCGTTTCGCTAACGGATCGACCAAAATCTAGAATATACCGATAGATTAATATTATGCAATAACGCGATCGGCGATTTAACACTGCAGGGGAACGAAGTCGACACGAGTTTCGCGTCGGAATAGATTGGCTATCTGATTGAATCAGAAAAACTTTTGCAACATGTCTTGCGATTCGACATCATTAACGTCGGCGGCGCGCTGGAGGAGATCTCTGGCTCGATCGCGATCGGCGGTCACGCCGATGCCATTCAGATAGCACACTGCCAGGTGGCGCATGGCGTGCGCGTGGCCGGCGTCGGCCGCCTCAGTATACAGCGCTACGGCTTGGGCGGCATCTTCCTCAACCCCGAGGCCGTTCGCATAACAAACAGCAAGGTGGTAAAGGGCGTCAGGATGCTTCATATCCGCGGCGACTTTGTAACAGTTAAATGCGGAATCACGGTCCATAGGCAGGCCTTTGCCAACGGTGTAGCAATGCCCCAGATTTACCATTGCCGGAGCATATTTCTGGTCGGCAGCCCGGCGATACCATTTTACCGCCATCCCTGTATCTCGTGCAACGCCCAGACCATTCTCAAAGCAATACCCGATTTTCGATTGCGCTTCGGGATGGTTCAATGCTGCTGCAGCCTCCCACAGGTGACTCATCATCTTCGCCGCGTCACGTGGTATCCCGGGATAGCTTCCGGCGTAACAATCGGCGAGGGCCAGCTGTGCTTCGGCGTCGCCGGCAGCGGCAACTTTTTCAAGATACCGTATGGCAATGCGAGTGACTACGGGATCCTGAGATTGCGTTTCGAGCAGCAACTTGCCGTACTCTCGAATGCTATCGAGATTGCCCGCCTGGGCAGACGCCTTGAGGTGGTGTGCGGCTTCTTCATTCCGACCTGCCGCACGGAGCATGAGACCGGCTTTTACAGCGGCACCGCTGACGCCCGCTTCTGCAGCGGCAACATAGAGTTGTAGCGCGTAGTCCGCGTCACGGTCTACGCCGATGCCATTTTCGAAGCAAACCGCCAACTGGTATTTTGCTTCCGGAAACTCTTGTTTCGCCGCTTGCGTAATCCAGTAGACGGCCTTCAGTTGGTCGACCGGCTGCCCCCCGGCGCCGTTCATGTATACCGCCCCCAGCCGCATCTGTGCAGCCGGATTGTTGCCTTCCGCCAGTTCAATCAACGCTGTGAGCGCTTCAGGCGGCAGCTTATCGTTTGCCTCGTCTGCGCCGGCAATCGCAAAAACCAGGTGCTGCACGATGCACAACAGCAGCCAATGTTTTAGAGTCATGTCGTAGTATCTCCGAAATCGATGATGTTATCAACTGCGCCTGCCACACGGGTGCCGCAGAGGTAGCAGGCACAACAGCGTTCCACGGGCACGTCGGTCGAATGCAATGCAGAAACGCCCGGCGATAGTGTCACCCGAAAACGGTGGTGAAGACAGCGGTATCGACGGCGCGGTGTATCAAGGTGCATCCATGCGATCGCCGGAAACATGCCGCATAACTACCACGAATCGAACATGAACGGCACCGCGGCGCGGTGTCAGAAGGACGTATCGAAGGTTAGATATTGAATATCCGCTACGGCGCTATCGGCAACAAGTTCCTCGTCTCTGTAAATCCACTCCGACGGGGCCGAATCCGATGCCGACGCCATCTCGTGCCGTGCCGACTCAAAGTCATCGGCCTTGATCTTGTGCTTTTGCCGTGTCGACAAATTCTTAAGTAAATAAACCGTGACCATTCCGTCAGGCCGGACAAAAAGACAACTGCTGGCTCGGCACTGTATTTTTTCCGCAGCAAGCCGCTTTGCTTCGTCACGATTACGCGCTTCAACGGACACGGTGGAGTCCGTACACAATTGGCGAAATGTATAAGTGTCCAACAAAGTGCCTCCGAATTAAATGAGCGATTACGCCGTACCGCCGTAGTCAACCAACCATATGACGCCGACGGGTTGCCGACGCAGTGAAAGCGCTCATATATCGATGTCAAGTCCGACAGGACAATGGTCGGACCCGGTCACATCCTGCAAAATATAAGAGCGGCGCACTTTTTCAATAAGAACCGCGGAAACACAGAAATAATCCAGACGCCATCCGACGTTCCTGGCTCGAGCGTTGTAACGATAGGTCCACCAGGTGTAATGTCCCGGTTCTTTGGTAAAGTGGCGGAACGTATCGATGAAACCGGCGCCCAGTATGGCCGACAACCCGGAGCGTTCCTCGTCGGTGAACCCGGCGTTACGCCGATTCGCTGCCGGGTTCGCAAGGTCGATTTCAGTGTGGGCCACGTTGAGATCACCGCAAAAAATAACGGGCTTCACGGCGTCAAGCTTTTCGAGGTAACGTAAAAACTCGCGATCCCAATCCATTCGGTATTCGAGGCGCAATAATTCCCGCTGAGAATTCGGGGTATATACGGTTACCAGATAAAAATCGGCGTACTCCACTGTGATCACGCGACCTTCACGATCATAGTCCTGCACACCAATACCAGACACGGTCCCCAGCGGTTGATGCCGCGTAAAGACAGCAGTACCGGAATAGCCTTTCTTCTCGGCGGCGTTCCAAACTTGCGTGTAGCCATCAAGTTTGATATCGACCTGCTCAGGCTGAGCCTTGGTCTCCTGAATGCAGAGCATGTCCGGCATCTCCGACGCAACAAACTCGGTAAACCCCTTTTTCATAGCGGCACGGATGCCGTTGGTGTTCCAGGACAATAATTTCATGAAGCTGGATACTGAGGTTCGTGGTCATTGAGGACATGCTGAAAGGTGCTCATTAAGTACATATGGTAGCAGATAAATGCAATAACGAATACCAGAAAAAAGGTCGTCCCGGGAATTCGCAACGCCGCGTAAACGGTAGCGATTACCATCGGCGGAATCGCTGAATACATATTCAGTACCAGTAAACGCGACAGGATGGCCTGATACCGGTCCGGTTTCACCAAACGAAAAGACAATGCGGAGATCGATGCGGAGATCATTGGAAACAACACCACTGCGCTCAGAACCGAGATGGTGTTGAGGATACAAAGTGCAATGTAGATATTCGTGCGGTACCGATCGAAAAGTGTACGAAACCCGAGTTCCTTGATATCGGTGATGCCGTCTTTGCGCAGGAGGTCAATGAACTGACCGCCCAGCGGGATCTTGTGGAGTTCGGACTGTTGATTGGCTGCACAACCATTTCCCGGCGCTCGAAGCAACCAGAAATGGACGGCATCCGGATTTACCCACAGGCCGCGGTCACCTTGACCAAAACCCAAATCGCCGGCATCATCAATGGGTTTGTCAGTCATGTCGACCCTCCACCCGGAAACGTATCCCCTATACGCACCCGGCTCGTCAAACTCCCAGATAATCTCGCCGGCATCGGAAATACGCAGAGATTTCACGTCGCGGTCCATCCATTCGTCCCACTCCGAAGTCGATTGCGCAATATAGGAGGCACTACCGATAGAGATGATCGAGCCGGCAATAACACTGAGCAGCGTCACCAGAAGAACGGTTTCCGGCACCCGTCTATTGTGGATCAGGTGATACACGTTCCGGTCGTACATCACCAGTAACAGCAAATGCAACAACGGTACGCGCCTGCCATCGTCAACAGCGTGTTCGGGGGCATTCAAATCGGCCATATTACTGTACCTTCGTCGCAAGCGCCGCGAAAGGCTCTTGTAAGCAGAGTTTCCGCAGGGTGCCCAGGTCGGTCGTTTCAGCAGCGTCGGCAGTACGCACGAGGTCGCTCAGAATCTGCACCGGTATCCTGTCGAATTGCAGGACATCGTCACCCCCGAATTCTCGGTGCAACGTGCCCAGTATTTGGTTCTTCAGCCAGAATTCCTGTGGAAAAAAGAATAGCCGGACCGGCCGACCTTCCACCAGCAATACGCCGCTCGCCATATGTATATCGGGAGCACGCGATACCGGCAAGACAGTGCCGTGCAACAAATCCACCCTGTAGTAACGGCTGCGATCGTCGTCGACAAGAATACAGCCGTCGGGTTTATCCTCGGCATCGAACTGGATCAATGGCGTGAGGCCGCATTGCCGTGCGACGGCGGAGATAAAGCAATAGCCGGAAAGCGGGTTGCAGGTGCGCCTCTTCCATACACGGCTCGGGAAATAAAAGTCTTCAATAGATTCATCCAACACGATATACCCGTGAAATTGCTTTACCAGATCCGCCAATGCGGAAGGGCCTGTTCGCCCGGCTCCGTCGCGAATCCCGGCAATGGCGCTGTGCAGGGTATGAATCTGTTGCCAATAGTCGAAGTCGATTGGATTGTAATCGTTCCGCATTACGGCCGAAGCGAGGAGCCCGTGATCGTCAAGCGCATGGTACATAGGATCTACAAATGCCCGATTTAACCGGCCGCAAGCTTTCTCTGCTGCATCAATAGCCTTACGGATTTGGCCGTCTCCGACAGCGGTCTGCCACTCCAATACGGGTCCGTGCAGGACCGAAATACCGTATCGCGCCGTGTAATCTGCGGCATACAATTGGTCCAGGTACGCGGAAACAGCGGGCAACCGGTCAAATTCACCATTCAATATGAGGCACAAATAATAATTCTGGTAGGCCTTGGTCGACCGGGGATAAAGCCGGCACTCGTGTATGAAGAATGCGAGTGCGGCTTCATGATCGCCAAGCATCCCGAACAATTTACCCATCTCCGAGTTGATATGCGCGAAATTCGGATCCATCGCATAGGCTTCATGAAGCAGTCGATACGCACTTTTGGTCGCTCCAAGATGACTGGTCGCGACAGAAGCTGCCAGTAAATAAGGTCGGATATTCCCTGGTTCCAGTTCGATTGCCTGTACATATGCATGGAATGCCTGCCGGTATTTGCCGCGATGTTCGTCGACTATACCATTCCGGATCGACCAGTCGGCACGCAGATTTCTGGCTCCGAAATGAACCGAAATGCCGAGTGCCGCCAGCGACGCTAGTGACACCGCACTGCGGCGCCATTGATAGGCCAGTGCCGTGTCATCAACGGGCGGCAACGGTTGCAGCAGCCGCTGCCAGCACAAGCCCAGCATCGCGAACGCAAGCAGGTTCACCGGCGGCTGAACCAGAGTAAGGTCAAAAAATCCATGGAAAATGATGACAAACGCCGAGAATCTGGCGCAATTCAACACGCTTCCGGCCGGCGTGACGCCCGTCAATACCGGGACGAGCCCGGCGAGCCAGGCGCACGCCGCAAGGATGCCAAGTTGCGCAGCGACAGATAAGAATTCATTGTGCGGATGCACGGTCACCGGTGCTGCGACATGCCGCTCATGGTACGTCGACTTGCTCCGATACACCGTAAACGCCTCCCGAAACCGGCCGGCGCCAATACCGAATTTGCCATGCGGACCGGCGTCATTCGCTGATGATCGACGGGCCGTAAGCAGACTGGCAAGTGCATCGTTGTCCGATATAAGCTGGACTGTGCCGCCCCACAATGGCAGACGCACATCAGATTTTATTGCATCAATCAGTGCGGCGCTTACCTCAGGCCGCACAACATATGAGACCGAAAGACGAACCAGCAGAACGCTGCATGTCAGAATCACACATAGAAAAAATGCAGCTGCGGCACGTTCCACAGGTGACAGACCTGCAATCGCAGTTGGAAGGCGCCTGCTGCAGTGTGGAATGCAGCGTAGAAGACACAATACACTCAAGACAATCAGCGCCAACCAGGCGCCGCGACTCGCGCACCGCAGCAGGATATACGCAGTCGGCACAGCAACGATGAAGAACGATGCCGCTGCGGCTATTGCAGCACCGCGGCCCCGTCGTTGCAGGACAGGCAGACGGTAGAGCCGCCGGTGAGCGAAAGTAAATGCCCACGGCGATAAGGCGAGGACAAATGACGCCATCCAATTGCGGTTGCCGGGAAAGCCGACAGCTTCAAAGCCTTGTCGAAGCGCTACAAAGCCATGCAGGATTTGCGATACCCAGAGGATAAAGCCGGGGACACAAAGACGTCCAAGGTACTGACTTCCAGGGCCGCAGGCGATGGCAGCTATGGCCAGCGGCACAATCATATAACCCGACATCTCGACAGACGCCACGGGCTTGCCAAAACCGTTGGCGGCATTGTATAGCAGCGGCAAAAAATAGAGTCCGATTGCCACCGAGAGGAATCGTCCGGGCCGAAACGGTGACGCGATCAAAACCGGTATGGCACATAAAGTAAGCACAAATAGCGACGGCACGCTGACATTGTAGGCAAGGGAAATGGATTCCAGCGGCAGTAGCGCCAGCGGGTAGGTTGCCACGAGCAAGACGCCATACAGGATCACAAACAAGGTACCGAGTTTCTCGAAAATTGTCGTCATTCGACCGAAGCTGGGGCAGGTCGACGATGATGCGGCGGCGCCGAGATGACAAAATCGTTAAGGTCAAGCTTCATATGAACGGCTGCTGCCGCGGTTTTGAGTCGACAAAATGCCGATACCGGCACGGTTGCGAAATCCGGTTTCAGGTCAGGATCGAAATGGTGAAGCACGACCGATAAAATCTGATTTCGCAAATAAAACTCCTCTGCAGTAAAGAATAACCTCGCCATGCCGGGCTTATCGGTGGCGGCGCTGACGCCGGTCACTCCGTCGTTGAGATCTCGGACATCTGTTATAGCGATGGTCGATTTTTGTTCCGGGTTGATATGCCACCACTGTTTGCCGTCGTGTACGATCGCATGAAAATTTCCGAGAGCATCAGTATAGATCGCCGTATCGATACTGAGTGCGCGATTCAGCCACGCAAGCAGACAGCAGTACGACAAGCGGTTTCCGGTACCCTCGCGCCACAGATCTTCAGGCAACGAAAATGTCCGCAGGTCGTCGTCAATCGTGATGCGTTGATTTGCGTACTCTACAATATCAAACCATGTGACCGGAGACGCCTCAAGTCTGGAAGATCGCAACTCTGCGAGTATCGCATCGCGCCGCCGTAGTCGATTCCAGTAATCCACGTCGCCGCTGTCAAAATCCGCGTACATAATCTCGGGTGGAATGATGCGATAGCGCTCACAGAACATGATTGCGGGATCAATGATCTTATAGTCGACAGCGCTGCATATGGCGGCAGCGGCTCGAATTGCAGCGTCACGATCCCCCTCGTCCAGAGATCGCCGCCAATCATGCGCCAATCTCTGCCCGAGGTCCAACGAAACACGCTGCATTGTGTGTGAAATATACAGATCATTCAGATACCGTTCCAGCCTGATCAATTCACCGGTGTGTCCGGTAAACATCATCGATGTAAACAAGCTCTGATGCGACGTGATGTCGCGTGGAAACAACGTGCATTCCCGCTGGAAATACTGGAGCGCCCGCATGTGATCCCCGATCATACCGTAACACTTTCCTGCCAGGCGGTTGACATGGGCAAAGCCGGGATCGAGAACCATCGCCTGATTCAAGAACGGCAGGGCGCCTGCAGGATCCATCAACTTCTGAATCAATATCGAGCCGGCACCGTAGTAACCGCGAATATTCATCGGATCGATCTCTGTCATTTTTTGGTAGTGATGCACGGCCGACTGATACTCGCCGTGCCCGCTGTATATCGACGCGAGCCTCTGATGCCCGCCACTACGAATGGACGTCAGTGAAAGTTTCACCGCGAGGCCGGCAGTAACGGCGATGGCGGCGGCTACCGCCCACCCGGGGCGCCACGCGGTACCGTATCGTGTGAATGCCATCTGCGGCAGCACATAATGACGCCAGCACACGCCCAACGTGCATAACGCGATGATACTGGAAGGCGGCTGCACCAATGGTTTGTCCAACATGCCATGGAAGTAAATAACAAAAGCCGAAAACCTGGCGCAATGATCGACGGTTGTTTCGTTCTCATGGCGACGAAACAACGGTGCGAGAAATGTGAGCCAGATCACGCTGCCCGGTAAGCCAATCGTTGCAGCGACATTTAGAAATTCATTGTGTGGATGACCGGTGATGTCAGCCGCAACGCGACGCCGATGATATTCGGAGCGAGCGCGGTACGGCGTGTGTTCCCGTCGATAACTCCCGGGACCAACACCCGTGAAAGGGTGGTCGGCGATAAGCTTGGCGGTCGTGATCCACGTTGGTATCCGTATGTCATCTTTGAACGCATCGACGAACGGGCGTGGTTTAAGAATAACACAAACGACTGCAACACCGGCCAGAGAGAAAAAATACACTACCCGTCTTGCTGGTTTGAATCGCCATCCAGTCCACACGATCCCGTAAACAATCAAGGCCAGCCACGCCGCGCGACTGCGGCAGCGGCCAAGCAAATACAGCGACGGCGCGACAATCGCCAGGCCGCATATTAAATCTCGCCAGAGCATTTGTTTGCCGAATCGACTGCGGAGAGCACCGACAGTCATGGCAACCGTCCAGGGCGTAACGGCCAGTATCGAAATCGCCATCCAGTTGCGATTTCCGGTTATGCCGATAACGTCTCGTCGCTGCAGATCGTTCATGGCGCCATATATCAGCAACAACAACCATAACGCGACAAACGGTGCAGCGACCGACCGAAATCGAGGATCCCTGTTGCGGCAGTATGTAGCCGTTGCAAGCGGCACCGTCAAATAGCCCAGCAAGACAAGGGAGTGTTCGATCTGTGTGATATCGCGAAGGAATTGACTCAATACGACCGCGACATAGATTAGCGATATCAAAAGGACTGATCTGTCGAGTGTTACCGGGACAGCAGCAAGCACGACGACACTGAATAATGTGAGAATCGCCATCGTCGGTATCCGTATGAAGTAGGAGGATCCCTCGATGCCCGGCGGCAACAACGCCACCGGGTACGTGCAGAATAACGAAAATACCGCGATGAATCCAAAGAGCGAAAGCGTTTGCTTGGTAATACTGGACATTGGCTGAGACGGGAAAAGGTCGGGATCTGCGTCCGGTTCATGCGCTTGAGCTGTAGCGGCACCGTGCTACTTGAGGTTGCAAGCCGCCGCATCAACCGCAACGGTCGGTTCCAACTCATTGCGTTGGCGCAGGAACCGCATGGATGCCGTGTTATTATAGTACGTCGCCATCCGATGTCGAGGAATCTGGCGGAATCTCCGGCGCCGCCAGCCTATCTGCGCGTCGCGAGGATGCGCGAATAACTTTGGACTAATCGGGATACAGGATGAATTTTCGCATCAGGTCGCTGCCGAATCAGGCATATGAGCTCATAGTCGCGATCCGCCGGATTAACCCATATCTGGGCGTCTTTTTTCTATACTTTGTTACCGGACTTTGCATCTATATCAATACCCTTGACGCCCCCTTCCTCTTTGATGATTATCACGTCATAGTGAACCAGGACCGGGAAGCGCTTCTACGACGTCTGTCGAATCCGCGGCGCGTCGTTGCCGAGTTTACCTTCGTCGCCAATAAGGTGATAAACGGTAACACCGTACAGGGATATCACATCGTCAATTACCTGATACACATTCTGACCGCCTACGCAATTTTCCTGCTGATGCTTCAACTGGCTTCGCGCTCGAGAGTCCGCAACAGGTGGGAGTCCGATGCACAAAGGTTGGTCGCGAGCGGCCTGGCCGGCGCCGTGTTCCTTGTTCATCCCCTGGCTACCCAGAGCGTTACTTACATTTGCCAGCGATATACATCACTTGCCACGCTCTTCTACGTCGGCTGTATTGCTGCATATCTCAAAGCCAGGCATGAACTGACTCACCGCGCGGATATCAATGGCTGGCCGGAAAGGATCTGGTACATCGTGGCCATCGTACTGGCAATTCTGGCAATGCTCACCAAAGAATTTCCTGTGACTCTGCCCGCCTCGCTCGTTGCCATCGAGTTTTTCTTCCTGCGAAACGATTTTAAGCGCCGGCGGCAAAGAGTCGCGGCTTTAATTCCGCTGGCCCTCACCGGCTTGATTGTACCGTTCCTGTATCGCGCGCCGGTCGCCACGGCTACCGCGGACTCTCCGCCGCCGGAGGCCATCACGACTATCACGGCATATATCCCAAACTGGGCGCCGGAAATTACCGGACGTGCGGAGTACTTCCTGACGCAACTCGATGTGGTCACATCCATCTATATGAAGCTCATGGTCATGCCGGTCGGTCAGAGTTTTGATCATGGATATCGGATCTACGACCGTATCCAGGATGTACCAACCTCGGCACTGGCAATTATCAGTATCCTTTTGGTTCTGGCCATCATCAATCTGCGACGGCATCCGTTCCTGAGTGTCGGCATATTGTGGTTCTTCATCGCTATCGCGCCGACATCGACGATTATTCCGAATAAACAATTTGTGGCAGAGCACCGGGTCTATCTGCCATTGGTGTCACTGTCGTTCCTCACAATGGCGTTTTTTGGCGCTGCAAGCCGTCGTCGATTCGGAATCTACGTCGCCATGGCTGCCCTGATAGCGCTCGCGGTGCTGACATTCCATCGAAACCAGGTATGGCGCGATGCACTGCACGTGTGGCAGAATGCCGCTGCGAAATCGCCGGAGCATGACCGGCCGCATTTTGTGGTCGGGAACATACATTTCCGGCGAAGCCAATTCGCCGAGGCAGCAACGGCATATCGCAGGTTTCTCGCCCTCAACCAGAACTATTCCGAGGGCTACAACCGCCTGGGCCTGGCGTTGCTGAAGATGCGGCAATGCGATGACGCGATCGAGGCGTTTCATCATGCGATAAATGTCAATCCGGACGTAATTTCAGTGTATACCAATCTGGCTGCAGCGCATGTATGTCGTGAAGACTATCAAGCGGCGACCCGTGCGTATCAGATGTATTTGACATACGGCCCGCAGGACAGCGCCGAAACATGCTTCAAGATTGCGGACCTGGCCGTAAAGGGAGAAGACTACGACTTGGCCGAAACATGGTATAAGCAGGCGTTGTCGCATAACCCGCGCTATGTCGAAGCATGGTCGAATCTGGCAATGGTTTTCGAACGCACAAAACGATCGACTTTGGCCACCAATATGTATCGGCAGGCACTTGCGTTCGCTACGCCGCATCAGCAGGTGGTTATTCGCCTTAATCTCGGTCGCGTGTACCTGGAAACAGGTAATCATGATGCCGCCGCCGATGCATTCGGGCAAGTGCTGGCCGCCGTGCCTGGTCTTCCTGCTGCGCATATCGGCCTGTGCCGCGCCTACCTAGAGATGGGCCGGGAAGACCTGGCCGTCGCCCAATACCGCAAGGCAATCGAAGCGGGGGCTGTAGACATTCCCCCCGGCCTGCATGATCGTATACAGGCGTTAGACCAGCGCTGAAGCCGTGCCGGTCGTGACTGGACCACCTCTGTTCCCGCGCGTCGGCATCTGGAGAGGTATCGCAGACGAAGGCGGCAATCGCTGAAGGTAACGTGATGCCCTACCTCTGTACGATGATGCCCTGATCCACATCATCTGGTCGGTAAAGCGCGGGTTCGCAGGAAAGCGACGCCGTCAGGCGGGTTCGTAGCCACGGCGGCGTAGGTAATCTGGACAAAAAAAAGACGAGGGAAAAATTCCCTCGTCTTTTGAAACTCCACCAAAGGGTGGGTAAAGCGAATAAACCAAGTAATACTTAGTTTTGAAATTTCGCTTTGTTCGAACCGGGTTTAGCACCCTGGACGTGACCGTCGATGAACAGAACGTTCATCCAGGCGTTGTCGGGATGGTTACCGGAGGCATCGTACACGACCGTGTTCTCAGTCGGATCGTCGTTGTCATCCTTGATGCCGGACCCAATGTAAACATAGTTCATATTGGAAGCAAAGGTACGTACACTCGGTGAACTCGGGCAACCGTACACTTTACCGTTCTGGAGGTAGCCCTCACTGTGAAGAACCTCGAGATCACTTTCAAGATTCTGGTGATGGACCGGGAAGAAACCGTCGTACTCACCGGAATACATCAACAGAGCGAGACCGATCTGCTTGACATTACCGGCACAATTGATACGTCTGGCTTTTTCACGGGCCTTACTCAGTGCGGGGAGTAACATTCCGGCGAGAATTGCAATGATGGCGATTACCACCAGCAACTCAATGAGTGTGAAACCTTTTTTGTGATTGTTTTTCATGCTGCTGTCTCCTTGTTAATTGTTTTTTGTTGGCTTATTTGAAATATCGTCTTCGCGATTTTGGTAGAGAGTATACTAAATGGAAAATTGGATTGCAAGAACAAAATATCTTTTTTGGGTCTCGACGACAACAAGGGCTTTTTCATGGTGAGGACACGGTCAAAATGGGGGATGACAGGTGATGTGATTTGGGTTGTATCGATCGTCCTGGCTTCCTTATTCACATTCGCACCAAGCCTCACGCTGCCGCTACTGGAAGGGTGGGATGACAATCTGTACGTTCTCGAAAATTTCGATCGGCTGCGATGGACCCACGAGAATATAGCGCATTGGTTCTCAACCACAATCGTCTCGAATTATCAGCCGGTCACTATGCTGTCGTATATGGTGGATTACGCGATCTGGGGAACAAACAGCGTCGGTTATCACCTCCAGAATCTCGCATGGCACACAGTGGCCTGCCTGGGACTCCTCGGTATGATGCGACACCTGGGGTTGAAGCCGGCCATTGCCGGATGTCTGACGCTTATTTTCGCCGTGCACCCGCAACGTGTCGAGTCCGTCGTATGGGTGGCGGAGCGCAAGGATGTCTTGTGTGCAGCATTCTATTTCTGGGCGCTCGCATGGTATATCCGGGGGCGCTCGACACCGGGCATGCTACAACTGGTGCCGGCACTCGCGCTTTTCGTGCTGGCACTGTTGTCGAAACCAATGGCGATCAGCCTGCCCATAGTGCTGGCCCTGTACGAATATTACGAATGCAGCCGCACGCTTCAGCGCCCTCCTATTTGGCGGCTGCTGCCGTTTTTTGTTCTCGCAGGGGTTTGTGTACCGATTACGCTCGCTGCACAGTCGAACGCGATCGAAGTCGATATCGATCCCGTTCGGCAGCTGGCAGTGGTACTTCACAATCTTTCATGGTATGGCTTCAAGACCGCCGTTCCATTGGATATGAACCCGATATATCCTCGACTGGAATGGAGTGCGCCGGCATTGGCGCTGATCGGCGTGACCGCTTTGGCGATGATTGGCCTGGTGATAATCGCAGTCCGGCACAGTCGGGATTTGCGCGTCAGGACCGCCCTCGCTGTGGTGGGCGCATACGCTGCATCATTGTTGCCGGTATCCGGTATCGTGCCGCTCGGTGCAATTGACGTGGCCGACCGATACAGTTACATCCCATCGGCTTTTCTGCTTATCGGGATCGGCGCAGCAATAATGATAATGATGCACCGGCCGTTCGCCGCAGATCCGGTTATATCACCGGATCATCAGCCAGACGCCGCTGGTCAAATCACCTGCAAGGTGCTCCGCTACATGATGGTCGTCACCGCTCTATATATCGCCGCATTGACATCTTCAACCCGCACGTACATCGGTGCCTGGCGAGATCTCTACACCTTGACGCAGTGGTCTTATGAGACAGGGAATACGAACCCGGTGGCGCTCGGCATGCTCGCCGATATCGAGCTGCAGCGAAGTAATTTTGAGCGCGTAAGACTGCTGGCTGCGGAGTTGGAAGATATCCGTGGGCTCGGATTGACCAGCGCACATATCAAGGCGAATCAGGTGAAAGCGGAGTTTCTGCGCGCGGCCTGCGATCATGGCTCCGGGCGCTACCGCATGGCACTCCCGGCACTGCTGAAGTTGACACGCCACTTTGCAGTCGCGTCGCTCGATAACATACTGGATCAGACATCCATTTACGGTATGATCGGCGAGTGCCATGACCGCCTCGGCAATCCCGACGACGCCATCGAATGGTATACTGCGGCACTCGCACGGACGCCTGATGCATTTGAGATCCTGATGAATCGCGGTGTGGCATTGTACAATGCCGGTACATTCGTTCGTGCGGCGGACGATTTTCGGCAAGCCGTGAAGCAACGCCCCGCCGACGCAAGGGCTGCACACAACCTCGCGCAAGCGGTCCGGCATCTGCAATAACCGCGGACCGTCACCACGACGCTCGTATTGAATTCGCCCTTGCTCCCCGCAACGGCCCTGCACACGGGTCTGTCAAGCAGCACTACGGGGATGCAACAACCCCGCTTTTACGTTGCTGTCGCAGCGCCGATTCTTTGCTTCGGTCGTCCACAAGATGCTCTATAAGTGTTGACAGCAACATATCCAGCGACGCTGGTGTGACAACCGCACAGATAGGCCACAGGCCGTCGCGCTTATACTCCCGAATCAGGGCTTTGATGCGATCAACAGGGACGTGGTGAAATATGACAACGGGCTCGCCAACATCCGTCACACATGGTGCGGCGTCACACGCCTCCCCGGATGGATCATCACCACGGTCGTCACGTCGAATCAACTCGCGAATCGGATGTTCCATAAATGAGGACCGCCATTGTATGGGCGGAGGAAGCGACAATACATCGCAGTAACCGGAAAGCCTGGACACAGATTCCAGCGTGTCAGGAAGTATAAAAATTGGCATCGTCAGGGCAGATTTCAGGTTCTATGAGCTGATTTCGCGGGATGGTCAATTAACGTGTAATCCGTTACGCCAGGATATCGTATCGCGACAGAATTTAAGGCTGTACAGATCATGCAGCACCTGAGATATGGAGGTTCGCCATGGTCGCAGGAGATGACATACGAGATGTGGCTTAAGCAGGGTGCACCTGCGAAACGCTGCGGACGCGACTGTTACTTACCGCTTAACCGGCCCATCTCTTCGTTGATCCAATCTGTCCAGCGTACATTGTGCTCGATCTCCCAGTCTGAGAGCGCGGCATCGCTTACGGACGACTCCATAATCGGGTCGTCTGTAATCAGAAGTGCTTCGTCGAAATCATCGTCTTCCCCGAAGCTTTCGAGGTCGAGTTCGTTCTCCTGATCAGCCGTGGATGCTGTGGAGTCCGCATCACCCTTGTGACGTTCGATGACCTGAAAATTCAACATCGGTTTCACTAACACTTCCCAGATCGACCGAAACCCGTGATGTCCCGAATATTTCGCTTTGTTGCCGAGCGCGGAGGTTACAAACGCAAATAAAAGCAAGAGACTGGAACTCAGCGGATACCACATATCGACAGGCGGCTTGACGATACCAGCTACAAGGACGTAGATAATGCCTGCAATGAGGAGCGCTTCGTAAGGAAAAATCCTCAACCGATCTGTCATTGACCGGCCAAAGTTGGCCAGAAACCGCAGTCCGTCCGGGGCCTGAATCCGATCAAAGGCGGTCAACCCGACGCACAGGGTCAATAACACCAACAGTGTAATCTTAATCGCAGTCTGCTGAAATATGATGTTTGCGAATATGAAAAAGATTGAAATCAATAAAAACGGGCTGATGGTACTCCCGGATATGATCCTCACCGGACGGCCTGCGGTCGCTTGGGAATCGTGATTTTGCATGGTTTCAGCGTGACATTATAGCCGGCGAGGACCCCCCGTCGTCCGCCAACACGACCACGGCGTTGCCGGCATAAGAGTCTCCAAGGCAACCGATCGCAACGGCTGCAGTGACAATCCTCATCCTGTGTTACCGATAGTCTACTGCAACGACGGTAATAGTCAATAAACCGCGGTGAAATTAGCCGGCATATAGCTGGCCCGACTCGTAGTACCTAACGAACAGCGAGTGCATAGAGCATCCACGCGAAAGAGATTCGAATCATGCATTTCCAGGAACTGATTTCCACACTCCAGGCGTACTGGAACGACAGCGGCTGTCTCCTGACCCAGCCATATGATGTCGAGAAAGGCGCCGGCACATTCAACCCGACGACGTTCCTGCGGTCGCTCGGACCCGAGCCATATCATGCCGCATATGTCGAACCCTGCAGACGTCCGACTGATGGACGCTACGGCGAAAATCCGATTCGGATGCAGCACTACTACCAGTTTCAGGTCGTGATGAAGCCCAATCCAGATGACTTTCTTGAGCGCTACCTGGGTTCGCTTGAAGCCATCGGCATCACCTCGGACAACCATGACATTCGCTTTGTCCACGACGATTGGGAGTCGCCGACGTTGGGCGCCTGGGGCCTGGGATGGGAGGTCTGGGCCGACGGCATGGAGATAACACAATTCACGTATTTCCAACAAGTTGGAGGGTTCGAACTAACCCCAATAATGGGTGAAATCACATACGGCCTCGAACGGTTGTGCATGTTCCTTCAGGACGTCGACAATGTCTACGACCTGACGTATAACGACAACTTCAGCTATGGCGATATTTTTCGCGACAACGAGATCCAATTCTCTAAACATAATTTCGAGATCGCCGACATTGCATTGCACCAGTCGTTGTTCCGGCAGTACGAAGACGAATGCATTCGCCTGACCGACGCGGGCATCCCGGCGCCGGCTCTGGATTACTGCCTGAAGGCGAGCCACTCGTTCAATCTGCTCGACGCCCGGGGCGCGGTGTCAGTGAGTGAACGGCAAGGATACATCCTGCGCGTCCGCAACCTGGCCCGCAAGGTGGCAGAGGCATGGATCGCCTCCCGGGAAACTCTGGGGTACCCACTGCGCGATGCAACGCCGGGTGGGGTGGCGGACGAACCGCCTGCACCCACGCTCGAAGACGGCGGCGACCTCACGCCGGATAAGCAAGTGCCGCTACTGGTCGAAGTAGGTGTCGAAGAAATGCCGGCCAAGGTCTTCGCCCCGCTCCTCGGCAAGCTGCCCTCATTGTTCGAGACCTTTCTGAATGACAATACACTGACGTTTGATTCGATCAATGTATATGCCACGCCGCGTCGAATCGTTGTCTCGGTGCCTGCGCTCCAGCAACGACAGCACGACGAGACGGTAACGGTAAAAGGCCCCCCGCTGCGAATCGGCCGGGACAAAGATGGCAACTGGGCGCCGGCGGCAGTGGGGTTCGCCAGGAAAAACGGCCTGACGGTCGACAATCTCGAGATCCGAAAGATTAAAGACGAGGATTATATCTTCGCCACAATGCACCGTACAGGCGAGTCGGCTCTGACAATTATCAGTCGCTCCCTTGCGGGGTTGCTGGCGAAAATACCGTGGTATAAAACCATGCGGTGGGGCACTGGCACAACGCGCTTTGTGCGCCCCGTGAAATGGCTGGTTGTGTTGCTGGGAGATACCGTGGTCCCCGTCGATTTTGGTGGTATCCACGCGGGGAATCAATCGCATGGACATCGATTCATGTCGCCTTCGACGATCGAAGCTGTCGCGGATTTCGCGGATTTCCAGAATACGCTGATGATAAGCTCTGTCGTGGTCGATCACCGACAGCGGCGCAAACTGGTCCTCGACCTGTCACGCGAACTGGCCGCATCGGTCGGCCTTACGCTGAGGCATGATGATGACTTACTGGATGAAATCACAAATCTCGTGGAATTCCCGGTTCCGGTGCTATGCGATTTTAACGAACGGTATTTGAAGATCCCGGAGACCGTCCTGATCTCGGAAATGAAGCATCATCAGAAATACCTCGCTCTTCAGTCCGCTGACGGGCGTCTGAGCAATCGATTCATCGCTGTTGCCAATACTACGTGCTCCGATTCTTCGACAATGAAAAACGGCTTCGAAAAGGTGCTTCGATCGCGTTTTGCCGATGCCGAGTTTTTTCTCAGAGAAGACATGAAGCGTCCGTTGCGCGAAACGGCCGAACGGCTCAAAGCACTGGTGTTTCAAGCACGCCTCGGCAGCATGTGGGACAAGAGCGTGCGCATCGGGAAACTGGCTTTGGACATTTCCGAACGGCTCGGAATGAACACACATTACCGCGAGGCTGTGGCCGAAATCGCAGAACTATGCAAGGCAGATCTCACCACTGCAATGGTCGGTGAATTTCCGGATCTCCAAGGGGAAATCGGCACGTACTATGCCCGCGAACAGGGCGTCGCCGCCGCGATTGCGAACGGTATTAGTCAACACTATCTGCCCAAGAGCCTCACGGACAGCTTTCCCGCCAGCGCGGAGGCGGCAACTGTAGGTTTGGCGGATCGCATCGACACGCTCACCGGCATTTTTATTCTCGGCAAGATACCTACAGGGTCAGCGGATCCATACGGCCTTCGGCGCGCCTGCCTTACCAGTATCGGGCTGGTACTGTTTCACAACTTCCGACTCGACATCGACGCGGTAATCGATGCCTCTTTTTCGCTCTACCGGGAAACTGACATCGACATTGGTGTCGACATTGACTCGGTCCGGAGCATGCTGCTCGATTTCGTGCGGAATCGCGCCGAGGGCCTGTTTCAGGACGTCGCACACGCAGACCTTTGCGGCGGCTATCCCGCCGACAGTATCCTTGCCGTATTCGACGCATCGACACCGTGGTATGACCTTACGAATGTGTCAGAACGCCTCAGTGCACTGAGTACTTTTCGTGAACGACCAGACTTTGACGAGGTCGCCGCAACGTTCAAGCGAGCGAATAACATCATTCGTGACGGAGGTGAAGCGGAATGCGGTAGCGTCGATCATTCCCGCTTTGTTGTCGCACAGGAAAAGGTTCTTTGGGACGCGGTTTCGTCGGTGAGGACGGCTATAGAGCCGATGATCGAGGAACGTCGATTTGTCGAGTCTCTGGAATGCATAGCGCCGCTTAACAAACCGGTAAACGTCTTTTTCGACGCCGTGCTTGTAAATGATCCGGACCCGGAAGTCCGCGGCAATCGCAGGGCGTTGGTGCGGCACGTTGTTGCAACCATGCTGCAAATTGCAGACTTCTCCAAATTGCAGGACAATCAGGTTGGGTAACGCAACACGGCGCCGGAGTAGACGCCGCAGGCTTACACCCTTAGCCTGTCGTAATACCACGGTAACGTAACCACATCAACGCGACGACCGAGACTGCTTTCCCGCTCCATTTTGCGGCGCATTCATCCCGAAAATCGCTGCCGACCGACCGCCCGTCACCGTCTTGTTAGGCATAAGATTGTCGAGCTTTACCGGCGTCAGGTTGCGGATCAATGTGTTTCTTCTCTTCTTCATGACAATACGTATCCTTCTCTTTCGTTCTATTGAATGATCGTGCCAGCTAATAAAAAAATCATTGTATAGCAGCAAAGTACAGACCACAAAACAACATTACATACACATCCACCTGAAAGAAAACGACTAATAAAACTAAGGGGAAAGCATCAAAGGGTGTGGAATTGCACAAACGCACGCATGTATGTCTAGAATCACAACCACGCGGTCCAATATTGGCCGGCATGTTTGCTACTCTCTGGGGCCTGCAAGCAAATCGCGAAATATATCGATCAGGGTGCGGGACTTGAAATCTCGAAACTCGCCGGCATCAAAATAGACCCCGTGGCAAACCGAACACGACTCGTACCAGATATGAGGCTGTTCGCGGTCGACCATGCGAATCATCGGCGTCTGGCACGACGGGCATTGAATGCGATCGATCTTGTTGTTCTCGCGGCCAATTTTACTGTCTCCGTCGTCGATTACTTCGGACCCCTTGAGCTTCTTCAATTCCTCATGCTTCAGAAGGTCGAACCAGATTCCGCGGCATCCGGAGCACCGATTCACATCAACCTCCTTGAACGTGACTTTCTCCATAGACCCGCCGCACTTTGGACACATCATGACATTACCCCACTTTCTTTTCCGTACCGATCCCGTAATAGTTGTCCTGCAAGAATCCGCTACGTCATGAACTTTACCGAAGCCTGCCGTTCTTCGATAAGCGTCATCAGACCGATATACAAGCCGAATCGCTTGCCTGCCCAGTGGCGAAAGTCGGTACCGGCAAGTTTTAGCACAACCGACTCCTCTCGGATTGTTACCGTCGCGTTACGTGTCTCGGCCTCGCGTAGTCCGACTGTTTCGCCGACAAGTGCGCCTTCGCCGAGAATGTTGATCAGTACGCGCTCGTTTTTTACCATACGGTAAATATTGACGCTGCCGGTAACGATACCGTAAACGGTATCATCCTTGGTGCCCTCTTCGATCAATATGGAGCCGGCCGGCATGGTGATGCGTTCGCACTCCATCGCCAGCTTCTTGAGGTCAGACGCCGAAAGGCACTGAAAATAACGGATCTTGGCGATCATGTTCCTTTTGGTCCACATATCGGCCAAGCCGTCCCGTAGATTATTCTCCCACACAAACCGGGCGAACGCATCGCCGGAGAATGCGTGCAGGCGCACGGGCGAGATCGCACGAATAGATGCGTTCCGTCCTTCGTCCAGAATATAGGCCATCTCACCGAAGTAATCACCGCCCTGCAATATCGCAATACGCTTTTCGGCGCCGTCACCAGTATCGATGAGTACCTCAAGGGTACCTGCCAGCGCCACATAGACATCGTCTGAACGTTCGCCGCGCCGCACGACCCGATGCCGGCTACCGAAACGTACCGTATCGCCCTGGTGCCACAACGCCTGAACCTGGGCACGGTCGTCGACCCCCATGGAACGTATGGCGTCCGCAAACACGACCGCGTCGGAATTCAGCGGTTTGCCGTAGCAGGCGACGTATGGCTTTCCTGGCTCTGCAAGGATGAGACGATCACAAGAGGCAGGAAGGTCGTTACGGTGCCCGACAATAAACTTCGAATCGATACATGATGCAGATTCGGCAATCTGTTGCCATCGCTGCGGGCTCATATGAATCTGCGCCGGATCGCCACCGCCGTCACAGATCTTCAATGTGTGCGGTGCATGGATGAGATCGACGGCTTCCGTATAGTCGCTATCGCTGATAACACCTTTCTCACGCATGTCCTGCAGCTTCTCCGGTCCGGTAAGGTCGGCGGTAACGTACATTGAATAGCGAACACCGTCGGCTGTCACCTCGAAGACGCCGCCCGCCGTCGGCAATGTATGGTAACTCCGCCTGGGGGTGAAGTCCACGCCGAACAACGACCGCGTTTCGTTTTCCCTGACCGGATGAAAAGTGAAATACTGACCAATCCGCTGCCAGTATTTTTCGTTAAAAATATCCCACTTGAGATTGGCGAAAAAATTCACCATTGTGCTCATCAGCACAAGCGGCGTCCCGTAGATGTGAAAATGGCCGCCGAAAAATATTGCTCCGATCATGGCCCCGACATGATCTTCGTGTCCGTGGGAGACATAGAGATTGTAAAGCCGTTGCGGCCCGAAACCGTTGGCCAACAGATGGTCCCAGATGAATGAACCAACGTCCCACAACATTTCGGTACCATTAAGCTTCAACAACCAATTGGTGTTGCCGTTCCGCGAATCAAAGCCGTTGCCATACGAAAACGGCAAACCGCCGAGCGAAAATTGCTCCTGAAACGCATCCGAGACCTCGATTCGATACGGTGGTTTCGGACGTTTATCGAATGTCAACGTGAATGTTACATCATCGAACGCATCGTGGCCGATCGTGAAGGTGTTGAGGTCGTCCTCTTTGACAATCGTAAACTTACCGACTCGTGCCGGTTCGAGAGATTTGAATTCAACGAAGTTGAACAAATCGTCAACGCCAAGAATCTGCGCCTCGTCATCAAGCGAACGCAATGCGAAATAATCGATGACCTTCTTCCAACTCGTGATCTCGTTGTCAAGTACGCCGAACTTCGTCTTTCCGAGTTCCAACTCACGATCCGTCAAGCTCAACAGCGAACTGCGTATGATCGTGCGTCCAAATGTCAACTGATCAAATGTGCCGTGGATATTCAACTTCTCGTTCCGGAAATACCCCTGCTCCTTGAACAACTTTATGAAGCCTGGAAACTCATAGCGCCAATACGACAAGCCATTGGCATGTGGCGTGTCCGACGCGATATAAGAAGAGATCTTTATGGAACCGAGTCCGGCGTTGTCAATGTATTTCCGAACCTCGTTCGGCACGCCGGCAACGATTCCGAACTCGCCGTCGTGAACCATTTTGCATCCCTGGCAAATGTCCACAACAGACAACTGTTTGTACTTTTCGCTCATAATTCCCTCCGGTGATTGCCCCTAACCTACCGGGTACTGGCCGGCGTTATGTCAATGTCACGGAATCAAGAATTCTTGTTATGGCATCCCCGGAATTCTCGCACGACTCTAGATGTTCGGGATTGGCAGGCTGAACTGCAGTCGCCGCCCGGCGATGTCGTGTCACGCGCCTGTACATCAAAGGCGCCATTGGCAACCATGATCTCAAGAATCCCTAATGCAACGACATTGGCCGTTGTGTGCATGCAGCATGCGGTCATCTCGTATGAACCCAACGTTTCAATACCACTTCTTGAACCTAACCGCGGTAACGCATTCATCAAGCACATTACTTGACCGCACGCACTTAGGCTACTTACCGCCTTCACTCCCCTCAATTATCGCTTCCACAAGACGGACGGTATCTGCATCCGGGTTCAATTTGATTTCGGCGGCGACCTTTACCGGAATTCGAAGGGAATCGGCCGAAATCCACAGGCGATAGTTTTCCTTCTCGATGGAACGCACCAGACCGCGAAGGCCGCGAACTGCAGGACGTATAAGAAACGTGTCGTACTCACGATCCTTCAATTTCAGAACCTCCCGCTTCTCAACCCTAAATTCGGCGTCATAAACGGTAGCGCCGTCCTTTTTTTTCGCCGCACCGCCGTCCGTCACAGGAATGACGAACGCGGCACCGGGTTTGAAATCCAACTGTCGAAATTTCAGAAACAGCGATAATGGATCAAGCGCGGCGGCGGTGATCTTGTGAGTAGATTCTTTGGTCTTCGTACGAATAAATCGGCGCCGCATTTCGGTCATCTCGACGCGACCCCGCGACCAGTCAATTTCTGAATCCAGCGTATGCGAGGAAAGGAAAATAATGGTTTGCCGGTAAAACCGATGACTTCTGGACATGTCCGACTCGACGCTCGACTGAAGGCGAAGATGGACATTCATGATTTTTGTCCACCCGTCAAGCGCCGCTTCGGCCTCGATTTGCAGGCATTCCGCAGGACCGCGCTGCGACCGGCCGGTGATCTGGATACGTCCGGTTGCTGTCCGTCGCATTTTCGGCATTTCAGATGAGGCGAGGGTGTCGACCGATACTTCCGGGCTTACAAAAATCCCGTAGGTGTAGGTTTCGCCGACAGTGTAAGTCGCAGCCGGAGTGCCTGGTTCTGCAGCCGACACAACACAACACAGCGCGGCGACGACAGCATACGGGAAGATTCGCCGTATCATGAGGGCCGTCCTGCACCGTAGCGATCAGCGAAAACGTCGACTCCGTCGGTCATGTGGCTCAACGGTTTCGCCGCGTACAACACCGAACGTAACCGTGGATTTGCCGCCGGCCACGTTATCCCGGGGCAGTAAGTCATCGAGTTGGATGGGGTTGATGTTCGCGCCTGGTTTCCTGACTTTCTTCTGCTGCGTCATAGCTTTCCTCCTGTGATTTCGGATAAAAGACCGGATCCGTGGTTGGATGTACCGGCAATCATCCTCCGCATTTTTCATGCCGAAGCGCCCGAAACCAAGTGCAGCTGGAATGTACGATGATAGCCGCTATCTTGCGCCAAGTATAATCCGGAACTGGTTTGATTGCAATATGAAAAATTCCCGACATCACATGATCACATCGGCCGCTCAACTCGACGGGTTGCGCCTGAAGGCGCTTCAGGCCGGGCGTATCGCGCTGGACACTGAATTTGTATGGGAACGGACTTACTATCCGCGCCTGGGACTGGTGCAGGCGGCATTGCCCGGTGATCGCTGGTACCTGATCGACACGCCGGCGATCGGCGATCTTTCGAGTCTCGGCAAGATCCTTTCGACAGCGAATATCGAGAAGGTATTACATGACGCTCAGCTGGATTTGTCGATATTGTGCCAGCAGACCGGCGCGTTTCCGGATAACGTTTTTGACACCCGACTTGCCGCGGGCTTCGCTGGACTGCTTTCTACAATTTCCCTGCAGGATCTGGTCGAAGCGGTCATGAATGTCCGGCTTTCCAAGGGTGAAACGCGAACAAACTGGCTGAAACGCCCCCTTACGGAAAGGCAACAGGAATACGCTGTTGACGATGTCCGTTACCTGCTCGGCATCCGAGATTACCTACAGACCGCCGTTCGCAGTAGCAAGCGTGACGCCTGGCTCGCCGAGGAATTGGCGATGTTCGACGATCCCGATCGCTACGAAGAAACGGATCCGAAGTTGGTATTCCAGAAACTGAAGGGAGTCGGGCGACTCGACAGCCGGCAGCTGACCACGCTGCGCGAACTAGCCTGTTGGCGCGAAATTCAGGCGCGCCGCCGTGACCGGCCCAGACAATGGATTCTGGCAGATAAGACGTTGATTCGAATTGCCGCGACTACACCGGCGTCCGAACAGGCATTGCTGGATGACTGCGAGCTGCCGGCCCGACATGTAGAAAGGTACGGCTGCGAGCTCCTCAAGATTGTGGCGGAAGCCGGCCATATGCCTCTGTCCTCCTGGTCTCCGCCTTCCCGTTTTGACCGTAAACTTAACCGCCGTGTCGACGAGATCCTGGACTTTATCAAATGTCGCTGCGGCGAGTCGGGCGTGGACGTGCAACTTGTGATCACAAAGGGAAAACTGCGCGACGTCATCACCAAGCGGACGAACCCCGGAATAACCACGAACGGCATTTTTAACGGTTGGCGCGAAGATTTTGTGGGCGCCGAGGTGAAAAAACGCTTCTTTCCCGACCGATGAATATGTGCGTGGTCTTCACGTATCAGCCTATGCGGACGTGGCGCCGCGCCGCTGCACGCAGGTATTCATGCCAGTGCTCCGACGTCAAACAACGCGTCGGCAAAAAATTCGGAATCAAAGGGTTGCAGATCACTCGGCTCTTCACCAAGTCCCACGAAATGCACCGAAAGTCGCAATTCGCTGTGTATCGCCACAACGACACCACCCTTACTCGTACCGTCGAGCTTTGTCACACATAACCCGGTTAGTTCCGCGCTCTTGCGAAATTCACGCGCCTGCTGCAACGCATTGGTTCCGGTAGAGCCATCGACTACCAGCCACGTATGGTGGGGCGCCCCGGCGCAGGCCTTACCAGTGATGCGCGTGATCTTTGAGAGTTCGTCCATCAGACCTTTCCGTGTGTGCTGCCGCCCCGCGGTGTCGATAATGAGTATGTCAACACGCCGCGCCACAGCGGCATTCACAGCATCATACGCTACGGAAGCAGCATCGGCGCCATACTGCGAGGCGACCACGGGACAGTCGACGCGCGTTCCCCAGATTTTCAGCTGTTCGATCGCTGCGGCACGAAACGTGTCGCATGCCGCAAGCAGCACGGTCTTGCCTTCCGCCTTCCAATGCGCCGCAAGCTTGCCCGCTGTGGTGGTCTTGCCGCTGCCATTGACGCCGACCAGCAAAAACACAGTGGGCCCGACATCGCTAAACCGAATGGCGTCGGCCTTATTCTCCTGGAGTAATGTGGTAAACAAGGCCCGTGACGATGCAATAATGTCGGCAGAAGTCCTTATCAACCCGCGTTCATATTTTGCGCGAATATCATCTACGACTCGCTGCGTCAGCTCGACACCGAGGTCGGCGCCGATCAGAACTTCCTCAAGACGTTCGTAATGATCGTCGGTCCATTGCTCCTCGTCGCTGAAAATGGTCTGGATGTTGCGCACCAACATCGTCTTGGTGCGCTGCAGGCCGAACTTGAATTTTTCGATGAGGGATTTCATACGCTTACGGCTTCGTGTCGGCTACTGCAGATTTCCGAATGGTGTCGAGAATGCCGTTTATGAATTTGCCCGACTCCTCAGTACCGAATACTTTACCGATCTCGATCGCCTCATTAATAATGACAGCGGGCGGCGTATCCTTCGCAAAGAGCAGCTCGTAAACCGCGATGCGGATCATATTCCTATCGATTGAAGACATACGCATCAGCGTCCACTTTTTCGACGAGTACTGCTGGATGATCCGGTCAATTTCGTCGAGGTTCTCCTGTACACCATCAGTGATCGTGCGTACGTACGCCTGGATTTTTGCGATCTCACGGGATCCGATATCGGCATCAATCCCGGCAATCTGCTCAGGCAGGTAAGCGTGGTCGTCCGGCGCCAGCGCTTCGCCGCGAACCTCGGCCTGGTAAAGCAGGCCGAGCGCCCACTCACGGGACTTCCGCCGCAGCGGCAAACGTTGGTCTTTGATCCGGTCGGGCATCGTTAGTGCGATGCCGGGCCGTCGAGTTGCTTCAGCACGTTGGCCATTTCTATCGCAGCCAGGGCCGCGTCGACACCGCGATTGCCGGCCTTGGAGCCACTGCGTTCGATGGCGTGGTTGACTGTTTCAGCAGTTACGATACCAAAGATTACGGGTATTCCGGTATCAAGGCTGATGCTGCCGAGGCCGGCTGCCACTTGTCCTGCAATGTGGTCTGCATGGCTGGTTTCTCCCCGAATGATCACACCCAGTGCGATGACAGCATCGACCATTTGGCTACGTGCAAGACGCTGTGCCGCCGCTGGTATCTCGAACGATCCGGGAACATGAACCACGGTGATGCCGTCGGTGGCGCCGCCGTGGCGTGTAATACAATCGACAGCGCCCTCAAGCAGCCGCGATACAAAAAAATCGTTGAACCGTGAACAGACGATGCCGAATCTCAAGCCGGCCGCTGTCAATGCGCCTTCGACGGTCGTGAATTCACCCCTGCCCATAGTCGTCGCTCCTGGTAATTGGTATGGAACCCTGAAACACGGATCCGGCCTGCGGTTTACGGGCGGCCTCGTCCGAATTACAGCAGATGCCCCATGCGCTCTTTTTTCGTTTTCAGGTAAAATCGATTGCGGGACTGCGGCGGTACCACAAGAGGCACGCGCTCTGAAATACGCAGATCGCACTCTCGTATTCCTGTTAGCTTCATCGGATTATTGGTCATCAGGCGAATGTGATCAACCTTGAGATCCTTGAGAATCTGAGCCGCGACACTGTACTCGCGCAAATCCGGCGGGAAACCCAGCATCTCGTTGGCCTCTACTGTATCCAGCCCTTGTTGATCCTGCAGCGTGTATGCCTGGATCTTCTTGATAAGGCCGATACCTCGTCCTTCCTGTCTTAAGTAAATCAGAATACCGCGGCCCTCCGAGACGATTGCTTCCAGCGCAGCCTCAAGCTGGTCGCCGCAGTCGCAGCGCGCCGAGTGAAAAACGTCGCCGGTAAGGCACTCACTATGAATTCGCACCATGATATCCTTCTGATTGGCGACATCGCCGTATGTCAGAGCAATGTGCTCACTATCGTCCGTACGTGAAACATAGCAATGCAGGTCGAAATCGTCATCCGCATACCGCGTAGGAATCTTTACGGTACCGGTTTTTTTGATGAGACATTCGGATTTCTGCCGATATCGGATCAACTCTTTAATCGTACAAATCGGCATATCATGCGCCGCAGCAAACGCCTCGAGCTCCGCGCGCCGCGCCATTGAACCGTCGTCGTTCAGAATTTCACAGATAACACCGGCAGCGGCGCAGCCGGCCAGGCGCGCCAGGTCGATCGCCGCCTCCGTGTGTCCCGCGCGAATGAGGACGCCGCCGGGATCTGCGATGAGCGGGAATATGTGCCCGGGGACGTCAAAGTCCCGGCGCACCGAGCCCGGATCGGCGAGCGCCGCAATCGTCCTGGCGCGGTCATGCGCCGAAATTCCAGTCGTGATACCGTCCCGCGCATCGACCGATACAGTGAACGCCGTGTTGAACCGATCCCGTGTCGTCGCCATGAGCGATAGATCTAGCGCTGCGGCACGATCCGCGGTGATCGGGACACAGATGAGACCGCGGCCATGGCGCGCCATGAAGTTGACGGCAGCTGGGGTCACCTTCTCGGCGGCCATCACGAGATCTCCTTCATTCTCTCGATGTTCGTCGTCAATCACGATGACCATCCGGCCACGACTGACGGCGTCGATGATGCGTTCTATGGCGGTTGACATGGGTTTGTTCCTTGCACAGTACGTGGCGCCGGGCGATATTCCCGGTAAATACCAAAAACACATGTAGTAAAACGGCGATATAATAACTATCTTAAAGGGAGTACGGCACTACTATGGCATGATATGATTTGAATTGCCATTCGAACGGTCGATCCTTTTTGAGGCCGCTTGTCACCGAGGTTTGAGCGCGAATTGCGCTGCAACAATACAACTTGCTGAAAGGAATGTGGATGACAACAATTGCAGATATTCATGCCCGTGAGATACTCGATTCGCGGGGCAATCCGACATTAGAGGTAGAGGTCGCACTTGAGTCAGGAGCGGTAGGTCGCGCGGCCGTACCCTCAGGTGCATCAACCGGTGAAAACGAGGCGCTCGAGCTTCGGGACGGAGACAAATCCCGTTACCTCGGAAAAGGCGTGCTGAAAGCTGTCGATAATGTCAATGACCGTATAGCGGATGAATTAGAGGACTGGGACGCGCTCGACCAGGTAGGTATCGATCGCATGATGATCGACCTTGATGGGACCCCAACCAAAAGCAATCTCGGCGCAAACGCGATGCTGGGCGTGTCGATGGCCGTAGCGCATGCCGCTGCGAACGCCCTGGAGTTGCCGCTGTTCCGCTACCTGGGGGGGACCAACGCCAAGACGCTGCCGGTGCCGATGATGAATATCATTAACGGCGGCGCGCATTCCGATGCCCCGATAGATTTTCAGGAGTTTATGATCCGCCCGGTCGGCGCCGCAAGTTTCAGTGAAGGTCTGCGGATGGGTGCCGAGGTCTTTCACGCATTGAAGGCAGTGTTGAAAAAGCGCGGCCTCAGTACGGCTGTCGGTGATGAAGGCGGGTTCGCGCCGAATCTCGACGGCGTCGAAGATGCACTGGACGTGATTATTACGGCGATTACAGATGCCGGCTATAAGGCGGGCCGAAAATCGGATGGCGGCCAGATTTCGCTGGCGCTGGATGTCGCGTCATCAGAATTCTTCAGCGACGGCAACTATGTCTTCAAGAAAGCGGCTAAGGGCGGCAAACCAGTGACACGGTCCGCCGATGAAATGGTTTCATATTTCGAGGAGTTGGTCGGCCAGTACCCGATCGACTCCATTGAAGACGGTATGGCGGAAAACGACTGGGACGGCTGGAAGAAGCTCACGGATCGCATCGGTTCGCGCTGCCAGCTCGTCGGCGACGATTTGTTCGTCACAAACGTAAAATATCTGGAGCGAGGAATCCGTGAGGGCTGCGGAAATTCGATTCTGGTCAAAGTCAACCAGATCGGCACGCTCACCGAGACTCTGGATGCCATATCAATGGCGCATCGTGCAGGATTTACATCGGTCATTTCACACCGCTCGGGAGAGACGGAAGATGTCACGATCGCCGATATCGCAGTAGCGGTTAATGCCGGCCAGATCAAGACCGGCTCCCTGAGTCGCAGCGATAGGATAGCCAAGTACAATCAATTGCTGCGGATCGAAGAAATCCTGGATGTTGACAGCATTTATGGGTGCTGACGTTCTTTAATCTGCTCGATAATTTATTCCTATGACAACTGACGACGGCTATGTGCCCGACTGGGACAGCAGCGATACCTGGCAGGAGTCGGAGTGGGAGGCGGCGCTGAAATACAGCGACCACCTGGCATCGCGCTATTTTCGAATGCTCGAACGGTTTGATGACCTTCCAAACGCCGAGGAACTTATTGCGGCTAAGCTCGGGAAGCAGAACTTTTTTCAGCTTGAGGACGTCGAGTATTCGAGCGAGTGGTGGGACGATCCGGACGATTTCGATGACATGGACCCGGATACGGCCGACGACGAACTGGAGGTGTTGGACAGAATTGAAAGGGGTGACGCCCTGTTTTTCGAGACCAGCCCGGTTTACACCAAGTCTCGTCAAATTACGCTCGGCTGGTGCAATATCGTCGGATCTGCACTTCTCCCCGCCGACCGCTTCTGGGGAATTCGCGTCCTGTTTCAGCTTGGCCGTCTCGTCTCGTACCTGTCGCTGAGCATCGGTGACGGCACATTTGACAATATTAACGCAAGTATAATCTTTGCAAAACGTTCTCTGTTTCAGATCAATCAGATAATCGGTGATATCGAGGCGAAGTCGTCGGAGGTGCAGCAGTACCGGCCGATGTTCAATATCGTAAACACCTACCTCCTCGAAAACCACGACCTCGTAGTCGATTATCTTCTGGACTGCAACAAACGGCAGAAAGACGACAAGAAACAAAGTGATCGTTGAACGGCCCGTATCCTTGCCCTGTCATCCGACTGAATCATTCGACTTTCCTCCGGGCGCACGTTTTGCGCGGCCACCGCTTTTGCCGCCTCACCCGTTGCCGGCATCATCATGTGTCACCTCCGGTACCTGTAATGTCTCACGCATGATTGACGCTACGGGACAGATATGGCAACGCGACTCGCTTCGGGACGTGTGCCGGAAACATTCTGACGCCGGCGTGTTCCCGTTGACGCAAGGGCATTAGCAGACGACGCCATGGACTATATTATTGCACCGGCTGAAAGGCCACGAATCCCTGTAACCAGAATCGAATGCCGGCGGTCCGCTGTACACGCCGTGTACAGCAGTGCGACAGTCCACCTTTCCATCACACTGTGGCTTGCAGCCGCATGCACCGGCGTAATCGCCGATGACTTTGCGATTCGTCAACGAAACGTTGCCGGCAACTCATACCTTTTTCTCGACGATGTCGCCACCTATTACAGCATGCACCTTGGCCAAACGTCCAATTCTATTCGCTTGTGGTCCGACCGCGGCCGCATCGAACTTGAGGCGGGAAGTCGCCGCGGCACCATTAATAATTTTGGCGTTCACCTCTCGTTCAAGCCGATCATTGATGGCGAACGCGCACTGATCTCGGAGGTGGATTTTCGGGCGCTACTTGATCCGTTGCTGCGCGATGCCGCTCTCCCGCAACGCGTACTCAAAAGAATCGTTATCGACGCCGGGCACGGCGGCAAAGATAATGGTGCGATCGGCTCGCACTTTCGCGAAAAAGATATGAACCTCGTTCTCGCCCGGCAGCTCCAACAGATACTGGAGTCGAGCGGTTACGAGGTCTTGCTGACGCGGACAGACGACACTTACATCCCCCTTGCCGAGCGCGGACATATCGCCATGCGATGGGGCGGAGACCTTTTCGTTAGCATCCATTGCAACGCTGCGCACAACAACCGTGTCATGGGTATCGAAACATTTATTGTCACACCGCCAAACGCGCCGTCGACAGGCAAAAATCATGTCAATCGCACCACTGTAACCGGAAACGAAAATGCACCGTTAAATGCACGTCTCGCATTCGAGATACATCGACAACTCATCACACAGACACAGGCTGTTGATCGCGGTATCAAGTCGTACCGCTGGCAGGTTCTGCGCGAGGCGCACTGCCCTGCTGTCTTGCTGGAATGCGGCTTCCTTTCGAACCA
Source organism: Verrucomicrobiota bacterium (assembly GCA_021772615.1). Lineage (GTDB taxonomy): Bacteria > Verrucomicrobiota > Lentisphaeria > JABSQK01 > JAJFLO01 > JAJFLQ01. Next base: position 32,716 of record JAJFLQ010000040.1, on the reverse strand, counting down.
TGACGAAGAATCACGCTTGGGAAATCCGAGGTATCAGCATATACTGGTAGTCGCTATTGCCAATGGGATCATCATGTATCATCATGCTCTGGCAGGACGCGCGAATACCGTCGATTCAAGATAACACCGGAATCCGTGAAAAATTGTGAGTGGAGCGGCATAACGCTATGAAGTCCCGCTGCGCGCGGATCGTGCAAACATTCACAGGCATACCCGCCGGTATGTCGAGGTTTCTGGCTAGAGTTGCGTTGATACGCCTCAATTTTTCACAAACTTGAGTAACAGTTAAGTTAAGTAAATCCTATCCGGACTGACAATGTTACGCTTTGTATTAATGACGATGTTTTTTGTGTCAGGAGCGACCGCCCTGGTATATGAAATTATCTGGGAAAAGTACATGGCCTTGTTCCTGGGCGCCGGCGCATATTCTCAGGCGATTGTCCTGAGTACGTTTATGCTGGGCCTGGGAATTGGCAGCCACATATTCGGCAAGCTCGCTGAGCGAATACCGAATCTGCTGTTGCTGTACGCAGCGCTCGAGCTGGGTATCGGATTCTTTGCCCTGGTCTTTCCGGGGCTCATGCAGCTCGGTGAGTTCAGCTATGTCCATATTATCGACAACGAGACGCCATTCACGATCGTGCTGATCGCGAAATTCTGTATCTCGTTCGCGATCATGGCAGGTCCGGCAACGTTGATCGGCGGAACGATGCCGGTCCTGTCAAAAATCATGATTCGCTCGAAAGCGGGCTCCGGCAGAACGCTGTCACAGCTATATTGCATCAATTGCCTCGGCGCTACATTCGGCTGCATCATATCGGGATTTTTTCTGGTGGCCGTGTGCGGCTTGAAACTTTCGATGTTCCTTGCCGCGGCGATAAATATTCTGATCGCACTGATCGCCTACGCAATTCGCCACCATGTGCTGACGGAAGAAGAGGTACCCGTCGAACCGCCCGCTCCGATGTTGGCAACCGACCGCGAGGTACGACCAGACAGCGCCTTCGCCTTTTTGCTTGCCGCTGCATTTCTCTCCGGTTTGGCGGCCATGCTGTACGAAGTGGTCTGGATCCGCATCCTCTCGAATGTCCTCGGATCATCGACATACTCGTTCTCGTTGATGCTGGCTGTGTTTATTCTGGGAATCGCCGTCGGGAGTATCATTGTCTCTGCGTTTATCGATCGGATACGTGACGCGCTCCTGACCGTGGTTGTGTTGGAAGTGATACTGATCCTGTCGGTCGGACTATCACTCCCGCTTATTAACGTCCTGCCCTACATCTTCACCGTGTGCTCGCAGTCCCTCGTACACACGGACACAACTTTCTACGTATTTTCGCTCCTGAAAGCCGTGATATGCGCTGCGGTCCTGTTCCCGGTGAGCCTGTTTTCCGGAATGATACTCCCGGTGCTGGGCAACGCTGCGTTGACGAATGTTAAAAATGTCGGTGAAAGAATCGGCACGCTTTTTGCATGCAATACATTCGGCACCATCCTTGCGGCGTTGCTCACCGGTCTGGTGATCATGCCGGCGATCGGCATCATGAATACGATATTCCTGGGATTGGGAATAAACTTGGTAATCGTTCTGGCTCTGCTGCCGGTCGTAACGCGCACGCCCGCATTCCGGATCGGCATTGCTGCAGCTGCGTTTTCGGTCGTGGCCGGCATTTACCTGACGTCGCCGCAGTTCGATCAGAAACTCTTTCTTATGTCGGTCTTTCGCCATTCGTATAGTCAGGACTACACCACGTACCAAGCCTTCGCCGACGACGCGCGCTCGGATTATCGTATTGTGACCGCGAAACAGGGTGTTACAGCATCAATCGTAGTTACCGAACAGGAGAGCGTAGAGAACCGTACGCTGTACATCAACGGCAAGGCAGACGCAAGTACGAGCATCAACGGCGACCTGATCACGCAATCACTGCTGGGCGTACTTCCGCTTCTGATTAAGCCCGGTTCTCAACGTGTACTTGTCGTTGGGCTCGGAACGGGCACAACCGCGCACGTCACCACCCTGCCCGCTTCGGTCGATGTCGTCGATGTCGTAGAAATCTCGCGTGAGGTTGTCGAGACACTGCCATATTTCGAGTCGGTGAACGGTGATTTATTGAATGATCCGAAAGTCAACATGCACGTTGAAGACGCCAAAACGTATCTGAATCTAAATCGGGAAAAATATGACCTCATCATCAATGAGCCGTCAAACCCGTGGATATCGGGAATCGGCAACCTGTTTTCACGGGAATACTACGAACAGGTCGTCGACAGTCTGAACCCCGGTGGGACGTTCGTCCAATGGCTTCAGGTCTATGAGACGTCAGATGAGATTCTGCTGTCCGTCCTCTACACCCTCAAACAGGTTTTTCCGCACCTCGACGCCTGGTATTCAGGACAGAACGACCTCATGATCACGGCATATAAAGACGCTCCGCTGGCAATCGACTTCGAACGGAGTCGCCAGGCATTCGCCGAACTTAAGAATGATTTGTCGAAGATCCGGATAAACAGTTTCGAGGAGATTATCCTGCGCCATGTTGCCGATACCGGTGTCATCACTGAAGTCCTCGAGAAATACGGAGCATTCGAGAATAGCGACACGTTTCCGTTTATCGAATTCGAGGCGCCGAAACAGCTCTTTGTCCAAAAAACACCTGAATTACCGCTGGAAATCGACCAGCGCCTGAAACCACGCAAACATTCGAGATTCCCATTCTTCGACGCGATTGACGGCAAAACTCCCGACGATTTTTTTCGCTACTTCAAACATTTTCACATCAAGACGCCGCTTACGGAGCGAATGTCAATCATCAATATCATTCATAACGACCGCTGGTACATTCAGACGCCATGGTCACGGTCGTATGACATGGCAGCGTTGCCGAAGAATTACGAAGGGGCCGACACCAAGGACAAGAAATCGTGGTTCATCAAGGAGTTATTCGAGGACTACCGCAAGCTGACAAACTGCTTTGTTCAGGTGCCCTACGTGCCGTTTCTTCGTGAAAAGATCGAGGCGTATCTAAGAACCTATCCTGATGACAATGAGATACGCAGCCTGCACGCAGAGTTGCTTCAACTTGAATTCTGATGATGCCGTTGTTTGATTTGATCAATCAGTCTTAATGATGCACGATCGAACGGCAACCGTTCACATTGCGCGACAGTAACCCAGCGGATCGAATCAGCCCCGGCCAGATCGCACTTCACAACGGCCCGGGTTGTGCTCAATGTGCAATCAACCCCGGTAAGATCTATCTTGAAGTGCGAGTAAGCGTGCCGAATACAACGGTAGGACCGTCCTGCTGTTACCGACACGCCGAGACGTTCATAAAACAGCCCCGGAAGAATCGTTTCAAGAGCGGCGTTCGACGTCGACGTTGCATCGGGAAAATGCCAAAGTCCGCCCAGCATCGCGTCGGGTGCACGTTTCGCGATGAGTACCTCTCCCTCGCTGTGTACAACTGCGGCAACTAGGCGACGCAGCGGGACGTCGGCGCGTTTCCGTCGCCGTGGCAGGTCATGTGTAAGCCCGTCCCGACGGGCAATACACTGATCACGCAGCGGACAGTTATCGCAATCCGGGTTCCGCGGGCGACATACCAACGCGCCCAGTTCCATAACGGCCTCGTTGAACTCGGCCGGCGCCACACCGTCGAGAAGGAGCTGCAAACGATCACGCAAGTCGCGCCTCATCACCGGCGTATCAATAGACGTCGTGATTGCCCAGACACGGGAAAACAGCCGGGCAACGTTGCCGTCAACAACGGCAACCGGTTCACCGAATGCAATGCTCGCAATGGCGGCAGCCGTGTACGGGCCAACTCCGGGAAGTCGCAATAAGTCCGCGTAGGTGTGCGGCAACTCGCGGCGTGCTTCCGTCAGCTGTCGCGCGGCTTCGTGAAGACGCCTCGCCCGGGAATAATAACCGAGGCCTTCCCAGAGTTTCAACACATCTTCGAGATCGGCGGCCGCAAGACTGGCAATGTTGGGAAAACGCGCAATAAAGCGATCAAAATAAGGGATTACCGTAACGACCTGCGTTTGCTGAAGCATCAATTCGCTGACCCAGATGCGATATGGTGACGGCTGTATCCGCCACGGCAGTTCACGGCGGTTGCTGCGGAACCACACGATGAGTGGAGGGACAAGGAAATGAGCCGAGCTTGCCAGCTTCTCTGCAAGCGCGGTCATCGGCGTCGACGATAACCCGGACGCCCCGGACGCGGACTGATCGCACGCAGGGTAAACCACGCCTGTTTCGTCACCCATGGCGGGGCTGAGCTCTGCTCGGTCAGTCGCTCAAATGCCGGCACAAGAGCCGCGGCAGCGGGACCAAGCTTCGCAATCATGTAGGCCGCGCCCCATTGCTGCTCCCAGCGATCATTCCGATCTTGATCTGAAGCGACCGACGCCGACGCATAATCCGGATTGAGCTGATCCAGAACGTACTGCAATTCTGTCACACTTTCTGACAGACCGGCAATAGTCATGATCGCACTCGCAAGATAGGTCTTGACGATTTCATTCTCAGTGCGGGCAAAAACCGCGCGGAGGCGTTCCAGCGGGATCGGCTCGTCAGGGGCAACCTCCGCTAGAGCACGTGAAAAGTACGCCTGATTGACGGGATCCTTCTCGACTTCAAGCGCGTCCAGGAGCGGCGAAGTCATGCCCGCGGCCGCAGTACCGACGCACTCCGCCACGTACGCGGCGCGCCGACGCGTGTGCACCTCTTGGGAAGTAAGCTCTGCCTTAAGTATGTCGATCTGTTCCGTAATCGCGGAGCGAATGTGAGCTATGTCCTCGACACCTGGTTCGTCCGAACCCAACAATCGCCACTTCGGCACGTCGACTATATACGGGGACTTATGCCGGCAAGATGCCAGTAGAACGACAGCGAAAATGCCGGTCAGAATGCAACGAATGTGAAACCTTGGAGTCATATTTTCAAAAGCCGGACCGCGTTCGGGATCCAATGCCGCGCCGCCGAATTATCGCGCTTGAATCGCGGTCTGATCGGAATTGCATATCAGCGGCAGCTTCGTATAGTACAGGATTATCTGTACGTCCGCAAACAGAACGATACTGCGGCGCCCGGCGCCACGAACGTTTCGATCGCCCTGATTATGGAGACGCTTATCTATGAACACATTTTACAGGATATGTTTGGGCTTGTTTATGCTCTCGGCTACAGTGCCATTGGGAATATCAGCGATTCCGGAAGGAATGGAGGAGGCGCTTCAACTACAGATCGAGGCAGAACTGGAGAAGACGGTAAATGAGTTGGTCTCGGAGCAGATGGTGTGCGAGGAACTATGGATCGAGTGGCCGATGACACTGCCGGAGAAGGCGGTCGAAAAAGTGGAAGATGAAATCGATGACCGCGTCAGGCTTCTGTCCACCTCGGAATTCCCGCCAACATTGCGGCATGACTACGAGAAAAATGCCAAAGAGAAATACCGCCTGTTCGAACTCGGTGACAGCGTGTCCTTCGAACTGGAAAATGGCGACATCGTGTCGGGGTACTTTCGCGAACACATCAAGAATGAGATATTGATTGATAATCGACGTGTAAATTACAGCGAGCTTGGCGAGGAAGCGCTTGCACATTTCGATCCCGTTTCGCAGGACGTGCGTGTCAAGGAGAACGTTCGAGCCAGGATGGCCGAGCTTAAAGAGCATAAATCGCAGTTTGAAAAAGAAATTCGAGACGAAATTGCCGGCGAAATATACGTTACGACCGGTTTCATGAAAATTGATGGTGAGTGGGTGCAGAAACGGGAGTACGTGCAGCGTGAGTTGCAGAAGCGCAGACGAGCCCTTGCTGAGCGTCTCAGAGCTTTATTGAAGGTCAAACTCTATTACGACAACGGCCTGGTCTCCTTCAATGGCGAATGGACGACGCGCGAAGACGCCGAACGACAGAAAAAACTGATCGAAGAAGCGCGACGAAAACAGGCGGCATCGGAAGTGTCGACTGGTGCAGCGGGTGGCGAGGGGAATTCGAAGGAATCTAATGACGAAGACGGCGACTCAGGAGGACTCTGGGACTAACTCTGCTCCCTTGTCCCCCGAATTACTCGACATACTAGCATGCCCAGCCTGCGACGACCGGCCCGCAGTCGCTCTTACGGCGGACAATCGCTTTCTCGAATGCAAGCAATGCAAACGTAGATATCCGATTCACGACGGAATACCGGTTATGCTCGTCGACGAGGCCATCGTCGACGGTAAAACATAATCACCCTGACGTTGACGTCTCTGGCAGGGCAACGACGCTGTCGTGCGTCGAACCGGCATAAACCACGGTTGAGCCACCCATTAATGACGGCAGGTCATAGTGATTTCGTGTGTCAGGGTGAAACACGTGAATGATCATGTCGGTGTAGTCCATGAGCACCCAATTACTTGTCGGTTTACCTTCCACAGACCGTGGCAACCGTCCGGCACCCGACTTCAGCCGCTGATCGAGGTTGTTGCAAATAGCGCGTATGTGGGCAACCGACGTGCCCGTGCAGATAACATAGAAGCTTGCCATCACCGAAATGGCATCGACATTGTACGCGACGACATCCACGGCCTTGCGATCTTCGCAGATCTCGATACTCATCCGTACAATGTCCGGCAGTTCAGAGTCCTCTCCGTCAAGTGTATTATTCAACATTCACATTCCTTTATATCGGCCACGATTCATTTAGCCTTCCCGCTGCCCGACGGCACGCCTGGATATAATTGGTGCTGCCGGATGTAATTCTCAACGACGCCGGAAAGCATACCGGAAACATCGGCACCGCACGCGAGTCTCCGGCGAACATCGCTGGAACTCACTGCAGACACGGGGCCGTCGATGATAGAGCCAAGGAGTTTCATGGCGACATCATTGCCGAAGGCCGATGCCAGCATGTTCAGATCGGGCATATCATATCCCGGCCGCCTAAAAATCACAAACTCGAAGTGCTCGCACAATTCCTGTGCCCTGTGCCAAGTATGCAACTGACGTAAGCTGTCCATCCCCAGAACCAGTCGGAGGTTCCCCTCTGTTTTCATGGCGAAATGCCTGGCGGTGATAATCGTGTACGAGGGCCCCGCACGCAACAACTCGAAGTCGGAGACAACGTACTTTGGAAACGGCGCCAATGCCAGCTCAATCATCGCATAGCGATGCTGACCCGGCGATACCCGGCGACGCTGTTTGTGCGGAGGTGTTGACGCCGGTACGAATAGTACCTGGTCAATCGCACCGGTCGACACCAGGTGATCGGCGAGGTTGAGGTGACCGTTGTGAATCGGGTCAAATGTGCCGCCGAACAACCCCGTGCAGCTGTCGAGATCGAATCCCTCCGGCATCGATTCATCCGGCCACGCACGTTTCATTTGCGTTTTCACAGCAACTTCCTAATCCCGATACTCGCCATCGCGTCCACGAAATCAGACGGCAATGGCGCCTCAAACCCACAGACTCTGCCCCCCACAGGATGTGTGAACGCAAGCCTCCGGGCGTGCAGCATCTGCCTCTGAAATTTCATGTCGGATGCACGACTGCGACCGTAAAGCGCATCTCCGAGTACCGGGTGCCCGATATGGTCCATATGTACGCGAATCTGATGCGTACGACCCGTCGCAATGGCAACCTCGAGCAACGCGCCATGGGCCGCAGACCCGATAACCTTGTAGGTTGTCGATGCCGGCTTTCCCAACGTGCTTACGACGGCCATTCTCTTCCGATCCCGGGGGTTTCGACCGATCAATGTCTCTATCACGCCAGTAGGCGATTCCGGGATACCACGCACAAGCGCCACGTAATGTTTCTTCACCTTTCGTTCACGAAAAAGGGCCACCAGGCGATCTCTCACAGCTCTGGTCTTGGCTACAACGATCGTCCCGGTTGTATCCTTGTCCAAACGATGAACGATACCCGGCCGCAGCGGGTCATCATCCATGGCGCCGAAGCTGACCGGATCGTGATGTAGAAGCCAATTGACCAATGTGCCCTCCGCCGTGCCGGCGCCAGGATGTACCGTCAATGCTGCGGGCTTGTCCAGAACGATAAGATATGCATCTTCGTAAATAACGGATATATCGCGGGAACTGTCCGGTTGCAGCGCTGGAGGTGCAATCGGCCATTCGATAACAATGCTGTCGCCATCACGCAACCGGCGGGCATTCGCTCCCTGCACGCCGTTTACCGTGACAGAGCGATCTTCGATCAGCCGTTGAAAATAACTCCGCGATTTCCCCGAAAATCGCGTCGCCAGGTAATAATCCAATCGGAACCCTTCGGAATCCGTTACTGTAATTGATGTTGGATCGTTACCCATTTCAATGCGACGGGGAGGAAAGACGGGATGGCGAAACCGAAGGTCGGCCACAATACCGATACAAGGCCACCCCGATTGGAAAAATGACCAGGCAAATAATTTGCGAAACCGATAACCCCGCGTGACGATGTAGATAATCGCCGCGAAAGGCCTCGATCACGAATCGACCGCCGCCGTACATCATCAAATACAGGGCGAATACCTGCCCCGGTACGGCCCGATGCCGGCGCAGCAGAATGAATGCGATGGCTACGTTGAGCAGCGCCTCGTAGAGCTGGGTCGGGTGTACCGGTAGACATGCAGACGCCGTCTCCGTCACATCCCCCTGCCCAATTTGCGTATACCAGACCCCGCTTTCCCGGGGATATGTTGTCGCAAATACGCCGCCACCGGTGCGGCCAAAACAACAACCGTTAAAAAAGCATCCCAGGCGACCGACCGCATGCCCGAGCGGCACGCCGACAGCAAACAAATCCGCAACCGACCGAACCTCCAGCCGATATCGGCGTACAACATACATCACCGCAACAGTCGCACCAAAAAATCCGCCGTAAAATACAAGTCCACCGTGATCAATCCGGATGATCTCAACCGGGTCCCGGAGGTAATCGTTCAGATTCAGAAGCACATACAGGCACCGTGCGCCGACAATACCGCCGACCATGGCCGCGAAAGTGAGATCAGACACTGCGGCGCCGGGAATGCCGACCTTGCCGGACCGCCACTGCATCACCACGAGAGCGGTTAAAAAGCCGGCGGCGACAAAGAGGCCGTACCAATAGATCGTCACGAAGCCAATCTGCAGTGCTATCCTGTCAGCTAACAATGCATCCATGTCCAACACGTTACCCTTCCACCCGATTGCATTTATTGCGCGTCGCCGGCGATCGTTCTTGAAAACCGGACTCGGATTGATACTATATCACTCTTCGATCGGCTTACGTTTACCTAAACCCCGAATTATTCAACAATCCGGCCGCTTGCGCCGCACACACTGCCGAAGAACTACCTGATCCGGCCCAGGAACGAAAAATGACAGAAAAATCCCGAAACGTCGTGGACGTAACACATATAGCATCACTTTCGCGCCTCCAGCTCACGCCGGACGAAACGGCTCGGTTCCAGGGCGATGTCGAAGCTGTTCTGGACTACGTGGCATTGTTGTCCGCTGTCGATGTTGTGGGAGTCGAGCCAACTGCACACGCGATATCCAGGCACAACATCTATCGCGATGACTCACCCGTTGAGTCGATGAAGCGCGAGGATGTCCTTGACAACGCGCCGGAGGTTCTGAATGATCAATTTATCAAAGTGCCGCAAGTGATAACGGCCGGCGCAGGCGGAGACACGCACTGATGGCGTCACAATACAATCTGCAGATGACGGCGTCGCCCGGGACCATACACGAGGCCGCGCAGGCGTTGAACCATAGCGACACCACATCGGTAGCAATCTGCCAGTCGTTGATCGCGCGTTCAGCGGCGGTCGACGCCCGCATTAACGGATTTGTGGCACTGGATCATGATGCCGTCATGAAGGCTGCAGAAGCGTCGGACCGGCGACGGGCAGCCGGCAACGCACTTTCGCCTTATGACGGCGTTCCGGTAGCCGTAAAGGACAACATCTCGGTGACCGGCCAGGGATGCGGCTGTGCGTCGAAAATCCTCTCTGGCTACCATGCAACATACGACGCAACGGTTATCGATCGCCTGCGCAACGCCGGCTTCGTCTGTTTCGGGCGCACGAATATGGACGAGTTTGCGATGGGTTCGTCCACCGAGCACAGCGCCTGCGGTCCTACCCGTAACCCGTGGGATACCCGCTGTGTACCCGGTGGCTCGAGTGGCGGGTCGGCAGCAGTGGTGGCTTCCGGCCAGGCCATCGCAGCTATTGGTTCGGATACCGGTGGATCGATCCGACAACCGGCTGGATTTTGTGGTGTTGTCGGGTTGAAACCGACCTATGGACGTGTTTCACGATACGGCCTGGTGGCGTTCGCATCATCATTGGATCAGATTGGTCCGATAACAAACGACGTACGGGACGCAGCCATACTGCTCGAAGTAATAGGGGGCCACGACCCGCGTGATACAACGTCGCTGCCGGATAATTGCGGGGGCTTTCACAAGGCACTCGACAATGTTTCAATACGTGACATTACAGTCGGCGTACCGCGAGAATTCTTCGATGTCGACGGACTGACTCCGGAGGTGCGATCGGCCGTGGAGTCGGCTGTGGGCATGTATCGTGACGCAGGATGTCGTATCGTCGATGTCGAGATCCCGCACCTGAAGTATGCGATTGCCGCGTACTATATTATTGCAACGGCCGAAGCCAGTTCAAATCTGGCACGCTTTGACGGCATACGCTATGGCGCCCGTGCCGGTGATGGCGACGACCTGCTGACTGCTTATCTGCAAACCCGCAAGAACGGCTTTGGCGCCGAAGTTAAGCGCCGCATTATCCTCGGTACATTCGTACTGAGTAGCGGGTACTACGACGCATATTACCTGCGCGCGCAGAAGATCCGCACGCTGATCCGCAACGATTTCGAACATGCACTTGCACAATGTGATGTCATTATCAGCCCGGTGACGCCGGCTCCGGCATTCAAACTCGGTTCCGTGACAACGCCGCTGGAGATGTATTTATCAGATATCTATACCGTTCCCGTGAACCTCGCCGGTATCTGTGCCATTTCTATACCTGCGAGCGCCGACGGCCGGGCACTGCCGGTCGGCGTCCAACTCATTGGCGCATCAATGGCCGAGGTACCGCTGCTGCAGGCGGCTCACTGGTATCACAGCCAGAGGGAAGAACACGCATCATGACCTACGAAACCGTAATCGGATTGGAAGTTCATATTCAGATCGATACCAGAACGAAGATGTTCTGTGGCTGCAGCAACTGCTTCGGCGCCGACGCAAACACCAGTATTTGCCCGATTTGCATGGGCTACCCCGGCGTCCTGCCCGTACCGAACTACCTGGCAATACGGCGCACGATACTTGCCGGACTGATGTGCAACTGCGAAATCGCCCGATTCAGCAAGTTCGATCGCAAGAGCTATTTCTACCCCGACATGCCCAAGAACTATCAAATCACACAGTTCGACCTTCCGTTGTGTGGAAGCGGGCACCTGGACCTGTCCGGGAAGACACTGTCGGGAGACCTCATCCCGGAGAAAACCGTCAAAATTACACGAATTCACCTGGAGGAAGATGTTGGGAAGTCGACACATTTCGCAACATGCAGCGGTATCGATTACAATCGCGCAGGCGTACCTTTGATGGAAATCGTAAGCGAGCCGGATATGAAGACGCCGGATGAGGCCTATGTGTATCTCCGAACATTGCGGGCCGTAATGAAATATGCGGGAATAAGTGACTGCGATATGGAGAAAGGCCAGATGCGATGTGACGTAAATATATCAGTGCGGCCGACTGGTGCATCGTATCTGAACCCAAAAACCGAGTTAAAAAATCTCAATAGTTTTAAGATGGTGCATCACGCGATCGAGTATGAGATTGAGCGGCAGTCGGACGTCCTCAACAACAACGGTGAGCTGGTGCAGCAAACACGCGGTTGGAACGACGATGCGGGTGAGACCTATGTGCTGCGAGAGAAGGAAAATGCCCACGACTACCGCTATTTTCCGGAGCCTGACCTGATGCCGATACGCATCAGTGACGCCGAACTGGCAGCAATTAAAGAGGAAATGCCGGAAACACCGACTGACAAGAAAGTACGATTCGTCGAGCAGTATCACCTCCCGGACTACGATGCCGGCGTCCTCACGAGCGACATGGACATTGCGGCGTATTTTGAAATATGCGTCGATTCCGGCGGTTCGCCCAAGAAAGTGTCGAACTGGATCATGTCGGAACTGCTACGGGAATTGTCCCGGGTCGATGTCCCAATCACCGCATGCCCGGTGCCGCCACAGAATCTGGTTGCGCTGCTTACGCTGGTGGAGAATAAGACCATTAACGGTAAGATCGCGAAATCTGTTTTCGACGAAATGTTTAGCAGCGGAAAGACAGCGGATGCTATTGTCGTCGAGCAAGGCCTGCGGCAGGTGACCGACACGTCTGAAATTATCGGTTTGGTGCGTCTGGTCATTGCGGAAAACCCCGCGGTCGTCGCTCAATATCGTGAGGGAAAGGGCACCGCCCTGAACTTTCTTGTCGGGCAGGTCATGAAGCTGAGTCGGGGCAAGGCGAATCCGCAGCTTGCAGTATCCAGTTTGAAGACCGAACTGGATTGACCACAGACTTCCGTCCGCCGGCGGTTAGTACGACCCAGTTCGAAAAGCTTCGAACTGGGAAAACACTAAATTTCAATACGCAAATCGCAAATAAATCCCTAAACGACAATGGCTAAAACGCCAAACCCAATGCCCTGTGATTCCAATCATACACGGAATTGGAAATGTTGGTAATTTGGATTTGGAGATTATGTGTTATTTGATGCCTGTGATTTGGGATTTCTTGATCGGAATCCTTTTCGAACGACCTCTAGTACACCTTCGATGCCTGAAACATCCGGCGATCCTTGCGCAGAATCTTGATGATATTGTCGCTGTCAAGGTAGTAGAACCGCATGTTCATCAATTGCTGTAATTCCAAATCATCAGATGAAATTGCGTCGTATGCGAAAAGGCGTTTGGGAACGACGCACGCGGTAAGTTCTCGATTGAATATCAGCTCGCCGAGACGATACACGTTGTCGGTCAGTACAACCAGCTTCAAGTCACCCTGACTGGTCTGAATCCTGGTGTTACTGGCTTCGAAATTATCCGGTAGACCGATTAGCGAAATGATCAGCCCCGGACTCGCGTGGGCCTTGACAATGGCGTCCAATTCCGCGCCCGAAAACGCTAAATTCTTCATGATCGCTGCGGGTCCGCCTGTAACATCCGCCGATGCTGTCGACGCGATGCGTTCCACCGTCACGACGCCGATATTCTTTGCATTCGTGGTAATGCCCGCCTGAAACCCCTTCATGAAGCCCTGATGAAATAGTTCGCCGGACGTACCACGATAACGATCGATCACCAGCGCCTTGGTCCCGGGCTCGCAAACTCGCGAAAACTTTGTCGCCAAATGATACCCCACAGCCTCGTATGCGCGCGCCTCATGCGCGAGCGCTTGCCGTTTAAGCGCTTGCTTTCCGGGCCGCGCATTTACGCCGTGAACAATGATTGTTGCGAGCGCCAGCGATGCGAGAGCGAGAACAGTTGCGTTCGCCGAAACGATCTGAAACGCAGGTACCATGGCCATCACGCGACGCCACCGCTTATTCAGTCGGAGGCAATAACATAGCGACAACAAGAGTATCGTTAGTATTACAGGAATTGACCACATCGTCTCAACCGGGGTGATAGACTACTGGAAAACTGCACAAAACAACATAATAGTATGTCGCATTGAAGTCAAAATATAGTTGAAGCTAATCCTGAGAGGAACACTCTCAAGAAGAACGGGACATCAAAAAAATGCACCGGCTTACATCGCCATTTACACTTGTGGAACTGATGGTGACTATGGTGATCACCAGCATCCTGTTTGCACTGTTCCTGCCCTTATTCGATACGATCGTGAGCGGCAACTCCGTGAGCGCCGGTGCGCGGCTCGTCGGCACTAATGTCGGTATCGCGCGGCAGCTCGCGCAGACCAGTCGAAATCACGTCGCGCTCGTGATTCCCGGCGACCCGACTCTACCAGGTGGACGACGACTGGACGACGACTATAAATTTGCCATGGTCCGCCTCGCATACGTGGACAACGACGGAACCACTTTTGAGGGGTGGCTTGAGGATTCAAAATGGACATTCCTGCCGACCGGCGCCCTGACCCTTCAGGTGGATGACCATGTTGGCATCAAGAAGGGTACTGGTGGCGCGAAGGAATACACCAATGATCCGCTGGAATACCCTTACCCGGGACCAACCATTACCAACATTCCGTACGACGACTGGTTGTGTGTAGAAAGCGACGGAACTCCGGCCAATTCCAATACTACCGGGACATCAAGGGGCATTACCTTCCGGCCAACCGGCAAACCGGACCACGCCAGTCGATATATCTCGATTGGCGAATCGGTATATGTCGGTAACACCTTCATACATAAGAAGCCATGGCAAGTGTCCGATCCCGAGAAGTTCAAAGGCGGCGCCAACCAGATCACAATAAAAATCAACGGTTTCACAAGTGCTGTAAGTTACATCACGCCGGACCGCTACCCCGACGATCCCACTGAAGAGCCGTAGTCCCTGGATTCGCCCGTGCCCACAGGTTCACCGGCCGGTTTTGCATGCGACCGGCACGATCAGCACGATTCAATCTGGCCGCCACGCACAAGCCGCCGCCAATCACCGCCTCGCCTACGCCCTCTCAGAATCCGGCGACACGCCCTGCGCAAAAATACCAGTGTCAAAATTTGGCACTAGCAGCATCTTTTTGAGACACGAAGTGCACCAATACAAGACCAGCGGCCCATCCAAGCGCACTGATCAAAAAAACGCAAAAACTTATCCTTTAATAACTTATAAATCCAGAAATAAACCTGGCACAATACCTTCTAACTGGGGACTGAATGTGATCGCACGTCGAAGCTGTCACGAAACAGATAACCAATAAGAATGGAGAGGGGGTGAGGTAAGACAATGGCCAATAAGAATAGCGCAAGTGAAACAAGGGGACGAAAGACGTTTAATCCGATATCGCTGGATGACCTGTTGCCACGCACAAACGTAAAGGGTGGCAAGGGCGCCGTCGTTTTCGGGTCGATTAAATCACCAGGCGGAAAATCGCGGAGAAGCCATCGGTGACGGGTACGGGTTGGAGGGGGCGAATCAGGCGCGGTCCTGATGTATCAATCGCATCTGGCGAACAAAAACGTAAGTAAGAAAACGCATGTTCAACAGATCAAAAAGTCTACATATCAAGCAAGGAAGTAGAAAAATCATGGTTATTAAACCGAATCGACTCAGTGAAAAGATCAGGCATAACAGGGGAGTTACGCGGTTCCGATTGAGTCTTTTGGAACTCATATTGTCACTGGTTGTTGTTGTCTTGGGCATAGTGGGCCTGATAGGGGTATTTCCCGTCGGCCTCGGACATCACCAGCGCGCAATCGGCACCAGCCAGGCAATGGACGCAGCAACGCAGTTCCTGCACTATAACGCCAGTCAAATCAACGAAGACTGGAGTTTCCTCGATGCTTTTCCGACGACCAAGCCGGGAAGCGACGAGTCAAATATCACATGGACAACGTCATCACTAATCGACAATGACCACATCAATATCAAGTGGCCAAAAACCGGTCCGGACGAAGTGTTTGACTCCGGCACTGACAGTGCGGGAATGTTCCTTCTCGAACAGACCGGAAAGGATGCCGATGGTGCGGCCTTTGTCGAATTCGGTGCGGTTCTGCGCCTGTGGCAGTCGGAGTACGAATCGTTTTCCGACGGTTCGGCGCGTGTAAGGCTGTGTTGCGAAGTCAGCTTTCCCGTCGCAAAGTCCTACGAAGCCCGGGTGAATGACGGTAACGTCGAGGTATTCTGTCTGGAGATGTTCAAATCGCCAGATGGCCTGGTACAGACCGCATCCAGTCCCTGCGCAGGGACGCCGGTATACTACCCGTCGTTGTCCGAAGATTTCGAAGTCACAGCGTGTTGTCCTTACACCGAAATCTCGGAAAATAAACCGGGTGCAACCTCCGACATCATCAACTTGACCTACCACTGGACGGACGGTACATCTACAACATTTACAGATCTGAACCAGATGTACGGCCGCTGGGACGCATTGGGCAACTGGATCACGGAAGGAAAGTCCTTGAATCGTACAAGCGATGTCGATCCCGGCACGGATTGGGAAGAATTTGTGCTCGAGAATACCTGCTCGGTCCTTATTCGGGCAACACCCGAATTGGGCGGATCGGACGGCGGGGGTGTGTTCCCAAGCGGTGTGATGCCGGCGCTCAAGAATGGTAGCCGTTCATTCACGATCACAGCAGACGACGAATACGAAATCGCGGATGTCGTTGTCGACGGCGAGTCTGTCGGTCCCATTCCGGGCGGCACCACATCGTACGTGCACACGTTCAGCAACGTAGGAACAATCAACCACTCACTTGTGGCCACTTTCACCTACGTCGGTAGCCACGCACCGATCGCAAACCCGGACATTTACACTACCAATGAGAACGAGAATCTCATGATTATCGCACCGTCGCTGCTGCTGCTTGCAAACGACACTGACGCGGATCCAATCGATTCGATTTCGGTCGATAATCCGGGCGATATCGAGCTAAGCGCCGGTGAAGGCGCCGTTTCCGTGTTCAGCACCGGTGAATTCACATATGCGCCCCAGGAAGGCTGGACCGGTACTGCCACCTTTTCATACAAGGTCATTGATAGTCGTGGGCTGTACAGTTCCGACACACTGGTGACCATCAATGTTATCGCAGCGAATACACCGCCTGTTGCTGATGACGACTCTGCGAATACAAGCCGTGACACCGATGTGGTAATCGATGTTCTGGACGGGGATTACGATCCAAACGACGACGAGATTTTCATCTCGGGAGTTGATACGACCGGCTGTAGCGGGACCGTAGCTATCGCGGAAGATTCTAAAACCGTTACATTCTCGCCAAGCCCGGGTTTCTACGGCGTGACTGAGTTTACCTACAATTTGGTAGATTCCACCGGCGTAACGTCGACCTCATCCGGCTCGGTAACCGTTAATGTTTCCGCAGCGAGCGGCGCGGATGGCCCGTGCCCTGGAAATTTCCCTCCGGTGTTTCCTTACGACGTGGTGACCTACGCCGCCGACGTTGGTGTCGCAATGTCCAAGCCGCTTCATGTCACCAAGCGCGCGTCTGACGGAAACGGTGACGACATCACATATACGTTAACCGGGCCGGCCTGGGTGTCGTTGATTATGGAAGGCACCAAGCCGTGGTTCGTCGGAACACCGGCTGAAAGCGACGGCGGGAAATGGAATGAATTCGAGTTGACCGCCAGCGACGGATGTGAGTCATCCTCCTTGAGTGTGAAGATATTCGTCTCCAGCGATACGCAGAATAATTGTCCGCGTTGGAAATTGGAGACATGTACGTCGATTGGTACCAAGCAGGTAAGCAAGTACTTCTGCCACTCCCTGCCGTTCCCGTGTACCTGGTTGGACGAGGACAACGCAGACGAAGATCTGACCTTTGAACTCACGTACGTGACGCAGGGCGGTGAGTGGATGACGTGGAATAACAAGAATCAGATCATCGGTACGCCTACGGCCGCCGGTACATTTCTCTATGAGATCGAAGTCAGTGACGGCGAATGCTCGGACACGGCTGTGATCGAAATAGAAGTCGACGACCCAAATAATGAGACGCCGAGTGCGGTCAGCGATTCGTATACGATGCCGCAGCGCGGATTCCTGGCTGAAGCAACACCTGGCGTGCTTGCCAATGATTCGGATCCGGATGGACCGAACGCGCTGATGGCGGCGTTAACGTCGCCGAGCCCGAGCAACGGCACACTGACGTTCAACAGCGACGGTTCGTTCTCATTCTTGCCCAACAAGAGTTTCGTCGGAACGGAGACGTTCACCTACCGAATTAGTGACGGAGCGGCAGAAAGCGGTGACGCGACCGTCACAATTGTTGTGGAGGCGGCCGCAAACAATGCGCCCGTTGCCAATCCAGACGCCTATTCGGCCAAGAAGAACGAAACTCTGGTCGTTCTGGCATCGTCTGGTAATGGGCTACTGGCAAACGACACAGACTCGAACGGCGGCGACAGCCTCGTGGTCGGCAACTACAGTGACCCGAGCAGTGGCTCGCTGGGTGTGTTGACAGATGGCTCACTCACATTCACACCAGCCGAGGACTTCGTTGGCGCGGTGACGTTTACGTATCAGGCGTCAGACGGAACCGATGCCGGCAACATCGGCCTGGTGACCATTACCGTCGGCGAGCCGGCCGCGGATGCCGATCCGGATGAGGAAAAAGGCGATGCTGGTGGTGCGGCTGCCGGCGGTGAAAATTGTGATGTCGGAATGAGTGTAGCATTCGCAACCGGCGGCGGCGCAATCATCGACGCCTGCTGTAATGTGCTGTCAGGTGTCGCAGACGTCGATATAATCGGCATCAAAGTACAGTTTACTGAAGGCGATCACAGCGGTTGGGTCACGCCTGCTGAGCCGCGCATTATTAATTACACGCTGCCAGAAGGCAAATCCACGTCGAAGTTCAGGCTGAAGAAATCTGACGGAACCGTGTCGTACTACATTTACAAGAAAACGAGCTGCAACTAGACGTTTTCGGTCAGTATTTGGAGTCAATGCATTGTTGATTCCATGACTTCACCAGGGAGGCAACCATTTGGTTGCCTCCTTTTTTTGTGTCCGTACCGTTCGCACACCGCAGAAAAGATTTACGGCAATATCGCACAACTAAGTTGTCCAGGCAGACGCGTTGGCATTCGATTTCGTATCACGAAGATCCAAAGGTTGTTCGTTAATGCGTGTGAACTCGCTGTCCTTGGTGATGGCGTTTTCAGATGAATGGCAACCTCCGCACTTCCGCGGCACTTCAGATTCATACAAATGGTACGAATCCTGTGCCCAAAGCGCAGCAGACACGCACAAAACGGCGAGCGCTGCGAGGAAAAAAACAATTTTATTCTCCTGAACCTAAATGTTTTAAGTATCGAATTATCTACCTGGCCTTAACAATGCTAATTCGATAACAGTTGTCCCCGATTCGGCAAGCCGCATTCGTACACGGTCCGAGTCGGTCACGAAGACCTTCAGGATTACATGAGCAGTGGGACGACAGGGTCCCCGGAAGGAGTGTGAATGAAAACACAACATCAACGGCCTTACCCTAGGAAGCGTGTCCTCGCAAACCTCGGCGACGACATTCGCGGCCGACTCCAGGAGATCGACGCTGACAATCACGCTTATAATGGCAAGAACCAGGCGCTGCCGACAGCCTCGTTGAGAATTAGCGACTTGCTTGCTGGCTCGTCACATTGCGGCAACCGGCAGGCGGTTGTGTTCGGCGCAGTCGCGGTCGAACGGCCGCCCTAGACCGCGGCAATAACTAAGCACTCGCTTTCGGGCGGCGTCCATGATCCGGAGGGGAATTATGGGCGTATTATGCCGGATCGGCTATACCGATGAGATCGGCCGCGCCGGTTGTTCGAAATCGAACTCTGCATGATATATGACCACAGTACGATCATTTTGGCCGCACGCCGGCAACCCCGGCGTGCGGTTGCGTTTTAAAGCCGGCGTAAAAATTTCGCCATACACCTTTTAAATTTTTTATTGTCATGCATCTTGTACAGTTTTTCCGGATTACCCTGACTTCAGCAGACGATTCGAGACGCCGGTCGGTATAAAGGCGAATGATCCGGGTAATACGCCGCTACAAATCAAGCCGGACCATCCGTTTCGGCATTATTATGCAAAGTAAGGAGTTCAAAATGGGCCACGATTTCGACAGCGACATATTCAGCAAAGAACGAATAACTCTCGCCGGCGCCGAGGAATCCATCGTGCGCGGTGGTCGACATCTTTTTTCTCTGTTGCCGCAGGCTTTCGACGGCATCCGCCAGATTGGCGTGGTGGGGTGGGGATCTCAGGGTCCGGCACAGGCACAAAATTTGAGAGATTCGCTTGCAGACACGGGCATTCGCGTGAAAATCGGGTTACGGGCCGGTTCCTCGTCTCTCGACGCAGCGAAGGCTGCTGGCTTCACGGAAGCGGATGGCACGTTGGGTGAAATGTACGACGTTATCGCTGAGTCGGACCTGATATTATTGCTTATTTCGGACGCTGCGCAGGCGCAATTGTACAAGAAGATATTCGCTGCGATCAAGCCCGGAGCGACACTGGGACTATCCCACGGCTTCCTGCTCGGCCATTTACGAAACGAAGGCACGGATTTTCCCGATAACATCAATGTAATCGGTGTGTGCCCCAAGGGCATGGGGCCCTCTGTGCGCCGCCTGTACGAACAGGGTAAGGAAGTGAACGGCGCCGGTATTAACGCCAGTTTTGCTGTCCATCAGGACATCAACGGCCGTGCGACGAACTATGCGCTGGGTTGGGCGGTTGGACTCGGCGCACCGTTTGCATTCATGACTACGCTGGAGTCCGAGTATAAATCAGACATCTTCGGTGAGCGCGGTATTCTGCTAGGTGCGGTCCACGGGATTATTGAAAGTCTGTACCGCCGGTACCGCGACCAGGGCATGAGCGAGACCGACGCATTCATACATTCAGCTGAAAGCATTACCGGACCGATATCGAAGATCATCTCCCGGGATGGGATCAAAGCGGTCTACGAATCGCTGGATGCCGGCGGAAAGGCAACGTTTGAGCAGGCCTATATCGCGACCTATACACCTGCAATGGATATTATCTACGAGATCTACGATGACGTCGCGTGCGGTAACGAGATACGCAGCGTCGTCGCGTCCGGACGTCGCCACGCGCGGTTTCCGATGGGGAGGATTGACGGCACGCGACCGTGGCAGGTGGGCGTTGAGGTGCGGGCGTCGCGCAACGAGGATGCAATTCCGCTGAACCCGTTTACCGCCGGGGTCTACTGTGCTACGATGATGGCTCAGATCGATGTCCTGATGGAAAATGGTCATCCGTTCTCCGAAATCGTTAATGAGTCGGTTATTGAGTGCGTGGATTCTCTGAATCCGTATATGCATTTCAGAGGGGTCGCACACATGGTCGACAACTGCTCGACTACGGCCCGCCTGGGTGCACGGAAATGGGCGCCACGCTTCGACTACAATCTCACGCAACAGGCCTATGTTGCGATCGATAGTGGCGAAAAGGGCGACGACAATCTGATCCAGAACTTTGTCAAGCACAAAGTTCACGGCGTCCTGGCCGTCTGTGGAGACCTCCGACCACCAGTAGACATTTCGGTCGTGGCGTAGCCACAGCAATCAAGGATGGAAGCTGCAGCGGCACGTCGTTTTCCGATATTCACAGACGGTCACCGCGCGGATTGAAGCGAGCGCATGACCGCGGCACTATCAGTAGTCGGCAATTCGCACGCAAAGTTTCGGCACACGTAGGCTGTAGTCGGCCCAGTTGCAAGTGCGGTCATCGTTCTGGTAAAACCGGCAATGTCACTCATAGCCGACTCGGTGTCGCCCGTGTCCCGGTACAATACGACTTTGTTGGGGATGAACGTTCGATTCATCTTGGTCAGCATTTCGCCGCCCGTTACCGCTGTGCGATCTCCCACAAGCACAACCTCATAAGACGGTCCTACCTGAAAGTCGACAGCAATCAGAAACTGCGAATGCCCGGGAGGATACCGAGTCACGTTCCCGGAGAACGCCCGCATCAGCGCGCCGCACCTTTCCTCCAGGCCGGTATCTCCGGTGAGCCGCGCCAACCGAATCAAATTCAATGCCGCTACGGAATTTCCGGAAGGTATCGCGCCGTCGTAAATCTCCTTACTGCGCACAAGGAGTTGCTCGCCGTCATCCGCAGTGAGGAAGAAACCTCCGTCCTTGTCGTCCCAGAAATGACGCAGCATCAGATTGTTCAACGAGATGGCGTGTTTCAGGTAGCTTTCTTCGAATGTCGTCTCGTATAGTTCGAGCAACCCCCAAACAAAAAATGCATAATCTTCCAAATGCGCGGGCAGGCCGGCTTCGCCGTCGCGATAGCGCTTGAGAAGACGCCCGTCGTCTCGGCGAAGACGCGCGAGCACGAAATCGGCCGCACCCTTCGCGGCCGCGGCGTAGTTCGGATCCTGGAGCGCGCGAGCGCCTTTTGCAAATGCCGCAATCATCAGGCCGTTCCAGTCGGTCAGGATCTTGTCGTCTTTGAGCGGATGTATACGCTTCTCGCGTACTGAGAAAAGTTCTTTCCGCGACTCTTCGAGTTGTGCGGTCAGCGCATCCGGATTCACCTTTCTGGTGTTGGCAATGTCCTCAAGAGAAGCCTGAAGGTGCGGGATATTATCGCCTGTCTTACGACGCGTCGCCTGATCCACGAAGTTGCCGCCGGACTTGAAATTATAAACAGACGTAAACAGGTCGCCGTCCGACGCCCCGAGAATGGAGCGGACCTCACTGCTGCTCCAGACATAAAACTTACCCTCCTCACCTTCGCTGTCAGCATCTTCGGCACAATAGAAGCCGCCTTCGTCAGAGGTCATGTCGCGCAGAACATATGTAAATATCTCACGCGCCACATCGGCATAGAACGGCTTGCCGGTTGCCTGGTGCGTCTCGATATAGGCAATCGCCATCAGGGCCTGATCGTACAGCATTTTCTCAAAATGCGGCAGCAACCACACGGCGTCTGTAGAATATCGATGAAACCCGTATCCGACGTGATCATATATGCCGCCCGCCCGCATCTCGTGCAGGGTCTTCTCGACCATATCAAGTGCCGACTGGTTGCCGGATCGATACCAGTATCGTAATAGAAAACTGAGATTGTGCGGCACTGGAAACTTCGGCGCGTCACCAAATCCGCCGTGTTCTGAATCGAAGCGGGAAGCGAAACTCTCATACGCCTGCCTCAGGATCTCTTCGCCGGGCTCGGCCCCGGGAACGCCGCGGCTCTGGTGCTTCAGCGCACGGCTGATCTCATCCGATTGCTTGATTACCTCGTCGCGTTTTGTTTTCCACGCCGTCGAGATTGCAGGCAGCAGCTCCATCATACCGGCGCGACCATGTCGCCCCGTCCTAGGAAAGTACGTGCCGGCAAAAAACGGTCGCTTGTCCGGCGTCATGATGACCGTCATCGGCCAGCCTCCAGAGCCTGTCATTGCCTGCGTAACCGTCATATAGACATTGTCGATATCCGGTCGTTCTTCCCGATCGACTTTTACGGGTACAAACAGGTCGTTGAGCAGCTGTGCCACCTCGGCATCTTCGAAAGACTCGTGTTCCATGACGTGACACCAGTGGCAGGTCGAATACCCCACGGAAAGAAATACCGGTTTGTCTTCTGCCCGCGCCTTTTCGAAGGCCTCGTCGCCCCACGGCCGCCAATCCACAGGATTCCGTGCGTGCTGCAACAGATAAGGGCTCTTCTCGAACACAAGTCGATTAAATTCTGCGCCGCCGTCGGGCGGCAGTGCCGCAATTTCGGCGGCCGTTGGTGGTGGCAATCTCATTTTCCTGTGCTCCGTGTCTTCGGCATTGAGTCGTGTGGCGTCGCGAAATATCAGGCCGCCAAGCGCCGATGCGATCAGCAGGACGAACAGTATTTTCAAGGTCTTGGTCGGGAACGTTTGTGACATAATTCACTGTTTTTATCGTCCGTTACGTACCACAGATACGGCGTCGCGACGACGAGCAACGGTCGGCCGGAGTTCAGCAATGCTGTTCATTTGAACGCCCTGTTTCTTCCGTGCTGTGGCGACCAAAATGCACGTTCACCTTTGCAGGGCTTTACCCCAGGCCCGAGACCTGAATAACCAGTCACCCAAACCCGTAGCTTTTGGCGGATGCACTGCAAAACGTTTGCATGCACTCGCTATCGGAGAAATGCAACAATCTCACAACAACCTGTAACGCGACTAATGATAACGACTTGCCCAACGAACTTTACAGCTAGCCGCCGGCTTGAGCATGGATCATGACAGGAACTATAAAGTGGTCGGCAATAAGGACCAAGACATGACCATGTTCGCTTCGGATATCGATCCGGGGCGCCACAGACACTTGTCGGTTGAAGCAATATAAGGCGCTTCACCGCGCTATCCAGCAACGCCGTCGATTTCGCTACTCGCAGTCTGGTCGCCGCGATCGGTGGGCGTTGCCGACATGGACCGTACCTGCGCAATCTCAGCGGCCACAAGGTCAGCCGCGTGAGGCTGCTGGAGTTTGTTCCGGGCAATCCCCTCGATCGACGTCAACACCTGCTCCAGGCGTTCGTCGGCGCCCAGACGAATTGCCTGCTCGTACGACCACAATGCCAGCTGCGGTTGTTTCAGCCCCGCAGCCGCGATGCCGGCGTCGCAATGTATCCAGCCGGGTACGTGATTCTCACCACAACATTTAAGCAGTTGGAAATAAACGGTGAGTTGTTTGGGATAATCCTGATAGTCGCGCGTCTGATTGAATGCGCGGACCATGGCGTCACGGGCTGCATCCCGCCGGCCGGCACCAAAAAATGACGTGACGCCGGTCAACAACGGCTGCAGCCCTTGCGCACCCTGAACTGTGTACCCGTCGAGGTCACGAGCCACCGAACCGGCCACGGCGAAATCGCCCGACTGTACCCCCGCCCATCCCGACAACAACAGATCTCGAAGTTGCTGGAACCCGAGGAACTCCTTTCGGCGTTTCCGAAAACCCTGGATCGTTCCGGTAGCAGCACCGGCCGCGAACCCGCCGATATGCGCCCAAAACGCAATGCCGCCGCCATGCCCGAAAACATTGAGACCGGCCAGAAGCTGGCCGATGAACCACATCGACAGCACAACAAACGCCGGAAGTTCGATCATTAACGGACGAAATGAAATGATATCGAAATACAGCGTACGCAACTTCGCTGTCGGCAGCAAGACCAGAAACGCGCCGAGCACCGCCGAGATCGCGCCGGACGCGCCAACCGCAGGCTGGTCGTTATACAATGGCGACACCGTTGCGACGTGAATATTCACGCTTATGAACGCGCCCACGACGTAGGTAACCAGGAACTGTAGCGATCCGAGCAACCTCTCCACACTACGACCGTAAATCCAAAGAAAATACATATTTCCGAGCAAATGAAGCCACGACCCGTGCAGCAAGACGCAGGTGAGCGCGCTCCACCATTTGTAGTCCAATCGCACGACGCCATAGCTGTAATAGTAGTGGGTTCGCAGACTGTCTTCGATTACGAGGAAGAGCCAGGCGTGCACGAGAACGGTGATGGCAATGAGCAGGTAGACGGCCGGCGCATGCTGCCGGGTCTCGGAATATTCCGCCTCTACGTATACGGGTAAGAACATGGTTACGGATCGTCAATGGGTTCTACAAGTGGACGCGATGCATCCCGGGCACGCGTGGCAGGTTGCGACATGACGTTCATGTACCGCTTCAAGTCCCTCGCAACGGCTGAATCGAGCCCGGCATGCTCGACTTCCTGTAATATTCGGGCGTAAATCACCCCTTCCCGCAGCCGCATACCGGATAATTCAGCAACATTATCGCGCCACATTTCGGGCGTCGGTTCGAGTATATACGAGGCGCTTCTTTCCTCGTTCAGATCTATCAGCGTATCCAAGCTCGGCACGGCGCTTCCGGCGGCCTCCTGCAGCACGATCTCCCAATCATTCAGGCAAGACTGCACGCGCCCCAGCTGTAGCGCCAGGCCACCGCGATAGTAGAGATATGTCCGCCGGCTCCTGGAAGACAGTCGACCGTCAAGTGCACGCAGGTGATCATAGGCTTCGTCCACCGCGCCGGCCTTGGCCAGCAGCACGGCGATACAGGCCAACAGTTCGGCGGACACGCTGTCGTCCTGCCAATACGCATTCGCCAGATGGTACGACTTCAGCGCCGGCACAGCCCACTTCCGGACATCGGCAGCCGGCCCATAGTGCTCGAGTAGTCGCAGTCGAGCGCGTATTCTCGCGCCGCGCTCGACGTACAAGTTGCCCAGTTTTTGCAGGTGTGGAGGTTTGCCGCTGTCACGCTCGCGCAGATCGTCAACCGACACACGCCCTACCCCGGCGGCGAACAATATGCCGGCGATCCCAACGCTCATTACAACGTAAAACACGGGTTGTCGCAAGACAGCAATACATCGCCGACGGCGAACCTCGGTCAATGCCTTTTCATAACAGCTTTCGCATAACAAGCGAAACCGGTCACGGTCCAAATCGAGTTGCTGCCACAGATGGCCGCGGCCGCATGATTCGCAGCAGAAATCGGGAACATGGTGGGCAAGATCGGTACACCGGGGCGGCGTACACGGGAGAGTGTCCATTACCGACAACAGGCGTTGTTGCTGCGCCGGATTCATCGCAACTTAAAGGCAAACAGTCGGCCTTCTACAGGTGTCTCACGCAGTACATCGACATCAAAAAAAGTGCCGGCCTGCGAAATCGAATCGAATGCGTATCCGACGAACATGTCGTTCAAGATTCGGCCGCCCAAAAGGTCGAATCCTTTGTGCGTCTTGGAAAACAGCAATTTCCCGTTCTTCAGATTATACTGAAAAATGTATGTCTCTGCAGGATGAGATCGGTTTATCACCGACAATTTTTTCTGTTGCGATGTCATCACTCGCACGACGTAGTCGTCATTTGCGATGATTGTTCCGATCGCCTGTTCGACCTGCCACAGGATTTCGCCGGTTTCCTTTTCAAGACACAGCAACAGCTCCACATCATTCTGCACCTGGACATTATCAAGGCCGAATTCTTCGACCACATCCTGAGCTTGATTGAATCCCGGCATCTTGCTGAGGTTCATCGTTTTCCCGTCGTCCCGTACGGTGAAGCCTTTAATGAACACGCGATTACCGGTCACGGTCGTATTAGCCCCGCCGACAAGCAGCGACGTCTTCCACAACCCACGGCCGGTGTCGGCGTCATAACACAGGGATTCGCCCTCGAACTTCACAAACATCAGGTCCTTGTTGATCGACACGAATGGATAGGAGGTCGACGGTAGTGCGATGCGATGTTCTTCGCCCGTGTCCGTTGCCCATGCCGGGCGGCCGCTGCGATCAAGGCACCGTATGTGATCGTTTTCTTCGTATAAAATACACTGCTTGTAAATCACTGGTCCCCATTTTGGCGGCGTCTCGAACGCCTTGTACCACAGCAACGCACCGGATCCGGCGTCCAGCACAATCAGCACAAGCCGCGGCCCCTTGCCCTGGCCGTTATGGGCGACCATGCTGCACACGAACCGATCGGCGGCGGATACATTGGAAATGCTCAGGCCGGGCTTCATTTCCTTGCGCCAGACCTCGACACCCGTCGCCGCGTCGATGCAGAACAATTCATGAGACTGAATCCAGCCTTCGTCATCCTGTGGAATGCTGTACGATCCGGCGATAAACGTGTTGCCCTCGCTGAATGCGTAAGCGCTCGGGCCACGCAACAGCGATGAGGCGAACAGCAGCGATCCACTCTTATCGATCCCGTAGATATACTTGTTCGTTACGGCGATCGTACCGTCGTCGGTGTCGTTGGTGCCGAATACGATCTCCGGCTCAATTTTCGCCTTCGGATCCGACTCCGGCGACTTTATCGGTGTGGATGCCGACTGCTGTCCCGTCTCGGGATCAAGAACAACAAATTTGTTATCCGTACGGATAAGGATACCGGCATCGTTGATGCCCAGAATCGCGTCGGATTCGGTGTTTGACTTAAAGAATGCCTCCCAGACAATGTCGCCGGCCGGGTGCAGGAATTTGCTCCATACGACGAACGCGGCGCCGCCAACCACAGCTAAGAATATCAGAAATACACTGGCTTGCAGGACGCGCGCCAGGGTCTGCATTCGCTGTCCGTCCTGGCGCCGGCGACCGCTGTCCGCGTTGCCAAAGGACTTTCGACTTTCATCCTTGCAGAGCTGGCTGCAAAAATAGCCGAAACGCTGCACGCATTCGGTGCAAATATCGACACCGCAGCGGCTGCAGGTGCCTACTGCCTCCTGGTCCGGATGCTGATCGCAATGACCGCGTTTTAACGCCAGCTTGGACATGGCCTGCCTGAACTCCTGTTTGGATATGGTGCCGCCTGCGGCGCTGGTGGCATGGATGTTCGCCCCCTGCCAAGGGGAATGACGATGCATTCGAAGCGCGACGGACCCGCTCCGCAGCACCTTTCGCGATCGCGGTCACCGCCACAATCAATAAAGCGATTCCGTGACCGAACCGACTCCGGCCGTCTATGTATAACCATTTGTCAATGATCTGTCAATATCGATTGACATGAAACCATTTCGGCTGAATCTGTACAAGAGAATCAACAACCGGCGGGCGCGCTCTGCGCCGTGGTGCGCGGAGATCTGCCGCTAACAGCCTGGCGGACTTTGGGGATCGTAACGACACAAACGAGAAATCGGCCTAATTCTCACAGACCGCCGGGTACACAGAAGGCCTGCATCACGATGCCGCGACAATGCGACTACCGAGTGACCGATATTGTAAATCAGCCGGGCGTTTACATGTTCCGTGACCGCTTCCGCAATGTGATATATGTAGGCAAGGCCAAATCACTGCGCAAACGGCTGTCGAACTATTTTCGGCCATCACGGATGACGTCCGCCGACCCAAAATTTCGTTCGCTGATAAACAGCATCGAACACTTCGAAACTATTCCCGTACGGACCGAGGAAGAAGCCATGCTCCTTGAGTCACGGCTGATCAAACAATACGCTCCCCGTTATAATGTTGTTCTGCGAGACGACAAGCGCTTTCTACTCATAAAAATAGACCTAAATGCGCCCTATCCGCGACTGGCTCTGGCACGGTTAAAGAAAGACGACGGATGCACCTATTTCGGCCCATTTCCCCAGGCCGGCGTCCTCCGGGATACCATCGACCACCTCACGCGCTTTTTCGGACTCCGCTCCTGTCGCCCCAGGGTCCCCGACGAGAAGGACAGGAAGCACTGCCTCGACCAAATCGTTCGCTATTGCACGGCGCCCTGCATCAATAACATCAGCCGCGAGGACTACCATTTGCAGGTCCGCAAGCTCATCGATGTGGTCGAGGGAAAAACCGATGAGGTCATCGGATCATTGACGGAAAAAATGACTAAGATGGCTGCAGGACACCGTTTCGAATCGGCCGCGCGGCTCAGAGATGTTGTCGACAACATTACTACCGTATTCGGCGCCAGGAACCGGACGTTCGTCCATACCCACGTCGCCATCCACCCCGGCGAGGAAGCCGTCAACCAACTGCAGTCCGTTCTAAATCTGCCGCGCCCGCCGCGCGTGATGGAATGCTTTGACATTTCGAATATCTCCGGCCGTTTTGCCGTTGCCGCCATGGTCTGCTTTCGCAACGGCGCCCCGTCGCGCAAGGACTATCGGCATTACCGCATTAGGGACGTTACCGGCATTGACGATTTCGCGATGATGACGGAAGCGATTTCGCGACGGTATAAACGGTTGCTAGCGGAAGACCGACCGCTACCGGACCTGTTGGTGGTCGACGGCGGCCTCGGCCAGCTTCATGCGGCCGAGGCGGTGCTACGGGCTTTGGCGTGTGAAGACCTGCCATTGATCGGGCTGGCCAAACGCAACGAAGAGATTTTTTGCCGCGGTACAAGCGTCCCGATCATTCTGGAACGGCACGAGAAATCGCTCCGCCTCGTGCAGGCGATTCGCGACGAGGCCCACCGCTTTGCCAACACCTT
Source organism: Verrucomicrobiota bacterium (assembly GCA_021772615.1). Classification (GTDB taxonomy): domain Bacteria; phylum Verrucomicrobiota; class Lentisphaeria; order JABSQK01; family JAJFLO01; genus JAJFLQ01. The sequence continues at coordinate 3,014 of JAJFLQ010000040.1, read as the reverse complement.
CCATCGTAAACTCCGCAGCGCGCGAATTCAGAATTCGATTCTCGACGAAATACCTGGCATCGGCAAGAAACGCAAGACACAGATCCTGAACCGGTTCGGTTCGGTCAGAAATCTCCGCCGCTGCACGGCTGCCGAAATAGCGGAAGCAATCCCAGGCATCGGCGACGCATTGGCCGGCGAGATCGAAAATCGGTTGCGTAAGTAAGATCTCCCAGTGTGCATCGCCAACGACCTGGGAGCGCTTGAACTGTACCAGCCTTTAATGTGACGTATGCCGTTTTTGCTCCGCATTGTGAAATCACCGATTCTCTTCCACAGTGCCAGGATCAGCAATCACCTCACCGGTTTTTTTCACGCTATGCCATTGAAATAATTAAATGCATGGCTAATATATGTAATAGCAATTAATGCAACTACAAGTATATGGGATTGATATGCTGGAATATGATTTTCAAAGCAGTCCGAATTATTGGATCGGCCTCACCGCGCATCAAATCGAGAAAACATTGAATTCAGAACTTGCGCCCCACGGCATTACAATCAGACAGGTACAGGTTCTCGCCTGCCTCGCCCTGCGTAGGGAATGCTCCCAGACAGAGCTGGCCGATGACCTTCGTATTGAACAATCTACCTTGGTCCGGGTGTTGGACAGTATGGAAAAAAAGGAACTCATAAGAAGACATCCTGCACCGGACGACAGACGAAAAAAGATCATTCGCGCCGGTGACGGCGTTCAACCAATCTGGGAGACAATTGTCGAACGCGGTGAGGGTGTCCGCAACCAGGCGGTGAAGGGGATCTCACGCGAGGAGCTTAAGGCGTTGAAGAACGTATTGGAAAAGATTCGGCGTAATCTCGGTTGCGACGACTAATCACACAAAGCGCGAATCGTCGGGCCTACATACAAAGTACAATGACTTCATGAACATCGAAACATACGCGACATTTTTCATGTGGTGCACCATTATCAACGGAGCGTTATACGTGGTTTCAGCTGCCATGTGCATCTTGTTTCCGAATCGTTTGTATCGCGTACACTCTAAATGGTTTGAGATTCCGCGAACAACGTTCAATACTGCCATCTTTTCGTACCTCGCCGTCTACAAGATTTTTCTTATCGGATTCAATCTTGTTCCGTTTCTGTCGCTCCGAATCATGCTTGTGTGACACATTGCGCCCAATCTAACAATGCGGCACTTATGCGCCTGATTAATTGCATACCTAATAATTCGCATAGCATCATAATATGGCGGTGACAATCTCTATCGCAGCCTGCGAATTTGAACGTTTACACGCAGTCACCAGAGAACATTCGACGGTCTCACAAGTAAGATTTCTCATGCACACGATGACAGTGTTCAATCTATGATGACGAAACAAGGGAAAAATCCTTTCATGTACGTGGCCAAAGTAATAGGTAGAGCTTGTGCTGCCTCGGCGATTTTATGCTGCCTCGCGGGGTGCGCGACGACGCCACCTGAGACGCTCCCACCACCATTAGATAAAGACGTTTCGGTGAATTGGATTGCCGAACATGTTCAGGGAGAAATCACGGAATCATGGTGGACAGACTTCGGTGATGCCTCTTTGACCACAATCATTGTCGAGGCAATTACTAACAACCGTGACGTCAAATCTGCTGCGGCACGAATTGAGACCGCACGAGCGGAAGCCCGTATCGCAGGAGCAACGCTATACCCGCAAATTGGAACGCGTTTCAGTTCTTCCCGAAGCCGGCAGGTTGCGCGTTCACCCCTATCAGGAGCAACACATTCCAGTACTGTCGGTTCGAATTCATTTGGCGTGTCACTCGATATTAGCTGGGAGCTGGATATCTGGGGACGACTTCGCTCGGGAATATCGGCAGCGATGAATGATGTGGAGGCGCAAGATGCCGAATACGCAGCGGCGGTACTATCCCTGACTGCACAAACGGCAAAGGCATGGTTTGCGGTGACGGAGGCGCAGCTTCAGCTCGATCTGGCGAACGAAACAGTCGAAAGTTATCGAAGAACCGCTGTACAAGCCGGCAACCGTGTTGATGCGGGTCTGCAGTCGCCGATAGATAAGCACCTCACAACAGCGAATCTTTCCGCTGCCGAAGCCTTGTGCCAACAACGAAGGGAAACGTTGAAACGCTCTGTGCGGCAGCTTGAAATTCTTCTCGGCCGTTATCCGGCAGGGAAGATTGGAAATTTGGGAACATTGCCGCAACTGCCTCCTCTCCCTGCTGCCGGCCTACCGTCAGAGCTACTGGCACGTCGACCTGACCTGATCGCTGCGGAACGTCGCCTGGCAGCACTGGACAAGCGTGTACACGCAGCCAGAGCAGCCCTGTTGCCGCGCCTGTCGTTGACGAGCGATATGAGCACGGCAAGCAATGAACTTAAGAACGTGCTGAACGGAAATTTTTTAGGCTGGACGATCGCCGGAAATCTTGTACAGCCGATTCTTGAGGGCGGGCGTTTGAGGGCACAAGTCGACGCTGCGAAAGGCCGTTTCAACGAAGCAGCGGAACACTATGTGCAACAAGCCTTTATCGCGTTCGGAGAAGTGGAAACAGCGTTGGAGGCAGAAGCATACTTATCGTTGCTTGAAGAGGCACAACAACGCACCGCAACCGCTGCCGTTCAGGCTGCGCGTATGGCCGAAAACCGTTATGGTCAGGGTGTTGACACCCTGCTATCCCTATTGGAGGGACAGCGCCGAACACTGGACGCGAGAAGTGGTGTACTTTCAGCCCATCGTCAGCGCCTCGACAATCGCGTTGATCTCTATCTCGCTCTCGGCGGCGGATTCCACAGCTTGAATGCAACGAAAACGGAAAATTCGCTATGAGCCATATCAAAGTACGGCCGCCATGGCTCTTTCTAGACCTAATTCGGAAAGGGTTTTTTAGGCAGAAAAGAGACAGAAAAACTGCTTGAAAATGCTTGCAAAAGTGCCATAACGTGTTATTGTTCAATGTCTTAAGTTGATAATAACATTAACCAAAGGTTCGTTATGGCACAGCA
>JAJFLQ010000039.1 GCA_021772615.1 Verrucomicrobiota bacterium | reverse complement strand
CATACTGGTTGGCCTTTTTTACCTCCACACTACACTCCCTCTCGCGTGCGTGCGCGCGCTCCCAAGAAAACAGAAACAAATATTGGACACTATTTGAAAAAAATCCCCTTCAAACGCAGGTCTATGGGAGGAGTTCTGAGGTTGCGACAATCGCGGACGCCGCGTGCTTCATCGGCACCAGCCTCCACGGCCGGGTCGTTGCCGGGTCGTTTGCGAAACCACGCGTCGGCCTCACAAATGCAAAAGTGCACTGCTACGCCCAGACCTGGGATGGGGACCTCCAGCCGTCGAACGTAGGGATCGAGGGTCTACAGGAATCCGTTGCGGCAGCATTGGCCGTGCCGCAGGACGTCCTGACGGACGGAACGGAAAAGCTGATCGCCCTGGCGGAAAACGGGTTTGGCGCACTCCGGCAACAACTCGACCTCGCCGATGCGCCTGCGGCAGCTGATGACACGGCCGACTTATTAACCGAGATCGCAAACAAAACGCTCCTTACCGAACTCGCCGAGAGCCGCAAGACGCTGTTGCTCACGCTGGCAGCCCACAACGAAGCCGACCGGCGCCGGTCGCATCGCGCCCATGCGCTGCGGTTCATCCGCAAGTCGAGGCTATGGTCCGTAGCGCGATCGGCCAGGGCCGCGGTACGCAGCCTCCGCCAGACCGGGCGCAGACTTCTGCACGATATCCCGGGATTGCCCTCGCCCGAATCGCAACCGACACTCGATGTCGTGCGCCCAAGCGCCTGACCCGCGTATTGGATCTCCTGTTGGCCCGTAAACGGTTAGTTCAGCACGCGATAGCGTAGGATCAAACGTCTGTAACGTTGAATGCCATCATTCTTGAATCGTTTAGCAGGGGCGTATGCGGCGTGTTGATAAATTGGACGTTCAACCATACAGCTCTGTCGAACTCGGGTTATCGTGTGTTGGGGGATTATGCCTTTTTCCTTTCTTTGCGGCTTTGTGTTTCTGCGCGAGATCCATTTCGTTACGGATGTAGCCACCGCTCTGTGAGCCGTGCCCGCAATGCGAACCAACGTAAAGTACGGCACGTCTCACAGAGACGTGGCTACACGCTCCCGCTTCCACCAACGTTTGGCGTACTGACTCTTGACGTGCAGCTGCAAGCGACATTGGTTTTGGGGTGTAACGATATTTCTCAACGGCCGAATTGATCTCACGCAAAACCGCTACGATGCAAAGGGTTATCCAAAGCTCGATAGCGTAGGCTCAAACGTCTGTAACGTTGAATGCCATCATTCTTGCATCGTTTAGCAGGGGCGTATGCGGCGTGTTAATAAATTGGACGTTCAATTTTACAGCTCTGTCGAACTCTGGTTTGTTCAGAACGCGACAAGAATCTTACTCGCAATACGCCCGACTTTGCCAAGTCACCTGTGATCGCCGTTGATCCATCTGAATTTCTGGCCCTGATTTCTGGAATAGCGGGCCGCAATGGAATTGATTTCATATGGAGTCTGGATCTGCTATTTCCGTGCACTGCGATCTGTCTGAGTACCGACTTTAGTCGGAAGCCATCGCTTGCAACGTTTTCATCAGACCTCACTGGCGCAGGCGCGTTGGTCGCGCGCATTTCAAGACTGATCTTGGTGGTAGATAATCGTCCTCGTCGTCGATATCACTCCTCACTCGGATCGTGTCGGTTCGAGGACGACGACGACAACTATTTTCAAGGCTGAAGTGCTGGCGGTTAATTTGTCATCGGTTTGAGTGTAGTACGGTGAGCAATGATTCATGTCGCACCCGACAAACACGAGGGTCGCAGGCCTCTGCGACCGTATGCCGCACTTCTACCGAACACAGATGCCTGCTGCCATGCCATGGCGGTTGCGTAGTAACCATATTGCATTCCTGCCGGCCCGCTCCGCCGCCGATCACGCCGGTGAAGGCTTCGTCCCTCAGCCCCGTCGCTCCGCGCCTTTCGCCCGCGTGCCCTCCGGCTCCGCTCACTTGTCCTTGAGCCCAAGACCTGCGGCAAGATTTGCGCGATTGAAAACGTTTGTCGACCTGAACAACGTATCACATCGAAGCCGATTTGTGAATCGCAGTCGTGCAACAGGGATGCTTTCTGGAGACCGAGCGGAGACCGAGCGGACAGAGCGCAAGACGAGGCCACCCGCCCTCCAGGATTTTGGTGCAGGCGTGGTCGTAAGACGGCCATTGTTGCCTGGCACGGCGATCAACGTTGGTTTCACGAACCGGTTCGACCGAGCCGTGCGGCGTGAACCAGCGAGTTTTGGGGGCAAGCGTATTTTTCTCTGCGCCTCTGCGTCTCTGCGCGAGACGTGTTCTTCTACACGGCCGATACGCTTTCCAGTAAAGGCGCCGGGACGCCGAGGATAACTCAAGAAGTCGGAGAACGCGGCATAGTGGACGCCAATCCATCGTCTTTATTAGCGTTCATTCGCGGTTCCCTATTCTTTCGTGACCTTTGTACACACCAACGGAACGCAGGCGCGGTCATGAGTGAACCGAAGTGCCGGAGAATTACGGAAGCCGGTGATTCAGCGTTTTTTGATCGGCGTGTAAGCCGTCTCGTTGTTGCCGGTGTAGACCTGACGCGGGCGACCGATTTTGTTCGCCGGATTGGATACCATCTCTTTCCATTGCGCGATCCAGCCCGGCATGCGGCCAATGGCGAAGAGCACCGTGAACATATCCGTCGGGATCCCCATGGCCTTGTACAACAGGCCGCTGTAAAAGTCGACATTGGGGTAGAGTTTGCGCTTGATGAAATACTCGTCCTTTAAGACCTCGGCCTCGAGATTGACGGCGATGTCCAGCAACGGATCTTTGCCGGCCTGTTTCTGCAACACTTTGGTGCATACGGACTTGATGATGCGCGCGCGGGGATCGTAGTTCTTGTAGACACGGTGACCAAAACCGGACAGCCGGAAGCTGTTGGATTTGTCCTTCGCCATTTCGATAAACGTGGACGGGCTCTTGCCGGAACGATGAATGTCGCCGAGCATATCCATAACCGCCTGGTTGGCGCCGCCGTGCAGCGGTCCCCAGAGTGCTGCTATTCCGGCTGTGATGGCCGCATAGAGATTCGCATGCGAACTGCCGACAAGCCGCACGCTGGATGCCGAGCAGTTTTGTTCGTGGTCGACGTGCATGATGAGCAGCATCTCCAGGGCTCGGACGATGTCCGGGTCACGCTCGTAGCTCGATACAGGAGAGGAGAACATCATATTCAGGAAATTTTCGGAATAGCTCAACGACGCATCAGGGTACACCACGGCCTCGCCGATCGAACGCTTATAAGTAAACGTAGCAATGGTGCTGACCGTGGCGATGAGGCGGGCGGCAGCGAGATCGATCTCTTCGGCACTGGAGGTGGCGGACACATGCGGATAAAATGCGGCAAGCGCGTTGGTGAGCGCACCGAGCACACACATCGGGTGCGCGTTGCGGGGAAAATGATCCAGCATAGCCCTCATCTCTTCGGGGATTAAGGCCGATTCGGTGACGCGCGAGGTAAAGGCGTCGAGCTCGCCGCTGCTCGGCAACGACCCGTTTAGAACCAGCATGGCGGTCTCGAGGAAGGAGGAATTGTCAGCCAGCTGATCAAGCGGTATGCCGCGATATCGGAGTATGCCTTTTTCGCCGTCAATAAACGTTATTTTCGATTCGCAGGAACCGGTATTGACAAATCCCGGATCCAGCGTGATGTAACCGGTGCTGCCTCGCAGTGCTGCTATGTCAATTGCTTTCTCGCCCTCGGAGCCCACGAGGGTCGGGAATTTCCGTTCCACACCTTCCAATATTAGCGTCGCGTCATCTGGCATTCTATACTCCTTCGATAGTCTCACGTTACAGGGTTGATTCGGTGTTATTGCGCACATGCCCGGACGTGCCTTGAACATTTGCACCGCCAACGTATACTAGACGCGATTGCGGCAGAGTCAAACAACCGAAGCCCAAATATCACCCCGCAGATCCATGATATCCTTCCTCACCGGCCACCTTGCAGACAAGTCTCTTACCCGCACCGTTGTAGAGGTGCATGGCATTGGCTTTGAGATCTTGATACCCATGAGCACCTATGATCGGCTGCCGTCAGTAGGCGAGCAGGTGACGTTGGTCACGTATCTGCATGTGCGTGAAGATCATATGCTGCTGTTCGGTTTCCACACCGAAGCGGAAAAAACACTGTTCACCATGCTCATCGCCTCGGTGTCTGGGATCGGACCGAAACTGGCGTTGAATATCCTGAGTTCCATGCCGGTCAGCACGTTTTGTCAGGCAGTTGCAGACAAGGATTTAAAGCGGCTGTCACGCATAAGTGGGATCGGCAAGCGATCTGCCGAACGGCTCGTAATCGAGCTGAAGGACAAGATACATGACGTCTTGCCGGAGGTCGGTGGAGCGGATGCCGCGTCGGCGCTATCGCCGGAATCGCGCAAAGCCGCAGAGGACGCTGCGGCGGCGTTGATGACACTGGGCTTTAAGGCCGAGACGGCGAGAAAGACGATTCATCAACTGGTGTCGGAACCGGATGCGGCGGGATCGAGCGCAGAGCAGCTCATCCGACTGGCGCTCAAGAGGCTGAACAAGTGACGCCGGCCGACACGACAACGAGCCGGATCTCGTGCAGGGCTGTTAGGTGATTATGGAACCCGAACGATTTATCACGTCCACCCTGAACACCAAGGACGACCGCCTTGATTCCAGCCTGAGACCGCAAAGTTTTGCGGACTTCCCGGGTCAGGAAAAGAAGAAGGAGCAGCTGCAGATTTTTGTCGAAGCAGCTAAGCAGCGCGATGATCCGCTGGATCACCTGCTGCTTAGTGGCCCGCCGGGACTGGGAAAGACGACCCTGGCGCATATCATCGCCGGCTCGCGCGGTAAAAACATTAAGACCTCGAGCGGCCCGGTGATAGAAAAGCCGGGCGATCTTGCCGGACTGTTTTACAGCCTTGAGGAAGGCGATGTCCTCTTCATCGACGAAATTCACCGGCTGTCCACAAATGTGGAAGAATACATGTACAGCGCGATGGAAGATTATTACATCGATGTTGTGCTCGACCAGGGGGCGGGATCGCGTTCGGTACGCCTTGACATACCGAGGTTCACGTTGATTGGCGCGACCACGAGACAGGGCCTTATATCGTCGCCGCTGCGGTCCCGCTTCGGCCTGCACATCCGTCTCGATTACTATCCGGCCGACGTCCTGAGCCGCATCATTTGGCGATCGGCCGGGATCCTGGATGTGGTGATCGACGAAGCCGGCGCCATGGAGATCGCCCGCCGCAGCCGCGGCACCCCGCGGGTAGCCAATAATCTCCTGCGACGCGTGCGTGATTATGCACAGGTAAAGGCCGATAATGAGATCGATAAGGACATCGCTGCAGCCGCACTTACGATGCTCGAGATCGATAGTGACGGCCTTGATGAAATGGACAATCGCCTGCTGGAGGCCATCCTCTTCAAATTCGACGGCGGTCCTGTGGGCCTGAAGAATCTTGCCATCTCCGTGGGCGAAGAAACCGGCACGATCGAAGAAGTGTACGAGCCGTTTCTGATTCAGGAAGGGTTTCTGAGCCGCACGCCGCAGGGCCGCATTGCGACATTAAAAGCGGCGAAACGTTTCGGAGTGAAGTGTCGTTCGCGGCCGGACACGCCGGACCTTTTTGACGATGACGAGTAGCGCTGCGGTGACCCCGACATGCTCCATCATTATCCCTGCATACAACGAGGAGAAACTGCTGCCGGAGACGATCACACGTTTGCTGCAGACCATGCGGGACGTATCACCCGACCCGTTCGATGTGATCGTAGTGGACAACGATTCTACGGATCACACAGCCGAGGTAGCGGCAGGCCTCGGCGCCACGGTCGTGCATGAACCGCACCGGCACATCGCTCGCGCCAGAAACACCGGTGCGGCCGCCAGCGACAGCGATATCCTGATCTTTGTCGACGCGGACACGTGGGTGAACCGACCGCTTCTCGAGGAAACCCTGAGGCTGATGCGTACGGGAACCTGCTGCGGCGGTGGCGCGAGGCTGGCGTTCGACCGCGACGTCGGCACGGCCGTGGCTGCGGCAGTGTGCGTCTGGCACGGCCTGTCCGGTTGGTTTCGATGGGCCGCCGGCTCATACGTCTTCTGCGAGCGCCGCGCATTCTGTGAAGTCGGCGGCTTCAACGAAACCTATTACGCCGGTGAAGAAATTTTTCTCTCGCGCGCCCTGTGTAAATGGGGAAAACGGAACAATCGGCAATTTGTCATAGTCGATGAGGCGGTGGTGACATCAGCGCGGAAATTTGATTGGTTCAGCGGCGCCGGTATCGCCCGCGAAGTGATCAAACTGCTGCTGAACCCATTTCGATTGCGACGACGAAACGCCTGCCAATTCTGGTACGAACGGCCGGCCGACGCCGATCCGCCGCCGCCATCGGATCATTGACAACCTGGGTCACACCGGTTTCGCGATCGGGCAATAAACACTCGGCTTACAGCCCGACGGGGTTTACTTCGTTCCAAGGCGATATAGTTTACAGATTCCCCGTAGAATCGGAAATGCATAACGGCCTCGCGCCGAACAAAAAAATTCAGAAAAGCGGAACGCTGTGGAAAAAAACATGTCCAAGCCTGAAGAAGCGGAACTTGTTAATGATAAAGAATTGATTGCCCGGGTCAATAATGACGACACCTATGCCTGGGAACAATTAATGGGTAAATACACGACCAAGGCGTATCAGATCGCCTACGGTATACTGGGACAAAAAGAAGATGCGGAGGAGGTCACGCAGGACGCGTTCGTTCGTATTTATCGTGCGCTGCCGAAGTTTCGCGGCGACTCCGAGTTCTCCACCTGGATGTACCGAATCGTCGTTAATCAAGCACGAAATAAATATCGGTGGAACAAACGTCGGGGTTCACAAGTCAACGTAAGTATGCATCGGGACCGGAGCGGCGATGATCAGAAAGATCTCTTCATCGACTTGCCGGATAAACATAAGACACCCGATGAGGAAATTGCATTCAAGGAGTGGGAAGGCGAAATCGCCCGCGAAGTCACCAAGTTGCCGCCGGTCAATCGCGAGGCGCTCATCCTCCGGAATGTCAAGAATTTGTCATACGAACAGATTTCACAATTGCTTGACTGCAAAGTCGGCACGGTAAAATCACGAATTGCCCGAGCGAGAGAAGAGTTGCGACGGCGGTTAAATATGTAACCAGCGGGGAACGCAGTTATGCAGACACAGGAAGCGACATCGTCGGAATGCCCGGCCGTTGAAGATCTAAGCGCCTGGTACGACAGCGAAGCGGATTCGACCGCAAAAATGGGTTCGCATGTAGCGTCCTGCGATGCCTGTAAGAAAATCGTTCACGATTTCGAGCTTATTAATGCCAGCATCAATGAGCACATACAGGTGCCCTCGGAGACCATACAACGGATACACGACCACTGTCTGAACCATGCTGAAGGCGGATCAACTGCAGAACGGTGGTTTTCCGCACCGATCTGGTTCAAGCTGGCTGCGTGCTTCGTATTGATCGGGATGATTGTTGTCCTGAAACAGCAAAGCGGTAATGCCGGAAAGCAACTGGCGGAAGCGGATGTACCGGCACCAGCCGCGGCTGTCGCGGAAGCACAGGCGCCACAGGACAACCTGACGCCGGCAAACAAGATGATGGCAGCAGCGCAGGCACAGACACAGCGGAGCGTGCAGGCGCCGGTCGGCACCAGGCTCAAGCCTTCAGCCGCCGCGGAGAAAACCGCCGGCGCAAGCGACGCGGCAACGGCAGCGTCCAATGTCCGGCTGCAGGGAACCAGCGATCTGGACTTGTCCGATATAAAACTGGTTGCTTTCGGCTCGCCCGAAACCGCGACCAATAGCCACAGCAGCCGCGATCTTACCTTTGACCAGCAGCGCAAGCATAATGTTGTCGACCCGGTCGTACATCATGTCTGGGTTATGGATGATCCTACGACTCCCCTCCAGGTACTGCGCCAGATCATGCCGGACAATCATGACGTAATGGACAATCTCATCGAGCAGAATCTTGAGCGCTATCATCTGCGTTTCAAGATTCTCGACAATGATCTACAGGGACTGGTAAACCACTTCGAACGCGTCGGTTGCGAGTTGATCAGTCCGGTAGCGCCGCAGCCGGGTCAGGGCGATCAGTTGCGCTTCAACGGCAAGGCCGTGCATTACGAAGTCGACTTCGTCAGGAACTAGCAGCCTCGTTTAATCAGGCTCCTAGCCTGTACGGCTTTCCACCATTACCGTCACCGGACCGTCGTTGGCGATCTCAACGAGCATGTCCGCGCCGAATCGCCCGGTAGCGGTTTCCAGTCCGGATTCTACGATACACGAGACGAATAACTCGTAGAGCGGTGTGGACACGTCAGGCGGCGCCGCCTGCACAAAACTTGGTCGACGTCCCTTCCTGCAGTCGCCGTAAAGTGTGAATTGCGACACCACCAGGATCGCGGCCTCTACATCCAATGCAGACAAGTTGAACTTGCCGCCGGAATCGGTGAATATGCGCAGGTTCACACATTTTTCGGCGACATACCGGACGTCGGTTTCGGTATCGCCGGTGCGAACGCCGAGGAGAATGACGAGGCCGCGGCCAATAGCGCCGACGCACGCGTCGCCTACATGGACTTTACCCGACCTCACCCGTTGGACCAACGCTCTCATCGACAGTCGCTCCCGGCGCAGGCATGCTGCACCTTCCAGCCATACATTTTATGGCTACTCGCCCAATTCGGTCGGCCTCTGAACACGAATATCGAACAAGAAATTATGAATATTGAAGGCTTGAACACGCACCCGGTTGAATCGGCTTTTCGATATTCCCGCGATTTTCTCAAACCAACTCACAGATGTTGGCTTGAGCATCCCGCCGTTAAATATCCAGGCCCATTTCGAGCCGCGTGGCTTCGCTGATATTTTCCATCGACCACGGCGGTTCCCAGACCACATCGACGTTGACTTCGTTGACGCCTTGGACGGAAAGGAGCGTGTAGCGTACCTCCTCGACCAGCTGCGGACCATATGGACATGCCGGAGTCGTAAATGTCATCTCTACGTCGACGGCACTTTCGCTAACAGCGATGTTGTAAATCAAACCAAGTTCGACGATGCTGACGCCGATGTCCGGATCATAAATAGGGCGGCACAGCTCCAACAACGAATCCGATGTCAAGGGTACTACCTTTTCGGTCTGCTCTTTCTTCTTTGCGGATTTTGAGAAAAACATGATACAACCTGTTGTTCTGTTGCGGCCAGTAACGATTTACGCCACGCGCGGTTGGCCCGCCACATCGCGGATGGTGGTATGAAGGCGCTCTACAGGGATGAAACCGTTACGGCGCACCAGCGTCCTGCATGGTGCGAAACGACCCCAGAGAAAGACCATAGATAAATTTCAGCAACTGATCCTGAAAATGAAATACCGGCTCTTTGATGTTGCACTGCGGTTCCTGCTCGCAGACATAATTCTTGCACGTGCACGGCGTAATATGAATCGGCCCTTCCAGCGCCTCGATGACATTGCCAAAGACGATGTCATCAAGAGGTCGGCCCAGCTTGTAACCGCCCTTGACTCCTTTGATCGATATCAGCATGTTTTCTTTGCTGAGAACCTGGAGAACCTTGCCGAGAATTTCCGGTGGGATGTGGTAAAAATCCGCGATCTCCCGGCTTGTTGCCAATTCGCCCTCGGTTAAATCGGCGATATGCAGCAGTGACATAAGCCCGTACTCCACTCTCTTACTGAGTTTTATCACAACGTGGGATCCTTACTCCGTTGAAATTTCGTCAGCCGCTTCCGTCAGCGCCGCATGCATCGTGTGCCAGGCCAGAGTCGCACATTTAACCCGTATCGGGAATCCGCTGATTCCTGACAACGCCCTGAGCTTTCCAAGATCCTCCGTGTCTTCTGCACCGGTTGATTTCCCGGTCAACAAGTTATGGACCTTGGTGAACATCGCTTCGACCTGATCAATCGACTTCCCTTTGAGCCCTTCCGTCATCAACGATGCGGAAGCCTGTGAAACAGCACATCCCGAGCCGGTAAAATTGACTCCCTCGACAACACCATTGCGGACTTTCAGGTAAACCGTGAGTTTATCGCCACACAATGGGTTATGACCATGTGCAACGTGGCTGGCTTCTTCCAGTGCGCCGAAATTTCGGGGACGCCGGTTGTGATCGAGCAGCACTTCCTGATAGAGTTCGCCTAAATCAGACATTATCCCATGACCTCAAAAATTTTTGGTATTGCAGTTGCCAGCAGATCAACTTCCTCCCTGGTATTATAAAACGAGAACGACGCCCGAGCCGTCGCACTGAGGCCGAGCCGGTCCATTAACGGCTGCGTGCAATGATGCCCTGCCCTTATGGCGATGCCGTCGAAATCGAGTATCGTCCCGATATCATGAGGATGGATGCCGTCGATGACAAATGATAGCACGCCGGTTTTATGGGGTGCAGTGCCAATGAGGTGCACGCGTTCGATTGCAGCCAATTTTTCGGTTGCATACGTCAACAGATCGTGTTCATACGCTCCGATCGCCTCCCATTCGAGTCCGCGCAGGTAGTCGATCGCCGCGCCCAGCCCGATGACGCCGGCAATATTCGGCGTCCCTGCCTCAAATTTTTGCGGCGGCTTGTTGTACCGGGTTTTTTCGAAGGTCACAGACCGAATCATATCCCCTCCGCCCTGATACGGGGGCATAGCCTCAAGGTGCTGCGCCTTCCCGTAGAGGACACCTACACCCGTGGGGCCGAACAACTTGTGACCAGAGAGCACAAAGAAGTCGCAATCCAGGTCCTGTACATCAACCGCCATGTGCGCGACCGATTGCGCACCATCGACCAGAACCGGTATGTTACATTCCCGCGCGCACGCAATCATCTGCTTGATCGGGTTCACTGTGCCCAATGCATTCGAGACATGTACAATGGCAACCATTCGCGTTCGATCCGAGAGCAACTTTGTGTACGCGTCGAGGCGCAATTCCCCGTCATCGGTAATCGGAATGATTCGCAGCACAGCGCCGGTGCGTTCACATAGCAACTGCCACGGCACAATATTTGAATGATGCTCCATTGCCGAGATCAAGATCTCGTCGCCGGCGCGGACCTGGGCACTACCAAATGCGGCAGCAACAAGATTGATTCCGCCGGTCGTGCCGCTGGTGAAAATGATCTCGCTGGAATCCCTGGCATTGAGAAAACGTGCTGCAGACTCGCGGACCGCTTCGAACGCGTCCGTAGCCTGCTCGCTCAACATATACAGCCCGCGGTGGACGTTCGCGTTTTGACGCCGATAATACGCATCTACCGCATCAATCACGACATCGGGTTTCTGGGTTGTCGCAGCGTTATCCAGATAAACAAGCGGCTTACCTCGCACCTGTCGATGCAAGATAGGAAAATCAGACCGCAAACGCGCCACATCCGCACGGCGAGTTGTCGCTGCGATGGTGTGCTCTGTGTAGTCTTGAACCGGTGTTGTCACGCGTGTGGACCTTTAAATAGCATGGGAGCCGCCTGCGGTCACGCCAACCACTCTGATACGACTGATTCCATGTGCTTACGCAGCGGTTCGACCGTGACGTTTGCGATGGCTTCGCCGGCAAATGCCTGTGTGAGAATGGCATGTGCGCCTTCGCGGCTTATCCCGCGACTGCGCAAGTAAAAAACGGCGGCATCATCAAGTTGCCCTATCGTCGCACCGTGGGTGCATTTTACATCGTCGGCATAGATTTCGAGTTCCGGCTTGGTGTTCACACGGGCATCATCGGACAGCAGCAGCGCACGATTGGTCTGCTTTGCATCCGTCTTTTGAGCGTCTGGATGAACGTGAATCTTACCGTTGAATACGCCGCGCGACCGGTCGTCAAGAATCCCTTTGTAGAGCTCGTAGCTGTTGCAGTTCGGCATCGTATGATCGATCCTGGTGTGGTTGTCGACCACCTGCCGGTCCCGGCCCAGATACAAACCGTTGAGTCGGCATTCCGCGCGCTCGTCGTCCAGAGTTACGTGGATGTCATGGCGCGACAGCGCCGCACCGGCGGAGGCAACATGGGAGTTGAAATAGCTGTCTGCTCCCACATGCGCAGACAGACTGCCGATGTGAAATGCATCCGATCGTTCCTGTTGCAGCTTGTACAGATTCACACGGGATCTGTGGCCAATAGTCAATTCACCAACCGCATTGGTAAAATATTGCGAACCGGCAGCTGTTACGTAACGTTCTACCACTGTAACCTCACTGCCGTCACCGACCACAATGAGCGTTCGCGGGTAGCTGACAATATTGCATGCGCCGCCGGCGATCACATGCAGGATCTGTATCGGACGGTCCAGCGCAACGCCGTCGGGTATGCGAATGTAGGCGCCATCGGCGATGAACGCCGTGTTCAAGGCAACGAACGGATTACCATTGAACCGTGCGTAACGCGACAGGTTATCACCTGCGACACGCGCGCCCGCGGCCACACTCTCGGCCAGCCCGCGAATCTCGACACCCTCCGGGACATTGTCGCATGAGTCGCTGCGGCGTGCGAGTTTTCCGTTCACCAGCAACAGTACATGGCCCTCGAGATTCGGTATTCCGAATGTTTCGATCATGTCACCGGTCGGCGCCGCGTCGTCCATACCTGCATCAGGCAGACGAAACGAGGTTTCGAACAAGGACGCAATGTCGGTGAATCGCCATTGCTCGTCCTTCGATGTGGGCAGGCCGACCGAGCGCAGGTGCGACATACCCGATTCATGTATGGTATGCAACCAGTCGGGTGTTGGCTGAACAGCCTTGAAGCGCTCGTATTCGTCCAGAAATCTCGTGGTCCTGTCGTGATTCGTCATACAGCGGCCTCCGCCGGCGCTGCTGCGTCAGCTTCGTTGCGGATGTCGTCGTACCCGCATTCTTCCAACTCCAGAGCCAATTCCTTGCCTCCGGACTTCACGATGCGTCCGTTGTACAGAACGTGGACGAAGTCCGGCTCGATATAATTCAGTAATCGCTGGTAATGCGTCACCATGACCACGGCGTTCTCGGACGATCTGAAGGTTTCCACACCGGACGCGACGATTCTCAGTGCATCAATGTCGAGACCGGAATCCGTTTCGTCCAGAATCGCCAGGCGCGGATTCAGCACCAGTAACTGAAAGATCTCATTTCGCTTCTTCTCGCCGCCGGAAAACCCTTCATTCACGGACCGGTTAATAAGGCTTTCATCGATCTCAAGAAGCTTCATTTTCTCACGGACCATCGCAAGAAAATCCATCGCGTCCAAAGGATCGAGCCCCTGGTGTTCGCGAATCGCGTTTAATGCGTTCTTGAGAAAATAAGTGCAGCTCACTCCCGGTATTTCGACCGGATACTGAAAGGCCATGAAAATCCCTTCGCGAGCGCGATCCTCCGGATCCATGTCGGCGATATCGTTGCCCTGGAACAGGATTTCGCCGCCAACCGCTTCATAGGTTTCATTGCCTGTGAGCACTTGCGCGAATGTGCTTTTTCCGGAACCATTCGGTCCCATGATCGCATGGACCTCACCCTTGTTTACCGTCAGGTTCAATCCCTTTAATATGGATTTGCCGTCGACATTGGCGTGTAAATTTCGAATCTCCAGCATAAAAAAATTCCTTCTGTTATTGAGCCCGTACATTCACGCGATTTGCGCCGGCATGCCGGTGAATGATGCAGGTTGGTTCCTGTCCCGTGTGAACGGGGTTATGCCGACTAGCCGACACTTCCTTCAAGGCTTACCTCAAGCAATTTCTTTGCCTCAAGGGCGAATTCCATCGGAAGCTCCTTGAACACGTCCTTGCAAAAGCCGTTGACAATCATCGCAATCGCGTCTTCGGTTGAGATCCCTCGCTGTTGGCAATAGAAAATCTGGTCCTCACCGATCTTCGATGTCGATGCCTCGTGCTCGACCTGTGACGAGGTATTTCCGACCTCGATATACGGAAAGGTATGAGCGCCGCACTTGTCGCCAATAAGCATCGAGTCGCACTGTGTATAGTTCCGCGCGTTCGTCGCGCCTTTCATAACCTTTACCAGCCCGCGGTAGGCATTTTGACCTTTGCCCGCAGAAATGCCCTTGGAAACAATATTGCTCGACGTGTTCTTACCAAGATGAATCATTTTGGTGCCGGTGTCCGCCTGTTGCCGATTATTCGTGAGCGCAACCGAATAAAACTCACCTGTCGATTCGTCGCCCTTCAAGATTACGCTGGGATACTTCCAGGTGATCGCAGATCCCGTTTCCACCTGGGTCCATGAAATTTTGGACTTCACCCCCTGGCACTTACCACGCTTGGTAACAAAGTTGTAGATGCCGCCCTTGCCTTCAGCATCGCCCGGATACCAGTTCTGAATCGTCGAATACTTAATCTCCGCGTTGTCGAGAGCAATCAGCTCGACGACGGCTGCGTGGAGTTGGTTTTCATCGCGCATCGGCGCCGTGCACCCTTCCAGGTAACTCACGCGACTCCCTTCGTCGGCAATGATCAGGGTACGTTCAAACTGCCCCGTGCCAGCCGTGTTGATCCGAAAGTAGGTGGACAGTTCCAGCGGACAACGGACGCCTTTCGGAATATAACAGAAGGAACCGTCGCTGAAGACCGCGGAGTTCAATGTTGCAAAGAAATTGTCCCGGTACGGCACCACTGTTCCCAGGTACTTGCGAATAAGCTCGGGATGATTGTGGACCGCCTCCGAAAACGAGCAGAAGATGATCCCCATTTTCTCCAATTTTGCCTTGAATGTTGTAGCCACGGAGACACTGTCGAAAACGGCATCAACAGCGACGCCCGCAAGGCGTTTCTGCTCCAACAACGGTATGCCGAGCCGATCGTACGTGCGCAACAGCTCCGGATCCACTTCGTCCAGACTGGCTACTGTCTTTTTTGATTTCGGTGCGGCATAGTAAATTATGTCCTGATAAGGTATCGGTGCGATTTTCAGGTGTGGCCAAGTGGGTTCCGTCATCGTCTGCCAGTGACGAAACGCTTTCAGCCGCCATTCAAGCAGAAACTCGGGCTCGTTCTTTTTTTGCGATATAAGCCGAACCGTATCTTCGGTCAGGCCGGGAGGAATCGTTTCCGTTTCGATGTCCGTGACGAATCCATATTTATAATCCTGACTTGTATACGCCTCGACAATCGACTCGGTTGAGTCGTCGGATGCCGGCCTCGGCGCCGTATCGTTTTCAGGACGTTCATTGATCAGTGCTTCCATGACTCACCTTTTGGTTCACCGCTTTGAGATTGACAGCTTTACATCGTAATCCGCGAAATATAGCTAACCGATATTTTTGACCGATTATGGCCAAAATTATAAATACGACCAATTCGGTCGCATTTCAACGCTGGAGTTGGAAAAAAGCATAGCGGCGACGATACGGATACGCCGCATTCGCATGGCTGACATCCGCATGGCATACTAACTGCGATAATTGTGTTCCGCGCGCCTCCGGGGGCACCACAGGCGCAAACTCCATTCACGGATTGCCGCGTCGTCCCCGGCGTTCGCAACACACGACAACGCAGGTCTGCAGATCGGATATGACGACCGACCGGGACCACGCATTCCGGAAATCGCAGCGCCACCCTGTCGATGAATCGCCGACATATACAAAAAGTAGCCCACGTCCTTCACCTGTCCGAGCGGGAACTGCGCCGGACCCTTGCCGTATGCGCCATGCACTTCGTGCTAATGGTCGGGTGGGGCTCGGGGAGCGCGGGCTGTAACGGGCTGTTCATAAAGGAGATCGGACCAGACTGGCTGCCGGTGATGTATATCCTCAATGCCGCCATGATGATCCTTGTTTCTGCGGTTTACTCGCTTCTGGTTCGTCATATAGAGCCGATACGGTTCTTCATTGTCCAGGCCTGGTTTTTCTGCTTCAGCCTGGCTGTCATGAGACTGCTTCTCCCACTCGACATTCGGATTGTTCCGTTCTTGCTGTATAGCTTCTCCGAAGTGATCTATCTGGTCATGGTGTCGCTGCATCTCTGGACCTACGCAAATCAACTGTTCGATCCCAGGATAGGCAAGATCGTTTTCCCAACCATCGGGGGCTTCGGTATTCTTGGCGTGATCGTCGGCGGCGCACTGACCAAACCGATCGTAGATGCCGTGGGCACTGCCAATCTCTTTGTTTTCTGGTGTGTAGTGTTGGTGGTTGAAGTCCCGCTGATCGGGGCCGTCGGACGGTATCTGAAAGAAGACGGGACCAAAACGACGGTCCGCAAGGCCTGTGATGACGGAACGGGCAACGAAATGAAGGGTGAATTCCGCGAAGTGTGGCAAATTCCATTGATTCGCAATCTCGTCTGCCTGTCTGTTCCAATGTGGTTTGTGATCTATCTGGTCGATTTTCAGTTTTATACCGCGATGGACGAAATCTTCCATGACCAGGATGAACTCACCGGTTTTCTCGGGATATTTCGCAGTGTGACGGCTTTCGGCGGATTGATCCTGCAGTTTTTCCTCACCGGTTTTTTGCTACGCAAGTTCGGCGTCGGCCTGACGTTTCTGTTCCACCCGTTGAGCATGGCTACAGGGGCCGTCGCACTGGCACTGCGCAATACCTTCGCACCGGTGCCGGTACAGTCCATTTTTAATTTCCGCGCGATGTCCGCGATGTACGCCAGCTTTGCCGATGACGCGGTGTTTGCATCCGTCGGCGAATCGAGCTACGAACTTCTGTTCAATGCTATTCCGGAACAACGTCGCGCTCAGGCACGAGCGTTCGTGTCGGGTACGGTCGTGCCCCTGTGCACGATGATGGCGGGCACATTTCTATTGGTCTTAATGGCACTTAAAACATCCCCGCTGACGCTGTCACTAATCTCCCTGGGGTTGTCGCTGCTTTGGATTTACTTTGCCTTGCGGATTCGCTCCGGCTATCTCCAGGCACTGGTTGCCAACCTCGGGTCCAGGAATCTCATCACGCAGGATCTGGCACTGCGCGCGCTCGATGATGTCAGCGACCCACACGCCGCTGCCGTACTCATGGAGGCAATAAACCAATCGGATGTCGAAGTCGCGTTATACTCGATCGAACTTCTGGAAAATCTGCCGGATCGCCGGTATCTGGACCGGCTCTCCAAGATCATGCAAACCGCTGCCCCGCGCGTCCAGACAGCGATACTCGACGTGCTGACCAAAAAACAGGCGACAGAGGCGATACCTACGATTCTTACGTTGCTGCCAGGCACCGAAAAAACCGTGCGTGTTGCCGCAATCCGTGCGATCGGTGCGATCGGTGAGGCTGCAGATATTCGACGCATTGAGAAATACGCCGCCGACCCCGACGTCGACATGCGCGCGGAAATTATCATTTCGATGATTCGCTGGAACTTTGGTAACGACACGGACTTTCCGCATGCCGTGGTGCTGCTTCAGGAACTCGCAGCTCACCGCGACCCGCAACTGCGCGCGAAGGCCGCCTACATCATTGGCGAAATTCGGCAGCCGGTGTTTGCGCCGATCCTCTTTGACCTCGGGGAACAAGACGACCCTGTGGTTATTTATGAGGTAATCTCCGCCTGCGGCAAACTGGACGATGACGATGTGATCGAAAATCTCGTCAAGTTCCTCGATGCCCACGAGTACGCCGTCGAGGCAACGGGTGCGATAATGAATATCGGGCGCCAGGCGATACCGAGGCTGCATCAGGTTCTGCGTTCGGAGAATTGCGGCGAGCAATCGCGCGTCCACATCATACAATGTCTTGGTAAGCTCGGTTCGTCATTGAGCATCTCTGTACTCGCCGGTTTTCTGAAGGACCAACCAGTGCGTATCGAGTTTGCCGCGGCCAAGGCATTGGCGACCATAAAGAACAATGTCATGAACTCGCACAACCGGTCCAGTGTCGGGGCGGCGGCGACGCATTTTTCACTTGGCCTGATGAACGAGATTGTGGGTTCACTGTCGGCGCTGACATCGGAAATCAAACGTGATATGGGATTTATACACAACCTCGATCCACTCAAATCGCACCATTCCGTGACGTTGTTGATCGATGCCTTGACCAGATCGAGTGATCAGCGGGAGCAACTGGCCTTTCACTACCTGCAGTTGTTGACCGAACCTCGCACGATTCACACGGCGATGATAAACCTGACCAAGACCGATCTGCGGAAGCGAGCCGAGGCGATCGAAATCATCGAGGGCTGCAGCCAGGAGACGCGCGATCTTGTGGACATTCTTGAAACCAAATACCTCTCCAGAAATTTTGACGGCGCCACACTGCAGCACGAGGATGTTTTTCGGCAACTCTTGCATTATCGCCATCACAACTGGATTCTAATGTGCACGATCAACGCCATCGGCGAGTTGCGACTTGTGGATCTTACACCCGACTTGATCGCATTACAGGGTCAGCTCCAGGACGAACCGGACGAGATGAACTCGACACTGGTCAACGCCTTTAGTCGGACTCAGGGGAAGGTCATACACGGATCGATGACCAATCGCGACCTGAGCCGGCTGCTGCAGCAGGTCGGGCTGCAAATCAATACACCGATAAATAAAAAGGAACAGAAAATGATAAAGAGCCAGATGCAGCGGATGCTGTTTCTTCGCAGTGTGCCGATTTTTGCCGATGTCGAGGGCAGCGATCTGCAATTCATCAACGAAATCGCCAGTGAAATAGATTTCGCCGCCGGCGAAGTCATATTCGAGGAACATGACGAAGGAGACTCGTTGTATCTTATCGAAAGCGGCAGTGTAAAGGTAGTCACCGGAAAGGATCGGGAAATAACCCTTACGATCCTTCGCGAAAGGGATAGTTTCGGCGAGATGTCGATTCTGGACCGCTCACCGCGATCTGCATCGGTCATCGTTGAGACGCATGCTCGCCTGTTAACAATTACGCACGACGATTTTCATACGCTGCTGTTCGCCCGGCCGCAGATCGCATTTTCTTTGTTCAAGACGTTGAATAACCGGTTGCGAATCTTGTCCAATAAATTTACAGACTTTCCCGCGCAGGCCCCATCGGGCAACGGCAGGAGCGAACAC
The DNA here is from genome assembly GCA_021772615.1 of Verrucomicrobiota bacterium. Classification (GTDB taxonomy): domain Bacteria; phylum Verrucomicrobiota; class Lentisphaeria; order JABSQK01; family JAJFLO01; genus JAJFLQ01. The sequence goes on along the minus strand of JAJFLQ010000039.1, from coordinate 16,753 downwards.
AAGGCCCCGGTATTGGTGGCGTAAGCAGCCTGGCAGCCTAACGGGCTACGCCCGACATCTTCATGGTGACAGGCAGGCGACCGCCTGTCACAGTGGAACGCCCGCATGACGGTACTCGACTCGCGTGGCCGCTCGCTCTCCAGGCGGAAATGACGGCCCAGGTGTTCAGACGGCAAGACGAAGAGCGAGAGAGACAGGAACGGCCCGACCGCCGAGTACGAAGCAGCGGACAGCGTTTCGGCGAACGCTATTGCCGGGCGCTGGGGCACACAGTGGTGACGCCCTTCGTTACCTACAGCTTCAGATAAGACTTTTTCTCCCGCCGCATGAATCATGACGCCCCGCACATCTAAAGCTGTGAACTCCAACGAACAGGAAACACAAAGCAAAGCGCAGAACGAAACACGTTGGAGTTTACAGCTTTAGATGTGGCCGTACCAGCGCCGCGTCAAGCGACACGCCTGGCATGGCGCAGGCACACTGGAAGTGCAGACACCAACGGATCACGCCACATCCACAAATAACGCATTGATGGTGAGAACCAGGGACGAACGGCGCAAAGGCTTTTCAAGGTGTGCGTGAATGCCCAGGCTCTCGACCTTCTGTAATTCCGCCGGCCGAAGTGTCGACGACACGGCTAGCAATTTTGGCGACGACGCAGAGACCTCGGCCGCGAACATGGCGCCAAGATCGGCGTTACCGAATAACGCGGCGCGTGTATCGATCATCACCAGTTCAACCTCCGGGATGGTTTTCGAATCGTGCGCAACAGAAACCGGCTGCAGGCCAATACTCCGTACCAACCGTTCCGAAATCGCCCGGCTCAACTCGGTATTGTCGATGATCAGACATCGCCGTCCCAGAAGTTCCGGACGCAGCGTAAGGGATGCCATGAGGTCAGGATTGACGGCAGCCTTGCGGAATGGAAGCTGTAAATGAAACGTGGTACCCGCGTCGACTTGGCTTTCGACCGTTAATGTTCCGCCCATCGCAGCCGTCAATTTTTTGCAGATTGCCAATCCCAGTCCGGTACCACCGTATTTTCGTGTCGTACTGCCATCTGCCTGACGAAACGCGTCGAAGACGTACGTGAGTTGCTTCTCCGTCATACCAATACCGGAGTCGCGAACGGATATACCGATCAGAGTGTCGGTATCGCTGTCTTCGATGACCGCCATGCTCACAATGATCTCGCCTGCATCCGTAAATTTGATGGCATTACTGAGAAGATTGCTCAAAATCTGGCGCACACGGGTAGGATCACCGTAGACAATCGGTTCCGTGTCACCGACATCGACATCGACAAGCATATCGACCGGCTTGTCGACAATCTTCGTACGCAATACCTCGCAGGTCTCATAGATTAACGATGTCAAATCCATTTGCAACGATTCGATCTCGATTTGCTCCGACTCAACTTTGGCGAGATCAAGGATGTCATCAATCAAGTCCAATAGATTGTCGGAACAGCTTCGTACCGTTTCGAGACTCTCACGCTGCTCGTCGAGTAGATCGTCCTCAAGCAACAACTGCGTAAAGCCGCTGATCCCGTTCAACGGCGTGCGCAATTCATGGCTCATATTGGCGAGAAACTCACTCTTGGCCTGGCTCGCGTGCTCTGCCACACGCCTCATGCGGTCCGACTCGGCATAGGCGTCCTCCGCAGCTCGGGCTGATTGTTCCGCCTCCTGCTTCGCGTTCTTGAGTGCCTGTTCCTGCTCCTTCCGCGCAGTGATGTCACGAATCACGCCGATATGGAATTTCTCATTGTCAATCGTTCCCGTGCTTATCGTCAGTTCCAGAGGAAATGCAGTGCCGCCATTCCGTCTGCCCTGGAATTCAACATACATCTCCGCAGCTGATCGGCCGTGGTAGCGTTCCAGAATATGTAGATACCCGACTGCCGGCGTCATTCCGTCCATCCCGAATAACATCGTAAGCGGCTGACCGATCACGACCTCGGCGCTATGGCCGAATATCACCGCGGCGGCGGGATTGAATGAACGAACGATCCCGTCTTCGGCAAAGGTGATTATGCCGTCCTGGATATTCCGTACGATCGTATCGGTCTGCGCCACGGTCTGCTCCAGATTGCTCATGACGTCATTGTATTGCCGTGCAATCTGGCCCACTTCGGTAAACGGCTCCTCCGGCGCACGCAAACTCAGGTCGCCGGTTTGCCGCTGCTCGCTCATGACCATCAACAGATCGTATAATTCCGTCGAGGCCCCGTGCTCGGACACATTCAGCCCGATTCGTTCCGCGTCGGCGGAAACCCGCAGCGGATAAACGGCGTTGATGATGCGAAGGATGATATACGCGACGCCAAACGCCCATACAAAGCAGGTCACGCAACCGAGCGCCTGCACGAGGAACTGCTGCGACATGGTCAGGCCGGTCCCGAGAAGATCGCTGCGCCCGAAAAGCGCCACGGCAAGCGTGCCCCAGATACCGGCGCCCCCGTGCACGGCAATGGCGCCGACAACGTCGTCTATTCGCAACCATACAAGAAAGCGTTCCACTGCGATCATCGTCACACCACCGACAGCACCGATTACTGCCGCGGATACGTTGTCAACCGCATGGCAGGTCGCGGTAATGGACACCAGCCCGGCGAGCGCGCCGTTCATCAATAGTCGTACACTGGGCCGTCGCTCAAGCGCCCAGCTGGCCACCAACGCGGCAACCAGACCACAGGCCCCGGAAATCATGGTGTTGAGGAAAATTGACGGTACGGCAGGGGTCACGCCAAGTGCGCTGCCGCCGTTGAAGCCGAACCACCCGAACCACAGCAGCAGGCAACCCAGGATCGCGGTCGGCAGGTCGTGACCTGGAATGACACGGTTGCTGCCGTCGTCCGCAAATCGGCCGCATCGCGGCCCGATTATGCTTGCCGCGGCAAGCGCCACCCAGCCGCCGACGGAATGCACGACAGTCGTACCTGCGAAATCCACAAAACCCAATTTCGCCAGCCACCCCGCGTTCACGCCCACCGCCGCGCCATTCCAGACCCAGTGTCCGAATAGGGTGTAGATAAAACCGGACAAGACGATACTTACAATGATGTAACCGCCAAATCGCATACGCTCGGCAACGGCCCCGGCGACGACTGTGGTTGCGGTGCCGCAGAACATCGCCTGGAAAACGAAAAAGGAAATGGCCCAGCCGTCGGACGGAGCGAATTTCATGAAGAATCCGGTCGTACCGAAACAACCGGATTGCGTTGCCCCGAACATAATGCCGTAACCGACGATCCAGAATACGATCACCGAAATGCCGAAATCAGCAGCGTTCTTGATGGCCACGTTGATGCTGTTCTTCGAGCGCGTTAATCCGCTCTCGAGACACATGAACCCGGCCTGCATCAGAAACACGAGGCCGGCGCACAACAATACCCACGTTATGTCCAGGGCAGACTTATCCATCGCTTCCACGTTCGCCGGTTAGCCATTTCTGTGCTACGGCCCGCAAACGATCCTTGTTCACAGGCTTGCTGATATAGTCGTCCATACCACATTCCAGGCATCGTTCACGATCGCCCTTCATGGCGTTTGCCGTGATCGCAATAATGGGTATATGCTCGTCATCGCTTTCGCGCAGCCGCTGCCTGCGGGTGGCCTCAAATCCGTCCATCACCGGCATCATGCAATCCATAAATACCAGGTCGTATGTGCACCCGCTGATTTTCTCCAACGCGTCTTCACCGTTTCCGGCCACGTCAACACGACAGCCGATCTTCTCCAGCATTTTGACCGCTACCCGCTGGTTCACAAGATTATCCTCTACGAGCAATACCCGCGGTTGTGATCCAGATGCGTTCGCGAGCGGCCGGTTCGAAGCCCCATCGGCAGCGACCGAGACAGTCGCCTCTGTTCCCGGATTTTCAATTTTCTCTGCGTCGGCGACAGAGGCGTCGACCTGAACTTCCGCCGAAAAGATAAATCGGGACCCCTTGTCACGTTCACTGGATACGTGCACATCACCATTCATAAGCCTCGCGAGCTTCCTCGTTATCGCCAGACCAAGACCGGTTCCGCCGTAACGCCTGGTGGTCGAGGAGTCCGCTTGCGTGAACATCTGAAAGATGTGCTCCAGCTGGTCAGGATCGAGGCCGATCCCGGTGTCCTCGACTACAAGCTCCAGTCGCGCATTATCCGGGCCAATCGGTGCACAGCGAACCGTGACGGTGACGGCGCCTTTCGATGTGAATTTAATCGCATTACTCAAAAAATTGGTCAGGATCTGGCGCAATCGTCCGAAATCGATAAAAATGCGTCGTTTCATTGGTGACGCGTAATGGACATCCAGGCTGATGCCCGCCTCCGCAGCCCTCGGTTTGAAGAACGCTATGGTCTCGGCCACGACCGACACAATGTCGGTCGGTACAGGTTCGATCGTCAGCTTGCCCGCTTCAATCTTGGAGAAATCCAGAATATCGTTGATAATTTTGAGTAGACCCTCGGCGGACTCCTCGATTGCACTCACAAACCGTAATTGCTCGTCATCCAAGCGCGTATCGAGAAGCAGACCCGTCATCCCGAGAACACCGTTCATCGGCGTGCGAATTTCGTGGCTCATAATCGCCAGGAAATCGCCCTTTGTGCGGCTGGCCATCTCCGCTTGCTCTTTCGCATCCAGGAGCGCCGTCTCGGATTGCTTGCGTACAACGATCTCGTCCAAAAGCTGCTTGTTGATGCGATAGCGCTCGTCGATCTCAGACTCCAGCTGCTCGTTGATCTGTTGCGTCTTGGTAGCGAGTTTTCGGGTTTGATTGGTCGAATTCCGCAATCGTTGGACGACAATACCCAGCAAAGCAAGACCGACGATGATCATGAGCGTCATCGACAGAAAGAGTTCGATCAGACTCGAATGTACACGATTGGTAACGGCGATCTTATCCGCGGGTAGCGAGATCTCAAGCACACCGCGCACATCCCCGATAGCCCAATCGGACTTGGGCGTATCGGTGTGGGTGTTGTGGCACTCGATGCACGTAGCGCGCATGCGGTCGGCGACGGCATACCGCAGTGTTTTAATACCGCCGACGGTTTCATAGCGAAAAAACGGCTGCTCCGGGTCGGCATTCAACTCGTCCCATGCATCCTTGCTGAACCTATCGCGCAATCCGCCGGTTGATTCGCGCCAGGGAAAGGGGTACGGACTGTATATCGCTGATTCCATTCCCGCCCGGTCTTCGCTCAATTGATTGCCGAGGATCATACTGAGCGTGATAGGGAAGGGTATCCCCTCGGGATTCGAATCCGGGTCATGCGTAATCGTGACCGTCGAATCAGACCGAAGGCGATCGACGACATACGATGTGTAAACCGATCGAAAGGCCCGTTGCGTACTCGCGTGTGACGCCGCTTCTTCGAGCAACGTCGTACTGTTGATCTGCGCCGTCAAGCGCAGGAACTGCCCCAGGATGATCGCAACACAGATCAGGAGAAGCAAGGCCAGGCATAGCATCGGATTGTCGTGCAATAGCCCCGACACGCCGGTCAGGGACGAACGACCTGTCGTAGAAATATCCTTGCCGCTCGGATCGACTTTCGCCATAATTAAACTCCAACTTCCCGTTTCCAGACCGAATGCGGCACAAATATCGCATGCGCGCGCCGCTTGTGCACTGAATCGTCGGGGGTGGTGGGCATTACAAGTGCGCCGGCAAACGAACGAGGCGTTGCAGAGGACTGTGACAGCCGGTTGCCATTTCGCCGATCTACCGCCACAGGCGCCGCATGCATTATCCACTTGCCGAAAACGGCTGACAGAATTGCCAATGGCTGCAAGACGCAGACAGATACAATAAAATCGGAAACCACGATTGCAAAAACTGCGAATAATAGACCAGATGGTCTATAGCCAACGACTCAACACTTCTTTCAATACCGTCATTTTCACCGGCTTGCCGACAAAATCATCCATACCTGCCGCAATGCACTTCTCGCGATCGCCCTTGAGTACGTTTGCCGTCATGGCGATTATGATCGTCTGATCGGTTCCCCTCTGGATTTCGCGTATTGTTGCCGTGGCCTCGTACCCGTCCATTTCGGGCATCTGGCAATCCATAAAAACAATGTCATAGCGCTTGCTGTTCAGAAGATCGACAGCTTCTTTGCCATTGTTCACCGTTTCTACCTTGCACCCCAGTTTCTCCAGCATCCGCACGGCGACTTTCTGATTGATAACATTGTCTTCCGCAACAAGAATCTTGGCTTCCGCCGCACGACTCGTCATGCTATCGGCGTCCCGGGCCGATGATGCGACCGTAGTGTCCTGAATCGCAGCGGGCGCCGCAGCGGGCGTCGCCACTGCGCGTTCCTGCCATTTTGCCACCAGGGTATCAGCCAGCTTCTGTTTGCCCACGGGTTTTACGACCACGCCGTCATAGCCCGCGTTACGCAGGTCGAAACCGTTACCCTTGCCGCCATAGGGGACCAATGCAATCATGGTAACCTCACAGCTGCCCGGATTATCACGTATGCGCTGGCCGCATTCGACGGTATCGATCGCGTCGACACTGCCGTTTACAATGACGAAATGATACGGATCACTGGTTTCACCAGCGTCGTCCAAAGCTGCCAGAGCGCCTTTCGTTGAGGTGACCATATCACATCGCAATCCGAGACCTTTGACCTGTCGTGACAGGATGCGGCCTTCCAGCGGCGAGACATTCACGATCAACGCCCGATGCCCGGTTATGATCGATCGGCGACATCCGACATCCGACGTTGCCAGGCTCTGGGGAATGGAGATGGCAAAGGTCGAGCCGCGATCGCATTCCGACGTCACGCAAATATCGCCGTGCATCAATTCCATCAACTGCTTACTAATGGTAAGACCGAGTCCGGTACCGCCATATTTGCGCGTGGTCGAACTGTCCGCCTGCGTGAATCGATCGAAAATCTGATTGACCTTATCCGACGCAATGCCGATTCCTGTATCGGCGACCGAGAGTTGTATGCGGTCGTGTTCGGCTGCGACAGCTGCCGGCAACCGTTCAACCGTTATTACAATCGAGCCACGGTGCGTAAACTTCAGGGCGTTATTCAACAAATTCGTTATGACCTGTCTCAGCCGAACAGGGTCGCCCACAACCGTGTCCGGTACGCCCGCAGGATAATCCAGGGCGTACTCCAGCCCGCATTTGGCAATCGGCGCCGCGAAGCTGTCGACAACGTCCTCTACCAATTTACGAAAGTTGAAATTGACAGGCTCGATATTAAATGATCCGGAATCGATCTTGGAAATGTCCAGGATATCGTTGACGATATTATTGAGCGACTCAGACGACAAACGAATCGTCTCGACATAATCCCGTTGTTCGGTCGGCAGATCATGCTCGAGAAGCAAGTCGGTCATACCCGATATGCCATTCAGGGGTGTGCGAATTTCGTGACTCATGTTCTCGAGAAATTCACGGCGCGCCTGGTTTGCGGCCTGCGCATGTTTCAACGCCGTCTGCAACTCTTTCGTACGGGTCTGAACAATCTCCTGAAGATTGAGATTGTACTCGTTGACGGTCCGGTACAAGGTGGAACTTTCCAGTGCCTGCGCGCAGTTAAAAAACACAATCGACAACAGATTCGTCGAGAAATCCGTTGCCTTCGCCTGTTGATTTTCGATTAGCCCCACAAACATCCCGAGTATCCGCGATTTCCTGCCAAGCGAGTGAAAAATGAGCGTCTGGCCGGTGACGGTCGTGGCCGGCACCATTATCGCGCGATTCTGGTTCAGTGCCCAGGCGAACGTGCCACTGGATACCTGATTATCGATTTCCTGCTGGATCCGTTCGCGCTCGCCTGGTGGATCACAATCGCGCAGACCGAAATCGAAATCAGGCTCATCGACAATATAAAAAGCTGTCGACTGAAACGGCAGGAGCCGGCGCAGATGCGCGCGCGTCGCGCTAAGAATAGATTCCAGATTCTGGTCCGCTACGACCGTGGATTGCTCGTCAACCATCGACACCACGAGATCTATCGCATCGATGGCCCATCGTGTGACTTCTTCCAGGTGCTCGACCCGCTCCGTGAGAACCATTAGTTCATCGTTATTAATAACAACTCTAGACATGATCAATCCACCAATATGGTCTCGATAATCTCGTTGAACTGGCGGTCCACCTGCTCGATTATCGGTGACAGCGTGCTCGGCGCCAGACCGATCAGCTTCCACGCCGCATCCGACAGCGGCGGGACGAATCGCTCCCCGCTTTTCCCCAGGTTGATGGCATGGCAAAGCACATCGGCGAGGTGGATAATGGCGCTTTCCAACGGGTAGCGAACAGCTTTGCGCGGCCGGTGGTGGAAGGCGACCGCCTCCTCAAGACTCGACGGCAGTTTCCACTTATTAAGCAGGAGCCGTCCGATGTCTGAGTGATCGAATCCGAACACTGCGGCCTCGGACTTATACAACAATTCGTCATCGCGCTTGCTGCGCAACAGCACGGATCTCGAACGGGATGGATCCTTCTTAATCATGACCAGCCGCCCGACATCGTGCAAAATACCGGCGACGAAATACCGTTCGGGATTGATATCCTGCCGCAGATTCGCAATCTCCCTTGCAGCCAGCCCGCAGCCCACGCTGTGCCGCCAGAATGATTCCATATTCACCAGATCATCCGGAATCTCCTTGAATAACGTCGTCACCGACGTCGCCATCGCAAGGTCGCGCAGCTGCTGGGTACCGACGATGACTACAGCGCGATTGATCGTGTCAATCCTCGAGGGAAAACCATAAAGGCTGCCATTCACAATGCGCAGGAGACGGGCAGACAAACTGGTGTCCTCGCTGATAATCTTGGCAATATCCGTTATCGACGAGCGTGGATTGTTGATCGCATTGTTCAGACGGATGAGCAACATCGGCAGTGATGTGATATCCACACAGTCCTGGAGAAAGTCACTCGCTTGGTCTTCAGTCAGCGTTGGCATCTATTTCCATCCTTATCGATCGTATCAGCGCGAGCCGTCTCAGTTCTTTAATGACCATACTCGAAGCGTCCGTATGCTTGAAATTACGTTCGAGTTCTTCGGACAACGCGTTATGGCGTTCCGGTTCTATTTTCTCGGTTGTACGTTTGGTGATATCTTCTTTGTTGACACCCTCGATGTTGGCCTCGCTCACCCCCCACATCTTGAATATCCTCAAGTGCTTTTCGGAGATTGTCTGCCCCTTGCCGAGAATGACACGGCCGCGGATATCTTTTACCTCGCCGGCGGTGACCATGCCGGCTTCGATTTCGTTTATGTTTATATAACTCATGCGCGTTCGGGTCTCATCACTCAGGCGTCGTCTGCCGATTCGATGAGATGCGGAATATGTGTCAGATACTCCACCGAATCGCAGTTCTTCGTAATACCAAGCATACGGGTTGATTCTAAGTCGAAAATATCGACACCGCTGATTATCGCGCCACGTCCCAGGATTCTTGCCATGATATCGCTGAGATGGATAATCGCAGTAAGCCTGCTGCTGTCCGAGTTATCGAAGCTCGCCTCGTCGGTATTAAAATCACGATAGTGCCCGATGGCGTAACCGATTTCGGCATCCAGTGACCAGTCAATGGCGATTTTTTCACCTATTCTGCAGTGAAATCGCTCGAACAGCTGGTAGAAATTCTCCTCGCCAAACGTCGACCGGGGACTTAAGTGTGGTGCAAACTTGATCGTCAATTCCTTGAGAATGGCGAGCTTGCCAATATTATGCAGCAAGCCGGCCAGATACGCGCTTTCGGGATCTTTGTAGCAGCGTTGACCAAGATATCGCGCGATCACGGCGACCGCCTGACTATGGTCAACAATGTCGGTAGCAAGCTCGCGAAATACCGGCTGATTGGCTAACGTGAGCTTGAGTGAATTCAGGTAGAGCACAGACTTGACCAGGGTCACGCCGAGGCGCGGCAGGATCACACGAATGTCCTGTATCGGAACTTTCGCGTTGAACCAGGCGGACTTCGCAAGCTTGAGAAACTCCGACATCAATACCGGGCTTTGCTCCACCGTGCGGGCTACGTCGTGGTAGCTGAAATCGGGACTGTTGATAATCGTGATTATCTGCGAAATATTTTTGGGTATGTCGAGCAGGGTAAAACTGTTGTTCGCCAGCCTGTCTTCGAAGCTCAGCTCGATCTCACTGCCGTACACCTGCTCGATCTGAAAATGGTCGTCGAGCAGACTGTCCGGGCAATACCACCAGTAATCTTTCTCGTTCTCATCACTCAGCTGCAGAAGCTCCTCTGCTGACAACATCACCGTCTCATCACCGAAATCATCGTCGTCATCCATCTCGCCGTCGGCTGTGAGAATGATCGAGTCGGTATCGCCGTCGGATGCGGACATTGAATCGCGAGAAAAAATGGATGAATCCGAGGGTGCTGCCATGGTCGGCCTCCTGGTGCCAGTTATCTTAAGTCCATTAATGAGCGTGTACTACGGATCAGCCTGCTGCCGATGTGGCGTCGTTCGGAATTCGCCGTACGGCGCCTGCCGCATGGCAGGACCGTCACGTGGCCTGATTCCCGGCACAGACCGACGCATCCGTGGCTGTGCCGCAAAGACTTCGCAGATGCCATGCCAGACAGGCCGTACATCGCGCAGAAAAAAAACAGCTTCAGACGTTATCTGAATCGTAGAATGCGTAGCAATACACCGCCATCGACCTGCAGTTCCCAGGCGACAGATCCGTGGCTGTCGAGATGCCGCAATAACGGTGTGTACCACGGCTTCCGCGTGATGTACATGACATAGACATGTCCCGGTGTTGATGTCACGATCTCATCCATTTCCGCAAGGGTCAATCCGGTGAATGGCCGTAATTCAATGTCCGGACGGAGACGGATCTCCCGGGTGTAGTAGGCGATGTGTTGCGCTACACCCACAAACAGCACCGACTTCTCCGGTATGTCAGGCTGGAAGTAGAGCCATTCCATCCCTTGGCGATAACTCGATCCCCAATAGTCCGTCGATTCCGGCATGTTCTGTTTTTGCGCGCCGGCGAGTTGTCCGACAAACCGATTGTAAAACACCAGATTGTTCGGATGCGCGCGGATATTCCAGTACAATAGCGGACCGAATCCTGCCGCCAGGACAACGGTGACCACCGCAAGCTCCCTGAATGAAATTTGAGGTGGCGCATCGTCCCGTGCCGCCACCGGCCGCAGGTGCCGGCAGATGCAGGATACGATCTTGCCGCCGCCGATTCCCGCAATCAAACCCATTGCAGGCACGATTTCAAGCCAGTGACGAATCACATCAAAATCCCGTGCGCCGGGAAGGGAAACGCGCAACACGGGAACGACAAACCATAACAACACCAGGAAATCGAGATCGTCCAACCGACGACGGCGGTAAGACCGAACACCTATCTCGCACAGGCCTGCAACGGTCAAAATCAGAATACCGATCGGCAGCGTGGCCAGCAAGTTCTTCAGTGGCCACGGGTTCCATCCGGATTGCGACTCAATGCCGCGATCGAATAATGATTGTATGTAGAGCACGACGTAGTGTGGAAAATCGACCCATAGCAACGGCCAGCACAGAAACATGACCGCGACGCCGATAACAGGAAACGCCAAGATCGCAACGAGGCCGCGACGTGATACCACACGCGCCATATCCGGATCGTCGCCGTATCGAACATACCGAACGTATCGCTTCAACCGCAATGCTGCGGCGCCGGGTATAGCCGTTCTCATGCAGGCAAGACGGTACACCAGCCACACACCAAGTATCGGCGGCACGAACAACGCGTTTGCCTTGGTGGCCAACGCAGCACCCCACAAAATTGCAGCCACAACAAGTCGCGAGGCGCGATTGCGCACGACGCCGTCGAAGCACAGGGTGATCACGAGCGCGAATAATACGGCAACCGGGACGTCCTTCAGATTATTATGGCCATGCGCCCAAAATCGCGGGTGCAGCGCGATCGCACAAACAGCAAACAGCGCTTCCCACCGTCCGAAATGACGCAATGAAAAGCTGTATATCGCGAGATACAACACGATGCCGTATACGATCAATATGAGGTGGTGGGCGTCAATCGGATCAAATGCGTCCAACCAGCCGAAAAAAACATATTTGGTGCAGCTCGAGGTCATGTGGCCGAACGGCCAGATAAGATGCGGCGCCTGGAAGACGTCGATCTCGCGTTCATACGCCTTGGTGACTGTGTAGAAGTCCGGATGCCGGGGATTCTTGTACAGCGAGATATTGTCGGCGGCGTAGTCGAGGTAGTCGCTGTCAAATGTGCGGTAAAAATTAAAATTCTTGTCTCCGACGTAGTATTCCCAAGTATCCCATGTGATGCCGTAGTCGGGGATTGTATACAGCATCGCAATCGCATATAACGCGACAAAAATGCATGGGAATGCGATATCGAAACGTTTTGGCGTCATGATCAATACTGACCGTGGAGATTTACGTGATTCGCGACTGGATAGAGCGACATTCTGTACTGAATTGTGAATGGTGAATGGTGAAAACACAACGATATATCACTACTGATACTCTTCCCGTTATGGCAAACTTTCAGTAAGTTTCGCTGCTTAAGATTCTCTTTGTAATGACTGTTGGCAAACCGGATAGTACACAGATGCAGCATAGTACCCACGCACGATGACGCAACCGTACCGACCTAACCACACTCGCAACAGGCGCCACGCAACGTGTACAAACCTTCGGATATCACCTTTTATGTCCCCTGCTACAACGTCGAGACGACGCTATGCAGGTGCGTTGCATCGATCATGGAACAGACTGCTGCGCCGGCACGCGTGCTCCTTATCGACGACGGTTCCGACACGCCGATTGCGTTCGACGCACCCGGTGTCGAAATCCTCACACACCACGCCAATCGCGGGCTGGCGGCGGCACGAAACACGGCACTGGCCATATGCACGACCCCCCTGCTGGCTGCTGTTGACGCAGATGTCGTGCTTGAGCGTGACTGGATCGAACTGGCACTGGGCACGTTGAACCGCTGCCATGCCGCGGGCGTTGGCGGACATATGTCCGAGCAATACAACACGGATCTCGCCGATCGGTGGCGAGCGACGCACATGGCCCAGAATTGGGGAGATGACGACATCGAGAACCCACGCTTCCTCTACGGCGCCAATACCCTCTTTCGCGCGGCCGACTTGCGCCGCGTCTCGGGATACGACACCCGGCTGCGAACCAACGACGAGGACCGAACCGTGTCGGAGGCGTTATACAAACAAGGATGCCGGCTGGTATACGCTGCAAACGCGCGATGTCGGCATTTGCGACAGGATTCGGTATTCACGGTGTTGCGCACATACTGGGGCTGGCATCACTCGCGCGGTGTACTACGTGGTGACTTTGACACGGTGGAAGGGCTTATTAATCGCATTTTCCCGGTCAATCTGGGCATTTCCTGGTACCGCTACGACCTTGACAAACGTGAGGGGAGGCGCGAATTCGTGGCCCTGGACGGCATGATTCCATGGATCTTTGCGGTCCGGGACCTTGAACTTTTCTGCAGGCGAACTGGTGCATCGCGACCGGCATTCCCGAGCCCGGCACTGGCACGGCATATCCCCGACAGCGTACAAGGGTTGTTCGCTCACGATCACATCGAGCAGGCCGAAATTCCGGCCTGGTTCGAGCGATATTGCGACGGTTTTATGGCTGCCCTCGAGTCGTCCGAGTGGTTTACCATGCGTGACGCCATCGACCGTGACTGGCAGGTGCTCGGGGATGCAATCAAAGAAGCAGGCGGCACTGTCCGGTCCACACATGCGGAATCGTAGCGTACGATCGATTTTTTCCGCAGATAACGGAAATTTCTTGCCGGCGTCACACCATACAGCACATCGCGACCAGTCATATTCAGGGGATTCGCTGTCCTTATCGCATCACACGCAACTCACCATACAGCAGTGTGTTGCCGGCGAAATCACGGCTAATTCCATGAACAGGAGGCTGACAGCCTATTCGCAGCCAAGCCGTTGATTTGAAAAGGGATACATAGTCCAGGACGACGACAGTCGATGTATGCGGCTCATCAGTGCATAGACGTTCGTGGCACATATTCTGCTCATATGCCATCCTGTTATTGTGCCGCACGAGGATAGCTAAACGCGGTGGACGATGACCGAATATCAGCCGGCGGGAGATCGTATTTCGACCGCGACGACATTACCAAGCATAGGAGCCACCATGAAAATCGCCATCATCAATCCCCCCTGGTACGACGATTCCCAACCAGAACTCTGGGGCGTCCGAGCAGGGTCGCGCTGGCCGCATATGCAGCGACGGCCCGGCCCCGGCCAATTGCCGCGATATATCCCATTTCCCTTTTTTCTCGGCATTGCCGCAACGATCATGAAAGACGCAGGTTTCGAGGTATTGCTTGTGGACGCCGTAGCCGAGGACGTCGACAGACCGAGTTTAATACGCCGGCTTGACGACTTTCGTCCGGACCTGATTTTCGCCGAGACGGCAACACCCAGCCTCAACGGCGACCTTGGGCTTTTCCGCGACTTACGATCCCGGAATCCGAATATCCGCCTCGTATTCGGCGGAATCCACGACACCGCCATGATCCCCGGGGTCATGGCCGAAGCATCCGTGCCCGACTACTGGATCACTGGCGAATACGACTTTGCGCTCCTCGATCTCGTGCAAAAGCTCGCCGCCGGCGAGGCCGTAAAGACCGTGCCGGGCTTGATCGACGGCAACGGCGTACACAATGCACCCGCAGCCGTCGCGGATGTCGACAGCCTGCCGGCGCCACTGTACGAGAGCCTCCCGATCGCGAATTACTGTGACCCCGTGTGCGGCCTGCCGCATCCATGTGTTCAGGCGTGGTTGTCACGGGGCTGCCCCTTCGGCTGCACCTTTTGTGTCTGGCCGCAGATCGTGTACAACGGCACGGGCCGTTATCGGCGACGCAATATCGACCGATCCCTAGACGAGGTCCAATACCTGATCGACAATTACGATTGTGAATCGTTTTATTTTGATGACGACACGGCGAATATCGGTGAAGACCGAATGGTGGAACTGTCGGCCAGAATCACCAGCCGGGGCCTGAACCATTACCCGTGGGGCATGATGGCACGGGGCGATTGCATGACGGAACGTATGCTTGACGCGCTCGCCGGCGCCGGCATGTATTGCGTGAAGTACGGCGTGGAGAGCATTTCACAAAAACTCATCGACGCCTGCAACAAGAACACGCGGATCGAAAAGCTGAAGCACGCCATACGCTACTCGAAAAAGATCGGTATCAAGGTCCACTTGACATTCACCTTCGGGCTACCGGGAGAGACCCCGGAGACGATTCGCGAAACACTCGATTTCGCGCGGGACGTCGACCCCGAGAGCGCGCAATTCTCAATCTGTACGCCCTTCCCCGGCACCCGTTTTTATTACGACTGCAAAGAAAAGGGATATTTGATCACCGACGACTGGAACCGCTATCTCGGTAGTGGAGAAGCCGTGGTTGAGACGCCCTGGCTCTCGGCGAAACGGCTGCAGGAAGAGTACCAAGCCGCGGTCGAGGAATGGGACACCTACACAGCGGAACGCCTGCGCCAACGCCAGGAACGCCTGCTAAGTGACTTGAACGGCCGGCTCGATTCGGCCTCGACATGGACGTTGGCCGGCGATCGGGATTTCGCCGAATTTCTCTGGGAACGTGGCGGCGCGCAGGTCACGCGGACATTCAACGACGGCACGCCGCGCGACAACGATTGCCAGCTGGTTATCGTGTCACGACACGACGAGGAAAAAATCTGGCGGCGTATGAAGCGCAGCGAACCGTGTGAAGCAGAAAACGCACTTCGCCTTTTCGGCTAGCAGCCTGTCGGCAGTCTCGATAATCGGGGCTAATGCTTTGCCGCGTCATCTCCCCACGTTTCCTCGATATACGCATCCCGTCCAGACCCGCTACGGTACATTTTGTAGCGCACAGGGTTCTTCACGTAATAGTCCTGATGATATGTCTCTGCAGGGTAGAATGCGGTTGCCTCGGTAATTTCGGTTACGATGGGCTTGTCGAACTTACCCGACTTCGAAAGCGCCGCTCGCGATGCCTCGGCCTGCTCCTTCTGTGATGCGTCATGGTAAAAAATGCCGGTCCTGTACTGCGTGCCGCGATCGGCAAACTGACGGTTCAGCGTTGTCGGGTTAATATTCTGCCAGAACGTATCAAGCAGATCGTCGTACGTTACTTTGGCGGGGTCGTACACGACCTGGACGGCTTCGGTGTGCCCGGTGTTCCCTGAACACACCTGCTGGTATGTAGGATTCACGACGTGACCGCCGATGTAACCTGAGGTGGTGGATATCACGCCGTCGAGGCGATCGAACGGGTATTCCATACACCAGAAACATCCGCCCGCAAACGTTGCCCTGGCCGTATTCTCCGGTATTCCGACAGCTTGAGACGTTTTCATGGGTTCAGCCCTGTTTTGTGATACATACAAGCACAACGCGGCCATGAGGAAGGCCGTGACAGGCAAGATGCGATTCATAAACATACCTCCGGTAAAAATGAGATATCAACGACCGGCTTCGGCTCAATACATATACCCCAGGGTCCGCATTCGTCCGATGTTGTCGTTCACACTTTACTGTGGGTTCAGATCTCTTGACATAGCGTGAGATTTAATTTCCTATGCGGCGATGTCAAATTTCATTCGCAAGTGAGTGCCAGGGTAGTGGGCTTTGATCGCGGTGAGTTCATGGCAAAGACGTTCGAGCATTTGTGTTCGTTT
>JAJFLQ010000038.1 GCA_021772615.1 Verrucomicrobiota bacterium | reverse complement strand
CGGTTGAGCGTACGCTATCGAGCTCTGGATCCCATGTCTGCACCGACGGCCGGAGCGGGTGATGCAGATCGGCCTCGGCAGCGGGTCGCGGACCAGGGTTCTGGCTGGCTATCAGGACCTCGATCAATTGACCGTCGTCGAAATAAATCCCCGATACATTGACGCCGTGAAACAATATCCGGGATTCGGGGAAGTCTTAACCGACCCGCGTGTAAAGGTTATTATCGATGATGCACGACGCTGGTTGAACCGCAACGCAACCGCACGCTTTGACGTGATCTGCGTCAACCTATGGCATTGGCGATGCTACTCTACGCATCTTTGTTCTCGGGAGTTCATGGAACTCGCCAGCCGGCATTTACTGCCTGACGGTGTGTTGTATCTCAATACAACGGACTCCGAGGCGATCTACAACACGGCCGCACAGGTATTCAATCACGTTGTCAGGGTCCGCAACTTTGTTGCCGCTTCGAATAGTCCGTTCACACTGACACCTGAAGAACGTGGGCAAAATGTATTTAAATTCGACGGTGTCGGGGCACCGTATTTCACGCATTCCAAGGCAGCGGAAGAACTTTACCGGCAATTGATTTCCACCGAATTAAACGATTTGCGACCTACTCTTTTGGAGCGCCGGGATTTGGGAGTCGTCACAGATATAAATATGATCGTCGAATTCCCCGCTCCAGCAATCAGAAAACGATTCCGCCATGATCCGGAATCGACGGCTCAAGAATCGATTGCGCCACTCGGCCAATTTATCGAGTTTATGCGCCTTTGCCTTGATGTATTTTATGCGCCCATCCCGGACAGCTATAAACAGGCCTTGTCAAGAAAATTGGTAGGCGTTAACAACGCTATAGCGTAGTTTTCTGTTTAATAAGCTGTGATTCGTGTCCATTCGTGGTTTAACAATACGTCCCCGGAACCGCCGCTCTAGCTCACGTTCCGTAATTTTCGCCGAATGCCCGAGCACAGGCACACCACCCCTATGACGAAGAATCCGATACCGAATACAACAAGAAACGGCGAACGAACCTCGACTCCGGGTTGTAAACATGACGTGCCGGGGAACTCGGTGTCATAAAATACAATGACCTCGGCAGCTACTGGGTATTGATCGACGATCTCTCTGGCGTGTGAAGCGACGTTCGAGGATGCGAACTCTCCAAAGTACACGATAGCGCCCTGGTACTGATGATTCCCCACATCGTACGTATAACGGACATCATGAGAATATGATGCCTCACCGTCGGAATCGTCTTCTTGCTGTACGGCGGAGTAGGTTATTATGCCTTTCGCGTTTGGCCAGTTCTCACTTGCTCTGGCATTCTTATTCAGAACCGGATAGCCGAACGATAATCCGACAAATACTCCAATAATCATGAATGCAAGTGCGGCAATGCACGTGGCGGCGGGGCTCGCCACGACCTGGGTCTGTGAATGATTGTTGGTCACAGGATCGGCTTTTTTCCCACGATTTAGCCGGCGCATGTTGATCCCGAAGCTTCAACGCTACTACCGACGTATTTAAAAATAATTTCTTTGACTTCTCGAATCCTATCTCTGAGACTCCTGGCGGGAATCTCCATGCCAGCCTTCGCGATTAATGAGCTCGTGGACAATCTCTGCGACCCACGCGTTACCCTCTGCATTATAGTGACCTCGGCACACCCTGGGTTGCGTCGCAATCTCGCACGGGCTTCGATTCGATAACCGCTTAAGGATACCTCTTGAAAGGTCTTCCACAACGATACCATGATCGACCAACTGCTGAATTAGATTCTCATAGCCCCGGTGACCCGAAGAGGGGATTTTTTTTATCGTTTTCGGAGACGGAAATATGATCACCAGAAAGTGATTTCCACGCTCGGCAGCTTCTGACGCGAACGCTGTCACAATGCCGGTAGTAATATCGAGGGCGCGGGAGGCATGATCAGGCTGATAAAACCTCTCCCAGTACTTGTTCCCCTTCACAACGGCTTGTACATCGGGATGGCGGAAGAGTCGCGCCGCAGTCACCGAATACGGAAAGCCGGGCACGACCGGACCAGATGAACTGTTCGGAAGAAAATACTCCTCATCCAGAACGCGTGACGGATCCCGAAGAAACATGCGCATCTCGCCGACACGTGGCAATCGGATCGGCACGAGTTCCAATTGACCGCGACGATCCACTTTGTAGCGCGGTTTGAATCCGACGATTGATTTCCCCGTCAGCAGCGACCGATGTTGATTTACATTACGCCGAAGGTTGTCCTCAAAAATACCGAGAATTACAACTGCCCCGGATCCAACGTCCTGTTCGAGGAAGCGCAAATACGCCTGATCCGTGCCGTAGCCGCCAATGCCGTAATTTGCGACTCGGCAGCCCAGTCGTCGCGCAAGCACATTGCCCCATGCCGCGTCGTCGGAAACCTCAGAACTGAACGTAAAGGAATCGCCAAACAACGCGACACAAGGATGCTCTGTATTCGGAAATGCGGGAGACGGCCGCGCGCCGTCGGCGTCGAATCTGTTGTCGTTCTTTACCGGCCAACCGAGTGTTGTGTCATACTCCGCTCGGAAAGTTGCATAGTTCGCCTCACAGTCATCCACGTCCGGCATCCACACCAGGCGCGGACGGAAGACATGCGCGATTGCCGCCACGGCAGCATAGGACAATAGTTCTACCGCACCGCCGACAAAGCATGTCGCCAGCAAGATATACAAACCCCGGCGCGATATCGACCTTATTCTCATACGAATTGGGAAAACACGAGATCATAGCTCCATACTCGCGCCTTGCCTCCCATATCATTCATTAGCTGTGATTTGCGTTCATGCGTGATTCAAGAATACGCCCGCTCCATCCGCTCACACCAAATTTATCGACACAACCAGTTTTCCTGTTGCCATTTACTCAACCAATAAGGGGCCACGCTATTCAGCGACTGTCCGATCCGTGCGACATATCAGGTGATACTTTGAAATTGGGATCGCCGGCATCCACCGTGCGATTGATCAGAAACCGATGGACAGCTGCACGTGGGTACGGCCGCCACCGTCGCTCTCCGGCGTGTCGTCAACGGGCCAGCCGTGATCCAGCTGTAACGAAAGGGCATCTCCGACGTCCAATCGCACACCGACTCCGGCACTGCCGATGGCAACCGCGCGGTCACCAGACAACCGGTTTTCGGAACGGTTGTTCTTCAGATAAGCATAGTCGTGGAACAGAAGTCCGCGCAGGCGCAACGGTCGGGCGGCAAGAATTTCGGACCGCCCAGGCAGCGAAAATTGACATTGCTGTGTAAGGACCTCTGCATTCACGACAAAACCGGAGTCGCGCAATAATTCGTCTTCGTCAAAGCCGCGGACGGTGCTTACTCCGCCCGCACTGGTCTGCTCTGAACTCGTCAAATGCTCATTGGACAGCTGCCCGTCAATGAAGAGTGACAACATTAACCCGCGTTCGCTCAGCAATTGATGACGTCCGGCGGATAGCCGCACGACCTCGTACTGGCGGGCCGTATGTCGACTCGAGAAATTCTCACTTCCCGAAGTTCCACCCCATTCCGGCCGGTTAACAACAACGTTAAGGCTGACCTGGTTATATCCGTTGAGGCGATCCCCGTCGCGATCCACATAAGCCAGACCCAGGTCAATCGGCGCCACACGCGTCCGCACCGGAGGTTGCAGGAACAGGTTTGATCCGTCGAAGCGCAACTCGTCAAGCCGGTCGCGCCAGACTCGGCCAATCGATACGGTGAGCAGGCGTCGCGACGTATCAACGACTTTCCAGGAAAGCTGTAACCCGACGAACTGCTCTTCGCCTACTGTATCGACAGCATCCAGAATATTACGAATATGAGTATCCGAACGGCCACCGAAGACACGAAGTGTAATTCGTCTTCGAAAGTCAATGGGCAATTCGTAAGCGCCCGAGAGCGATTCAAACTCATCACTGTCTTCGCCGGATGTGTATTGAATGCTTATGGCGTCATAACGACGGGTCAGATTCTCGTACGAGAGCATGACATTATGGCGCGTAACACCCGTGGCATCGGTACCGGCATTGCCGCTGCGAAAGGCAGCATGAAGCGGCAGCCGATCTGTGGCAGTCAGCTTGAGATTGGCGACGCGGTCTTCGGTGTCGGGCAATGACCGCGCCTTGACGGCGGCATCCAGCGTCAGACCGTCAACCGCGTTCAGCCGGTAGAGGTCGTTGTATATACGCGAATAATCGAAGATGTCCCCTGCCCTGACCGTCAAGGCGCGTTCAACCTGGCGACGGCTGAAGAAGCGCAAATCAGACTGTTCCGCAACACTCAGCTCGCCAATTCGGCCGAGCGAAACGCGAAATGTCAGCACCCCGGCGTCGGCATTATCGACATTATTGGCATCGGATGGAACGATAAAACCCAGATAAAAATGGCGGTCGACCAGTCTGGCGGTAAACACGATCGCAATGTTACGAATATCTGCCGATGTTAGTAGCTTCCCAATGCAACGCAAGCGTAATTCAGTCAGCAGCCCGGTCATTTGGAAGCCGGCGACGTCCGCAGGATCACCAACGACACGTACGTCGAGGATGCGGACGCCGAGATCTGTCGCAGCCGACCGTTTCAGCGCCGATGGTAACGGCGCCTGCTGCAATTCTGCAGGCAGCGAATCGACGGTTCGCGACCGATCTTCGATGCGCGATTCTTCCGTATCGCGAATACGGTCTTCCGCCCGTCGCAATTCGTCACCGTACGTGATCGCAGCGACAAAGGCACACGATAACAGGATGGCAATGACAATCGGGCTTCGTCTGTACACGTCGCGTATTTGTGCCATCGACAATTGTTCCTTGTGAGTGTGCAATGAAATGTGGGTGGGGCCGGCGAAGTCACCAACGCTCAGCAATGACGTATAACGGCTAAAGGGGCAGCTCGCGCTCCACCGCACATCGAAAACAGTCGGAAGTGTTTCGCATATCGGATCACCGCGATGCGTTTCAATTACTGCCTTCGTACGTGTCGAAGTCGATGACAATCTTTGGAACGCGCTTTACCGGATGGGAATCGGATGGGAATTGCATCGCACGATACACTACGGCATCACCTGATTTCACTCGACTCTCGGCACGACGAAGTTGTGCAATGTTGCGGGCAATATCGGCAACGGAGGTGTCGGCCACGCGTACTTCCGCGAAGTTGGCGCTGATGGTATTCCCCAGAAGCAGCCCGGACCGGGTTGAAAAATCTGAGAGGTCGCTAAATGCATTCACTAACGGTGCAGAATTGACATTCACAATGTCGCCACCTGCGATCGGTGCTGCAAGATTGATAGTGCCATTGGTTGCAACCAGATCAATACTACCCTGCAGAGAGTGCAGTTCACTGTCTATAAAGATGCGTTCTCCCGCTTCAATTCGTAAATCGCCGTGCGCACCAATCGTACGTGAAAGGATCACGTCGCCGGAAACCGATAAGATATCAACATTCCGCGCGCCTTCGGCAATGATCCCGTCATGGCGAAGATCGCCGCCCGCGCTCAGACGCACGTCGACAGCTGCCGACAATTCTCCCGTCACCGCAGTGCTTTTGCCAGCAGCAATGATAACAGAGCCGTTGCGGGAAATCGACTCGCCGGCGCCTGTGAAACTGCCGCCGGCTCTCAGTGAAATGTCATCGCCGGCGATTGTACGGCTGTGCGCCATAAGATCACCGGACGCCACAACATCGACCGAGGAAGAATGGGACGTCAGCCCGCCCAGCAGCCGGATATCACCACCACGAATACCTATCGATTGATGCGCGTCGAGCACATCATAGAGATTCAACGCCTCCCCTGCCGCGACATCAATCGCGCTGTGTTGCGATCTTACATCCGCATAGAGGTCCAACTCGCCGGCGCTTTCGAGCAAAATATCCCCACCGGCATGGATCGACTGGAAGAGTGCAACAGCGTCACCAGATGACAGGTGGATGGTCTCGTCCACCGTTTCGACCTTGCCGTATACCGACAGCGGGCCGCCCGCACGGACAGTGATCGAACCGGCCGCACGTATATCGTCATAGCCCGTCATCGCACCGTCGGCATCGATGAGGATGCCATCCGCGTCCGATGTGACGCCGCGCTTCAAGTCCACGTCGCCGTCCGCTTCAACGGTAACGCTGCCAGCGGCGCTGACGGCGCGATCCACTCGTACTGAGGCTCCGCTTTCCACATGAACATCGCCGCCCGTTGCTACGATATCACCGGTCACTGTGACCAAGCCTGTCGATTGGATCAAAATTGCCCCGCCGGCGGATACGTCGCCGTTCATTCTCACTGAGGAACCGGAGAGCACAGCAACATCACCGCCGCCAGCCCTCAGATCGCCCGATACGCTGACACCAGTTGTTGCATCAATAATAATGGACGAGTCCGTCGTTATGCGCGACACCGAAACTCTGTCGGTAGACGTAATAGCGACCGTTTCGGACTCAAGCACGCCGGCTGATACACCGTCACCCTTCAGTTCGATCGCGGCGGCAGAAATGTCCCCGACGGTGAGGGAATCATGAGCTTCCAGTTCAACGGCCGCCCCGGCTCGGATGTCGCCGACGGTGAGGTCGTCTAATGATTCAACAGCAACACGGCCACCGGCCGTGATGCGCGAAATATTAACAAACCCGCCGTCGACAACAACGTCGTGGCCGGCCACGATATCGACGGCGCCCTCAAACGTACTGTCTTCGATTAGAACATGAGACCCGGCATCAAATACAACACCGCAGGAATCGAACTCGGCAAACATCACGTCGAGAATGCCGGCCGCAATGAACTCTAACGATCCTTCGAACGATCCGGAGATCGAGATGTCCGAACCGTGACCGCCGGTCCACGATACTGAACGGTCAAGGAAATCATCGTCCGATACGCGCATCGTCGCTGCAACCAGGTTGGATACATCCACGTGTGCCGAATCGCCGAACACAATCCCGGCCGGATTAACAAGAAAAACCCTACCGCGGTCTGCTTGGAGTGTTCCCAGGATCTCGCTCTCACCGCCCGCGACCACGCGGGCAAGAAATCTTGACGAAGCACCAGGCAGGTTTACATCCACCAATCCGCCTTCACCGATATCGAATGAATCGTAATTTACAATCCCGTCGCTGGTGGACTGCGAGATCTCCAGGATACCGGCATTGGAATAATCGTGATCCACATCGCCGTGGATCACAGTAGGGTTGGTCGGTAATGCAACACCGGCGCCATTGACCCGAATTAGGCGAAGGACGTCCCAATTGACGCTATCCCAAGTGACGCCGGCCCAATCGTCGGAAACGTTTTGCCGTTGACGATAAAGGGCACTTAACGAACACCAATCGTAGTCGCCTCGAAATAAGACAGGGCCTGACGACCATTCGGCTCCGGTATAGAGACCGCTCTCGCCCCACCCGGACGCTACCACGCTAACTCCCGTCGCGGTGTTGAAGGCGTGAAACACCCCACCGCCACCAAGATGGATTGTTCCACCCAACACCCGCCCGTTCACAACGACCTGCTCCATTTCCGGCAACGTGCTTTCCAGCAGGATCTCCCTGCCGTAGTTGACAACAATATCCGCCTCCGTCTCGATCTTACCGTCCAGAAACACCGATGCTGCAGCATCGACAATGACGCCCGACAAGGCGGCAATGGCGCCGTCAAATGTCACTGCAGCTCCCGCGTTGACGCGAACCATTCCCCGTCCCGATACAAGCCTGTTCTCACCAAGCACACTTTGGACCGCCGTCAACTCAACATCATCGACAGCTTTGATCGCCGCAGCCGCAAAGAGTGCACCGCCCGAAGAGATCCTCACGCTGCCCGAGCGCGACGTTATATCTCCGGCGACGTCAACCACGCCGGAGCCGCCGGTAATTGTTACATCTCCGCCGGCATCGAGTTCACTTTGCGTACCCGTTACGACGCTGCCGGCGGAAACGAGTTGTAGCGTGTTTTTCGTTGCCCAGGATCCGGCCCGGATGTTGCCGTCATTGACAACCAACGCCTCGGGTACGGTCATTTCACTGAAATCGATCGTCACCCGTCCGTCCAGCACGCGATGTTGGACAACCGCGTCCCTTCCGGCCCCCAGCGCGACGCTGTCGGCAGAGATGCTCCCGGCATTGATAACACTCTCACCGAGCAACGCGACCGTCTCGGCGGTGATGTCCCCGAGATTCACGATCAAGCCGCCGTCACCGTGGAACGTCAACTGATCTGTAAGAAAGTCGGCGTCGGTTATGTCCAGTGTGGACGCGACCAAATGCGCCACGTCAACTTTGGCGTTACGCCCGAAAAAAATGCCTGCAGGATTGGTTAACACAACGGTGCCGCGAGGGCTGTTGAGACTGCCGAAGATGCGACTTACGTCGTTACCGACGACGCGCGCAAGGTAGCGTGCGTCGTCACTGGGCAGACTGATCGTAACCGTATTGTCGGCGCCGATACCAAAGCTCTGGTAATTCACGATCCCGTGGCGGGAATGTTGTTCAATTGTCATCGTACGTCCATTCACGGAATGATCGACCGTACCGACCTGTACCGAAGGCCCGTTTGGCAATTGCGCTGCGGCGGACGAAACGACAAGAATCGCTGCAAGAATGGCAGCACCGGATGACCAGTCCGTGACAAATGGATGATGATGCATAAGATACAATTCCTCTCTTGGTATCAGCGACCTTGACGATAGGTCCACGGCCCCAAAACGAGATCGGATGCGTTCGACAACGTCTCGCCGTTACAATCGCAGCTCGACCCTCCGTGGTTAAATCTACGCGGATTGGTTAAGGCAACGCCTTCTATCACTATCTTTTCGTTTGGTAATGCAATTCCTTAGGCGGCTATCAAAGAAAGCCCGCACAAACGTAAATACAAGTTACAAGCGCCTCCGGGCACGATACGCTGTCGGCAGCAACGCCCAGATTGGACATGGAACGCCGTGGTGCACCTACTCCGCCACAGCGGCAGTTTCCGAATACAACCAGTAGGCCTTTTCCGGTTCGAGCTGCCCGGTCATGACAAATGCGTCGCCGTCCCACATCCACGCATGTGACATCGGCGGCAGGACGTCATCGGTCTGTAACGTAGGTGACACCCCTACGAGATTCCAGACGGCATCGAGTGTAACCGGAGCGTTTCAGCGCAACACCTGAAATCGGGCTGCGTGCGGACAGTAGATCTAGTCCCCCCGCAACGGGCTGCGATAGGTCGCGGTGGCGATGCGATGGGATCACCCCGTGCCATACGCGGCCTGCCGTACCCTGATGCCCGGTGGATACGAATCGCACACGCCTATTAATTAGGTTTCGCCGCAGTAATATGGTGATGACTCTCATGTCGTCCTCCATTCATTCGTTAGGCTTCCGTTCGCGGCGAACCGACGCCGGGGCATCGGTGTATTCTACGGAGCAAAAACCTCCAGTGGGTCGCAAATTCGAAGACAGCAAGAAATCCAATATTTGGATTGGATTACGTTCGTACGGGGACTTAGGTTAGTAGCCTATCGTAAGGTTTCCGCTCACCGGACTTACCACACTTCTCAAGTTGCCCGGCGTTGACCGAGCCAACCTAAACCGAATGTTGTTCGCATTCACCTGCCTTGTGTTCTTCGGGCTAATAATGACCCCATCCATGGAGATTTTGATGAACCTGCGACTATTTACATGCAGCATTATTTCAGCTATCGCTTTGGCATTCGGATCAAGCGTAAGTGGGCAGACCGTCTTAACGCTTGAAGCCGAATCCGCGACGGGGCTTAATCAGGTGGATATCGTGATAATCACCACGTCTCCTGATTTAGAATCGTTGAACTTCTCCGTGACCTACGACACTGACGAACTCGACGTATTGGCGGACAGCGTGGAATGGATCGATAGCAGAGTTCCAACCGATGCTACGCGTGATGCGGCACTGACACCGGGAAACTTCGCATTCTCGGTAACCGGTCAAAATGACGACGCCGGAGTAAACGACGGCAGCGGCGAGATTGCGAGATTCACCGTAACCCTGCTGCAGGCCGCAACGGTTTCGCTCGCTTTCAGCAATGAAACCGTCGTGCCCCTAAATGACATGGGTGATGACAGTGTGACCGGCCAGCCGCTCGAGATTACCGTGGCATCAATAGCTTTTGCGGTTAACACTGGCGTGGCCGTAGACGAAACGGACGCAACTCGCAACGTGCTTATACAGCTTGGACTGCCGACCGGTGTCGACATGTTGCCCAACGCGGTCTCCGCGATCATGACGGTTTCTGATGACAGTACTGCAACCGCCGGTATGGACTACAGCACAACCGATCCCGTTACGGTCACGTTTCCAGACGAATCAACCAACATGGCCACCCAAAGCATATCCGTGGCAATTATGAGCGACGATGATTGCGAGCAAGACGAATCCATCATCATGATCCTTGGAAATTCAGATGCCATCGTGTTTATCGATACCGCCGCGAATCAACACACGCTGACAATCACGGACAACGATTGCCTAACTGTCCAGTTCGAATCCGAGACGAGCATGGTCGACGAGGGCGCGGGAACTCATGAAGTCATTGTGACACTGGACTTGCCCGACGGCGTAACGATGCTTGCCGATGACGTTGATGTCGGGATCGTTGTGACTGTGAACAGCAGTGCTATCGAAGGGGACGATTATACATTGGATACCCAAACCGTAACATTCGCGATGGACGACCTTGTACAGATGATCGCGATACCCCTGTTGAACGATAACAATTGCGAAAACGACGAAACCATTGAGCTTGAATTCGGAACGACAGACAACAACACGATAGTCGGCGATCGCCCAATACACACGGTTACGATACTCGACAATGAACTCGACCCGGTGAATGCAAATTTCAATGGTACGACAATCGAATTACAGGTGGTTGATGGCTCTGCGGACGATCCGATGCTCTCATTTGAAACAAGCGCAACGGAGATGTCCGACACGTCCACGCTTGTCATGGATGGTGGCACCACCGCAGAAATGGGTTCGTTGGAATTCGTTTCGGCGTCGCGCGATTCAGAAAACATGATCAGTAAGGTCACGTTGACATACACGCCTCCAGTAGATTTCACTGGTACGGATCGTTTTTTCTTTTTTGCGAAATCCGAAACGGACGGCATCAGATCCTGTGTAGGCACGATCACGATCGATGTCGGCCAGGCGCCATGGTATCGCACGCACACTTTTTCTCCACTGGAGGACACCGCCGAATGGCACAATGTTACAGCACGGATCGCGGATGCAGCCCCTGATACGCCCGCCATCTTTTCGATCAATGTCACTGATACGGATATCAAACTGAGCGACTATTTTTCGGCTGGTTTCCGCGGCTTCGTGCCTGGCAACTACGAGTGGCGAGTGCGAACCTGGGATCCTGTGACCAACAGTTATGGTGAGTTCCACGAGATGTCGGTTAGCTCATTCAACATCACATATGGCGCATCATCCGTCGGCGAGGGTGACGCTAACGGAATTGTTGAATTGGGTAACGGTCTCTACCAACTCGATTTCACTCTGACCAATGCACGGGGGTATGAGGCGCTGATTGAGCGGGTCGAGGGCACATCAACATCCGAAGAAATCCACCGCATCCTCGGCGTGTTTCCGCCCGACGGCAATGGCAGTTTTCCATTGACACAAGCTGCAACCTTAGAGGTTCTGCTTGAAAAGCCCGGGGATTACACCGTGTCCATTCGCGGTTTTAATCCCTTGGAGGAAGCTGAGGGTCTACCCGACTTTCCCGAGCCACAGTTTGAAATTAGTGTCACTACGGCAACAATCCAGCAACGCCCGGATACACCAACCGGATTATCTCCGGCCCAGAGCGAAATTGTAACCATCGTCACGGAGGACGATTCAACAGAGGCCGTGGCG
Organism: Verrucomicrobiota bacterium; assembly: GCA_021772615.1. GTDB lineage: Bacteria > Verrucomicrobiota > Lentisphaeria > JABSQK01 > JAJFLO01 > JAJFLQ01. The sequence continues at coordinate 3,417 of JAJFLQ010000038.1, read as the reverse complement.
ACGGTGACCCTGCAATGGAATCCGGTAGCAGGCGCCGACAGCTATATCGTATACCTTGCCGGAGACAGCAGCGGCCCGATCCTGAATTACGAATCTATACAATCACAGCCATCGGTGACCGTGGCATTATCACCCGGCAACTACACCTGGTTTGTTGTCGCGCACAACCCGGATGCCATCGAGCCGTACGGCCCCTGGAGCGAAAGTCGGCAATTCGACGTTTTCACCACCGTAGACACGCCGGTTTTCACCAAGATAGAAATCGACGACACCGCGACACTCGCGCTCATCCTCACGTGGGCACCGGGGGCAGAACCGGACATGGTCGACGTTTGGCACTACCATGCAGGCATGGCCGGCACATGGAGAATCATACCAGGCATGCTCCCCGTGATGCTCGTTATGGGAACAAACACGGGTACCGTCGACATCAGTGAATTCACCACATTGTCGGACACTCACCCCGACTATTTCCGCATCCGCGGCTTCGCGTCGGGGTCGGCAGGCACATCGAAACTATTCCGGATCGACTGAGTTTTGGTCACCGCCGGAAATCCGGCCGTTTGGGTTAACATGCAATCATAGGTAAAGGATCTTAAATTGATACCATCAATTACATTTGTTCGCGTACACAAGAAGATGCTGGGCATTTCACTCATGGTCGCCATGACAACGATAACATCGCAGGCCATGGACCATAGCTGGGAAATGAGTATTGGCGTGAACTATCGCCATTTCGACGACATCGACTTCAAGTCGTTCAGCCTCAGAAATGGCGCCGGCAACGACGTCGGAGGCCCGTTTGGACTTCAGAACCTTGCCGGTGTCCAACCCAATCTACCCGATCCGTCGCAGGTCACAGTCGACACCGTTGTTTATTCCGGGTCGTCCGATGATGCCGACTTCTCAGATTCGCTTTCGCCGGTGTTGCGACTCGAAAAAATCCTGCATTTTGACGATTCAAGTACAGTAGATGAAACGTTTTCGGTGGGATTGATGATCGGATTTCACTACTACGATGTGGGAGTGAGCGCGACCGAGCATGGCAATAATAATGACACCGGTGAATTTATTGCCACGCAGAATACCTACGATGTCCTGAGCAACGAGATCATTGTCCCGACGTCTAATTCAGCCACGGGCTTCGGCGCGGGTACCCAGGTCAGTGTCGAGAACGATTTCGATATGTCGCTTTACGTCATCGACTTTGGCATCAAACCGACGATTGACAACGATGTTGTTTCTGCGAACATCATCGTTGGAGTCAGTGTGAATTTCGTGGACATCGACTCCTCACAGACAGAGACAGGCAACTACAATGCCATACCGAACGCTGTTGACACCAGCGGAAACCCCGTTTCCGGCCCGTACCGGGTTGAACGCAACGACGACCAATCGGCGGTGGTTCCCGGCATATTTCTCGGTGGTGGCGTTGATCTTTATATGACCAAACGGTTTCTTCTCGGATTCGAGTACCGTTATGATCTCGTCGCAGACTCGCGTGCCGAAACGGATCTGGCCGAGTTGAGTCTCAGCGGGCACAGCGCTTCGGCCAGAGTGATCTATCGATTCTGATCGAAGTAGCCCACATTCCCTTCAACGCGCTCACGTGCGACGACGACAACAATCATCCGCTCCGATCACCGCGTAATTCATATTGTCGTCGGGATTCCCCCGTATACACCGATGTCGCGACCAGGCGCCGTCCGATTCGGACCCTACCGAGGTCTGACCTCAGACCAATTTCATCAGTGGTTAGATCATCCGGGCAGAAGGCGGCGGCCAGATTTTTCCCTGCTGAATTCGCCATGAAACATGAATAGTGGCACGAGGCTCTCACCGCACATTTATTCACCGCTTAAGGATACCTCTTGAAAGGTCTTCCACAACGATACCATGATCCACCATTTGCTGAATTAGATTTCCATAGCACCGGTGACCCGAAGATGAGATTTTTTGTCGTTTTCGGAGACGGAAATATGATCACCCAGAAAGCGATTTCCACGCTCGGCAGCTTCTGACGCAAAGGCTGTCACAATGCCGGTTGTAATCTCGAGGGCGCGGGAGGCATGATCAGGCTGATAAATTCTCTCCCCAGTACTTCTGCCCCTTCGCAACGGCGTGTACATCGGGATGGCGGAAGAGTCGCGCCGCGGTTATCGAATACGGAAAGCCGGACACGACCGGACCAGATGAACTGTTCGGAAGAAAATACTCCTCATCCAGAATGTGTGACGGATCCCGAAGAAACGTACGCATCCCGCCGGCACGTGGCAATCGGATCGGCACCAGTTCCAATTGACCGCGACGATCCACGTTGAAGCGCGGTTTGAATCCGACGATCGATTTCCCAGTCAGCGGCGCCCGATGTTGATTTACATTACGCCGAAGGTTGTCCTTAAAAAATACCGAGAATTACAACTGCCCCGGATCCAACGTCCTGTTCGAGGAAGCGCAAATACGCCTGATCCGTGCCGTAGACGCCAATGCCGTAATTTGCGACTCGGCAGCCCAGTCGTCGTGCAAGTACATTGCCCCACACCACGTCGTCGGAAACCTCAGAACCGAACGTAAAGGAATCGCGAAACAACGCGACACAAGGATGATCTGTATTCGGGAATGCGGGAGACGGCCCCGCGCCACCGGCGTCGAATCTTCCGTCGTTCTTTAACGGCCAACCGAGTATGGTGTCATACTCGGCTCGGTATTTTGCATAGATCGCTTCACAGTCATCCACGTCCGGCATCCAGACCAGGCGCGGACGAAAGACATGCGCGATTGCCGCCACGGCAGCATAGGGCAAAAGTTCTACCGCACCGCCGACAAAACATGTCGCCGGCAAGACAAATAAACCCCTGCGCGATATCGACCTTATTCGCATGCTAATTGGGAAACCGCAGGTACAACACCTCTGATTTCTAGTTTGTTGCAGATGCCTGATTTTCGGTGAGCTACACTTGACGAACCGTCACTAATACGCCTAAGAATCAACCAACTGTAGGGTTTTTCCAAGACCTTCCCATGTTTTCTGCTATACAACATTTGGGGTCAGGCTTGTTGCGTCAATATACAATTTCAATATTATCAGATGTTTCCGAGGTAGACCCTATTCGAAAAGGGGCGAAAAATCGGCCCCGGCTGGACTTGTCGATCACCCGTTTTCGATTTTTTGTGAAGTTAACCGTTTGGGTTAAGTATTTTTTCGATTTTTTTGTTGATACTGCCGCTAATACTCAAGGCGTCAACGCCCAATGCTTTCACCGCATCTAAGCCGGCTTGGGAAGAATAGCCATCATCGGTGCTGACCAAGCTTGGAATTACACGTGTCCGGGTGACGTGATCCTTAACCATAGGAAGCAACATCACCGAATCGGCGGCGTTGCCTTCCGGCACAGCTACGCTGGTTATAAAACCGTT
>JAJFLQ010000037.1 GCA_021772615.1 Verrucomicrobiota bacterium | reverse complement strand
ACGCTCTATTGAACCACATCAGGACTGATGCCACGCGTCGCGCTCGGGTTACAATCTCAATTTGACCAGTGTTCGCAACAAAATTCCAGCCAGTTCCACTGGCCTTGACGATCTGCAATATTTTTCACGGATTCAGGTGTCTATTAATTCAATCAAGACATTGCGTGCCTGGATACCGACATCGTCACATTCGACAAAAAATTCAGCCGTTTTGACAACGTCACGCTATCAGAACCGTGATTCCAGGGTAGATTACTCACCGCCCCACTCAAGTTTCCCTGCGGGTATAGCATAGTGGTAATGCACCAGCTTCCCAAGCTGGCTAGGAGGGTTCGATTCCCTCTACCCGCTCCATGATCATCTATGTGCCGACACTATTCATTCATCATAACGTTCAATAGGAAGGGAAAATGAAGGGGTTGCTATTTCGTTTTTGTTTCGCCGTGTTTTGCGCCCAGTCCATTGTGGCTTTTGCCGGCGGAAACGGTGCCAGTGACTCGTTTCGGCGATCATTGTTCGTCGCCGACGATTATCAGGGGTACGGGCGCAATGATGTGTTGACGAACCCATTGCGCCAGAAAGAATTGCTCGAATTCTGCGTGGCGCCGTACGGCAACAAGAAGGCGGCGGTCAAGCGTATTTACTTCAGTGCCGGTTGGCATGGTTTTGAATCGGTCAGCGCTGATGACAATAAGCTCAAGGCGTTTGTCGCTGCCTTGCATGAAATCGGAGTAGAGATAGCCCTTTTACAAGGATGTTACGGATGGGCTACTCCCGAAGGAGGCGCTATCGCCGGGAAGGTGATTGACAACGTTCTTGCTTTCAATCGCGAAGCGAAACCGGAAGAGCGCTTTGACGGGCTTCTCCTGGACGTAGAACCTTATGTACTCAACGCCACTAACGGGGATTCCCTCGACTGGGAAAAGGACACCGGCAAGATTTGGAAGTGTTATCTGGAGGTGCTGGATTCGATATCCGGGAACGTCCGGACGCATAACATATCGGCCGACGACAACCTGTTCCTGGGAGAATGTATTCCGGATTGGTACCCTGCCGATCCCGGCGAAAGTCCAATGAATTTCCGTGAGGTGATCGACCGTGTCGACTTGATCTGGCTCATGAGTTACCGCGATGACCTGGACGCCCTGTACGCGTCGGTAATCGATGAGCTTACGTATTCACAGCGTACAAAGAAACCGGCGGTAGTCGGTTACTATGTAAATATGCCGAATGAAGCATTTTCCATCGCGCCCGGAAACACATTCTGGCAAGAGGGAAATGGCGTGCTGGAAAAGACGATATCGGGCTTGAAAGAAAAATGTAAAGATCTTCCGTCGTTCGGTGAAGTTTGCGTCTACAGTTACATTCATTATAAGAAACTTAAGCCCTGACCATGCGGCGGTTTGGTACGGAAAATCGCCCGTAGCAGCGTGTGGTCCCGCAGCTGCCGGTCGAGATGCATGGTCTGCAGGACCGGCACATCATAAGCCGGTGAGCAGTTTCGACGTTACGATAATGATCTTCAGCGGATCGTTAGGATCACCGAATCGATCCCGGAACGTCTCGTCCGCGCGTCCCGGTCCCGTCGTTCGGCGTCGTGGTGTTCTGTTCCGCGCCGCTTTTGACCGACTTTGCGGCATGCTTGCCGAGTGCAACTCGGCGCTCCCAGAGGAGGAATCGGCTTAATCTGTGCAGTATGGTAAAGGTAAGAAGCAGGTCGTGAGTAACGGTCGTTATGCGACTCACTGCGCGTCTCGATGCCCAGGTTGCCGGGTCGCCTCACATCGAGCACGAATCACCAGGCCCTTGACACCTTGCGTAATCCTGTTGCCAGTCTGTTCATCAATCTCATTATTCTCTGATCGCCGGAAGACAGACTGTTGAAGGAAGGCTGTTTAAAGAAATCGATAGAAGGAATGAAAACTCGGGCTTCAGTACTTTCATTGATTTTTGTTCCAGACTGCGCCAACCTTCCCGTACGTCCATGAATGATTTTCACGTTGCTTCCAGCACCGGCAAATCCCGGAAACCAAAGCGTGTAGTTGTACTCCGAAGACAGAATATACAACGATAGTCTGCTGTCATAAATTACTTTTCGGAAGGACGATTGATCATGGGGAGGCGCAGGAGTTTCCTTTTCGAGCTGGGTTCGATAAAAGGACAGCCATTGATCAAAAAATTCGTGGACAACCGGGCTTCTTTTGTAAAGAATGACGCCCGTATTGAGCTCGGTGAAGGCGTCTGTACAGTCGGAAACAGGGTGTCCCAGTCTCCAGGTGTCATGAGTTGTTGCGATATCAAAGCGATCCAGAAGTTCAAAAATCTCCTCGCAGCTGCAACACACAAACGTATCGCTATCCAGGAATAACGTTCTGTCATACGGAGAATGCTTGAGCGGTCCAATCTTGTCGATATAGGAATAGCATGGGTTGTTCACGAGCTGGACCGTATCAAAACACGGATTATCAAACTGACGACTATCGGTGAAGATGGTGATGTGCATGTTCGGCATACAGCGTTTCACCGATTGGGCCGACGTTATTGCCTCATCACGGTACCTCACACCTGTGGCCACATAAATGATACCTTTAGACGTCATTTCTTAATCTCGACAAGATCGGTGTCTTATTACTTTGCGTGTTTTCGACCGCGTTTCACCGACAGCCGCGCGATCTTGAGATATTCGGCGTGCAGCGCTTCTACCTGATTCGAGTGATTGCTTTCATGGATACGCCGGTGGAGCAAAACGTCGGGTAATATTGCGGCGGGAATTCCCAGGTCTTTTGCGCGGAAGAACCACTCGACATCGCCGGCCGCTTCCAGTTCAGCGTTGAACGGTCCGATCTGCTCGAACAGAGCACGCCTGACCAGCATCGTTCCTGGAAGATAGCCGGTTTGCTTGCCTTCGAGATAGCGGCTGCGAAGCCATGCAGGTATGGAGGTTCCCGGCTCGAGGAAAATCTGCTGGTGTCCAATGCAGTAGCCGATATCCGGATTCGCGTTCATGTGCTCAACCTGGAGGCGCGTTTTCTCCGGCGGCCACAGATCGTCCTGGTCCAGAAAGGCAATGAAGTCACCCCGTGCGATTTCTATGCCTGCGTTCCGCGCGGCCGACGCTCCCATTGGATCCAGGCGGCGATATTGTACGTGGTCAAAAGCCTTGATAATTTCGGCTGTACGGTCCGTTGACCCATCATCGATGACGATAATGTCAATCGGCTGGTAGTCCTGGGACGTCGCGCTGTCGATTGCCTGGCCGATAAATCGCTCGCCGTCGTGAGCGGGGATGATTACGCTTACGCATTTTGCACTCATGATACGGTATCGCCTGCTATGCAAGAATTCAGGATTCGGTCAAGTGTTCTGGTCGCCGCCGCAAACGAGAATCGGTCGCGCACCAGTGCCCGTCCGCCGTCGGAGAGCCGTTGCCACAGGTCGTCATCGGCGGTAACCGCTGCGATCGCAGCGGCGGTTTCATCGGCAGTGTCTGCGATCATGATCTCCCGATTGTGCGTTGCCGCGATGCCTTCATTCGCGATGGTTGTTGCGACCACGGGAAGTCCCTCGGCCATACTTTGCAATACCTTACCTTTTACCCCGGCGCCGAAGCGCAACGGTGCGATCGAGAGCCGTGAATGTCGCAGAAAAGGGGTGATATCCTCGACATGACCAAGGACGGCGACATTTTCCGGCGCGGACGCCTTCAACATCTTCGGCGGGTTTTCGCCGATGATGACGATCTGGAGACACGGCTGCGTCCGTTGCAGTCGCGGCGCCAAGTCGGAAACGATGTATTCGGCCGCATCAACGTTGGGCCCGTGGAAAAAGGATCCAACGAACAACGCATTTGTTCGGTCGCCCGGTTCGGATGGTGTGTCAGAAACATGGTGAATGTTTGAAACAACCTGGACGTCGGCGCCCGGACAATCGTTTTCCACGACACGCTTCTCGACCGAACTGACAACGAAGGTGCAGTCCGCGACGCGGATCGCGGCCAGTTCCCGTGATTTCGTTTGCAGTGCGTGTTGGACTTGCAATCGATTGCCTGAAAGCCTGGCGCCGCGATACTCCCGGAGGTAATGGAGGTCCACGGTGTCGAATATCAACACGCTCCGCGGTGCATGGCGACGGACGATATTAAGGCATGCCGCCATGGTAACGCGACTTACGATGATTACGTCGAACTGCGCCGCATGCTGCCGCAAATAATTGTGCAGGTCGTCGAGATTGGCGTGTTCACTGAGTGTAAACGCGGTCGGCACACCGTTTTTCGGTTGCGATTGCATAGCGACGGTCGGTACGGCCATCGTTACGTCCCGGCATAGATGATTGGTTAGCACCTCAATAAGGTTGTGCATGCGCAGGGAGCCTGAATCGCGATTCGGCTCGGGCAGTTTGGCGTCGATAATGAGGATCTTATTGGCCATTCGACTACTTGCCGCTGCTATCACGTGCCGCCGAGCGCCGTCGATCAAGCGACGCTTTGAGTATCTTCGCAAAATCGGTCCGCTCGTCCTTCTGGTGGATACCCATGTTGTTGTCATGAATCCGGCGTTTCATGACAATGTCTTTCATCATGTGCCCACGTAGTCCCGCGTCGGTGGCGCGCAGGTACCAGTCGACGAAATCACCGACTTTCCATTGGTCATCGAAAGGACCGACGCGTTCGAGTGCGCCTCTGCGAATCAACAACGTACCTTTGAAGTATCCCGCGACGATCTCCTTGGGAATCACAATTCGCCTGCGTTGCGCCTCATCGATGTCCGGGCTGATGAATTGCTGCAGATGAGCAAAAACCATGTCGAATTCGGGATGCTGCAGCAACAGCCGAACCTGGGCTTGAAGCTTGTGTTCCAACCACACGTCGTCGCCATCAAGAAACGCGATCAATTCGCCCCGGGCGCGGGATACCCCGCAATTCAGCGCCGCTGCGATGCCGGCGTTTTGCTGGTGGTGGTAGCGGAGCTTTTCCGGATACCCTTTTACGATGGCTGCGCCGCCATCGGTGGATCCATCATCGATCAGAACGATCTCGAAGGTGTTGTAGGTCTGGGCGAAAACGCTATCGACCGCTTCCGCGATGTACCGTTCCTTGTTGTACATCGTAATGATCACGCTCACGAGAGGTCGCCCGCCGTCGTTCGTGTCGGGCGGCTTCGGAGTTGTAGGGTCTGATGCTGTCGGTGGCTCAGGCATGTTTCGCATGTATTCGAATTGAAGTGTTATTGACGGTTCATTCCGCGAGACGAGCAAGGTTTGCGACCGGTACGATGGCGCCTGGGAGTGTCGTTGGCAAATCGGAATCGCGAGACGACGAATGTAGCGACTGATTAGGTATTGGCCATTTGCGTCTTGGCTACGCACAGCAATGGGTTTCCCGTGTTTCGTTGGAGCATGCCAGTGTGCGGGTTTCACGCGCTGCTCGCATCGGCGCCGTTGCGCCGGGAACGCCTTTGAAGTGCGTGACACCCACACTGAAGTGTGAACACCAACGAAGGGCGTAATCACTGCGTGCCCGTATGAGGGGCAATTATACTATCGGTCTTTCGGGGTCGGTTTCTTTGCGGCTTTTGATTTGAGCATCGGCCCGAACCGGTTAAGCTTTTTCTGTGAGAAAGATCATTCATGTCGACATGGACGCGTTCTACGCCTCGGTCGAGCAGCGCGACGACCCGTCGCTGAGGGGGCGTCCGGTCGTTGTCGGCGGCAACCCGAAGAGCCGCGGTGTCGTTGCGACGGCTAGTTACGAGGCGCGGCAGTATGGGATCCACTCTGCGATGCCTACTGCGCATGCCTACCGTCTGTGTCCAAGTGCCGTATTCGTGAAACCCAGAATGGCGGCGTATCGCGAGGTTTCGCAGCGGGTCCGCAAGATCCTGCATGACTATACCGATCTGGTGGAACCGATGGGGTTCGATGAGGCTTATCTGGATGTCACCGAGAACAAGAAGGCCATTCCCTCGGCGACCTGGGTGGCTCGGGATATCCGCGCCGAGATCGCAGCGGTGACGGGACTCACCGCGTCGGCCGGTGTGAGTTTCAACAAGTTTCTCGCCAAGATTGCGTCGGACCTCGACAAGCCCGACGGGCTGAGCGTCATCACAAGGGATCGCGCGCCAGCCTTCATCGATGGTCTTGAGGTGCGAAAGTTCCATGGGATCGGCAAGTCTACCGCTGCGCGCCTGGCGGCGTTAGGGATTTTTACCGGCGCCGACCTCCGGGCGCGCTCGGAGATAGAACTGGTTCGCGCATTTGGAAAGTCGGGCTCGTTTTACTATCGTATTGTCCGCGGCGACGACCCGCGGCCGATCTGTCCCCTCAGGGTGCGGAAGTCGGTCGGGGTCGAACGCACGTTCGGTACTGACGTTGTCGGATTGCCGGCTCTCGAATCGATACTGGCGACATTGAGTCAGACCGCCGCCGAACGACTCGGTAGCGCCGGAACTTCGGGAAAAACCCTTACGCTGAAAATTCGTTTCAACGACTTCCGCACCTTGACCAGGTCGCGAACGGAACGTACCTGTCTTCATGGGCCGGAGGCGCTATGCGACCTGGCGATCGGGTTACTGAGGGAGATTCCGGAGGCGGCTGTTTCGCCAGTACGGCTATTGGGCTTGAGTGTTTCCAATCTCGATACGCACGATGAAGCCGGCGATCGCAAGCAACCCGAATTGCCTTTCGATTCAAATATATGAAGCGACAGGCAGTCGGCGGTCTGTCGCAATAACACGGAATTGAATCGCATGAACGATATATGTTTGTCCACCTATGGATCGCGGTCGCGGAAGCCGTCGCCGGTGAACCGGATGATGGCGGAGTATGCCGGGGATTTCCGCGACGGTGTCGATATCAATCTCGGCGTCGGCTACGTAAACGAAGCGACCATTCCTCGTGATCTGCTGCTGGAAGCGAAGGCGCGAGTACTTGAAAATCCACGTCACTATCGTGCAGCCTACAATTACGGCAGTGCCGAGGGATCGACGCGCCTCCGTGCGTCGATACGGCAGTTTCTCATTGACAATTCGATCGGGCAATTGACTCCGGAGATTCTTGACAGCCGCACGATCATTGTCGGCGCCAACGGGGCAACGAGCCTGCTTGAGGCAGTTGCACAGGTGCAGGAGCCCGGAATCGTCGTTACCAGCGATCCAGTGTATTACATATACAGTGATTTCCTTGAGCGCATGGGCTTCCGCATACTTGCCGTGCCGGAAGAGGAAGACGGCATCGATGTGTCGCGATTGAAGAACATGGTCGACGCCCTTGGAGACGACGTATGCGATATACGCTTTCTCTACCTGGTCACCATAAACAATCCATCAAGTACAATCCTGTCCGACGCAAAGCGCTCCGCCGTGGTCTCATATGCCGGTGAAATGTCCCGTCGTCTAGGTCGCAAGATCCCGGTTGTCTTCGATCGTGCCTATGAAGATTTGATTCACGATCCCGCGGTCCCGGCATTGCGATCCGGCCTGCATGTTGACGAACTGGGTATTGTTTTTGAAGTCGGCACGTTGTCAAAAGTCCTCGCGCCCGGTTTGCGGATCGGGTACATGATCGGTAAGGACGGTGATTTTCTGCGTGCCATCGTCCAGCGAACCAGTGACATTGGCTTCAGCGCTGCGATGATCAATCAGGAGGTCGCCAGCTATATGCTGGATAACCATGTCGCCGACCAGCTTCGTTCGGTGCGGGCAGGGTATCGTGCTAAAGCTGTTGCCGTATCCCGTGCTATTCGCGAGTGTTTGGGGGATGTATGCTGTGAATGTCGTGGCGGGCAGGCAGGGTTCTACTACTATCTTACGTTCAGAGATGTCGAAGCCGATGAGAATTCGCCGTTCTTCCGCTACGTGTCGCGACGTACCGGCGATGTCACGATTGATGGGGCGCCGTGTGATCGCAACCCGCGAGTCATCTATGTGCCGGGAACGATTTGCGTCCATGCTTGCGGTGAGCTGGTCGAGGTCGGTCGCCGGCAGTTGCGACTGTCGTACGGCTTTGAATCTGTCGATGCAATCTGCAAGGGGCTGAACATCATGCGCGAGGCCGCGGAGTACGCCGTGCAGTCGACACGGTGATGGAGGGAGACGCAACCGGACCGCTACGCGACTGGCATTGATTTCGCACACAGAGGACTGTGTCCCTCCACGATTGCGATGGCGGCGCTCTGGGTTCAGATCTCTTGACATAGCGTGAGATTTAATTTCCTATGCGGCGATGTCAAATTTCATTCGCAAGTGAGTGCCAGGGTAGTGGGCTTTGATCGCGGTGAGTTCATGGCAAAGACGTTCGAGCATTTGTGTTCGTTT
>JAJFLQ010000036.1 GCA_021772615.1 Verrucomicrobiota bacterium | reverse complement strand
TACTGGTTGGCCTTTTTTACCTCCACACTACACTCCCTCTCGCGTGCGTGCGCGCGCTCCCAAGAAAACAGAAACAAATATTGGACACTATTTGAAAAAAATCCCCTTCAAACGCAGGTCTATGGGAGGAGTTCTGGAGTTCGCACCACCGACTCCGCGGGGTGTACTTGTGTCATACCATGCGAATTGCGCGCCACAGCGTTCAACCCACGATAAATCGTGAACTTCAACAGGACGGCGCCGCGAGTCGGGACGATCCAGCGGTTGGCGAATGGTAGCTTCAGGCGCCCGGCCACTCGGAGTAGACGGAGATGTTATTCTTCAACAGCAGGATGTCGAAGATAACGTTGATATGCCCTTCGTCGATATCGAATTGCTGACAGACGTATTCGAGAAACTCCTGCTCTTCGGTCTTCAGCTGTCCGTCAATCATAGATATTTCAATGAGGTTGGCGAGCAGACACCGCTTTTGCGCCGAATCGAATCGTGTCGCCAATTCGTCGATCAACTCTGTGGTTCCGGTGTGCCGCCAGTACCGCAACCCGTCATCGATATATTTCTGTTTGCGCAGGATCAGGCGAAGATTGCTCAGCTCGTCACTCGCCGCGTCGTCGTCGATGTAAATCATCGCGTGAAGGGCTGCACTGAAACCGATAATCGGTGTGAGTTCCGGAAACGCAGCAGTGTCTTCTTCTGAAGTGTTATCCGGTGTTGCCTTCATCGTCTCATCGGTCGCGGTCTTGGTCGCGGTCTTGGTCGCGGTCTTGGTCGCGGTCTTGGTCGCGGTCTTGGTCGCTGTCTCGGTCGCGGTCTTGGTCGCGGTCTTGGTCGCGGTCTTGGTCGCGGTCTTGGTCGCGGTCTTGGTCGCTGTCTCGGTCTCGGTCGCGGTCTCGGTCTCGGTCTCCGTTTCCCGTGGCAGTGCGGCCGGCTTGCCGGCACCCGCCGGGGCGCCGCCGCCGGAGCGCCGCCACCACTTCAGTAAATGGTTGATCTGATTGAAGTCATACGTTGCGAATTTCATCTTCATCGTCTCATCGCCGGCATCGAGTTCGAGGAAGATGAAAGGCGGCTGCTTGCGCAGCTTCGCGTTATGAATATCGGAGAACGCGAATGAATAACGTTCCTTGGGGGATCCCAATTTTCCGGTGTACAGGATTAATGTCCCATGATCGCCGATCACATATGTCTCACCCAACCCGTTGTGCAGGTCTGACAATGCCCGAATTGTTAACTCCGGTTCGGATTGTTTCGTCGTCGTCTGGAAGTCATTGAGCACGTCTTTGGGAATAATCATAATATAGTTTTCCTTGGTAAAAGAGAGCGTTCACGAAAATCGCATCCGCGGTGAACAGCCCGACCGCCGCTGCATATCGCCAGTGTCATCCCGGTGCGAATTATTTCCTCGTGCGATGCGTGGAACATAAGTCGATTAACACACCTGTCAATTCGGGTTTGCGATCTCACGGATACGCTGGTTGCGAATCAAGATCGAGGCCAATGTCAACGGCTCTAACCGAATGGGTCAACGCACCGACCGAGATGAAGTCCAGTCCGATTTTCCCCAACTCGGGGATGCGCGCGAGTGAAATGCCGCCGCTTGCTTCCAGCAGCGCAGACGCACGGATCGCATTGCGCATCGCGACGGCCTCTGTCATTTCCCGCGTAGACATGTTATCCAGCAACACGTAATCAGCGCCTGCCACCAGCGCCTCGCGTACCTGTTCGAGGGTATCCGCTTCAACCTCAATATCGAGGGCTGGAAAGCGTTCGCGGCATTGATGTACTGCGCTGGAAATCGTACCGCCGGCGGCGCGAGAGACGAGGAAGATATGATTGTCCTTGATCATGATGCGGTCATACAGCCCGATGCGATTATTCGCACCGCCGCCGGCGGTCACCGCATACTTATCCAGGAGTCGCAGTCCGGGCAGTGTTTTCCGCGTGTCCAGGATACGGGTACGCGCCCCGGCAAGCGCCGCGACATACTCGGCCGTTGTCGTCGCAATGCCCGTCATGCGCTGCAGAAAATTCAATGCAGTCCTTTCGGCGGTAAGCATGGCTCCCGCAGGCCCCGACACGGTTGCCAGCACGCAGCCGGCAGCGCAGCGCTCTCCATCGTTTACATGTGCGGTGACCTTGAGTCGCGGTGACATCGTCTGCATCACCAGGCGGAATATCTCCAGGCCGGCGATCACGCACGACTCGCGACTGCGCAGGCTCGCGGTAGCCATATCGTCGGCGGCGATCAGGGCCGTCGTCGTTGCATCGCCAGCGCCGACGTCTTCGGCCAGCGCCGTGGTGATCAGGTCTTTTAGACCTGGAATATCAAATGGGTCTGTTGCCGGGTCGATCATTGGGGAGCATCCTATTGTATCGGCTCGTCGTCATCGGCGCTGCTCGTTTCCACTGACGGCACCGGCGTATTGGCCCGGGCGCCGTTGCCGCTGCGGTGCAAGATTGAAACAAGAAGTAGAACGGCCACGGTCTGGATGAACACCACAATCACGCCGCGGGCGTCAAGCCACAGCAATGTCACGGCACCCAGCCCTATGGCCAGCGTAAGCAGGTGTACGAGAAACACCGCGGTTTCCTGGTCGGCTCCCATCTGCACGAAACGGTGCGAGATATGGTTATGATCGCCGCAATATATGGGTTTACCGCTGCGGTGGCGAATCAGCACCACCGCGAAGACATCAAAGATGGGCACCGCCAGGACCAGAAGCGGAATCAGCAACGGCGCCGGTGTCGGCGACGATTCGGGATTATAGAACATCGTCAATGACCCGATCACGGCCAGTAAGTACCCCAGGAAATGGCTCCCTGAATCCCCCATAAAAATCGATGCGGGGTGGTGATTGTAGAGATAGAACCCCAGCGCCGCACCCGCTGTTGCAGCGCCAAGGGCAGCGACAAAAAACTGTTGCCGGCTTCCAGCTACGACAGTAAAGAGACCGGCTGCGATAACCGCCACGCCCGACGCCAGCCCGTCCATATTGTCAAAGAAATTAAAGGCGTTGATGATAAACATGAACCAGCAAACTGTCAGCAACCATGTGGCCACCGGCGATTCGATAAAGAGCGTAATCCGGACCTTCGGATACATGGCCACAGCGCCGCAGATGAGCATCTGAAATGCCAGCTTGATAAACGGCCCCATCGGTGCGCGATCATCGATAAGCCCCATTGTCGCGAGCGCGATGCCGCCGCCCGAGATCACACACAGCAGTTGTTGCACGCTGTGTATGCCGGGAATCTGGTTTGCCAGCGCCTCGGGAAGATGCGAGCGGAAAACAAACACGACGAATACGCCGGACAAGATGGTAAGCAACCACCCCGCGGCCATGGCCGGCCCCCCCAGAAGCGGCGTGGCGCGACGGTGCTTCTTGTGCATCTCACCGAGCGGATTGTCCAAAAAATTGAGCTGCCAGCTGAGACGGCGGCAGATCGGTGTGGCAATAGCGGTGAGGGCGGCGGCGCATATCGAGATAAAAACGTAAAGTATACTCCAGGTCATAACCATACCGTTACTTGAAAACGGCCAGTGAATGCATAGTGTATCGGTTTTCGACTGAGCCCGGCCGGATACGTACGCTACCCGTTGCGTTTGCGGGATACCATGGGTTTCCGCGGTGCCGACCGGAATTCACTCCCGACATATCCGGTCAAGACACACTAAAGGGGCGGGATATCGAGGGCAACTCCGCATTCGGAAAAAAGTTATGGAATGCTACGTCTGTATCATGTGCGGGTATATTTACGACCCGGAGATCGGCGACCCGGCACAGGCGGTCGAACCGGATACGCCGTTCGCAAAGCTTTCCGACGACTGGGTTTGTCCGCTGTGTTTTGCCGACAAGTCGGAATTCGAAGTGATGGAATGACAATTCACCAAATGAAGGTATTCAAAAAATGATCATCTCTGCAATCAATCGATTCTGCGCGCGTCACGGGCGCCTGACTTATACGTTTATCGGGGTCGCTATCATCATACCGTTTGTATTCCTTTATGGCGACTTCGGCGGTACGCTCGGTTCGGGCTCCGGCCAGGCTGTTCATATTGGTGAAATGTATGGTGAGCCTATCAACCGCGTGCAGTTCTTTAAGCACATGGACGCCGCGAATCTGACGTTCTTTCTTGACTACGGTCAGCCGCTCGACCGAAATAATGAAAAGCACGCGCGCGTCCTCGCAGAGCAGGCACTACAGCGCCTGCGCGCTATTCAAGAGGCCAAGTCGCAGGGCATCGACCATATTTCATCCGACGAAGTTCAGGATAAGATCCTCAGCATACCGTTATTTCAGACGAACAACAAATTCGACCGCAACAAGTTCAATGCATTCAAGACTCGATTTCTGCCGGCCCAGGGGTTAACAGCGAAAGATTTCGACCGGATCATCCACGATAACATCATTGTCGAGCGCATCGAGAAGCGCGTGACCAACGGTGTCGTGGTGTCCGAGGCGGAATCACGCGCGGCCTATCTGGAATACTTCTCGCAATGTACGGTGCAGGTCGCCGATTTTCTGTCTTACAAATACCTGGCGGACGTTGTCGTGACCGAAGACGAAGTGGAAGCCTATTTCAATGAACACCTGGAGGAAAAATACCGCGTTCCCGTTCAGAACAAGGTGCAAGCGGTGGTATTCAACAGCGACGACTATGAGGTCAAATACGACATTGGCGACGACGAACTTCGCGCTTATTACGATGAGAATCGTGACCGGGAGTTCGGAAAAGCACAGCTCCAGATTCGTCACATCCTGATTCGGTCCGGGCCCGAAGATACCGAGGATGCCCGTGTGGAGAAGCGCGAACGGGCTGCGGCCCTATTGGACACCGTGCGCAGCACCGGCGATATCGAGACGGTTGCCCGCACAGAGTCTGAGGACACATTCAGTGCGCCACAAGGAGGGGATCTTGGATTTATGAATGTCGACACGCTAAGGGCGCGTTACGGCGACGCCTTTGTTACGGCGGCGGAAGCCATCGGCGCAGGCGAGATTAACAGCGACATCGTCGAGTCACGCATGGGCTTCCATATCCTGCAGAACGTTGACCAGCGCGATTCAGTGCCGTTCGAAGAGGTGCGCGATCAGATTGAACGCACCTTGACGCGGCAACGGGATGAGGCCGAATCGGTTACGTACTATGAGGAAAATAAGGACGCGAAATATGCCAAGGAAGAGGTACACGCGAGGCACATCCTGCTGAAAATTGCACCCGACGATTCTGAAGAAGTGAAGAATGAGAAAAAGGCCAAACTCGAGACGATACTCGCCGAGGCTCGCGAGAAGGATAATTTCATTGAGTTGGCGAAAACGCACAGTGAAGACGACAGCAATGCTGCTAAAGGCGGCGACCTCGGCTTTTTCGGTCGCGGTCGGATGGTGAAACCGTTTGAGGACGCAGCTTATGCCATGGAGATCGGCGAGTTCAGCGACGTCGTCGAGACGAATTTTGGATTTCACATCATTCAGAAGATCGCGACCCGCAACGAGCAGCCGTATGCGGATGTCAAGAATACTGTCATTAGCGATATGCGGCGGGAGCGCAAAGAACAGGCAAAAGAAGCGGCTTCAAGAGACGCAACCAATTTTGCTGTCCGCGCATTCACCGAACTTCGCGAGATCGCAGGTAAGCAGAAGGCTGCGGCCTTCGCGGCGTTGTGCCGTCGTTACAAGAAGGCCCGATCACCGCTCACTCCCCTCGAATCCGGTTACTTTACCGCCGACGATTACAATGTTGCCGATATTCCCGGGTATACGGGGAATCTTGCCAAGGAGGGTATGAAGCTAAACGCAGAAAACCCGTTGTCGGAAGTCATCGAATCAGGCCAGTACTATTATGTTGCGTGCTGGCAGTCCTCTCGCGACTCCTATTTACCGGCCTTTCGCGAGAAAGCAGCACCGGGCGCAGCAAATCCCGATGCGATGGTGTTGAGTCGTCATGCCAAACTGGCGGAGCGCGACCTGAAGAATGAACGCGCCCTCCGGCTGGCGCGCGATGCAGCGCAATCGGTGTATGACGAGGTCAAGGCAGCCCTGGATAGCGGCGCTGCGTTCACGGAAGCTGCCGGTGACCATCCGTTTGCGGCGCAGGGGCCGTTTGCACTAAACCAGGGACCCGGCGGCAACAACGGCGACGTGATACAATCCGTCGCCCGGGAGACGCCGGGGGGTACACTTGCAGCGCCCATGGAGACGACTACAGGCGCCCTTCTGATTTACGTAGATTCACATTCGCTTCCAAACCCCCAGGAATTTGCTGAGATCGAATCGTTCTGGAACGTGCAGTACAGACAGCAGAAGCAGCAACTGCACTTGGACGACTACTACAAAGAGTTGGAGAAAAAATCAGAAACGACGATCGCCGATGATTGGCAGTATATGTTCGAGGAAGTCGCGGATACCGCTGCCGCGACCGCGCCGAATGAGGGGTCAGCAGCCACAAACTGAGTTGTCGCGTGCCTGTGCTTGTGCCGGCGCCTTTACCGACACGTATAGCTCAAGGCACAATGTTACTATAGTCGCGTCGGCTCGAGCGACCTCAACATCTTTGGATGAAGCATCTTCGTTGTTCACAGATTTATCTGTGCCCCTTTGCGGGACTACGGCAGAGCCAAATATCGGCGACCAGGGCCAAAGGCGCCGGTTTTCTACGTTACACTCAAGAATCCGGTATCAGAGGGCACGGCGCATGTTCATGGCTTGCGAAAAGAGGTCCTGGTTCAACTACAGCCTGCGAGTGTGTTATGAGCACCACTGATCCTGTCACGAACGTTGCGGTATTTTTCGCCACAGGTTTTGAGGAGATCGAAGCGGTCACGATTGTCGATGTATTGAGACGAGCGGAGTTTACCGTAACCACGGTGGGTTTGGCGGGAACCACAGTACGGGGTTCGCATGATCTCGTCGTCGAAACCGACTCCGTCATTGACGCGATTACTGCCGCCAATATCGATGCGCTGGTCCTTCCCGGCGGCATGCCGGGCGCGGACCATCTCAAGAACTGCCCTGATCTTATTTCCCTCATACGAGACGTCCATAATGCCGGTAAACCTGTCGGCGCAATTTGCGCGGCGCCCATCGTCCTGCATCGCGCCGGCATCCTGTCCGGGCGGCGCGCTACGTGTTTTCCTGCCTTCGCCGACAGTTTGTCCGATACGATTCACACGGGAGAACGCGTCACGATCGACGGCAACATCATCACCGGTATCGGCGCCGGCGCCGCACTTGAATTCTCGCTTGCCCTGGTCGCGCACTTCGGGCGACCGGATGTTGCAGCTACCCTGCGCGGCAACATGCTTGTCGTATAGCGGCCTTCCCTGTGACTGTTAAGGGACGCTCCGTGTATTCTTACACCATCTCAACCAGGACTGAACGCACCGTGTTCATAATGTCCTTGGTAATCAACCACTAAAAAGGAGATTATTTCAGCGGTTCACAATTCGCATGTGCATGGTTGAAAGGAATGTGTCGGGGACTGCAGGTCTTTTCCTGTAATCGTAAGCGTCATGTGTAGCCATCGAGTCAGGCAACGGCCGCGATTTCACTCGCGGGCTGAGGTTTCGGGATGTAGTGGTCGATGGCGGGTTTCCATTGGTGTGGAAGTAGGTTCTCGAGTTCTGTCCGTGGGGTGTTGTTGATGCGTCGGAGGACATCGTCTAGA
>JAJFLQ010000035.1 GCA_021772615.1 Verrucomicrobiota bacterium | reverse complement strand
TACTGGTTGGCCTTTTTTACCTCCACACTACACTCCCTCTCGCGTGCGTGCGCGCGCTCCCAAGAAAACAGAAACAAATATTGGACACTATTTGAAAAAAATCCCCTTCAAACGCAGGTCTATGGGAGGAGTTCTGGAGTTTGATCGGCGACATCGGATTCCGTGCACTCGCTGCGCTATGCCGGCGGCCGGCCCGAAAGAACGGCGCCGCGTGTTTCGCTGTTAGTCAGATTCGCCGACCAACCGCGGACTACCGGCTCACGGTTGCCTCACTGGTTGTCGCGATTGGGATGGCGTCGGGCATGGCCGTGATGATTCACAGCTTCGACCGCACCATGCGGCGCTGGATCGAAACCACACTCACGGCGGACCTCTTTGTATCGTGCGTCGGGGCGGCGGGTGTGTCGAGCAGGAATCGGATTCGCGAGGCGACCTGGCGCCTGCTTGCCGAAGATACGGCCGTGGATACGCTATCCGTCGTGCAGGTACATCCCATCCGCTATGCCGGCCGCCCGACCACTCTCGTCGGTGAAGATGGGGGGCGTCATGAGCGCGCGCCCGGCTACATGTGGGTGCAGCCGCCCGACGGCGAAGCAATCCTTGCACCGCCGGTCGCGGCGGATTCAGCGATACCTGCATTTGTAAGCGAAAGTTTTTGCGTTCGCTACCGTGTGGCACGAGGTGATGCCGTGGAAATTCCCACGCCGGCCGGGACGAAGACGCTGGCGGTTACCGGTGTGTTCGCCGACTACGGCAACGAACGTGGAGCTGTTGTTGTGTCCCGCGAGCTGCTGTCGGAATGGTATGATGACAACTCGGCGGTCAAGATTGCTGTTTACCTCAAGTCGGGCGAGGATCCGGAAGCGGTGCGCCAACGATGGCTCGGCCGGTTCAACGGCATCACGGTGCGGTCGCACGCGCGGTTGCGGGACGAGATTCTTACCATATTCCGCCAGACGTTTTCGATCACGTACGTGTTGGAAGGTATTGGTGTGATTGTGGCGTTGACCGGTTTGGTCATGGCCCTTGTCGAATTGCAACTTGGTCGGCGCGCACAGCTGTCGACCCTGCGTGAACTGGGCATGTCACGTCGCGAGATTGCATCGGCCGCCGGCTTCGAGGGCCTGGCAATCGCGCTAGTCGGGTTGACCCTCGGCATGATCGTGTCGCTGGCCATCGGGCATGTCCTGATCTACGTGATAAACAAGCAATCCTTCGGCTGGACGCTCCTCTATCACGTGCCCTGGCGAGACCTGGCTGTTTTCGCCGCCGTACTCGTTAGTGCCGCGGGCGCTGCGTCGTACCTTGTCGGGCTGTGGTCGGCATCGTTGAGATCTGAACAGGAAGAATAAATTCCGGCGGTGAGGGCGGTGCCGTCGCCACGGATGCCGTGACGCCGATGCGAGGCTATTCCGTGTAGTTCTGGAAGCCGGCTTTGCGTGTGTTGTACGCACGTTCCGACTCGCGCATCAAGCTCTTGCCGTACTCCATTTTCGAACGGCCTTCACGCATCAGAGCTTCACCTTTATTGATTTTTTCCGTGCCGTCGGCAATCGTGTTATTTCCCTTTCTTACCTGATCTATGCCTTTTCCCCATTGTTTGAGTATAGAGGCCAACTCTTTGGTGTCGGCCTGCACTTCCGAAGGGTCATCTGGCGTCGTCACGTAATTCGTTGCGGCAGAATACGCATCACGGCTCTGTTGCGAAAGTTTGTTGCCGTCGCGAACAATTTTTTCGCCGCGCCGTATTTGCTCACGGCCTTTTTCGGACGACTTCCGGCCTTGTCCGATCAATTTTTCGCCCGCGTCCGATTCTCTTGCACCTTTGTCGTATTCGGCGCCAATCGTTTCGTACGCGTTACTCTCGACGGTTGCGAGGCGACCAATGCCGCTGCTTCCGGTTCGGCAACCGGGCACGATCGCCAGTGTCAGCAGCAAAAATAAGTGTACATACATGATGGTATATATCGCTTGTTGTCTTCAGGTTTTACGTCGTGTGACCAATGGTTCCCTGCGTCGGCTCGCCGGTATTACTCGCCGGCGCCTGTGGCGCGTTTTGTGGTCTTGTCTGCCGTATCGTCATCATCGCTGAACCACTTTTTTACCGTATCGGTAAGGTCCTCCCATTCGTCCTCGACTCGGTCGGCAAAGGCTTCCCATTTGTCTTCCGCGACATCAACAAGTTCGCCCAGTTTCGCTTTCGCCTTGTCGGCTTTCGCCTCCAACTCATTAATGGCTTCCGACAGATCCTCCTTTGCGTCGTCGATTTCGTCACTGCATTTCGACTTGAGCGCGTTAAGTTTCTCCTCGTAGCGATCGACCCTGGCCTGAAGCTGCTCACGATAATGCTGTTTCGATTTCGCCATAGTGATATCTCCATTTAATAGTAATTGCTGCTAGATCAAGCGGTTGAATACAGCGGCATTCATGAGAGGAAAGTGTTATTCAATATACGTTCTCGTATTGGCGGTTACAAGATGCTATCTTACGCCTTGCGCTCCAGCGTCCGCGCCGCTTGCAGCAGAAGACGGTTTATTTTTCAAGCTTAGGTGATCTATTATGAATCGGATTAAATTAATATGTGCGGCCGTGATCGCTGTGCTCACTCTGATCGTGGTTCTGCAGAATACCGATCCGGTGGCTACGCGTGTGCTGTTTGCTACGATCGAGATGCCTCGTGCCGTATTGCTGTTCGGCACGACCGCAGTCGGTTTTCTACTCGGCGTGCTGGTGTCAATGCATCTCACCCGCAAGAAGTGACAGGTCGCGGGACGACTCCAATGGCGTGGATGGCTGTGCTTGCACTTTGGCTGCCATCCGCCATCGCATTGGAACCGTCGATCATCGGCTTTACGCCGGATGGATTCAGGATACCCCAGGCCGACTACGCATTTTCGTTTCCTTCCGATCACGGCAGTCATCCCGAGTATAAGGTCGAGTGGTGGTATATCACCGGCCATCTAAAAAGTGGGGCCGGCAAGAGCTATGGCTTCCAGGCGACGTTTTTTCGGTTCGCCCTTGGTGCGCAGCGCGAGAACAACACACCGTTTTTCCCGGAGATCACGTCACCCGACTTTGGTTACGACCAGCTGTATATGGCCCATATGGCGGTATCAGACTGCAGTGCAAAGACGTTTTTCCATGAAGAGCGTATCAATCGCGGTGGTTGGGATGCGTGGTCGCAACCCAGCGAATTGAACGTGCAAAACGGCAATTGGTCGCTGAATGCGTCTGGTGATTCGAAGGAATCCGCGGATCCCGACATGCGGCTGCGTTTTACTGTGCTTTCTGACCTCACACTCGAGCTTGAATTGATCCCGACTAAGCCGCGTGTGATTTTCGGCGACCGCGGCGTTTCTGTAAAAGGTCCGGCGGCCTCAGCACGCAGCTACTACATCACCTATCCGAGGTTGCGTGTCTCCGGCACCCTTACCGCCAGCGGTACAAGCGAGGCGATAAGCGGCGAGGCGTGGATGGATCATGAGATCAGCAGCAGCCAGCTGTCTCCCGAGCAGGCAGGATGGAATTGGGCCGGGATCCAGCTCAACGACGGTCGTGAGATCATGGTTTACGTCATGAGGACGCGCGATGGTGAGGCGGATCCGTGGTCAACCATGGCCTGGATCGATCGTGACGGTGGGGTGCGCCATGTCGGTGCCGATGACTTTTCATGGCACACGGAAGGCGACTGGCGTAGCAGCAAGACTGGCATCGTCTATCCGATCCACGCCCGCATCGAGAGTCTCGATCCGGAGACCGGCGAGCCGGTCACATTGCGTCTCGAACCGGCATTCGAGGCGCAGGAATTGACAGGGAAAGTCGGCGGCATCGCCTACTGGGAGGGCGCGTGCCGGGTGCGCAACGCGTCCGGCGCCGCGATCGGCCGTGCGTACATGGAGCTTGCCGGCTTCGATAATCGACGTGATTCGCTCGGAAGCCTGAGATAATGGTTCCCTCCGCATAGTCACAAGCAACACCGGTGCGACGCAAGTTGCCGAAGGGGCGGGGTGCGTCCGGGTGGTATCCTCTACACAGAGCGCATTTTATGGAGAGCCAAGAATGCCTATCCTACTAGAATGCCAGGTGCCATCAATCCGGTGTGAATAGCTCCAGCTTTCCAGAAAAATCGGGGTTCGTTCCGCAGTACTCAATTGAAAACGCACTGTTATGCATGATGCTTGATTGGGCTCTGTTGACTCATGAATATGCGTTGGAGAAGGTATGACTCGAACTACCATTATGTTGCCCGAGACACTCAAACAGCGTGCGATCCGACAGGCGCAGTCCGTCGGGATCTCTCTCGGTGAGCTTATTCGTGAGGCTCTGAAAACAGAATTGGAACGGAACTCTCCCGATGCCGGCAGCGACATGTTTTTAGCGGACGATGACTGCTTTATGGGCGATGTTGGCGGCATCACTAAATGGTCCCATTATCGTCACAAAAGGTGGCCCCGGCAGGATTTGATGCTTCGCTACGGGGAAAAGGCGTGGGCATAGCGTGGTGAATCCAGGTTCTTATCGGAATGTTATTGATTCTCGATGCGGTCTTTGAGTCGGTAGCTTTCGCCTTCAATAATGACAGTTTCACAGTGATGAACGACTCTGTCAAGGACGGCGGCGGTCATGGCGTTGTCGTTGGCGAAAGTTCAGAACTCCTCCCATAGACCTGCGTTTGAAGGGGATTTTTTTCAAATAGTGTCCAATATTTGTTTCTGTTTTCTTGGGAGCGCGCGCACGCACGCACGCGAGAGGGAGTGTAGTGTGGAGGTAAAAAAGGCCAACCAGTATGCTCCCCGATCAACTCTTCGACGACGGCGTTCCACAAGCCGTTAAGACGTTCCAAGTCATGGATCAGAAAGACACCAGGATCGTACTC
>JAJFLQ010000034.1 GCA_021772615.1 Verrucomicrobiota bacterium | reverse complement strand
TTGACGCTCTATTGAACCACATCAGGACAGATGCCACGCGTCGCGCTCGGGTTACAATCTCAATTTGACCAGTGTTCGCAACAAAATTCCAGCCAGTTCCACTGGCCTTGACGATCTGCAATATTTTTCACGGATTCAGGTCTTATTTAATATGACGAAAATTTTCGGCACACAAGGTACGTTTTTGCCGAGGTCAACGTTATTTCGACGATAAAGGACAGAGACGTCGCGATAAAAATCTTAAAACACCGTCAAGAGAAGGCCGATATGAAATCTTTTGCAATAGCTGGAATTCAGATGAAAGTTTCCGCGATTCAACCCAACGTGGAAATGATGAAGATAAAACTCGACATAGCAATGAACCTCTACCCCTGGGTTGAGATGGTCTTGTTCAGCGAATTATGTGCGTATGGCCCGCTCACTCATGCCGCAGTCGAGATTCCCAATAGCTTCGAACAAGAGATGCAGGCCATGGCCAAACAATTTGGGGTCTGGCTGGTGCCCGGTTCCATCTTCGAGAAACGCGGAAAAAAAATTTACAACACGGCTACCGTCATTAATCCGAACGGCGATGTCGTAACCCGTTACAGCAAAATGTTTCCGTTCTATCCTTATGAAGTTGGCGTCACGCCCGGTGACACGTTTTGTGTTTTCGACGTGCCCGATGTCGGCAGATTCGGAATTTCCATTTGTTACGACATGTGGTTTCCCGAAACGATTCGAACCCTGTCAGTGATGGGCGCAGAAATCATTTTGCACCCAACCATGACCGGCACGATTGATCGCGATTCTGAACTGGCCATCGCACGCGCCATGGCCACCGTCAATCAGTGCTACTTGTTTGATGTAAACGGGCTGGAAACCGGTGGTAGCGGTCGGTCCATCGTCTGCGGACCGGATGGGCGTGTTCTCTACCAGGCAGAAGGCAATGAAGAGATTATCCCCCTGGAACTCAACATGGAGAGGGTGAAACGAAGCCGGGAACTTGGCTTGCTTCGGCTCGGACAACCGCTCAAGAGTTTTAGAGACCACATCGGAGATTTCAACATTTACCAGCCAGGTGCAAAGTTGCCCTATTTGGATTCACTTGGCCCACTTATCAAACCGACAAAGCTTGCCAAGTTGCATGAGCTAAAACAGCGAGAGAATGCACTCGCGTATTCCAAACCACCGAAGAAGAGCAACCCGTAGGTCGCAATCTCAACGTAAGTCGTGGGCCTTATTTTGAGTCATTTAGCCTGTTCGACAAGGGTTTCGAACAAGACATTCCAAATCACAAGCATCAAATGACAAATAAACCATAATCTCAAATTGCCGAAATTGGTAATTCCGGACACCGTTTGTATCAATGTACTTGACGTTTGGTACGTTGGACTGATTCGTTTCCGGACTTATTTGGGATTTGTGTATTGCGATTCGGAATTTTCTCCAATCGGACGTTTTCGAACAGGGTCGGCCGAGGGTTTACAGCCCCACATGCTAAACGGATGTTCCTGGATATCCACGTCCCGTTGCATGACAATGCTATCTGTAAATTTTACAGTTGTGTCACTCAACCGGTTTGCCAAAGCATTTATCGACATCTCCATCCATACCGGCAATTTCTTTAGGTTCTGGGTAAAGAAGCGTCTATTGAGTACAGCAACTTCGGTCCGCTCCAACGCCACCGCTGTGGCGGTGCGTGGCTGATCCGTGATCAAAGCCATTTCACCAACGATATCGCACGCTCCCAACACACCCAGATTGATCCGTCCTATCCCGTCGAGGTCTGCCTTATAAACCTCGACCTTACCGGAAATGATGATAAAGCAGTTCTCCCCCACCTGTCCTTCTTCCAGCAAGACCTCTCCTTTTTCAAAAAAAAGCGTGCCATGAGTCATTTTTCCATCAATCAATTCATCCAGATCTTTGATAAATTCCTCGATAGACTCGTAACGATCGCGTTTGTCGGCGGCCATGGCCTTGTTGATAATTCGCCACAAGTCACGGGGCAGTTGTTCTTTCCCGGAATACACGTTCTCGGGTGGTACGAAATCCCCTTTCGCTGCGCGCATGACGGCGTTTATTGTTCGTTCCTCTTCATATGGCGCGCTGTGCGTGAATATGTGATATAACGTCGCACCAAGCAAAAAGATATCCGTTTGCTTGTCGACTTCGTCAACGTTTCCGGATGCCTGTTCCGGCGACATATAGAACGGCGAGCCTTTGAGTTCGCCAGGCACCGTCTTATTATGAACTTCCAGTTCGGCAGGCAAGTTGCCATCCCGCCAGACCACGTCGTTGTCGGCCCCGAGTCGCTTTGCCAATCCCCAGTCCACCAGGACAACTTCTCCAAATTTTCCGACCATAATATTGTCCGGCTTGATATCACGATGGATGATATCCTTCGAATGCGCATAGGAAACGGCGTCGCAGACTTTCCTGAATACGCGAAGCAAAGACCTGAACACATATCGATTGTGGTCGACGAGATCGGTCAATGACTCCCCATCAATGAAAGTCATCGTGTAGTAAATACCGTAGCCGTAAAGGTATCCAAAATCATGCATGGGAACAATATTGGGATGTTCCAATTCCCCGGTAATGCGTGCTTCGAATATGAATTGCCTGATATGATCGGTCTTGTCTTTGATTTCCTCGGAAATTACCTTGAGTATCGAATAGCGCCTTATGTCTTTATCGTAGACGTAATAGACGTCCCCCATACCTCCCGTGGCAACCTTCTTTACGATTTCATACTTGCTTTCGCCATGGTCGCGGGTCATTAACTTATCAAACAATCGTTTCTCTTTTTCGCTTAGCGAACCGATCTTTCCCTCAATATCGGCTGGTTTGACGGCTTTCCCTTGCTTCATTATTTCAGACATCGGAACGATCGACGTTATGTGCTTGCGAGTCAGAATAATGGAATTAGAAAGGTGTTCGTCGCTCAAAGATAATTTTCTTAACGTGTCCATGACTTATCTGGATCCTCAGTTCGGAGTCGTTGTGTAACGTGTATTCTGGTCGGGTCAATCGAAGATTCCACCGGCAGTCTACAGCATAACCTGATCCATAATTCTCGTGAAAGGCATAATCCTCAATTGGGCTGGAGGTTAAGAAAAGGCGTAAATTTCAAAAAATAGGCTGCCACATCAATTTGAGGCTCCTATTGCAGAAAATTGATGCTTGAGGTGATCGAGATCGGCCTTCGCGGTTGATATCAAGGTTGCCCCATCCTGTATATCCCTTCAATCTCGGCCGCAGAAAGCGCCCGGTTGAAGACGGCGAGTTCGTCTATTTGTCCTTCAAACGGCCATACGACACCTCCGTCTGCGTTGCCGATTCGCAGGTTTCCCTCGTCGCCGGTATCCACGGTGCCGTTGCCGCCCCAGGGATGAAGGGTTTCCCGGGCGCCGTCGACATACAGCCGGGTGTCCTTGACCTCCGGCGTACCATCATCCTGAAACGTGACTGCGACGTGATGCCAGTCCCCGTCATCCACTCTGGTGGTTCCCGCCGCGATGCCGGCCGAAATGGTTGAAACGGAGATGATGCCATAGCCCATCCACCAATTCTGAACAAAGAAAATCCACGGTTGTTCAGCGGGATTGCCGCCGCCCCATGAACAGATCGCATCGGTTCCATCCATCGTGTCCATTCGGATCCACGCACTGATCGTACGTGGGTCTGTCCCTGATATATGCGCAAAGTTGTCAATCTCCAGGTAGTTGTTCCATTGACCCGGAAACGACAAAGTCGGTTTCGCCGACCAACGCCCGCCTCCACTGATCCAGTTGATGTTGTACATGTCGCTCACATAAGACTCTACTTTTTCACCGGTTTTGAGCGGATCGCCGACGGCCATATTCTCAAGTTCGGAGACGCCCGCTTCCTCAAACGTTTGAAACACCACCAGGTCGCTGTTCGACTTCATGTTGTTCTTGAAACCGAGCCATCGCCCGTACTTTCCTTTGGTTCGCGCCTTCCCGACGGCAGGCAGCAACATCGCGGCCAGCATCGATATGATCGAAATGACCACGAGTAGCTCGACCAGTGTGAATGCTCGTCTGTTGCACATTCGTTGATGTTGTGATGACGCTCCTGGCATTACAGGTCCTCCTTGGTGCCGGCCGGCAGTACCGGGTCACTGGTTCGCGCCACCAACAACTGACATTCAGGCATCTTCCGATGGCGCATATTAAGGGATCGAGCATTGTCACGAACCACACTAAGCTCGAGCGACGCTGTGCGTGGTGTCCGAAATACATCTCGGTGGACGGTCGCAGAGGACGGCGACCCAATAAATCTTGTTCGCAAAAATGTAGGCTTGGGTGAATCCGGCCTGAGGTATTCGGCTTGGAGCTCAGTTTAACGAAACATCAAGAGAATAGTTCTGTTCGAAGATCTCAGTCGGATCCTGTGACGGTTGTTGTGCGAGACTGTGGACCACCGGATCCGAACGGTTCTGAATCGTCGCCACGATCAAACCGGTCTCAAGACGTTGCGCGTGGTGCGGACCATTGGCATTAACCATCGCGAATCGCGGTTTCGGCGGCTCGTCGTCGCTTGATCTCTGGTCAAGGACGTATTCGAAGACAGAGTCGGGAATCGGGACCATGGACACGACCAGACCGCATTCCGGATGGAGCGCGAGGGCGGTTCTCAGCCGGTTGGCAAGCGTTTCACCGCCTACGTCACCCCGAAGATAACGGGCCTTCATGGCCTCCTCCATCGCGGCGGCGGAATCCTCTCCGGTGACCGGTTGCGACGGCGTGAGACCCACGGCAATATCCTCTGTGAAGACCATGACACTCTCCCGATCAATGCCCTTCCTGAATCCGTCCAGGAAACGTGCTTTGCGGACCTCATTCAAATTTGCGTCCAGCAGGACGAGGACCTGTCCGTCCACATTGCTTTGAAGCGATATGCCAAGTACATATCCACAGGCGTGGACCTTGGCAAGTTCGGCCGTCTTCAGTGATTCACGACCGTCTGTATTGCCGGCAACGTGGAACACCACTGTAATGATTGTTAGCAAGATACTATTGCCGCAGCACACGCATGTGAGCGGTCTCAGCCAGATCCGCTTCGTCGTGCGGCCCAGCGTGAACAGCCAGGCAAGAACAATCGTGTTTACTGCCAGAAAGCTATAAAGCCAGCCGATTTTGCAAACCGCGATAACGATGAATATGAAACTGCACGCCAGCAGCGCCCGTCCACCTCGCCTTCGGTCGCCGGCGCGCAACCGTAACCCACCGTAGACGATACCGCCGAGGCAAAACATGATGATTAGCGAGGACTTCATCCGATCTCCATTTAAGACACTTTCGCCAGGACATCCCTTGACAGGAATACCTGGGACGTGGAGATTTCTTAGACTGCCAGTCCGCCGCTCTCAGCCGCAGCGGCGAAATAGCCGAATTGCGCCCCGCAGCCTGGCCCTCCGCAACGCTGCAAATTGAAGATTTCCGAGTTCGCGATGAATGCTGTTGTCTGGTAGCCTGGAAAGCCCATCCATGTTCGCTATTCGAGCAGGCGGGAGTACCGTGATACCACCGTGATCAAAGATAATGAAATCGTCGATCGTCTACAAGGCGTGCTGGACAACGTCGACGAACGCAGGCCGTCCGATATTATTGGCGATATCGTAGATCTGGCTCGTGATGTCGACGATAGTCATGCTCGTGCGCTATTCGAGGGCCATCCCGTGCTCACATCGTACCGGCCGATTCTGACGGATCTCTACAGGAAGTATATCTTGTCGGTGGAAGAAGCTGAACTTGCGCGATTGGTTTCCAGGCCGACGGCAGGCGATCAGCTCTTCGGTGAAATGGCCGGAGAAGCGGCACTGATGGCATACAACCGCGTGAGTGATATGTTTCAACACGTCGACTTCCTTCCCTCCCATCGATTTGTAATGGTAGGCTGTGGTCAAATGCCCGTGACCGCGTTACACGTCAATGATCGCACACAGGTGGGAGAAATCATTTGTTTGGATGTGTCCGACAAGGCGGTTGCTGCCGTAGAGGCGTTGGGAGCCACGCTCAACACACACAGGCTCCAGGCGTTTCGGTTCGATGGCCAGAAGTATGACTATTGCTCCGCAAACGTTATCTATATCGCCAATATGGTATCCCCGAAGATTTCTGTCGTCTCACGGGTATTGGATACTGCCGACCGGAGTGCCGCAATCATTATCCGCGAACCCTATTCATTTGGACGACTGTGGGCCGAGTGTGCTGAAGATTTTCTTGATTCCCGCTTGGTTGTCAAAGCGCGGGGATGCGGTTCCCGATATCTGTCACGGGACGTGTACTTCCAAAGAAGGTGATTGTCGCTATCCGCCGAGGGTACCGACGACGGAAATGGAGTCTTCGTTGTTCACTGCCGATTCAATCATCATTTTCCTTGTAAGATTTTGGTGCTACGCCGTCCATCCGCACCAGTTTATACTTTCGCGCCTGAGAGCCGACCAATGGCTCGACCCGGTTGTGCCAGTCACTGCTGAGGAAAAATTTTTTTGGCGCAAGATCTTCGACCACAACCCCTTGTTCATTGTGGCAAGTGATAAGTTGGCCTCCAAGGATTATGCTTTGACCCAGGTGCCCAATTTGAGGGTGGCCGCGGTACTTTGGTCGGGCAAGGATCCCGCGTTGATACCGGACAACGCACTTTCCGGCAGTGTCATGGTGAAATCCACTCAAGGCTCAGGCCCGATATGGTACCAGCCGATAATCAAGGGCGATGTCGATTTGCCGTTGCTGCATCGTAAGGCCAGGCGTTGGTTGCGACGTGGTTATGGATGGGTTAAAGGTGAGTGGGCATATGGCGCAGTAGAACGGCGGTTGTTCGTCGAAGAGATGATAATGGATAACGGCGACCCCGTACGACACGAGTATAAGTTTCATGTCTGTGGAGGGTGTACGGTATATGTAGTCGTAAAGTGTTCGGGACGGAACAACAGTGACTTGCGCTATATCCTTGACCGCGACGGACTTCTGCAGGAGATACTGGGCGAGGCCGGAAGCGACAACTACAACATGCCTTCCAATTTTGAGGAAATGCGTGACATAGCCGAACGTCTCGGAGCGGATTTTGATTACATCCGTTGCGACCTTTCTTCGGCAGATGGTGCAGTTTTCTTCTCGGAGTTGACCGTTTATCCCAGCTCGGGCTTCGGAAGACTGCATAACAAGAGACTTCGGAAAATGCGCAACGCCAAATGGGATCTTCAGCGTTCGTGGTTTCTCAGCTCACGTCAACGAGGTTGGCGCAAATTGTATGCACAGGCGTTATCGCGCCGGCTGCAAAAAGAAAAAGGAGAGAAAATTGAAACAACGATTTGAGCGTATCGGTTTTGCGGGCCCGTTCACATTGTGTTCAGTGGCGCACATGGCTGAGGTCCGGGAGCGATTGGCCTTGCTGATTCAAGAACGCCGTGCTGAAGAGTCGATATATTCGGCAGTAAAATCAAATATGGGAGATGGGAAGGCTCTCGAAGCCATATATGATGCACATCACGATGATGACACGGTTCTTGAGTTGGCGACCCATCCTGAAATTGTGACCCGTGCACGAGCGATACTAGGCGACCCGCTTTGTGTCTGGCGCACGACATTCTGGATTAAGCCGCCAGGCGGCAGACGCCTGGAATGGCATCAAGACACGTATAAGAGTGAGGGTTTCGGCTCGTTCCCGAACATCAATGCCTGGATCGCGGTGGATGATGCCACTGACGGGAATTGCGTGCAGCTGGTGGAAGGATCACATAAAGAGATTATTGATCTCAGTGTATTCAGGGAACCAGATTACATACGTGAATTGCAACGTCATGACGGCCTCCCATACCCGCCTGCATCTACGGACAGGAAGATTGTGAAAATGGTCTTGAAGCCAGGCCAGTTTTTCATCTTCGATGGTCGCATTCTTCACGGCTCGCCACCCAACAAGACCGAGAACAGACGAGCCGGACTTGTCGTGAGATTCATACCCCGGGACATATCATTACCGAATCTGACTACGCCATGTATTCCAGTGTGATCGGTCGCTGGACGGACGTCAACTCCCTCAGTTCAGCGCCGGAAACGAACAAGGTAGGCGACAGATTGTCATCTTAATCCGTCTTTAATGCCCATGCGTCAATCGGGTTTTCAATCAGCCATCTGGTAATCAGCAAGGAAAAGGGAAATTTCAACGATTTTTCCGGCACCTTCGTACTTGACGAGAAAAACCAACTGACCTCGGCGAACGCGTCAATAAAGGTGGCCAGTATCGATACAAACAAAGGTCAAGAAACGGGATGATCATCTCAGAAGCGCCGATCTCTTTGATGTTGAAAAACACCCCGAGATAACGTTTGCGGCGAAGAAGGTGTTGAAACGAAACGGCAAAGACATGTTGCTGGGAACGCTTTCGATGCATGGCGTCACCAAAAACATCGAGCTACCCTATACGATTAAAGGCCCAATTACCGATCCCTGGGAAAACAAGAAAATCGGCTTCCACGCCGAAACGGTCATCAGTCGCACAGACTACGGTTTGAATTGGAATCTGGCATTGGAGGCCGGAGGGGTCATGGTCGGTGAAGACGTTGAAATCGTGATCGATCTCGAAGCCGCCAGGAAGTAGGGAAGCCGGTCGTCGCAACCCGAAAATTCTTTGGAGGGTTGATGTCCCCGGCGACCGTGAGCGCTAGCGAATAACCTTGACGCCGTATTCAGTAAACCTGTCATCCGCCGTTACGATCGGCAGACCGCGGCGCATTGCCGTTGCAATGATAAAGCGATCACATGGATCGCTGTGAATAAAGGGCAATTTGGTTGACGAGATCGCGATTTGCGAGTCCACCGCAATTTCAGCAATGTCGTGGAATTTCAATACCTCATAGAACCACCTTTCCGGATCACATGGCAACTCGATACCGCCTTTAGCGTATTTATGTGATATTTCGAATGCAGAAATCGTTGAAATTGAGACCATTTGAGCATCATCAATAAGCCGTAGGGCTTGTTTCGTTAACTTCCCGCCTCCAAGCGACAACCAGATCAGCGCGCACGTGTCCAATAACAAGCTATTCAAGATCCCACTCCTTTTCCGTCATTGGCGCCGTCAAGTCGCAGTTTATCTTAACCTGGCTCAAGAACGGGTCCTGCTTAACACGGCTGCTTTTCTTGTGCGGAACAAGGTCGGCAATGGCTTTTCCGTTTCGGCATATTACATAGGTTTCGGTGCCCTTCTCGACGTCTGCCAGAATAGAAGACAGTCGTGTTTTTGCGTCGTGTATATTGATGGATTGCATGATTACTCCAAACGTGATTGGTCAATCGCAGTCGCAAAATGACTCAACAGGATGACCATGTGGACTTAGTTTAACTAGTTTACAGAGCTCGGTAGAACTGTAAAGTAAAACGCCCGCTTTTTCGCCGTGTTTAACGGCACCGGGCGGGCAACCGGTGTAATTGTAAGATTCCCTACGAAAGGACTTACAATTATGACTACTACTTTACAGCCTGTACTTGGTGGTGACGAGGGGCTACCCTCAGATATTACCGTTTTTCGTAACCGAAGCGAGTCGACTTTTGACGTTTATATCGGTGTTGCATTGTTGGAACGGGTTGGTGCAGACCCGGATGACATACAGCGCAAGATGTTGATCGGGAGGCTGGCCAATGCAGGGTTTTCGCGGCGGCGCCTTTCGAACGTCTTCCACCACGACGCACGCACTATAAAGAAATGGGGCGCAGCGATTCTTTCAGGCGACATCGATGAAATGGCGCATGCCTTCTGCGGGCGCGGCGGTCCAGGAAAAGTCAGCCCTGAATTATTCCGATATGCCCAACAGTTGTACCGGGACCGCCACGTCTTGGGCCGAAATTTCCGTGAGATCATAATTGCCAAGATCGAAGAGGTCTTTGGCGTACGGATTTCGGCGACTATTGCGAGCGGGATTTTCCATTCCAAATCGAAAGCTGCGGTCGCCGATGCGGAGCCCGAAACAATGTCCACGGGTGAACAGAACGAGGATGGTCCTTGCCTGGAGACGTCACCATCTGTAAAGCAGTCGCCTACACCATTGCCGGCACAGGCTACAGAGTCTGGAGCTTGCTCGGAACAACGAATTCATCATGCCGGTCAGGCAATTTTTGCTAACGAGATGAAGGGATTTTCCGATCCGTTTCATCGCCAGCTTTTGGGCTAGCTCCTTCAGGGGGCGGTCAATGTGGAACAGTCCAAGACCCTCTGCGGGCAGAGTCTGGCCCATTTCACCGGTCCGATCATCACCGGGCTAAAAAATCAACGCGACCGTCTCGACTCTCATGCCGGTGTCGAGGCGGTGTTGCAGGTCTACCAGCGGAACGCCGAGTTGACAAGGGATGGTCCGAACCGTGGCGATTTGTACTATTTTGATCCGCACACGAAGGAATACACCGGCCAATTGAAAGTGCTCAAGGGCTGGTGCGGCCGACGACACGGTGTGACCAAGATCGTCAACCTTGACGCTTTTCACACGCGCTCGGGTCGTTGCTGCTTTATCCAGCACTACAGCGCCTACTACGACATGCGTGAGCGCTTCTTCATGAGTTTATCGTTGTTCGATCGGTTGTTCGACGAGGACAAACGTCGTGGCCGTACCTTTGTGATGGACCGGGGCATCTATAGCTTGCCGCTCATGCAGGCTTTTGGGAAAGATTATTTCATTACCTGGGAGAAGAATTACACACGGAGCGGCTGGGACGACCAGCGCGACAGTGTGACGTTTACGCGGTCTCGGGCAAAGAATTCCAACGACGCCCGGCAGTACATTACGTTCCAGTGTCAACAATCTGGTTGGCATCGGGACCGGTCGATGCGCATTATTGTCCGGGTCAGCCGACCGCGACGCAAGACGATCGACGTGTCTATTATCACATCGCACCCGGACATGGATATTCAGGATGTGGTTTGGGCTATCTTTCGACGCTGGCTGCAGGAGAACGATTTCAAGTACATGGACACCCACTTCGGTCTCAACCAGCTGACCAGCAGGGACAGCTGCCGCTTTCGCGACCACGCAGAACAATTCGAAGATCGGCCCGTTGACTCTCCCGAGTACAAGGAGTTAAAAAGCGCTCTTGCTACATTGGAAGCCAAACTCGGCAAACGGATGGTGCGCCTGAGGCAAGCGGAAAAACAACAGCAAGAACGCACTGTTCAGCAAGCGAAACTGGAGCTGGACAAGCCCAGGCTCTTGTCGCGCTTGAAAAAATCTCTTGATTGCCTCGAGAACGACTGTCCCGTGCCCTGCCGTGACAAGAATATCGACAAAGAGGTCAACGATCATCACGCACGGTATCGACAGCTTGGCATGAAACTCAAGGCGAATGCCCGAAAGCAGAGAAAACTGCAGACTGAAATCCTCCAACTCGATGCCGACATAGAGCCTTTGGAGACCCTCCTATGCGATGCCGTGCGAAAAGAATCACGCTTACAGCTTCTTGCCGACGGCGATTACCGGTATCTTGACACGCGCAAGAAGTCGATGATGGACGCGCTTCGAGTTGCCGCATCGAATATGTTTCGCAACGTTCAAGAGCGACCTAATTCGGAAAGGGTTTTTTAGGCAGAAAAGAGACAGAAAAACTGCTTAAAAATGCTTGCAAAAGTGCCATAACGTGTTATTGTTCAATATCTTAAGTTGATAATAACATTAACCAAAGGTTCGTTATGGCACAGCA
>JAJFLQ010000033.1 GCA_021772615.1 Verrucomicrobiota bacterium | reverse complement strand
CCCTGAAAGAGCATAAGACCACCAACGAATTGTCGTCAGAATTTGGTGTTCATCCCAACCAAATCAGCCAATGGAAGAAAGAGTTGAGGGACAGCGCCTCAGAGTTGTTTGGACCGTCTAAAGCCCGCATTGATCCGAAGATTCTTGATAAAGAAACGGCACCGCTTTACGAACAGATTGGCCGGCTCAAAGTCGAGCTTGACTGGCTAAAAAAAAAGTTCTCAGGCCTCTCTTGAGGTAAAATGTAGCCTGGTTGATCGGTTTGATCAGAGGCTGAGTATTTCCCGACAGTGCGAGCTTATCGGCCTCAATCGTTCCAGTTATTACTCATGGAGCCCCCGGAGCGAAAGCCCAGAGAATTTGGAATTGATGAGGCAGATCGATCGACTCTACACGGATTATCCGTTTTATGGTAGCCGTCGAATAACGGTAACCTTGAAACGGGAGGGGCGCCGGGTTAACCGCAAGCATGTTCAACGACTGATGGCGACAATGGGCCTCCAGGGCTTGCAGCCAAGTCCTGGGACGTCGCGTCCGAGGAAAGAGCACCTGAAATATCCCTATCTTTTGAGAGGAGTTCATATTGACCGGCCGAATCATGTTTGGAGCACGGATATCACCTATATTCCCTTGCAGCATGGCTTTATGTATCTGACTGCGGTTATTGACTGGTATAGCCGCTACGTATTATCCTGGGAATTGTCGAATACGCTTAACACCGATTTTTGCATTGATGCACTAGAAAAAGCACTGACATTGGGTGAACCCGAGATTTTCAATACAGATCAGGGCTGCCAGTTTACAAGTGAAGCGTTCACAACGGTTTTGAAACACCGCGGGATAAAAATCAGCATGGATGGTCGCGGTCGAGCCTTGGACAATGTCTTTATCGAACGTCTCTGGCGCAGCGTCAAATACGAGGATATTTATCTGAAAGATTACGACCAGGTTCCTGCTCTCTATCGCGGGTTAAGGACGTACTTCAAATTTTTCAACGAAGAACGCCCCCATCAATCGCTGGGGTATGTTCCGCCAGCGGAAATGTACGTCATTTAGACACCCTATCAACGGTCAAATTACGTTAAGAAAGGCCTCAATCATCGTGCGGGCCGGGGCGAAATAAAAAGGTAACTTTTAACGCGAAAAATAAAGTAGAAAAAGGATTTTTTTAGGCCGTGGCGACGGGCACCCCCCCCGGGGGGTGAGTCACTTGGTCGGGCGGAGTCTACTGCCCGGCCTATCCCCGTCCTTTGGGCACCGGCTCTCAGCCCGCCCCAAGAAAAAACGCCTTGGGGTGGGGCCCTCTTCGAGCCTCATCTGGTTACACCTTATTTTTTCCGGATTGCTGTCCTTGACATGGGGTCCACCTCAATTGTTGCTGCACTCAAAATCAAGGACGCAAGATAAATGACCATTCTAATCATTATTGTTTTACTTACACTGTTCGTTTCCGCCAACTGTTCACTCTATGAAGCGGTGCTTTATTCTACGCGATTAGGGACACTCGAGGCCCAGAAAAAGCGAAAAGATAAGCGCTCGAAGCTGGCAGCATTATGTATTCAACTCAAGAAAAATATGTCCAAACCGATCGCCGCAATACTCATCACCAATACATTGGCCAATACGGCAGGCGCAACCTTGGCCGGCATGTACGCGCTCAAGGTCCTGAGCCCAGCAGCACTGCCTATTTTTTCAATCCTTTTCACCACTGCTATTCTATTGCTCTCCGAAATCATGCCTAAAAATATCGGTGTCGTTCATTGGCGCATACTATGGCCATGGGTGGTCTATCCTATCCGTTTATTGAACACGGTACTTGCTCCCGCAATTTTCCTCACGGAGAAATTTTCTCAAATGTTCATCAGAGGGTATAAGACAGCAACGGTTACCGAAGATGAACTCCTGGCGATGATTCAGGTCGGAGCACGAGAAGGTGAGATTACACAGGAAGAAAGCCGCATGGTCCACAGTATGATCGATCTGGAAAACAAGACGGTCCGTCAGGTCATGACGCCGAGGAAGGTTGTCAGCATGAAAAAGATTGACTCTTCGATTGAAGAATTGTTAAAGACGGAAAACGAAAAAGTATTTACGAGAATACCGATATGGGAGAGCAATCGCGAGAATTTTGTCGGCTACATAAATATTCAGGACTTGCTCAATCCGCTTCGCGAGGGAAATTCGACTATTGATCTTCGCCCCTTTCTCAGGCCCATCTCGCTTATTCCAGACACGTCGAATTGTTTTAAGGTTCTGTCCGACTTTCTCAAGCATCGCAAGCACATTGCGATCGTCGTTGATGAGTACGAAAGTATTACCGGCATCGTCACCCTTGAGGATCTGTTGGAGACGATGATCGACATGGAAATAGTGGATGAAATGGACAAGAGTGTGGATCTTCAAAAAGTCGCTCGACAAAAAAAGGAGAAGGGCGGATTATAGGCGTACTAAACGTTTCCCATTTTTTTGGTACGCCTGTTGGTTACAACCTATTGATCCCGGTCGCCTTGTTATTGTCTCTGTCGTGGATTCGTGTCCATTGGCGTTCATTCGTGGTTCCCTGCGTAACGCAAACGCCGTTGCTGGGCGGGGGTATTGAACCGCGAATGGACGCGAATCAGGTCGGGCACGTGACGATACCGTTCGAGCGCCAGTTATGATGGGTGAACAATGACTCACTTGCTTACCTCACGGGAAGGAGCGGTTGCGGATTCTCTGTTAACGTGAAGCGTCGTGGTCAGGCAGGTTTTTATGGTATTCGTCACTGAACCTGAGATCATTCATGCTCGTCCCACAATAAAATTGAACCTGGTTGCAGCTGGCGCCGTGCAAACTACTGGCGAAGATTCCATATCAGCTAAGGCTGTGCAAAGCGAACTGAAATGAACCCCGTTGCCGCCAGCAGTCGCGAAACTCAGGCAAACCATTCACGGCCTTTTATGCGATACGTTTGGGTAACTATGAGGGTTTACGGTAATCTGAAGTCTGCCCGACGCGAACACAAAATCCCACAATGTGGGACTGTGAGCTCCACCGAATGTGACGCCAAAGATTTGCTGCGTACGTGCCATTGGGTATCATCTTCACGTGTCGCATTGTTCTCCACGTCTGGTCCTGTACGCATGGTATACGGACGGCACATTCACATGCCATGACCGGAGCACGCAGGAGATCATGAACGCCTCGATGTTGGTGAGCGTTCCCGCCACCATCGCCAACCGGAACGGGCGGTGATCCCATTGTGCAACCAGACATACTGCGCCGACCGTCATCAGAAACCATGAAATCTTGGCAGCGCGCGTATGGTAGCTTGGCCAGCGCCGGAATTTCCAGAAACCCATGATCATGGTTGCCGCATAGCTTGAGAGCGCTGCGATGACCCATGCCGACTCCTCCATAAGGCTGTCGCCGGAAAGCTGCAGCATTCCCAGCAGAAGTGCAGCGTACAATGCAGCATCCGCCCAGCTGTCGAGGCGTGCGCCGAATTGCGTTCTTTGATCAAGCCATATCGCCAATTTTCCGTCGACCCAGTCGGTCATCGCGAGGAAGATATACAGGCCGATGAATACGTCACGCATGCCGGCGATTGCAAGGATCACCAGAACGGGAGCACCGAGAAGCCGAACGGCACAAAGCACGTTTGGTATGGTAAGCAATCTATTGACTGTCGTTTCGCCGGGAGACGGTGTCGGGTTATTTTTCACGGCAGTGTCCTGGTCAGGAAGTAATAAAACGCCGGTGCGGTAAAAGACAGGCTGTCGATGCGGTCAATAACACCGCCCATTCCGGGGAGACGCTTGCTGCTGTCTTTCACCCCGCCGTCGCGTTTCACCGCAGACATGTTGAGGTCGCCCATGAACCCGGTTATGCAAATCAGAAGACCCGATACCGCGGCCCAGAATACCGGCACCGATTCACCTGCGTGCGTCGCAACGGCTCCCGGCAAAGCAGTGAGCGCCACTGCAGTGATGATCGTGGCCGCGGCGCCGCCGAAGAGGCCTTCCCATGTCTTGTTTGGTGAGATCTTTGGTGTGATTCGGCGTCGACCAAATCGTCGTCCCACCACGGCCTGCGCTATGTCGTCGATCTCTGTGAGCATGACGAGATATAACAGCCAGCGATACGATGCGAGCCCGGTGCCTGACGCGGGGATCAACATGAATGCATGTGACACACCGTAGGCGAGGGTCAATGCTGCCCACGACACGCCTGCCGTAGCACGTATGTATCCTGCGGTCACGCCGCTGACGATATGGAGAGTGGCGAGTGCAACCGGCAGCGCGATCGGCAATACTGCAACGATTCCGACGTGCCATTCTGCGTACACGCACAGATAATGAAAGATCACGAACGATACGACAAGGCACGAGGTGCGCCGGCCGCCATCCGGTATCGCCGCGACGGTCATGAATTCCAGAAGCGCCAGGACGCTTGCGGCACAGAGAAAGATGCAGGCGCCCAGGCGGCCAACACACACGGCTATTGCGAACATGCCGGCCAGTACCCACCACGTGCGCAAGCTTGCGAGCCGCTGGCTCCGCGTATCTGCGTTAGCGCGGCGTGACGCAACCATCCTTATACAGCTCCCTGCTGCCAGGGCTGCAAACAACGTAATCAACAGGTTCATGATTCTCGGTCACACGCCATTCTGTGCTTTCCCGGCCAGCCCGGAAATGTGAGGATTGCACACCGTTACCAACCGGATTTTTCTGGAGGGACACAGTCCTCTGTGTCCGAAATAAGCGGCAGTGTGCGGTCGCAGAGGACTGCGACCCTCCAATACATCTTGTCCGCGCATCAGGCAACCCTCCAATCCATATGATCCGCGCATCAGGCGGCTGGGGCCACAACTATGCGGCACTGGCCTCCCGGGAAAATGATCACGCCGGCACATGATCGTTATTCGTCAGCCGGCTGGTCCTCGGTATCCTTGTCCTTCGATGCAGTGTCGACGACCGGGGTTCGCAACATGCCGCCAAGGCTCTGATGGGGGGCGTCGACGAACTCGTCGAGTCCGAAATTGATTGCTGCCGGATCTTTGCGTATACGGAAGGTGCCAAACAAGCGATCCCACACAGATAGCAGTGAGGTATAATTCGAATTGGTTTCTTCGCGGATGCGGGAGTGGTGCACCTTGTGCATCGCTGGCGTCACGATCAGCACCCGCAGGAAACGGTCGAATCGTGCAAATAACCCGATATTCGCGTGGTGAAACTGCACGATCGGGAACATGATCAATTCGTACAACACCAATTCCCACAGATGCGCGCCGAACAGGATCAATGCCGGAATGCGCAGCACGGACGACAGCACGATCTCGCCAAGATGGAAACGATTCGCTGTGGTTACATCCATTTTTGTGTCGGAATGATGAACCCGATGAAATCGCCAGAAGAATGCAATCTCATGACTGGCGCGATGGAACCAGTAGGTGAAGATATCGAACAGTATGACGGCGCCCACAGCGTGTTGCCAGCGATTCAGCGGCAACCAGTTGAGGATGCCGAACTGATGTCCTGCCGCCCATGCAGACGCGGCATACCACGCCGCAACAAACAGCACGGCGATGACGACAGCGTTCAATGCACCGAGAGCGAAGTTACGTAATCCATGTGTCGTGCGATCGTGGAGATGGTCGATGAAGAGTCGTCGGAAC
This sequence comes from Verrucomicrobiota bacterium, assembly GCA_021772615.1. GTDB lineage: Bacteria > Verrucomicrobiota > Lentisphaeria > JABSQK01 > JAJFLO01 > JAJFLQ01. Next base: position 14,187 of record JAJFLQ010000033.1, on the reverse strand, counting down.
GGCCGCACGGTCTCCCACGACAGGAGCGCAATGAGAACGACGATGAACGACAAGGACTTTTGGTAGCCTAGACGTTCGCCGGCATCGCTTTTTCTGCGTTGGCCGCCGGCGCTGTCGGAGCGGTATTCACGATTCAGAAATCGTCCCCATTCGTCGTTGTACGGGTGAGCGTGCGTGGCGGTCGCACCGAATCGACTCAGCGGTAGGCCCGCGTTTGCCCACGCGAACAACGAGCCTTCGAGGTTCTGCACCCGGGTATAGCCGGCTGCGGTCAATGTCTCGGCCAGCGCCGACGACCGGTAGCCGACGGAGCAATACACTACGATTGGTTGGTCAGTGGTGGCCTCAGGAAATTGTTTTACAAAAGCGCCGCTGCTGGTAATATTGATCGCGCCGCGAATGTGACTCACGTCGAATTCGTCAGCGGATCGGACGTCAATAAGGATGGGGGTCGGTTGGTCCGGTACTGTCAGGCGCTGAGCAAGAGCATCGGGTTGAATGTGCGCAACCGTCGGAAATTCTAGCCTGATTTTCTCCAGCAGTTTCTGCCATTCCGCGGATGTCGCCGATTGCGCCGCAGCGGACGCTGCGGCAAGAAACAGGACCACGCAAAGACAGGCAACACGGCGAATGATGCGATCGACGGCGACCGGACGCAGCAATGATTCTGGAGGGTGGACGGCTCGGCCGTCGTTGTGGCACGATGTGGTTCGCAGGAACACGTCTTGATGACGACATAAGCGTACATATGCGGGAACGCGTTCAGGGAATTGATCGGTGACGCCGCAAAGGTGATTTGGTGCGGGGGGAGAGATAAATCGGATAGTGGGGAAGCGGTGAGTCAACAGCAGCTGCATGGTCGCGTTTTGATTGTGGTGTGACAACGGTAGTTCTGCCGTTGTACAGCGCATCATCGTTTTCGGAATGTAATTCGACCTTTTGTGAGATCGTATGGCGACATCTCTACCGAGACGCTGTCGCCGACCATCACGCGGATATTGAACTTGCGCATCTTGCCTTTTACGTGCGCCAGTATCTGGTGGCCGCCTTCCAGTTCAACGGTATATAATCCGTTGGAAAGGAATTTTTTTACGACCCCTTCCGCCTTAATTGCTTCTTCTGCCATAAATCCGTCTCCGTTTTGAAACCATATTGTAGCGCGTGTTATCGTATTCTTCCAGAAAAAAAGCAATGATATCAAAACTTACGGATACGCACACTGGTCCAATTCGGTGCGGATTTCTCCCAGCTGCTTCTGCAGGTCGCCGATTTCCTCACGCCAATAGCCAGCGGTGCCCCAGTTGGGATTGTTCTGAATGAAACGTCCGTCGCGGACCTGGTGGCCGCACCATGCGCAAAAATGGATATAGCGCATCGCGCGCAAAATCTCGATGAGCCGCAGGTCCGCATCGGGAAAGGCCCTAAACGTCTCGTATCCCTGGGCGAACAGATTGATCTCGCGTTGCACTTCGCTGCGATAGCCCGGCAGCAGCATCCACAGGTCCTGTACGGAAGGTCCCATTGCCATGTCGTCAAAGTCAATCATCACAAACGACGCGTCGGGTCTGGAAATGAGATTCGCAAAATGGAAATCCCCGTGAATGCGAATGACGTCGGCGTTGTTGAACAGGGGCTCGGCCAGTTCAATCAACTCTTCAGTTACGGCGCGATATTCCGCGGACATCGTCTTCGGGATCAGTTCCTCATCCAGAATGAATGACACCTGGTCCCTGGTAACGGCAGCAGGTCGCCACGTCACCCTGTGGTTGGCGACGCGCTCCGATCCGATCATGTGCACGCGGCCGAGGATCCTGCCGATTTCAATCCAGTCCTGTTCCATAAATTCACATACATTCCTGCCGCCGCGCTTGGGGAAAACCGCGAAATACATGCCGTTGTTCGACGCCAGCGTCTCACCGTTCTGGAATGCCAGCGGCGCTACCACATCGATCTCCGCAGCCTTGAGTTCGAGGAGAAAGTCGTGCTCCTCCTGCAACGCCGCGCGATCCCAACGTCCCGGGCGGTAAAACTTGGCTACGATACTCTCGCCGGAGCGCGCCTGAAGTTCGTAGACGCGGTTGATATAACTGGTGTACGGCCGGCAAAGCCCGGTTAACGGCAGCCCGTAGGCTGTCTCGACAAGATCCAGAATGGCGTCCGGATCGAGTGTTTGAAAATCCGCAACATTGTTCTCAGTGACCGGATTCATGTGCACTCCGGTAATCGCGAGCTGGACGCTGCCGGATCGGCTGCCCCGGATTGCGAACGTTGGTCGCGGGACGGGGCTCGTCCCTTTGCTAGTGTTGCGTATAATTGTTTCACTGCCTGTTCCTTCATTTTGGCCTCCACCTCGACGGTTATGTCCAGATCCCGCCAGCAGTCGGGGAAATCGTTAATGTTGATGTAGTCATGATGCCGTTGGGGGCGCGGTTTATCCCAGCCATCCTTTGGACTTGAGACATGAAAAAGGGGTTCCCGGTCCCATGTTTCCAATGCGCGCTCCGTCGCTGTCTCGATCGTCAGCTCATCGTTGTGACAACGGTGATGGTGAACATCGTATACCAGCGGAACACCGGCGTCGTGACAGACCGGCAGCAAGGCTGATGGACTGTAGGTCTTATCGTCGTTTTCCAGCGTTAATCGGCTACGGGCGCCGGCCGACAAGCGCCCTATTGTCGTGCGCAGACGTTCGAGCGCTGATGTTGGATCCCCGTACGCACCGCCCCCGTGAATATTGATCACATCGGCGCCGACCCATTCGGAAACACGGGTCTGATACTCGATCTCATTTATCGAGCGCTCGACGACATCGCTGCGGGGCGAGTTCAGAACGACAAATTGGTCTGGATGAAATGTCAGGCGTATGCCGCGACGCCGAGCGGTTTCGCCGCATGCCTGAAATCGTACAATCAGCTCGGCGCCGTCCGCCAGATCTTCGAGTCGGTATCCAACGTCCTCATGTGTATAGACCGGAAGAATTTGGCTGTTTATGCGGAACGAACCGATGCCGTTGTCTGCGCAATAATCGATGGACTGTTGAAGTGCCGTCGCGTTGTGAGCGATCAGCTCCGTCAACTTTTCTTCATGCTCCGCCGGAGATCGCTTCCGCGCTGCGGTAACGGTTGTATTCCGAAAGCGTATCGGTTGATCTGCGAAAATACAACAAAGGCCCAGTCTCATATCGTGCTCACCTTTTGCCATTTTTTGAGCAATCGCATATATAAGCGGTCTTGCCGAAATCAATGGCTCGCAGATGTTACCCGCGCGGCTTGTTCAAAAAATGACTTGGTGTCGTTTTCGCAGGACGGTGCAGATGGCGAACAGGCAACATCTTGCATTTCGGTTGGCGTTCACAGATCGAGACACAACGTCGTTTCAAACGTAGGTGGTTCAGTGGTGGCTTTTCTCGCGCCACGGAATAGAGCCTGAAAAGCCACAGATAAATCTGTGAACTCCAACGAAAAACGTGACTCCTGAGCTTCATTTGTTGGAGTTCACAACTTCAGTTGTGGTTTTTCTCGCGCAACGGAATAGGGCCTGGAAAGCTCACGGCCCGCATGCGGTGGCTGTGAACGCCAACGTATCGATGACGTACGTTTCCAGAATGCAGAGGCGTTGTTCAGGGGTGGCGCTGCGCCAATACTTTCGGCCGTCCGCTTCCCGGGCGATAATCGTCTGTGTCAAAATTGCAATATAGCGGTGGCGGCTGATGCGGTCAATAGACGCGGGATGCATCGGACACAATATCGAGCTGACATTCTTCCGTCGATTTCCGAGAATGCTGAACCGATTCCGTTGTTTTCGCAGACGCCACGTCACAGGTCCGACAGGTTCCCAGGAAGAGCCGATTTTACAGCAGCCCGGCCTCGCCCAGGTCCATGGCAATACGCTCTGCAATTCTGCGATATCCAGCTGTATTCGGATGCACGGGATCCGCCATCAAGGCGCCATCGTTTTTTATGCCGTCAAGAATTTCCGGGATATACACAATCCCCAGTTCCTCGCAGATATCCGCATAAATCTTATCACGCGTCGGGTTCAATGGCCCAGTGACCCCGGTGAAGACCAGCACGGCCCCGGTCGCGTGAAGGTAGCGAAAGATCTCACGCAGATTTGCTTCTGTATCAGGCCAACGCAGACGTTTCAGAATATCGTTTCCGCCTAGCGTGACAATGATGATACCAAACGGTTCGCCATCGAATTTGCTGAGTTTATTGAGTGCGTCAGCGGTGGTATCGCCCGGGGTTCCCCATTTTGTCACATCGCGATCCGTGATCGCGGCGAGCTGCATCGGGTACGAATCGTCTTCACTATCGGCACCCGTACCGTGAACGAGCGAATCACCGAAACAGCAGATGCGCGCGTTCTGCGGCGGGATATTCGTCAACTCCGGGGCCTTACCACAACCACCTGCGAAAAGACTATACAACAACAGCGTAACCCGAAGATGTCGTGCAGCCGACCGATTGCGTTCGCCCGGTATTTTGGAAGCATCACGTAAATTCATAGTTTTTTGACACGTTCTGTGTTCAGCACTCAGGCGTTTTCTTCCATCAAAGACAGAATCGACCCAGGACCCAATGGCGTTGTCCGGGAGTCGTCGTCGAAGCGCTTCAGGATAGTCCGGGTTTCATCGCAGTGTTCGCCAATGCCCGTTAAGCATTCAATCCAAACCGCATCAACCTCCGAGCAGCCGCGGGTGTCGACGCATGCCGCTACGCGTTGTGAAAAATCTGTTTCATCTTCGATTGGCCGCTCTTCGATCAGTGGAAAACCAATGTGATTGATTTCGGACAAAATACGTTCTTTGCATTCCTTGTAATAGAGTCCTGCGATTTCCTCGGGCGCGATCGGTTTCCCGATGTAAATATCCTGTTTACCGTAACGATACGGAAAATCCAAACGTTTGTCGTTGCCCGTATGCGGCAGTCCGCCAATGAAGCGAACAGGTACGATGGGATATCCCAGCGTGCGGGCCAGGTCGATCAGTACCGCACTCATGTCGGACACCGATTCTCCGCATACCAACGATCGGCTTCCTTCTACATGTACCAACAAGGACGATGCCGTGCTGCCAACACGGCGCGAGAAATCCTGGAGCGACTGAATGACATTTGTTGGGTCTGCTCGGTCAAGATATAGTATTTCTATCGGACTGCCATGCTTGAATCTCAGATCGAAACACGATGAAATCCGGCTCAGCCAGTGGTTACGCAATTCGTGTTTTGCCACGCCTTTAATCGGTACCGTGGTCAATGTCGCCATGATATACAAAAATATCATTGACTCGATGCCGGTCTGATGATTCGCAAGATAGATGCACGGTGTTGACGTGCCGCGAACGATTGGCTCAGGTTCAACAAATACAACATGGCGTATGAACTGACGGATGACCGCGTGGGTAAGATCGTGAACCATCCCGTACATCATACCGGGATACCGGCGCCAATAGTCATTGAGAAAGGTGACGTCGACAGGAATCGGATGACAGTTCGCTTCGGTGACTGCAGGCGACGGTATGAATACATTTAGCGGAAGATTCTCGCAACGGCCGCTGGCGGAATGTATTCTGATATCCTCCGAATTCAGCGCGAGATGTCTTGCGGCTACCTGCACGGCTTCGGTGTCGTGAAGATCGGATAGCAAAGCGGCCCCACCTATTCAATGAACAAAATATTTTTATTCTTTCTGGTCGTAAACGGTCTGCTGACCGCGTTGATCACCGTCGGCGTGATGGTGACCGTCCGCCCGGTCTCGGTCGCCTACAGAAAAAGAATCGTTTCGCAATACGCGCTTTACCTCATCGTATTTGCCGTATTTGTTACGCCCCCCGCTGTTCCGGCAGTGTTTCTGGCGATCGTCATCAGTCTCGCAAACTACGAGTTTTTCACCGCGATAGCCCAACGCAGGCGAATTCATGTAGGGTCCGTGAGGATCCTGGTATGCACGCTGTTCGGAATCGTCGCACCATTGTATTGCCTCTTTTTTCCGGATGGCTACTGGTCTCTATCGGTTGTCGCAGTGACGTTGATACTCGCCATGTTCATCATGATCAGGATTCATGCGGCCTTGACTCGCGTTCACATTATCGCGACATCGTTGGCTTTCAGTGCATCGATCGCGTCTTTTGTTCTGATCCGTCAGGCGCCCCAAGGTGTTGAGTATGCTCTCTTTATCTTTCTCTTAATAAGTTTTTCAGACACATTTGCAATGTTTTTTGGCAAAATTCTCGGTAAACGGAGACTTACGATGGTGAGTCCGGGAAAAACGGTGGAAGGAGCGGGCATGTCCCTGTGCGCGACGATTGGCGTGTGCTTCATGTTTAATGCAGTGCTGGCGTTGGGATTGGCGCCGTTCATGACAGTCGTCGTGGCTGTTGTCGTCAACACGACCGCGCTTGTCGGCGATCTGATTTTCTCATCGATAAAACGGCGTCTCGAAATAAAAGACTTTGGAGCAATGATACCTGGTCACGGTGGTATCCTGGACCGATTGGACAGTTGCTTGATTTCTGTGCCGCTTTTCCTTATCCTAATGAAGGTATGCGGACGGTAGTCCCGAGTAGCCGATTTTTTGACGTCACCAGACTCCGGTTAAGATTGCGATGCGTCTTCAGCGGTTTTAATTCGATTTTTCGCCCTCTGGAATCGTTGCATTGCGGTGACATGAACGCCGACCGCAAATGCGCACAAGACGAGGTACAGAATACTGAACGTTCGCGTCAGGATCGTGATCTCGAAACCTGAAAAAATCAATCCGGCGCAGAGCAGCCAACCGCGCTCGACCCGCTCCATTAGATCCGGCCAATCTTCGTTTGAAATCTCGATTTCCATGCCGGTCCGGGCCTTGATGTAGCTGGTGAACATCGATCCGGCCAGGCACAGGTAGCATAGCATCCAGTAATCGGTTACGTAGGCGACGGCCAGGAATACCACGGCTTCCTGGTAGCGGTCAAGCACGGAATCGAGGAATGCACCATATTTGCTTTTCTTTCCTGTTACACGGGCCACGGCGCCGTCCAGAAAATCGACATGGCCGAATACCAGCAATATCACGCCGAATGTCACGGTATGTTTCGAATACACATACCACATGCAAATCATGGTAATGACCAACGTTCCGCCAACTGTAATCGTGTTGGGATGGACTCCTGAACGGGCGACCAGACGACCAATCCGATCCCAGAATTGGTTCAACACCGTCTTGAAGTGTCCGCTGATCATGTCATCTCCGTTTCGTGAAACGTAGAATCCCGGGACCTCTCGCGCCGGTCACCGATATTGGGCTTCGCCGTAGTCCTGCAAGATGGTGGACGTCGTGTATTGATGGCTTCTTGCGCTCTACGTTGGAGTTCACAACTTCAGTTGTGGCTTTTCTCGCGCAACGCCAAAGAAACGTAAAGGGCCACAGATAAATCTGTGAACTCCAACGTAGAACGTCAATTCTGCAGTTTTCCTGCATGTTTCCGCAACGTGGTCGCTCACCACCGTCGTTGCCAATATCTGTACAATCGAGTATATTGTCAACAATCGCGCTTCCACTAAATTAGCGTTAAAATCGGCGAAAACGAATGGCCGCATATGGTATAGATTGCCGACATACAGCCGGCATCCTGACACGTTATGTTCAACCGGAAGACCGTCTGCTTGATATCGGGTGTGGATATGGCGAGGTCGCGTTATATCTGCAAAATCACGGGTATGGGTTTGTCTGCACTGTGGACATCGTGGACATTCGCCGCCATCGACTCAAACGGTTTCAGTTCTACAACGGCGCCGATCTCCCATTTATCGATGATGCTTTTGATGCCTGTTCGATCAGTTTTGTGCTGCATCACGTTCCCAACGAGCGCAAAATGCATCTGCTGCGCGAGGCCGTTCGTGTAACTCGCCGGCGCCTGGTTGTTCTGGAAGACACGCCACGCAATGCATTTGACCGGTTATTGTCCAACCTTCACGGTCGTATCTATCGCGCGCAGATCCGGAGCAGCGCCGGTTTCGGTTTTTACAGTCAACCGAGATGGGAGCAGATCTTCAAAGGTATCGGGATGAATATCGTTGTGTCGCAATCGCTCGGCCGCTTCTGCCGTCATCCATTGCAGCCTTACGCGCGTAGCCTCTTCGTCCTGGAAAATTCCTGAATGCGTGCAGCGGCGCCTGTCTCCGATATCCGAACGTCAAGAATATTCTACCAGGCGTCTCCGGTAATCCTCGCGCGATGGTCTGCCAATATGATGGCGGCGATCGATTTGGCGATGATCAGTCCGTTGGGTGCTAATGCGGTCGCTGCACTGGCACTTGTCGGTGCGCTGGATGTCGGGGTTACGGCTGTTTTTCATGGATTGAATCGAAGTCTTCAGACTTTTGTTGCGGCCGCCGACACCGAAGTCGACACGCTGCAGATTCGTGCACGTTATCTCAGCACCGCAGTCTTGTGGTCCGTAGCCGCCGCTCTCGTGTTAATGGTACTGGTGACCGTGCTCGCACCGGCAATTATCCCAATTATGACCAGGGATACGTCCATTCAGTCGATGGCGATCGACTATTTGCTCTGGCGATGTCTGCTGGGTCTGATCCCGTCAGGAGCCTCAACCGTGTTCCGGGGGTACTGGTTGGGCATCCAGAAGAGCCATATGCTGATGGTTGCCGTACCCGCAAAAATCGCCGTGAACATCCTGTTCAACTGGATCTTGATATACGGCAAATTCGGTTGTCCGGCGCTCGGTGTTCGTGGGGCAGCGATCGCCACCGGACTGGCCGTCTGGGTCGAAGCAACCATTCATTTCGTAGCCTACCGTCGCCAGGGTCACGGCTGTAAATGGCGTCTATTCGGCTACGATCTCTGGCTTCGATTAAACAAACTGGGATTGCCGATCATGTCACGGTTCATCATGGAATCGGCGTGCGCCACTGCCGCCTATGGCATGATCGGTCATCTCGGAACAAATGAGTTGGCGGTCATGCATGCGGTAACGGTGATATTCTTTTTTGTAAGAACAATCTTCACCGGAATCGCGCGTGTTTCCCAGAGCATGCTGGCCGAGGCAGTCAACCAATGCGACTATGAGCGCGCGGGCCGGATCCTGCGTCGCACCAGGAAAGCCATGATGCTCGCGCTGCTGGCGACGCTCGGTCCGTTAAACCTGTATCCGGATTTCGTGTTGTCGGTGTTTCTACCCGGCGACGAGCTTTTGAGCATGACCATAATCCTGTTGCGCTGTTTCACCGTCGTCTGCATCATCAGCATTGTGCCGATCAGCAACAGTGCATTGATGCTCGCCTCAAAGAGAGGTGTTGCAGACGCCCTTGTCACCGGCGTCGTGAGTCTGACGCTGTTCCTGGCTGCGGTCTATGCAGGCGTCTTCGTCTTCCGATCGGTCTACGGTCTCGCGATTGGCTTGATTCTATGTGAAATGATCCACGCTGCCGTTCATGTCTGCCTGGCACGAAAATTTTTTACGAGGCGCGGTGCATGAACTGTGCAGCCAATGTTTCGATTCGTGTGAGGCGGCCACGGGCTTGCGACGAAATTTCGCCGGGTTCCAGGGAGAAATCGGAGGGAGCAACCAGTCGATGGGTCGCATCAGCGCTGGAGTCAACAATCCAGAACTCCTGACAACGGCCGAGGAAATCGATCCATTGCTGATAATGCGCACAAACACCTACCGGGTCAGCCAGAAATCGCAGGCGACGCAGAAACCACGAAATACGTTGGACTACAGGATCTTCCCGACTGAGATTTCGCGAGCCGTCCAGAAATCCGGAGGCGGTGGACAAGACGTATGAGGCGAGTTTTTCTATGTCGTCGATATTTCGTTCCAGTAACACAGTCGGAGGCGCCCAGAACAACAGGGCAGAGCAGAATGTTGCACGGTCCACGATCACGGTTTCATCTTCTTCAGCGCTCGGTACCACCAACTCTTTTCCACGTGGTCTGAATGTGTCGTGGTGGATAATCAGCCGATCCAGGCTACCGCACAGGTTGGGTACGTCCTTGCGGAGAACCATAGACCATTGATATGCAAATTGCGGAATCTGGTCGAAGAGGTCTGCGCCTGCGGCCGAATCCGAACCCGCCGCCGGTGGAGATGCAGGAATATTACCGATGACTTCGGCTGCCATGCTGCGGCCGGCATCGGGTATCTGAATTGGGATTTTTCCCATTATTGCGGACGTCTTACCGCTGCCGGGTGGACCGGCACAGAAGATCAGCTTATCGATGGCGTCTGGACCTTTGGACATAGTGCATAGTTTACCGCTACGTTGCGAATTCGCAACGGCAATGCGGCGTGGTATCGGATCGTCCCTAAACGGTTGGCGACTTGAATCCGTCGCAACGAAACGGGATGGTACCGCGACCGAATATGTGCCTCACGCCTCTATCACGGAGGTCCAACCGTCGGATTGTCAGCGCTCATGGCGAAAAAAAATGATGTTGTCATAGGTCTGTTTCTGTTTAGTTTCGGCTGTCTGATTTGCCTATATTATGGTCGCATCGGATTCATGCCCCTGGATCAATCTGTCGTGTTTGACGGTGGCTGGCGCATTTGCTCTGGTCAGACATTGTATCACGACTTTGCGCCCTCTACCGGCGTTTTTACCGTCCTCATGCAGGGCGTGATCTTCAAGATATTCGGGGTCAACTGGTTCATCTACTGCCTCCATGCCGCCGTCATCAATGGTGTGTTCTGTGTGGTCGTTGCCTGTCTCTTGCGGATGCTCGGCCTGGGTCGCTGGATGGCGGCCGGGTACGCGCTGCTCAGCGGCATTCTGCTCTATCCGCCCAGCGGCACGCCCTATATGGAGCAGCATTCATTCTTCTTCATGATCCTGGCCGTTACCGCAGCTGTCGGTGTACAGAAGACGACGCGTGTCGCCTCGGCGCAGGCGGGGTTGGCGTTTCTACTCATACCGTTGTGCCTGATGGCCTACACGAGTAAACAGAATCCCGGTGCGATGGCGTTTCCCTTGGTAATAATGATTATTGCACCGGTGTTGATACGGGGGGGCGGACAGCCGGTTCGCAACCGGGTACTTCGGTGGACCGCCGCAGGCGCAGCGACGTGCGCATTGACGATCGCTGTCGCGATATGGTACTGGGATCTGGACCTGCGTGTGATCCATCAGTACACATTTGATCAGCCGGCAGCGCTCGGAACCCGGCGAATTCTCAGATTTCAGGACGAGCTGCCGGCTCGTGTGCTGCTTCTGTTCGAATTGTTATCCCGGTCCGCTGCGTTTAACACAATCGTCGTTGGCGCGTTGATCTGGACGATTGCGCAGATTTGCCTCCACTTCACAAAAACCGCAGCGGTAATCAGCCGATATCGGGCGACCGCTGCCATTCTTCTTGCGGCAGGCGCATTGTTGCTTTCTACGATGATATTCGGAAGGCTCAACAACGTCCTTTTGATCGTCGGCGTGACTGGTCTGGCGCTGGCATCTGCAGTAGGTCGGGCAATCGCGTCGGGATCGGACTCTGATGCTCATCGTGACCGGACGACACCGTTCAACCTTTTTCTGGCATTCACGGTGTTTGGGGTTTGCTTTGCATTCACCAATCTTGCCAACAATCATCCCGCCAACGGAATTCCGTATCTTTTTATCAGTTTCGGCATCATTCACCATGAATTCCTAAACGCTTGCCGGCGATTCTTGGCGCCGCGTTCCCGGTTGGTCTTGGCGCTTGGCATGTTCTTGTTTGGCGCTGCAGCTGCAGACAGTTGGATGTTGAACCATACCATAAATCGAACCCGCCTGGTTCACGACATGGTGGTGCCGGAGCACATCATTAGCGGCGATGCGACACTCGATCCATTGCCTCAAGATCTGACATTCATGCGATTCGCTGTCGGACGATTCTACCGATATACGGCAGCGGATCTCACCAACCTTGTCCAGTACCTGCGGGCACGCGATGAAAATTTCTATCTCTTTGGCGATACGTCGATATTGTACGGTTTAACGCGACGACCGTCGGTCAGCCCGTCACTGATGTTCGATATTATTCATTCGATTCCTCCGAGAAACACCCCGGAATTTGTGACGTACCAGGAGCGGGTGATCGAAAACCTAAGGCGCTTCGATGTCCGATTGATCATCAAAGAAGGCGACGAGACATTCATGGGGCTGAGGTTTGCAGATTTCCCGTGTTTGGAGTCGCTCGACTTGCGATTTCTGGTACGTTTTGGCGCATTCCAGGTATACGAATTGGAAAACATTCCCGAAGACATCGCTTGGAAGTGAAGCCGGAAAACAGCAAACAATCGACTGAATATCGCCGTGTCGATTTTGGAAATTGGCTGTTTGCGGGCTTGTTGGTATGCTATTTCCTGCCGATACTGATAGTCGACGTTGTGCCTACACAGGATGGCCCGGCGCATATGGATACGGCCGGGATTCTCGCCACGTACCAACACCCGGACCGGTCGCGGGTCCGCGACATCTTCGAAATCCGATCCGGTGTGCATTCGAACCGGGTCAGTCAGCTGCTGATGACCGTATGGATGACGTGTCTGCCGGTGGATTGGGCAGAAAAATTCGTTATCGGACTGTATCTCATCCTGTTCCCGATATCCGTTCGATATGTCATCCGACGTATCCGACCTGAGAACGATATTCTTTCCATAGCAGCGTTTCCGTTGGTCTACAACTATTCGCTGAATATGGGATTCTACAACTTTGTACTCAGCCTCCCTCTACTCTTATTTCTGCTTGGTTATTGCCTCAGCTGCCGGAGCCAACTGCGTACCAGGGATGTGATCGTTGTGGGTATGTTGGCAACCGCCTTATATGCCTGTCACATCATGTCATTCGTCATGGCCGTAATTGCCCTGGCCACCTTTGTGGTACAACGCATCGTCGACGTCCGCGGCAGCTCCCCAAGCGACGTTTGTGTTGCTTCCAGGATCCCGAGGTCGCTAATTGTGATTCTCGCGGCGACTGCGGTCCCGTTGTATATTTGCTTGCTGTACGCCGGTGCAGAGCATACAGCGATTATTTGCGATACGTTGGGGCGACGCATACCCTATCTGGTCGTCAACACCGCTCTCGTGTCGTTTTCCCCGCTGGAAATCATCACGGCTGCTGCCACCAGCGGGTTGGTGTGGGGAGCGGTCATTCAGCAGTCCTGCACGAATCCGTGGGTTTCGATACGAAACAGATGGACCCCCGTAGCTCTGAGCTTCCTGGCGATTTACCTGCTGGCGCCGGATCAGTTTTTCGGCGGCTCGATGATCAATCCCAGACTCGCTCTGTTTGTGATTCTGGTGTCGATTCTGTGGCTTGCAGATCAGCCGATTGCACGATCAATGAAACGGATCCTGATGTGTAGCGGTTGCGGGCTGTCCGTCCTATCCCTGTTGCTCACGGCTACCAACTACAACCGCTTGAATGCCCAGCTAAGAGACATCGCATCGGTTTCGGAGTCATTCGACGGGACCGGCACACTCGTGAGCCTGGTGTTTTCGCCCCACGGCGTCGGAACGACGGGCGAGCGGTTATCATTACGGGTGAAACCGTTTCTTCATGCCGGCGGACGGTTGGCGGCGCGCTGCGGCCTGACAAATCTGCGGAATTATCAGGCCAACACCGATCACTTTCCCATCCGTTATCGCACCGGCTTCAGTCCTTATAGGCACATGGGGCTGCTTGATGGCGTCGTGCCGCATAACGGACTGGAGTCGGTCCCGCCGTTGGTTGATCTTGGTCGATATCGAATGGCAACACAGTGCGATGTTGATTATGTATTGGTGGTCTTGTTGACACCAGAACAGGAGCGCCTGAAGCCGGTCCAGAAGTTGTTCAGACATCTGCAGGCTGAATACGTTCTGGTGGATGTGTCACCGGCGGGAGCGGCACGGTTGTACAGACGATTGCGGCAGGATCGCTAAACTTTTCCCATTTTTGGATAGCTGTCTTGATAGCCGTTCATGCGGAATAACATACTCGCTGGTGTTGACCGAGTGGTTTGTCCCCAAAATGGCAAAACTTTAGATGTGGCAGATGCCGGGGGCATGCGCCGTTTTCATCGGTTCCTGGTCTAGCTTGGATAATTCACACAACCTCGTCGCGAGGCTGCTTAGCGTGCTTCAGGTCAATGAGTTACGGAGGTTTTGAGGTTGAAAGGGTAATGGATTACCTTGATATCTCAAGTTCTCCGTAACTCTTTTAGATGAGGTGCGATATG
>JAJFLQ010000032.1 GCA_021772615.1 Verrucomicrobiota bacterium | reverse complement strand
GTTGACGCTCTATTGAACCACATCAGGACAGATGCCACGCGTCGCGCTCGGGTTACAATCTCAATTTGACCAGTGTTCGCAACAAAATTCCAGCCAGTTCCACTGGCCTTGACGATCTGCAATATTTTTCACGGATTCAGGAATGATCATAATATTCCTGACCACATAGAAGTGAGTCTCAGTAGTTCGTCCGATTATTGCAGATTATTGTAATGAACGAATTTTTTTACTTGTACTCGTAATAGATTGCTTCCACTTATTGGCGCGGTCGTCATATGTGACATCACTGATTGGTGTAAGTGTGAATTACCCAAGATGACGGTCAACGGTCGATAAACCAAAAGTCGCCGTGTGCATCCATCGCGTTATTCTCAAATGTCTTCGGATAGGTATCGCGCCCTCCAAGATTGACAAAAGCGCCGAATGATCGACCTCCGTGATAGTCGTTTTTCTGTTTGACATAAAAGCCGTTTGTGTACGTATCGTCACCGCCAAGGTCATAATGATAGGCGATACCGTTATGATCTACCGCGCCGAAGGAGAATCCTCTCCGGCTCTCATAACGGTCGTGACCGCGATAGTCCACGAATAACGCCACCGATCGATCCCAACCTGCGCCACAGACAGCGTGAAGATCACTATAGTATGTATCATCTCCATTGCGGTCCATCATGATGCCGGTGGCATCGTGCGCCGATGAACCGAGCCCGTAGCGCGAGCAATGATAGGCGTCATCTCCGGCATGGTCGATGAGAATGCCGGCGGAGAAAAAATAACCGGTACCCTGAGAGAAGTTCCCGCTGCGGTATGTATCGTCGCCCCGGGCGTCAAACACTATACCGATACCGCCGCGTGCTTCTTCGCGAATACCCTTGCCGAAACCTTGTGACAGGCCGTCGTAGAGTTTTTTTTCCTTGTATGAACTGTTAATCAATCCGTGGGCGATGTAGCGGTCGTCGCCCGCGTTGTCCCACAGCATGCCGATACCGCCCGCAAGGCCTACGCCTTCGACCAGGTATCCGCCCATGTAGGTGTCGTTGCCCGCGTGATCAAGGAGACAACCGATCCCGAACATGCCGATTCCGATCGACCGTGAATCGCACTCGTATCGATCGTTGCCTTCGCGATCTTCGAGCACACCAATGCCGAAATAGCCGCTGCCGAGCGAGCCGTCGGGGGCTGAGTAGCTGTCGTTACCCTCAATATCCAACAGGTAGGACACATCCAGAAAACCGGCGCCGAATTGAAACGGTATCGTACTGCGATAGACGTCATCGCCGCCGCAATCGATGATGATCCCCTTGCGCTGGGACTCCCGGAGCGTCGAGTAGATATCGTTGCCGCCGAAGTCGATTGTCAAATCCGCTGCGCTATGGTGGTAGTCCGCGCCAGAGGAGCCGATGACGATCGTGCCAGCACTGGAATGATACGAACGCGTCTCGTTCGCCCCTAGCAGTTTCGCCAGACGCCGCAATCGTTTCTCGGTAAAATACGACATGATGTAGCGTTGCATTTGGTACAGCGCATCTATATCCCATTTCTGTTCCAGCTCGAGCAAAGCCTCAGAGAGTGTATCCACACCAGCCGGCAGGTTTTTTGCCCCTGCCGTGCTGATGTAGCGATGATGCAGATACCGGGCGATCTCCGCCGTTTGCTTCAGGTCCGCCGCGGATCCGGTACCGAGCAGCGACTGTCGCATCTTGATTCTGCGTTCAAGAAGATTCCATAGCTGGCTGCGTGCCTGCTCTGCCGACTCCGGCAATGGCGGCAGGTCCGGCTTCGCGGTTGTTGCCGGGCCGTTGCCGGTGCGATACCGCATCAGCAGCGTGATCGTGTCGTGTGCCGTTGTGTGAGCGAGGTCCGTGGACATTCGCTCGGCAATATCGAGAACTTTCGTCGGTTCGCGATGGAAACGGGACTCAAGCTCGCAGAGTCCGGGAAGGCGGCGGCCGGCCTCGGCGCGGTGCCGCTTCGTGACGCCTTCGATTGTAGCGTGCTGATCTGCCCATTTTTCGGCCATGAGCGTGGCGAGAAGCGTTGGTTCGGCGGCGGCCCGGTACACCACATCGTCAAGATCTGGAAGCTCCATAAATGTGAGATAGTCGGAGCGCCGTCCCAATGCGATAGATACACTGAATGCTTTGACGACAACGTGTCGCCGCACCTCTGCGTCTGTCCAGCTACCCTTCGTGCCCAGGGCTGACTGCAACGATTTCTGCAACAACCCCGGATCAACCTTTTTTCCGTTCAGCGTAATCTTCGATGTGTTCCTGAAGCCGCTTAATGTTATCGTGTCACCGGGATTATTCTTTTTGATCGCTGCGGTTATCTCTTTAACGGGATGATCTGGTGGCAGATCACGTCCGTTGAACATCGTGACGATGTCGTTGACTTGCAAGTCGGTGCCTTCCGCGGCAGTGCCCGGAAGAATCTTCATAACGACGACGGCCCCGCGCTTGGCGGGGTCGAACGCGATGTCTGCTGCGCTGACAACCTCTTTGAATGGCGCCAGCGATACGCCGAGAAAGGCAGACTCGGGGTCTGGCGGATCGGCGGTCTCCGCAGGCGTTTGCACCGTCTCCGCGTCTGCAACCGGCATAGAGAGGCCCACCATGACCGCGGCGCCAATAATTGATGCCCGTATACCGAACCAACGATACCGGCCCGCAGGTCGTCGTCCGCTTCGAGCATCGCTTGCAGTGCCTCGTCGTGACTCACGGTTGTGGTGTCGGTGTATCAGAACGGCCGCGAAGCGTCTGGTAAATCGGCGATTGATGATCATTAGAAAGCGCAAGCCGTCGCGATGTGTGCGCGGCCGGAAGCATTGCTGCCGTCGACGTCGGCTATTGGCCAGCCGTAATCGAAGCGCAGCGATAGATTCTGATTCACACTGACGCGCACGCCTACCCCGGCGCTACGCAAGTCGTCACGGAATCGGTCGTTGCCGAAGGTTGAATGATTGTCGCGTGCGTACGCGTAGTCGAAAAAGACCAATCCGTAGCCGCTGAGCACGCACGGCCGTCCAAACCATGAGGTCGCGGGTGCGTATTCGATCCGCGGCGCATGACATTCCAGGGACAGATCAATGCCCTTATCGTTGAGGAAGACATCTTCCTCGTATCCGCGGACATTGTAGATCCCTCCCGCACTCTTCTGTTCCGATGCCGGGAGGTGATCCTCTGAGTATTGCCCATTTATCCGCAGCCAGACCGCAGCACCGCGCTTGGACAGCGACTGATAACGCGTCACATAGCCACGCCACACACGGTAGTTCATATCCAGCGACGCGTCAAACGCGTTCGAGCCGCTATCGGACGATGTACCATCAAGGCCGCGAAGGTTTGTCACAAAGGTTAAACCCAGTGCTGAACGACCGTTCAGGTTGTCGGTCTCCTTATCCCGGTAGTACAGGCCGACATCGAACGGCGCCACGCGAAGCCCGACGTCACGGATGCTTTCGCCGTTCAGTTCCGTACGATTTGTCGTTCGCCGCCACGTTCGCCCGATGATTGCTTCCAGTGTTCGACTACGGTCATCGAAAAGTCGATAGGTCGCCTGGAGGCCGGAAAACTCCTCCTCCCCGGCGATGTCCAAACCCGGTGCGACATTCGACGTCTCCGTGTCGGAGCGGCCGCCGAATACGCTGATTGAAAAACGTTCTCTGAAATCGAAAGGAAGTGTGTAATTCCCGTAAACCGATTGGTAATCATCCGGATCACCGCCGCCCATCGTGTAGCTCGCATGCAGTGTGTCGTTGTGCCGTGTGATATTCCCGTATGCCAGGTTTACGCCCAATCGCTCGTGTCCTGACTGTTCGGTGCCGTAGTTTCCAGCTTCCAGCGATGCATGCAGCGGCAACGACTCACGTGGGCGCAACGCGATGTCGGCAATCCGGTCGCCGGTCTCGTCATCGGTCCGTACTTTCATGCGCGTGTCCACCGTTAGGTCCTCGGTGCGATTCAGCGTGTAGGCGTCGTCGTAGAAACGGTGATAGTCGAAGATGTCTCCTGTGGTTACGCGCCAGTGCCGGTCGATCTGGCGGCGGCTGAAGTAACGGCCTCGGAAGGAGCCGTCCGGGTCGTGAGATATCATACCGAAACGGCCCAGGGACACCTGAAATGTAAGCAAACCGTCGTCGTCAACCGGATAATCCGGGGCAAGATACGCAAGGAGGTACCCCTGGCCCACGAGTTCTTCGATCGTGATTGTCACCGCAATCACGCGAATATCCTCTGCGTTAAGTTCCCGACCAACGGTTTGATCCTGCAGGCGGCTTGCCACTGTCAGTTCCGGTGTGGCCACGCTGCGCAGCGCATAAAAGGTCGCCACATCGTCCGGTTTACCTAGAACCACGATCTCACGAATCGTGGTCGTTATGCCCGGATCCCGTGACGCTTCGAGCACCTCCGGCAGTGGCGGCGCCGCTGGTGAATCGGGTTGTGACGCAGACGGTTCTGCGGGCCCTCCAATATCATGCGACGCTGGAGCCCGCCGCGACTCCGCCTCCCGGCGCTGTTCCTCGCCGCCGGCGAACGCATACGGTGAAATGAGAGCGACTGCCAGGAGTACCAGCGAACATAAACGAACTCGTTCGCACCAAACGTATATGCGGTTGATCATGACGCTGTTGTACCGTTAGCGAATCTCGTTTCTCGTAGTCGTCGTATCATCGAAATCGGCAGCGTTTCACGTAACTTGTTTCGTGGAAAATGATGGTCGGATGATGCCATGAACGGTAATGATTTGCAATGGATACCGCATGTGGTGGCAGGCCTCCCCTGGACTTGTTCCGAAAGAGCGACACAGGGGCGCCGGTGCGTCATCGGAAGATAAGTCGTACCGGAAAATTAATAGTCCATGTCGATGCGAAATTTTGGACCACTGTCGGTCTTCCACTGACCGGCTGTGAGGCTTGGAAATGCGGCCGCAGGCGCGGCTATCGAGGCACGTTTGCCGGTCGCTCTGAAGCCATATTCGCTGACGGTGAGGTTCGACAATGGACGATTGATAACTCGAACTGCTGCGATCGGTTGGATGTCGATGGAGCGCAAGATCGTGAGATTCCCGCCGGATGTCTGTCCGATGCGATTGTTGATCACCGCCAGGCTGCTCACTGCCCCGTCCGCGGCGAGTGTGATATTGCCACTCCCCTCGGTGCTGTTTGCAATTTCTACAGTGCTAACGTTGCCGGCGGAAATCACGATCACACCGTCCCGGCCTGCGCTACTTCCAATGGCTGTCAAGGTGACGGGTTCCGCAACAATGTTGATATCGCCGGTACCGAATGTAGCCTGGACCGACAGGGTGCCGTCCGCGTCAATGGTCACACCATCATCAACCGAAAGTGACGACAAAATTAGCCCGTTTCCACCTGCGGTTAAGCGCCCCACGCCGGGTGAAATCGATCCGTTTGCTGTCGTGAGTTGGAGCGTTCCGGCCGTGGCGTCGATCGTCGAATCGCTGGTAGCCAGATTGATTTGGGCAAGTATGTCACCTGCGCTCAGGTTTGACGCGGTTAGTGATCCCTCCGATTGCAGTGAGGGTATGCCAACCGTACCGTTCACTGTAAGCGTTCCCGCTGACACGATGGAAATCTCGCCATCTATGGTCGTTACAGAGTCCAACGTTACGGCACTCGACGATATTGAGTTTAATTGCACATCATCGCCAGCTGTTGCGGTCAAAGTCGTTGCGGATAAGTCCAGTGCTGCGGATGGTGCACCAATTGAACCGACTGCTCCTAGCACTAGTGTGTCGGCTGTGATGCTCGCAACGTTCGCAATGCTGTCGTCAAGGATCGCACCACTGGCCTGTATCGTAACGTCTCCATCGATAGCAATAATTGACACTATCGTGATATCGCCGTGTGCACCCGTGCTCTCAATGCTCACGTTTCCACCCTGAGTTATTATGCCATCGATGACGAGAGAATCGGATCCGTATATTGTCACGTCACCGTCTGAGTTGATCGCTCCGTCGCTCGTTATATCTCCGGAACTGCGTAATGATACCGAACCTGCAGCACGAATATTGCCGCTCTGGAGTAACGACGCTCTCCGTATGGTTTCTCCTCCGGTTATGTCGAACGTTGATTGGTTGAAATCTACAGTTGTCGCGCCACCGGCCAGTAATGCAACAACACCCGCGTCGATATCCCCGTAGTTCTTAAGCTCAGCCCCAGCCAGTAAGACGGCGTCCGCGGCAATAATTTTACCGTCGTGTTGAAATAACGATCCAGTTCCCTGGGTTAGCGACAGCAGATTAGATCCGTCGAGAAAATCTGAGTCAGAAAAGCTCAGGGTTGATCCGACGAATCGATGGACATCGATAACACCACTAGCACCAACGAGAATGCCGTTCGGGTTGAGCAGGTACACTGCACCGTTACTCTTGAGGCGGCCGTCAATCTCGCTCACAGCAGTTCCCGTCACACGGCCAAGGAATGCCGAATTTGTGTTCGGCAGATTGATTTCGACCGCCTTTGAGGCGGCGACGTTGAATGTGTCGTAGTGCACGATGGCGAGCCGTGTATCTACATTAATATCCATCCCGTCGACTGTGGTAACGTGTTCGACCGTACCGTGGATCACCGTTGGTCCGCTGGGCAAGCCGGGATCCGATGTGGTCAGGATCGAGCTTATTGTGATGCCGCCATTGCCATTACCGGTTGCTTCTAGATTGAGATTGCCGGTTAAAATAACCCCGTTGTCGAGGGGCAAGTTGCCAACATTGGTCGTTGCCACAATGCCATTGTTCGCTGTATGCAGGGTAACCGCACCATCTCCGGTGTTTGTAAGACTGCTTCCCGACGCGCTGGTGAGATTCATGATCGACGCATCGATCGTCACGATGTTCGCATGTACAGTGACATCGGCCGTATTCACGGTTTCGAAATTGCCTGTAACGTTTCCGCTTACAGCATCGATACGAATCGCATTGCGAGTCGTGGCTGCTCCGTCAAACGCCACATCTCCTGCGGATGCGATTGTCAGCGTTGTCGATGCGGGGGGTAACTCCGGACGGTCTTGAATCGCACCGTCGTGATTGACCAGTGCGTCGGGCAGAGTTGCGCCGGAGAAGTCCATCTCGATTCGTCCGCCGGCGGCGTGGTCGACGAGCACGTGGGCATTGTGGCCCGCGCCGAAACCAATGTGATCGGCGCGGATGGTGCCGTGGTTGGCCACGGATTCACCCAGCAACGCCACGGTTTGTGCGACGATCGTACCATGATTTTCGACGGTCCCTCCGTCGCCGGCAACAGTAAAGCTGTCGCCACCGTTGATAAAATCGTCGTCGGTGATGTCCAATGTGGACGCCACCAGGCGCTGCACGTTCACAATCGCATTCTCACCGAAGAATATCCCATGAGGATTGACCAGATAAACCGACCCGTTGCTGTTGAGGTTGCCGAGAATGCTGCTCGCGTCGCTGCCCACTACGCGCCCCAGAAAGCCTGACTGACTGCTCGGCTGGTTGATGTTCACCGTGTTCCCGGCGCCGATATCAAAGGAGTCGTAGTCTACGATCGCTGTTGGTGTCCTTTGATTTATGGTGAGCGTGTCCGGACCGGTGTCATGGTCGACGTCGCCAAATCGTACAGTCGGCCCCATCGGCAGGCCGTCGGCGAAAGCACATACGCTCAACGCGCACCACGCTGCACAGACAAAAATTGGATATGACGGATCATGAAACCTCTTCATGGATGCTCTCCTCCCTGTTAGTACGCGATTCGTGATGATAAAATGTCGAACGCATTTGCAAAAATGTCGCGCGGCAGATGCTCAATGATAATATGCGTTCGCCGTCGTTGCAACCAACAAATCGGGAAGTCGCCATTCTTGCAGTGCCAACAGACAGTAGATACGAACGGCGCAGGCAAATATTAGGCCGCGGTTGGAAAAATTTTTCGTATTTCTCGTTGCGATACCTAACCTGAAAAATTCACACTAAGTCGTGCAGGCCGTGTAGCCGTGCTACGTATCAGGACCAGTCGCCGTCCGCATAGTCGGAGAATAGGGTGTTGTCGCCGTTCGACATTGAACGGTATGACGCTTGGAAGGCCTCGATATCGGCCACGATCTGGTGTGCGGTCTGGTACCTCTCGTCCGGATCCTTCTGCAGCATCCTGCCGATGATGCGCTGCAGCGACATCGGGAAATCGGATACGACCGCTGTGGGAGCCGGCGGCGCGGTTACCTGAATCTGGTATGCCACCTCGGATATGGACTCACCCGGAAACGCGCGTCTGCCGGCAAACAGTTCGTATGATACCGCACCCAGCGAAAACAAGTCTGTACGATGATCCGCGCGATTGCTGTCAAATCCTTCAGGTGACAGGTAGGACGGCGTTCCCATTGACAGTCGCGGATCGGTAATGTCGGAATCGGGGAGATGGGCAATGCCGAAATCCGTCAGCTTGATTACCTGGTTAGCCGCCACGAAGATATTGTCCGGTTTTACGTCGCGGTGCCAGATACCAACCTGGTGCGCGGCTGCCAGTGCTGAAGCCACCTGTCGGATCGTATTCACCTTGTCCGCGAACGGCATCGACATTGCACCTTCGCAATATTCGGTCAGTGGCTCTCCCGTAAGGAGTTCCATTACGTAATACGGAAGTTGCACGTCGTCCGCAAATCCGTGATCATATATCTTTATGATATTGGGGTGATCGATCTGTGAGATCGCATCGACTTCATTCACGAAGCGTAACAGAAGATCGTCGTTGCGTGAATTCGAGAGGCTTTTCTTGATGATCTTGATGGCGACTTGCGGCGAGTCGGCGGCGTCTTGAAGGCGGTCCGCGAGGAAGACGATTCCCATGCTTCCTTCCCCGATCGTTTTGCGGATCGAGTAGCCGTCAAGATGCCTCGTGGATGAGGTTACAATCGTACGATTTGCCGCCATGTGGCTTTCGACCTCCGCGCGCTCGAAGGCGGCGACGATCATATCACGCAGTCGCTCTATATCTACCGGCTTGGAAACGTAGTCAAACGCTCCGATCTTGATGCATTGAACCGCTGCGTCTATCTGCGGCAACCCTGTGATGATAATAACAGGTATATGCGGCCATTTCGACTTGATTACGGTCAGGAGGTCCATGCCGGTCTGATCAGGCAGGTGCATGTCGCTCAGAATCAGATGTATGTCCGTATTTTCCAGTGCCGCAAGGCCGGACGCCACGTCGCCGGCAGTGGTGACGCCGTAACCCAGGCTGTCCAATGTACTCTGCAGAAACCCGCGAAACTCCTCATTATCTTCGACCACAAGGATGTGTTTTTCTTCGTGTGGTGCGATTTTCGACATATGTGCAGTACCTTTGTTATCCCGCCTCCACAGGACCTTGCTTCCTGACCGCAATCTGCTTCCGCATACAGTATGCCGTAGCGGCCAAATGTCACCCGCATTATCTGGCCACGGCGGCTGCCAGCGGGGACTTTGGTGCAAAAACAATGGGCGCAATGAAACTTCGATACGTGAAGCAGGTCTTACCATGTTGTGCACGCGGTTTGCGTCATTAAGAAACAGCCGGCGTTGATCGATGTTCCCGCATTGAAAAGCAACGCGAAGATTTTATAGTATCGACTGAAATTAAACGTACACCTTACAAGGAGACTTAAAATGCCAACGAAATTGATCATTTCCGCACTTGCCCTGTTCATCGGTTACATGTCCGCAGCTCAGGTCATTACATTCAAAGAGCCCGAGTTTGACTTTGGTGATATCGGCAACGTTCACCCGGTAACGCGTGAGGTGCAGTTTGAAAACACCGGAGATAAACAACTGGTGATAGAAAATGTCAAAGGCTCATGCGGCTGCACAACCGGGGAATTGGCAAAGGATGTTCTGGAACCCGGCGAAGTCGGCAGCCTGACGGTGTCGTTTAATCCGGAAGGTCGCAACGGCAAGCAGCGTAAACGTGTGATCTTTACCAGTAATGATACCGAGAATGAAAACAAGTCGATTTCGTTCACTGCGAATATTGTGCCGTCATGGGATACGCTCCCGGATCGCATCGAGTTTACCATGAATGACGATGGCGCGACATACACGAAATCATCAGAGGTGTTTCATATCCGCAACCACACCGACAAACCAATTACGGTTGACAAGGTGTATTGTAACGGCGCCAAGTTGCAGGTTACGGACCCCGGTGTCACCGAGATTGGCCCTGGCGCGTCGCTGGAGGTCACCGTCTCTGTTGCGCCTGATTTTATCCCCGAAAGGACCTACTTTGACATGGTCCGAATCAGCGCCACGGTTGACGGCAAGCCGACCACTGGCCGCGTTCGCGTTTATGTCCGAAACCCCGCGAGTATTTCGGAGTAGCGGCCACTTACCCTTTCCACCAATTGGGATCACGTTCCCACGACTGACGGGCGGTATTCGGCCGGTTTCCTGATTCGCCGCCATGCTGCGTAAGCGACTGATAATTCATCACCGCGAGTGCGGCGAATAAAAACGCCGGCATCCACGAACCGTCTCCGCCGCGAGCCTGCGTGATTACCGCGGATATCGCTGCGACGATTGCCGCAATTGTTGCGGCAACGATGGATATTTTCAACGTCATGTCCATCGCCTGCCACGGACGTTTTCGCGAGATCGCTTCACGAACCAGCTGCCCACCGTCCAGCGGGTAAACGGGCAAGAGATTCAGTACACTCCAGTACAGATTGATGAAGAGCAGGTAAGCAGCAATCATTGCCAGGTACGGTTGGCCGGCAAGAAACGTCACGGTCACCCTGGATGCAAGCCATACCAGCACATAGAGCAGCAAGCCGGCCGCCGGCCCGCATAAAATCTCGATCATGGTCTGACGAGAGGTCAACCTGCCGTTGTGTATCGCCAGGCCGCCCATGCTGAACAGCACGATGCGTGCTCCCGGCGCTTTGAAATGCCGCGCCGCCAGTGCATGCCCAAGTTCATGTGCCAGGATGGAAACGAAAACGCAACCGACCCATAATGTCATTGTGACCAGGCTGCTGCCGTCGCTCCAGCCCAGGATCACAGCGACCGGCCAAAAGTAGGGATGCACGCGTACCGGCAAGCCCGCCAGTTTAAATGTCAATTCGTATTTCGAATGAGGGGGAATGTGCAGCATCCGTTCTCCGGATTGCATTAATGAAACACGACACTGTGGTCAACGAGCCTGCCGTCGTCGTATGTGAACTTGCCGGAAAAAAAGCGATCGCCTTCGAGCCATTTTAGAAAAATGCGATCGCCTTCCCACAAATTCAACGATGGAATGCGTGCGTCGTCCACCCATTCAAGACAGCCCTCGGGGCACTCGCCAATGGCGCCGTGGAAAGTATGGACGGTGTATACGAAAACGTACCAATCGACGTCTTTATTGAATCCCGGGAAGGTGAGGATCCCTTTCAACTCGGGGTCCGAGATATCCAGTCCGGATTCCTCGCGGACTTCGCGCGTCACGCATTCCTCCGGGGATTCGCCCGGATCCAGCTTGCCGCCGAGGCCGTTCCACTTGCCGGCGTGAATGTCGTCCGGGCGTGCATTGCGATGCAGCATGAGCGTGCGGCCGTGGTTTCGGATGTAGCAGAGCGTCGCCAATTGCATCACGTCGTTCCTGAACTTGGGCGAAGCCGATTGCCGGCGTTGTCTGTTTACCGCTATTTCCGGCGTAACAGCGGCGTCCGGTCCGACTACGCACCCAATGTGCGGGCGCCAAGCTCACGGTCATACGCCAGCAGCGACGCCACATCGTTTCCGATCAATTTTAGCTTCGCGACGATATCGCGGGCGGTTTTTTCTTCTTCAACTTGCTCAAGAACAAACCATTGCAGGTGGGACTGTACCGCAAATGCCTTTTCCTGCGATGCGAGATCGTACAATGCGTTGATGCGGGTAGACACCATGACTTCATGTCGAAGCGCCTGCTCAAACACGGCCAACAGTGATTCGTATTCGTCCGGCGGCTGTTCCATTCCTCCAAGGACAACGCGCTTATCGCAGTCCAGCATGAAGTCGAACAACTTCATCCCGTGCGTGGTTTCCTCGGCACTTTGAAGCCGGAGCCAACTGCCAAAGCCAGACCAGTTTTCGTGTTCGCAGAATGCCGACATTGACAGGTAAAGGTGTGATGCGTAAAATTCCCTGTCGATCTGTTCGTTGATTGCATTTTCAAGTTCATCAGAGAACATGTTGCCAAACTCCTTGTGCAGTCCTGGCATCAGCGTTGTATTCCGCCGATACCCTTGTTATTATTCAGCTTGAAACCTCCGTCCCTTAGCAGCAAACATATGTGATCACCATTTCGATTTCAAGTCAAAAATTTCCGACAGGGTGAGATGATACGCCATATTCTCCATGCTTCGATTCCGTTTGTCGCGATCGGCCTCGTATCCTTTATCCTGTACTCGTTCAACCGGAAGCAGAGGGTCTTTGCGGTGGCCACCATTGCTTCGGTTATCGCGTTCGTATTTCTCAGCGCGGCGTTGATTGCCCAACTCGGCCGTACCGGCCTGGCCGCGGCCAAGATCGGCGGCGCCCACTATCTCGTCCTAGCCTGGATCGTGATGATGATCTATTTTCTCGCGGAATTCCGCTACCGCATTCGCTTGCTCGGTTCGATCATGATGCCGCTCGCGCTCATGTTGATTCTCATTGGCGTCTTCGACGAGGGCGCCACTGGCGCCAGGGATCTTCCCTTTACCAGCGGAATCACGATCGCACATATGATTTTTGTATTCCTTGGGTTCGGCATGATCTGTCTTGCCTTTGCCGCATCGCTGTTGTATCTGCTGAAGAAGAATGCGCTAAAGAACCATCTCATTTCGGCGCTTGACGATCGATTGCCGGCCTTGCCCACGCTGGATCGGCTGATGGAAGCTGCGTTCTACGCCGGCTTCCCCGCTTTTACCCTGGGTATTATTCTCGGCATTGTTCATGCCGGTTCGGCTTTTCAAAGCGGCTGGATCTGGCATCCAACCATCATCGGCGCCCTTGCCAGCTGGGGGTTTTATTCGGTACTGTTTTTCATGCGGCAGTCCGGATGGATATCAAGTCTACGTTTCGCTACCGGCATCGTCATCTTGTTCGGCGTTATCATTCTGTCATTTTTTCTCACCTCCCATCAATCCCTGCGGCACCAGTCGACGACGGACGTAAACGTGCCGCTGCACTCACGGTAAGCGATGACGCATATCTTTATCATTGGGCTGAACCATGTAAGCGCGCCACTCGACATACGCGAAAAGTTCGCGCTGGAGGGTGACTCGCGTCTCACAGTGCTGGCGGATCTGTCGGCCATCGTTGATGAAGTCGTTTTTCTCTCGACATGCAACCGGACCGAGGTGATCTACAGTGCGGCCGCGGTAGAAAAACACGACCACGTCCGCGGATTTATTCAACGTCTCGGCGACCTTACGCTGGACCAGTTCGAGCAGTTTTTTTATTGCCACAGCGATCGCACCGCGCTCACCCATCTTTTTCGTGTGGCCGCCGGTCTCGACTCGATGATTCCAGGGGAGACTCAGATTCTCGGCCAGATGAAACGCGCGTTTGACGACTCCTTTCGCCATGGCTACACCTCGGGAAATTTCGAACGTATATACCAGCACATGCTGAATACGGCGAAGACCATACGAACGGAGACCGACATAGGCAAGGGCTCTGTTTCCGTCGGCACTGTCGCAGTTCAGCTGGCCGGAAATATCTTTGGCGATCTTGATGACAAGGCGGTGGTGTTGATCGGCGCCGGCGAAATGAGCGAGAACGCCGCCGAGCAGTTTCATCGCGTCGGCGTCGGCGCATTCAAAGTCGTCAATAGAAGCATCGAACGGGCAGCCGAATTGGCCGCGCGATTTGGTGGCGTACCCTACGGTCTGGACGAGATCCGCACACCGCTCATAGCCGCCGACGTCGTGGTCTGTTCGGTATCCAGTCAGGGCTATGTGATAGATCGAACGCTGGCTGGAGACATCATGGAGGCACGACGGAATCGCGCACTTTTCATCATCGACATCGCGGTACCGCGGAATGTCGAGCCGCAGGTGCACGAAATCCCGGAGATCTACGTATACAACATCGATGATCTCAAAAAGCTCGTCGACCGGAATCTCGACGGCCGTATCGCACAGATCGCCCGCGGCGAAGCAATGATTGCCGACAGGGTCGACGAGCTGTCGAGCTACGATCGTCGTGTTTTGAGCGGCCTGATCCAGTCGCTGCAGGAACGTGTAACCGAGATCAAGGTAAAGGAGTTGGAGAAGTTGTTTCGCAGGAATGAGGCGTTCACGGAAGACGGACGAGCACAGATCGAACAGGCCGTGAATCAGATCGTAAACAAGATCTTACACGATCCGATTATTTCGTTGCGTCGCGAGCTCCAGAAACGCGAGCGTGGTTCGCGCAAGATCGTGGATATCTTTAAAGATTTCTTTAATCTGTAGCGAGCCCTTGTCCGGCAGCTTCAATTGCCGCCTTGCCGCGATCCGTACTCACCCGAACACGTCGCTGTCCGGGACCCGTGTTTTCCCGACCCCAGTGTCACCACGTTGAGTAATGTTTGGTATCGCATTCATCGCAAGAACCCGACATAACTCGCGATGGCCGATGTGTCATGACGCTGAGGAATTCTAGGTGTCGCGTTCGTTGGAGATCACAGCTTTAGATGTGTGTTCATCGCGGATTGACAACATAACAGAAGTTGCCACGCAGACTTCGCGTCGCTTTTTGTTAAACTCGACCACGCCGGTTTTCAGCGCATAAAGTGTGTAATCGTTGCCGATGCCAACGTTTTTGCCGGCGTGATACTTCGTGCCGCATTGGCGCATGATGATGCCGCCGGCATTGATGTTTTGGCCGCCATACACCTTCACGCCGCGCATCTTCGGATTGCTGTCGCGCCCGTTGCGGCTGCTTGATTGTCCCTTCTTATGTGCCATCGTGCTGCTCCTGATTTTCTGTCTTCAGTAGAAACGGTCGTCAAAATTGCCAAACGTGTAGTATAGCGCGCCAATGGTATCCGTCAAGCGGGCATGGAAGATGATCCGTGGAGCCTCGGACAGGTTCCGATAATGCCACCCATTTGCCAAGAATTCCCGAATCGGAGTTGTTCGAACGGGTGGCAGCAAATTGCGACCGGGAAAGATTGTCGTTTCCGATCTCGCAACTGTCGAGCACGCGGGCGTCGATGCCGATCAAGGTTCGGTCGCCGACGCGCTTACAATGAACGCAGGCATGACGCCCGATGATCAGTTCCGTTTCCATCAAGTGGACAGCAGTGTGGCAGTAACTGCCTGTCCCTATCAACCGGACAGCGCTCACTGACTGAAGACTCATGATTGTCATAAACGATACCTCATATAGCACTACCGCTGGACAATTGATTGCACGCATCAGAATTCATGACATATCCAATTCGCATTCTTGCTCGGAGCGGGTTCAGATCCTATCTTACTGTTGGGTAAGACGATGAAATCTGAATATGTTGAAAGGAGTGTTTCTGTGATTGCAACACTAACGTCAAAAGGGCAATTGACCGTTCCGAAGGCTATTCGTGATCAATTGCGTCTGAGGCCGGGAGACAAACTGGATTTTGTTGTTCAGGTGGATGGTCGTATTGAAGTCGTTCCGAAGCGATCAGCAATGACCGAGTTGAAAGGCATGATCTCCCCGCCCCGCACAGGGATCAGCCTGGAGGGCATGGAGGATGCAATAGCCGAAGGGGCCATCGCTCAGATATGTTCAGAGAATGACGCCGTGCCCGTACATACGCTGGACCGCAAGGCGAGCAAGTCCGCGCTTTTCAGGCTGGTTCTGTGAAGTGTGGTTTAGGGATAATCGCGGCAATGTGCATGTGAATTATTCTCGCGCCCGCTCGCGCCGCTCGCTCAAGACGCAGAGCCGCAAAGGACGACAATGCGTAGATGAATGATTCCACTGAGGACGCAGAGAGCACGGCGTACCACGTCCAACATGAACGCCGGCCATCCTGATTTCTGTCGTAGCGCAAGGTACGGCCTGTCATTCAGCCAAGCGCGGTCTCGTGAACGCGATGAGGTTATTTGGGTGATTCTGTAGGCGCCAATCTCAATGACCAACGGCGAACCAATAGAAGTCGTATGTTGCAGGTATGCCGTTTGGTGATCACGATCGCGAGGACGGCTGCGGCAACTACAACGAGGATCTGGGCGAACACGAGGATGGGGGCACGAACGGAACGGCTGCGCTACCTGAAACGCTGCGGGAACTCCCCGTTGCAATGGGCCTGGGCGAGGGTGACGTAACGAGCGGCGACGTCTTTCTGATAGGCGCGGTCGGCTTCGGTCAGCGGGCGGATGATTCGGGCCGGAACACCGGCGAGCATGTGGCCGTCGGGGATGACGGTATTGGGGCGGACCACGGCGCCGGCGGCGACGAGGCAGTCGTTGCCGATCTCGCAGTTGTCGAGCACGCGCGCGCCGATACCGATCAAGGTGCGGTCGCCAACGCGCTTGCAGTGAACACACGCATGGTGCCCGATTATGACGTCATCCCCGATAGTGAGGGTCACGCGATGTTTGCAAAGCAGCATGACGTGATCCTGGATCGAGCAACGGCAACCGACGCGGATCGGCGCGACGTCGCCGCGGATGCAGGCGAATGGCCAGATATTGGAGTCATCGCTAATTTCGACGTCGCCGAGTATAATGGCATTGCCGGCGACGAAGACGCCTTCGATCCTGCGCATCGATGATAATGTATTGGGTGGCATGAACGTGTCAGGTGTTGTTCTCCACAGACTTCAATAACGACGTATCAGACATATTATAGCACGCAAAGGCGCAAACGCGCAAAGTATTCACGAAGTTTCGGCAGAGCGTGTTGTGCCCGGGTGCGTTCTGTGAAGCAAGCAGTCAATCGGCCGGACGCAATTGACCGTCCGGAGATAGTTCCGGATGTCGATCAGGTAAGTTGTGGAGTAGGTCGCCTCCGCCGGCGGCGACATCCAACAGCAATGAATGTACGTTCGTGGAGGACTCCGACGCTCCGGTGAATGATTAACGGGTTTGCGTTCGAGCGGAGTTTGAATAAAAAACAATGGCGTGTAGGTGGATCGCTGGGGTTGTGACATTGATTGCCGGCAGGTGGAAGCTGTCATGTCATGCGGGTTGCTGCACGATTTGGTGTCGCCGCCGGCGGAGGCGACCTACTTTGAGCTGCCCGTCGTTGATCTGTTGTTCGTGCAGTACGTTGCAGGTGCGCGCTACTGTTGCGGAGTAAGTAAATTCCGCCTCCCTGGTTATTCGACAAAAAACCGCCTTGCGCAGTTCGCCCGGCGAAGGTTGACACCACGCATCCAAAACGTAATTGATGTTTTCATATTGGAACTTATATTTCCAATATGCACGATTATATCCCAAGAGAACTGGAAAGTCTGGTGCGCCGAAGGCTCGGTAATTCACCGGCGGTCGCCATCCTGGGGCCGCGTCAATGCGGCAAATCTACGTTGGCCAAACGCATTCTGCAGGGAGTCGAGAATTCGCTCTATCTTGATCTGGAGAGGCCGTCCGACCGAAATAAGTTGTTCGACGCCGAGGCGTTTTTCGGCCACAACAGCCAGCGCCTGATCTGTCTGGATGAAATCCAGAGGGTACCGGATTTGTTTCCTGTTCTGCGCAGTGTCATTGACCACAATGACCGTGACGGTCAGTTTCTCATATTGGGTTCTGCTTCGCGAGACCTGCTCAAACAGAGCTCAGAAACACTTGCAGGGCGCATTGCATATATTGAATTGACGCCGCTGAACGTGACCGAGACAAGCGGAGATACTGAGGCGGCCACGCCTTCGACTATTAATCGGCTCTGGCTTCGCGGTGGATTTCCCCGAAGTTTTCTTGCCGCGACGGATACGGATAGTTTTGAGTGGCGGCTCGACTTTATTCGTACCTATCTCGAGCGGGACATTCCTCAGCTTGGAATTGGGATTGCACCGGGAAATCTTGAGCGTTTGTGGAACATGTGTGCCCATGTCCATGGACAGCTCCTCAACTGTTCGAAGCTGGGGGATTCCATGGGGCTGAGCAATCACACGGTGCGCTCGTATATCGATCTGCTCTCTTCGACGTTCACGATGCGGATACTTGCGCCGTTTGCGGTCAATTTGAAAAAAAGACTGGTGAAATCGCCGCGGATATATATCCGCGACAGCGGAGTGCTTCATTGTCTGCTCGGCATAGAAACCGGGAACGACCTGTTCGGACACCCTGTTTACGGGGGATCTTGGGAAAGTCTGGTATTGGAAACGATACTCGGTCGACTTAAGCCTGGTACGCAAACAGGTTTTTTTCGTACCTCCGGCGGTGCGGAAATAGATCTGGTCCTCGAACGAGGCGGGCAGCGTCTTGCCATTGAGTGTAAGGCATCGTCATCACCGAAAGTAACACGAGGTTTCTGGTCGGCACTCGATGATCTTGATATCACAAAGGCGCTGGTGGTAGGACCGGTTGATGCATCGTATTCTATGACGAATAAAGTAACAGTTACGCATCTGGCCGGGCTTACAAGTGAGCCTTGGTTGCAGCCGTTTATTCAGTAGTTCGACCTCGTTCCAAAAGGATTTCGATCAGGAAATCCCAAATCACAGGCCTCAAATAAAAAATAAAAAATAACAAAAAACAAATAATCTCCAAACCCAAATTACCAATATTTTAAATTCCGTACCTGGTGAGATTCACAGAGCATTAGGTTTGGCGTCTTGAGCCATTGTCGTTTAGGGGTTTATTTGCGGTTTGAGTATTGTAGTTTGGTATTTTCCCAGTTCGGAGCTTTTCGAATGGGATCTATCTGGGTTGGTTGTGCAACAAATGCGTCTCGGCTACAGACGTAGACGTCTGTGCCACTTCCAAAGGCGTTCAACTGAACGGACGTCCGTTTAGAATAAACTTTGCGCCTTCGTGCCTTTGCGTGAGCCCATACGTCCCGATACGGCCGCTTACGGTATTGAAGAGGGTGCCGCACTCGGCGCAAAGACGCAAAGAAAACGGGTTGGTGTCATTATGGATTTTGATTTGACTGAAGACGGTTTTATCCCTGCCGACGAAGAGCATGTGAAGCGCGAGAAGGGGCGCGGCCGTGAGTTGAGGCGGTCGCAATGGTGGAAGAATATACTGGGGCGCGGACTCTGCCACTACTGCAAAGCGCGTGTTCACCCGAAAGAGCTGACGATGGATCACGTTGTCCCGATCACTCGCGGCGGCCGATCGACGCGCGGCAACGTCGTGCCCTGCTGCGCGGATTGCAACCAGAAGAAGAAATACCTGCTCCCGGTCGAGTGGCAGGAGCACCTGAGTCGGCTTGCCGAAAGCGTCAAGGGGCCGGAGTAGCGTCACAACCATTAACAATTAACAAATAACAAATAATCTCCAAACCCAATTACTAATATTTCAAATTCCGTACGTGATTAGAATCACAGCGCATTAGGTTTGGCGTCTTGAGCCATTGTCGTTTTGGGATTTACAAAGGCATTCAACTGCCCAGACGTCCGTGGGGAAACTGCTGAACTCTCGTTACTGGTGAACCTTCCTCAAAGAAACCCTATCAGACACAATGGCTTTCGGTCTTTCCGCCCTTCAGTCGTGTGCGACAGAATCACCTTGCGTTTGACATCTACGCCTTTGAACTGCTCGCGACCCTTTCCTTTACCGCCTATTTCTATAACTGTTTTGGAGCCGTCGTGATCGACTAAGAAGTCGGGCGTCTTGGCGCCCCGCTTTGTTTTGAGATACATAAAATTCGTGGCGGTCATCTTCATTGCATGTGCAAAAAAATCCTCGCGGATGGCGCCGATACATTCCGACCAATCCCGGTAGAGAAGTCGAAACGGCAGATACATCAGAATTTTCGGTTCTTTGAGCACATTTGTCCCAGCTGGATAGACCGGGTTTAGACCGAACTTCCGGAAAATTCCGTCCAATAATTGCCCCCAATCCTTTGATCTGCAAGTATTAGCATAGCGATACCACCGGCAATTCGTAGGCATGTATTATATCTATTTTATTAGCTTTTTAGGCTGATTGCGGCTTGAATATTCGAGATTTCGCTATATTTTAGTAGGCATGTACGTTGAATATGTTAAAAATCGAAAATCACCTGGCTGCCTACTGCTTCGTGAGTCCTATCGACAGGACGGCAAGGTTAAGA
>JAJFLQ010000031.1 GCA_021772615.1 Verrucomicrobiota bacterium | reverse complement strand
GTTGAACGTCCTTTATCAACACGCCGCGTCCCTGCTAAACGGTGCAAGGATAATGGCATTCAACTTTACAGACGGTTGAGCGTACGCTATCGAGCTCTGGAAAACATCCGGTGTGTTGGCCAGGCATCGCCGACCAGGACGCGACGGTTGCAGTGGAATTCAAAACTAAGGAAAAACCCAGATGAAAGCCCGGAAGCACCGCCGCCATGTCCGCGAAGCCAAGAGCGCTCTTGCGGATCCGTCCGAACTGTCTGATCGGGTTGATCAAACATCATCCGATCGGAACGAGACGAATGACACCAACACCAAGCCATCCGAATCCCAGATGGAGAAAGTCCGGCAGCTGCTTGCTGATCTACCGAAAAACGTCCGTGCGGCGCTTGAATCAAGAAATATGGCAGAGCTGCAATCAGCGCTCAAATCACTGCCTCAAGAAGAGGGCGCCGCGATCTATCAGTTGCTCCTCGCGGTTGGCATCATCCAGAAGTAAGTTCGGCACTGATTTGGCTGCTACGGTACTCTTGCTTGGTTTTGGCGTATGGCCCGTCCGAAAAACGGTGAGCGCAGCGCGTTGGGACATCGATATCAATCCCGAACAAGGGAAAGTTGCCGCAACCGTACCGTCTCCCTAAACTCACCTTAATGTTGGGTTCAACATACAATTGAAAGAGCCTTACAATGAAGGTGTAGCAAGCCGCATCGGCCCCGAGTCTTGCCTCGACGACCCGTGAGGATTGGCGGCTGAGACCATCTGCCCTCCAGGTTATTGAATGCACGTTATTCTCTCGCAATTGTATGTGTCTCGGGATGAGGCCGTCCGAAAATCCGGCGAATTCAGGTAGACGTTTTCCGTAGAAGCCATACTATTACCAATCATTTTCCCGCTGCCATTACCCATATCAACCCGTGCCGGTTGTTCCTATTCACTACGATACGAGAAAATTGAGCCCTGAATGCCTGAGATTCCATGCTCAACCTGATTGAATCGCTTGAGAGCCGATCCCGACAGCATCCCGATGCCACAGCGCTAGTTGCGCCGGGACGGCCGTCTCTTACCTACGCCGGCCTGGAAGAGCGGATTCGCGCCATTGTCACGGACCTTCGTTCGGCAGGAATAGGCGCACAGGATCGCGTGGCGATCATCGTGCCGAATGGAGCGGACCTCGCCGTAACATTTCTGGCGGTGACAACGTGCGCGGTGGCAGCGCCACTGAATCCCAATTATCGTTCGGAAGAGTTCGATTTTTATATCGACGACGTCGATGCGAAGGCCTTGATCATCCAGGCAGACTTCGCGGAGCAGGCTCACAAGGTCGCACGAACACGCGGTATCACCATTTTCGAGTTGCATCGGAAACCGAATGCAGCGGCGGGCACATTCGACCTGAAAATTGCATCCGCGGGAGACATCGCAGCCGACCCTCTGCCGCTAGACTTTCTGTCGCTCGATGATTTTGCATTGATACTGCACACCTCCGGCACCACTTCGCGTCCGAAACGTGTGCCCTTGAAGCAGCGAAATCTTTGTGGTTCGGCACGCAACATTGGCATGACACTCGCATTGACCAAAGCTGACCGCTGCCTGAATGTCATGCCGCTGTTTCACATCCATGGGCTTGTCGGCGCACTGCTCTCCTCGATTACAGCTGGTGCGAGCGTCGTTTGTACACCGGGTTTTCAGGCACCGTCGTTTTTCGCGTACCTGGAGGAATTCGATCCCACATGGTACACCGCTGTTCCCACGATGCATCAGGCCATCCTGTCTCGTTCGGCGTCGCATACAGACACCATTTCTCGCTCATCGCTGCGGTTGATCCGGTCGTCGTCCGCCGCACTCGCGCCGCAGGTGCTGGCAGAGTTGGAAGCGATTTTTGACGTTCCGGTGGTTGAATCCTACGGCATGACAGAGGCCGCGCATCAGATGGCGAGTAATCCCTTACCACCTCGTAAAAGAAAGCCCGGTTCTGTGGGAATGGCAGCGGGGCCGGACGTCGCAATTATGGATGAATCGGGTCGACTGCTATCGTCGGGCCATACGGGTGAAATCGTGATTCGCGGTGCGACGGTGATAGATGCTTATGAGAATAACCCGAAAGCAAATACCGAGAGCTTTACCGACGGATGGTTCCGCACCGGCGATCAGGGATATCTCGACAATGAGGGGTATTTGTTTATCACGGGGCGTCTGAAGGAAATCATCAATCGCGGCGGCGAGAAAATTTCTCCACGTGAAATCGACGAGGTGCTCCTTGGCCACCCTGACGTTATGCAGGTGGTTACCTTTGCCGTACCCGATTCTCAGTTGGGGGAGGAAATCGGAGCGGCCGTCGTCTTAGCCGCGGATGCGTCGATTTCCGACCGGGATATTCAGACATTCGCGGCCACGCATCTGGTAGATTTCAAGGTGCCCCGGAGAATCGTCGTTCTTGATGAAATTCCCAAGGGTCCCACGGGAAAACTTCAACGAATTGGGTTGGCGGAGAAGCTCGGTCTCTCCGGAACTGCGTCGATACCGGCGCCGGTGTATCGGGCGCCGCGCACACCGATCGAATCCGGCATAGCCGATATCTGGCAATCGGTGCTGGCCGTTGAAAAAGTCGGCATCGATGACGATTTCTTTCAGCATCTTGGTGGCGATTCGATATTGGTAACCCGGGCTATCACCCGAATTCGGGATGAACTCAACATCGAGTTGTCCGTGGTTGACTTTTTCACCACCCCGACCGTTGCTGCGATTGCCGATCCGGCGAGGACAACCCAGCAAGGCGGCGACATGCTTCCAGCAATCGAGCCGGCTCCACGGACCGAACGAGCCGAGCTTTCGTTTTCGCAACTTCGAATGTGGTTGCTTGACCAAATGGATCCGGGTTGTTCCGCCTACAATCGCCCATCCGCGATGCGACTCGAGGGGCAGCTGAATGTTGCGGCATTGGAGCAAAGCCTGAACGAGGTTGTGCGGAGGCACGATGCGGTTCGAACCCGTTTCGCGGCCGACAACGGTGGCGTCTATCAGGTTATCACTTCGGTTCTGCGCCTGAAATTGTACATTGCGGACATCACAACGTCGCGATCAGGAGACGACGTGGCGGGGCGTGCCGGCGCGCTCGCAGTCAATGAAGTCCAACGATCCTTCGACCTGGCCGCCGATCCGTTAATTCGAGCTGGATTACTGCGACTTGGCGGCAGGCGTCACATACTGTTGTTGACGTTTCATCACAGTATTTTCGATGACTGGTCGATGGGCGTGTTGTTGAAGGAGCTCGAAAGTCACTACGCGGCGTTTACCGTCGGCGGTCCTTCCAGTCTACCCGAGTTGCCGATTCAATACGCCGATTTTTCACGCTGGCAACGCCGATTGTTCGATGAAAGTCGCCTGGATGCTGAGATACGTTACTGGCGTGAACACCTGAGCGATGTCAAAACTCTCAACCTGCCAACGGACCGCCCGCGGCCTGCTGCACAATCACACCAGGGGCGGCAGCACGAAGTTCTGGTGTCGCCGGAGCTTTGCGCCGCACTAAAGCAGCTTAGCCGGCAAGAAAATGTCACGCTGTTTATGACCCTGGCAGGTGTTTTTCAGGTTCTCCTTTACCGCTATTCCGGGCAAGAGGATATTGTTATCGGTGCGCCCGTTGCCGGGCGTCAGCACATCGACACGGAATCGCTGATAGGCATCTTTATCAATACCTTTATTCTTCGCGCGGACCTGTCCGGCAGTCCGTCATTTTCCACATTTCTCCAACGGGTGCGTGACACCGCATTGAAGGCGTATGCCCACCAAGCCCTGCCGTTCGACAAGCTGGTGGAACTACTTCAGCCGGGGCGGGATTCCAGCCGCAATCCGATTTTTCAGGTCATGTTTCAGTTGCGTAATGTCCCCAGCCATGTCGTCGAGGTTGGCGACCTTGAGATAGAACGATTCCGATTCGATCCGCATACGGCCCTGCTCGATCTTGCGCTGGATGTGCTGGAACGATCGGACGGACTTTCCTGTGTCTTTCGGTTCAATACAGCGTTGTTTGAGGAGGATACGATACGACAGATGGCGGGCCACTACCATGCGTTGCTCGAGCAGGTTGTGTCGACGCCGTCACAGCAGATTGCCAAATTCCAACTCGCGATTGTATCCGCCGACCAGACGACCCGGCGCTGCCAGATCAGGCTTGGAGACGACGCTGCGGTCTTCGAAAAACGAGAAGAGTCAATACCGCATCGATTCCGATTGCAGGTAGAAAAATATCCGCAACGACTCGCCGTACAGACCGGCCGTCACAAGTGGACATATCGAGAGCTGAACCAACGGGCCAGTCAGATCGCTGCACTGATGGCCGAACACTGCACCGGCGTCAGTGTGGCGCTACTGCTCGACCACGACGCCCCGATGGTTGCGGCGATTCTTGGAGCGATGATGGCGGGAAAAATGTACGTGCCGCTAAGTAAGGACGATCCCGTCGAGCGGCTGATCTATATACTTTCAGATTCGGAAACAGACGTCGTTCTGGTCGACGATGCCGCCGGCCCACCCGCAATGTCGCTCGCGCAGGCGACGCCCAAACACCAATTCCGTATCATCCCGATTGAGCAGGAAGCGAGTGATGCGGATTTAGAACGGCTGCCGGTGCCAACCGGCGATTCTCTCGCCTATCTGCTCTATACATCCGGATCTACGGGAAGACCGAAAGGAATTATTCAAAACCAGAGAAATGCATTGCACTTTGCCCGAGCCTATTCCAATGCCCTGAATATCACCTGCGACGATCGACTGACGCTGATCCCGCCGTGTATATGGGATGGATCGGTCGCTGACATACTCAGTGCGCTGTTAAACGGCGCCGCCCTGTATCCCGTTGATCTCAAAGCGCATGACCTGGATGATCTATCGTCATGGCTGATTGACGCCAAGATCACCATCTACCATTCCACTCCGACAATTTTCAGGCGCTGGATCGACACGATTACGCATGAGCAGTTCCCCGATATTCGGCTGGTTGTTCTCGGCGGAGAACCCGTCTACCGACATGACCTCGAAAACTTTCGGAAAGTTTTTACGAATTCGTGCGTTTTCGTCAACGATTACGGCGCGAGCGAGTCTTCCATCAGTCTCCAGAATATCGTTGATAAACAGGCGCGAATGACGCGCCATATGTTGGCTGCCGGCCGGCCGTTTGACGACACGGAGGTACTGTTGTGCAACCGGGCAGGCGATGATGGTCAGGTATTCGGGGAAATTGTGGTCTGCAGTCCGTACCTCGCTCTCGAATACTGGAAACAGCCCGAGCTAACCGCGGACGTGTTTCTTCCGGACACGGGCGGTAGACGGAGATATCGCACCGGCGACCTTGGACGGATGTTGCCCGATGGCACAATCGAATGCCTGGGGAGGGCCGATACACAAGTAAAGCTGCACGGCATCCGTATCGAACTGGAGGAGATTGAAGCGGTTCTGAACGAGCACCCGGCCGTATCGCAAAGCGCCGTTGCCGTTACCAACGGTGATCCGAGACTCGCACGGCTGGTCGCGTATGTTGTGTTGCATGATGCGAGTGGTGATCCCACTACCGTGCTGCGTCCGTACATGGTGCAAAAGCTGCCGCGCTACATGGTTCCGTCGATCTTCATGAGACTGGACGCGCTGCCGCAGACGGCGTCGGGGAAAACGCAGCGCAACGCGCTTCCAGAGCCGTCACTACCCGCCGGGGACGTCGTCGCTCCGACGACATCAGTCGAACAAGATCTGGTCGAAATCTGGTCCAAACTGTTCGCCGGTCGGTCGGTCGGTATTACCGACGACTTTTTTGAGTTCGGTGGCCATTCCTTGTTGGCTATTCGGTTGATTTCTCGCATACTGCATAAATTTCAAATTGCTGTCCCAATGCGCACTGTTTTCGAATCCCCTACGATTTATGCCTTGGCCCGTCGAATCGAATCGATGGTACTAGAGGCCGATGAGAAAACTGACGAAGCGTACGGTTTCGAAACGGGAACGATAAGCTGAGGAAGCGAGTGTATGGTGGATAACGTCGTCATCAGGACTGTGGATTCAATCCGGATCATTCAGCTAAATCATTCCAATTGCCACAATCCTTTCAGTCGGGAACTTGAGGATGCGGTCAAGACGGCGCTTCGTGCGGCAGACACCGACGACACCGTTGCGGCGATTATCGTAACTGGTGGTGAAGGGCGTTCATTTAGCGTCGGCGGTGATTTCAACGAGGTGAAAAACCTCACGGGCGGTGACGATGTCGACGAATGGATTGACCGCGTGATTGCACTTTACGTTGCGGCGCTGACCGTCACCAAGCCAACGCTCGCGGCCATCGACGGTCATGCGATTGGAATGGGATTTCAATTCGCCATGATGTTCGACTGGCGGTTAATGGCGGATACCGGAATATTCAGAATGCCGGAGTTGAAATATGGTATTGGTTGTACTGTAGGCGCGGCAATTCTTGAATGTGTCGTGTCTTTCAATGCGATGCGCGCGATCATAGTCGGCTGTGAACCCATTGATGCGACGGCCGCTCTCAGATACGATCTCGTCAATGAAGTTGTACCCGCGGAGACCCTTATGACGCGTGCCGTGGCCGTGGCACAATTGTTTGCGGCATACCCGGCGGTATCCTTTCGGAGTACCAAGGCGGCGATGGTCGACAGTCTGCAAAAGGCGTTGTATGCC
Source organism: Verrucomicrobiota bacterium (assembly GCA_021772615.1). Lineage (GTDB taxonomy): Bacteria > Verrucomicrobiota > Lentisphaeria > JABSQK01 > JAJFLO01 > JAJFLQ01. Next base: position 1,429 of record JAJFLQ010000031.1, on the reverse strand, counting down.
GCCTCGGATCGGTCGAAGCAGACGCATCGTTCGGCATTCCGGGCTAAATCCGCTCTGAATCATTTCGATAATATTCTCGGCGAAAAGAACAAACATTAGAATCGAAAATAACAGGGACTGCATATGGCACGGGCGAAACTGAGCGACGCAATCAGCCAACATGGCATATTGCCATTTATCGGGATCTATGACGTCTTCTCCGCGTCCATCGCTGCGAAATATTATGACGGTCTCTTTATCAGCGGGTTCAGCTTTGCGGCGAGCCACTACGGACTACCCGATATCGGATTCAACACCTGGTCTGATGTCATCGAATTCGTTCGTCGGGTTCGAAGCATACTGCCGGATAAACTGATCATCGTCGATATTGATGACGGTTTCGGCGATGCACAAATAGCCTGTCACGTGGTCCGGCTCCTTGAATCTGCCGGCGCCGACGGGTTCGTGATGGAAGATCAGCAACGACCACGACGTTGCGGTCACGTTGCCGGAAAGCAGATCATGGAGCTGGATAAATTTCTGGATAAACTCAATGAAGTACTGTCCGCGCGCCGGGATTGCTTTGTGGTCGCCCGCACCGACAGCAGCGCACCGGAAGACATTCGCCGGCGCTGTAAAGCCTTCGCCGCGGCTGGAGCGGATGCGATTCTGGCTGACGGCCTCACCGATTTATCCATTCTCCGACGTCTCAGTGACGACACCGGCCTGCCGGTAGTGTTCAACCAGATCGCCGGCGGAAAATCGCCGCCGTGTTCGCTTCCTGACCTCAAGGCCTACGGCGTGTCGGTCGTTCTCTACAGTACGCCGGCACTGTTTGCTGCCCAGCAGGCCATTACCCGCAGTCTTGAGCGCTTGCAGGAGGCTGACGGCCTCCTGCAATGCGATGGCGCCGGTGCCGTGCGTCTCGACACCTGCAACGATTTGTTGAACGACAACCTGTCGCGGCTCGGCCGATAGCGAACGCAGATTCAGGGGTCACGGGCAGTTCACGATTGTTTGACCGGCATAGCCTTCCTGGCAAATTTGTAGGTAAGTACCCCTATCTCGGCTCTCGCTATTATATTTGGTTGAAGACCGAGACGATACGAGGCGCCGGTTTTTCCAGAGTTCGACAGAGCTGTAAGGTTGAACGCCCATTTTTTCAACATGCCGCGTCCGGGGTGTGGGCGACCGCTTTACAGTTCGCGCATATTTTGTGGCTACCCGGCCGAGTAACTGAAACGCGGTCGCCCTACACCCCGAAACCAACGTCGCTTGCAGCTACACGTCAAAAGTCTGTACGCCAAATGCTGGTGGAAGCGGCAGCGTGTAGCCACGTCTCTGTGAGACGTGTCGTACTTTACGTTGCTTCGCGTTGCGTGGCACGGCTCACAGAGCCGTGGCTACATCAATCCGTAACGACATTGAACTCGCGCAGAGACGCAAAGCC
>JAJFLQ010000004.1 GCA_021772615.1 Verrucomicrobiota bacterium | reverse complement strand
ACGTTCTACGTTGGAGTACCTCCCGCCGAGCGGGATTAACTCCAACGTGGAACGCAAGAAACCATAGATACACGCCGTCCACCATTTTGCGGGACTACGGCAAAGCCAAATATTGGTGGCCAAAGGCCCCGGGTGAAATTGTGTTGCACCTACTTAAAGACCGTCTGCGTCCCACAAAATCGATACATGAACCATGGATTCCAACCCCGCTTTTCCGGAGGACTTGAAATCAAACTTAATTCAATACATGTGAACGTTGTTGCGGCCGACGAGATCCGGCGTCTGCCGGATACCTGGACGGTCGCGGATTATCGTCGACTTCTCGATCTGCTCGATATCGATGACGCCGAGACCTATAGCGACGCCGACGTCGAGGAAATGGCGTTGATGGCGCTGCAGGACCGCGACGCCGAAGAATCCATGCAGATTGTTCTGACCCACTACACGGACGGTTTGTTTTCACTCGGCCAGATAAAAAATCTCTGCGAGGAGCTCAAGGAAGAATCGGCCTGGGAAGAATACCCGGAAATCGATCATCAACGTGCGTTGTATGTCTGCGTCGATCTCCTTAACATGGCCTTTCCCGGCGACTACCCGGAACCTTCAGCGGCAGCGGTGCACCTGACGCTCGCCGGCCCGGGGCTTGGACGTGCCCATGCGGTGCACCCATTGGAGCCGGAAACGCTGCTTCGTATCGTCGGTCGTATTCAGGACGAGGGCAGTATTCTCAACCGCTTTTTTTCACGGCAGATCGCCGGCGCCGCCTTCCCCGAGGCGCAGTCGGTAATCTGGCGTCTCGATCCGACGGTCACGCGCGCCGACGAAATTGCCGTGACTTTTTACGGCACCACATACTGGTTCCGTGACATCCAGGAAGGCAACGAACAGACGATTGACATCGACTGGCCGGAACGATAACGGCTGTCGCGTTTATTTTTCATGTTGCGTTGACGAACCGTCCCAGTTTTCAGGTGGAGGTCGATCCCTGTACTCATGGCATCGCTGCAGGTATATCTGGGCGACTTTGTCCAGGGGGTAAATCATCAGACTCTTGGTCATGCGGTCTATTGCTTCATCCCACCGGCGGTTGCGATACAATTCAAGGCCGGTCCCGAATACTCCTAACAGCTCTAGTTTCTGTTCCCTTGTTCTGTCATCATCGGTGTCGAAGACCTCAAATATCCGTATCGGCTTTTCCTTTCCGTAGACGCAGACGAGATCCAGCTCCCGAAGCCGAAACTCACTCGGATCGTCGAGGGAGTTATAGGTGTCTTCCGTAATCAATATCCCCGCATTGTAGACTTTTGTCAGGCCCTCAATGCGAGACGCGATATTCACGGAATCGCCGATTACGGTACTGTCTATTCGCGTGTCGGAGCCGACGGTGCCGAGAATCAGATCGCCGGTATTAATGCCGATTCCAACCTGAATAAGGGGCTCATTGTTGATATGGCGATGGTTGTTGAATGCAGTAAGGTTACGGCGCATCGCGATGGCCGATCTGATGGCATCGGCAGCCTGCCGATCGAACAGGGCCATAATGCCGTCACCGATGAACTTGTCGATAAATCCATGATGTTCCTCGACCGGTTCACACATCAGAGAATAATAGCGATTCAGGAAATTGAATGTTTCCTTCGGTGACATCCTTTCGCTCAGGTTCGTAAAACTGCGAATATCGGAGAAGATAATGGACAATCTGATATGCTTGGCAAGTTCGGGTTTAATTTCCTCGAAGTTCGTGATCTGCAGGCGATTAAGGAATTGGTCCGGGACAAATTTACTGAACATATCGCGCTGTCGGGTTCGCTGATCAATAAGCCCCTTGAGCCGTTCACTATGAGCCGTTAAGTCGGCGTAAAGTCGGGAGATTTCATCCTTATTCTCCTCAATCGTTGAAAGTTGTTTATAAGATCTCAACGACGCGATTGTGGTCGTGAATAGTTTCTGGGCGGTCAACTCCGTTTTAGCCTTATAATCGTTCACATCATAGTTCACGATAATCTCTTTTTCCGGCGCTTTTCCTGGCTGGCCGGTGCGCAGTACAATCCGTATCCGGAAATTTTTCAGGGTTTCTCGGATATATTTTGCGACCTCAAGGCCGGCATCGTCTTTTTCCATGACGACGTCCAGGAGAACCACGGCAATGTCGGCGTGTGTCTCTAATACCTTCTTCGCTTCCGTTCCCGTATAGGCGCTGATGAAATCAATTCGTCTTCGCTCGAATACGACGTCGGACAATGCCAACCGCGTAATTCTATGGACCTCTTCTTCGTCATCAACTATGAGGATTTTCCAGTCTGCGCCGGTTTCGGAAGACGTCGCGATCGGCTCATCCGCGAAAACGAGTTCATCATCGGGTTCCGGTTGCGTAGGGATTGGAGAATGCATTATTCAGTTGATTCCTGTCATGACGAGGATTGAAAATATCGAGGGCGGTTGCGGCAGAGAGAATAGCAGCGTGAGACCGAATCGCAATACAACCGGATTCCTATTGACTGCCGGTTTTTGTTCGTCTCAGCTGACGGCTTTCATTTACAATTCGCTGATAATTTGCAATATTTTCGTAGGCTGTGCTGATATTCTTGCAGAAAAATTCAATAAGATCAATATCCCACCGATCCAGGAGTCTGAGTTTCTCCAGATAAATCACATTGTCTCCGACATTCCCGGCGTGGAAATAGACGACACAATTGTCTTCGAAGTAGCGACTGGTGTGCTGCGCCGCCGCTTCCCGGATGTTCTTCATAATGTGAGGGGGAACGATATCCGTAACACGCCGGCCAACCTGGCTTTCGTAGACGCCGGTTCCCGTGATGACCTTGAGCTCGCCTTCTCCGGAGACCGTGACAAATCCTGTTGCCTGGGCGTAAAGGGCGTGTTCGCTTAGATGAAGCAATGACACCAACTGTGTAAATACACCGGCAACAAATCGATCCAACGACTGCAGTTTGAATACCGAGGGGGATGCCTCGATGATTTTTTCCAGCCCTTGTCTGATTTGAGTCCATGCATCAATCCCTTAGCGTTAGTGGTATTCGTATATAAAACGTTGTTCCCGCTCCCGGCACACTATCGCATTTGATTGAGCCCCGGAGCTTCTGAGTGACCAGGTTGTACACAAGATGCATGCCTAAGCCACTGCCTCCCTGTCCCCTTTTGGTGGTGAAAAACGGGTCGAAAATTTGCCCCAGATGCTCCTTTTTGATTCCCCTGCCGTCGTCAGAGTATCGTAAATGCAATTCATCGCCAACGGTCTTGATTTCGAGAGTGAGCTGACCCTGCTCCTCTTTGTCATAGGCATGAATCAATGAGTTCAAGACCAGATTCGTAATGATCTGGGCAAAGGCTCCCGGATAACTATTTGGTTTGAGATCAGCGGGGCAATCGATCGTGATCTTATGAGCCGTTTTCTTTAATTTCGGTCTTAAGCTCAATAATATCTCATCGAGATATTCCGTGATGCTGAATATACGCTTCTCCTCGCTTGATCGATCAACAGCGACCTGTTTGAAGCTGTGAATCAACTCGGACGCCCGATTGAGGTTGGAAAGTATCATCTGGCTGCTCTGGGTACTGATATCGAGGAACTTCTCCAGGTCCGAGCGCTTCATTTGTCCTTGTTGATACAAGGTCAGGAACAATCTTGTCTTGTCCTCCAGGAGTGACGCAGCGGTGACACCGATTCCGACAGGTGTATTAATCTCATGGGCGATGCCGGCCACGAGACCGCCGAGTGAGGCCATTTTCTCAGACTCGACCAATTGCCCCTGCGCCTGGCGCAGATTCTCCATTGTTTCTTTCAATTCCATATTTGCCTTAACGATTTTTTCTGCTGCACGTTGGCGTTCGATAACACGGCCCAGGTTCGTACCGATGTTATACAAGATCTCCAACAGCGTTTCGTCCGGCTCGACCGCTTTGCTGGAGAAAAACTCCATGACAGCTCCGACCTCTGTGCCTGACAGAACCGGGAATGCGAAGCCGGCCCGAACGCCAATCTCCGCTACCTGTTTGGCCCGGGGGAAGTTCGGATCTTTGGTAACGTCGATTATCCATGCGGGCTTCTTGCCGGCAAGTACACGACCCGGGAGTCCAATCCCCGATGCGAAACGGGTATGTTCAGTCACAACGCGAAATGATTCGAATTTTTCGGGATCGTCAAGATGCCAAATACTGGTAGGCGAGAGGTCTCCGGAACCGTCATCTGCCGGGACATATACATGGCCCACCGGCCAACCTGTATACAAGCACACTCGGTCGATGGCGATCTTGGCGATTCGATCGAACGACGACGTTTCGTTCGCGGCCGTCACGACTTCCTCGAGTAACTGCACAATTCGAGACTTTTGCTGCAATTCTTCCTGAGTACGTTTGTGCCCCTTGATCTCCCCGTGCAACTGGTCGTTGGCGCCCTTAAGTTCCTTGGTCCGAGCTTCGACTTTCTGCTCCAACGTCCGGCTGTAGTCTTCCAGCTTATCGTAGGAAACTTTTAGGTCCTTGGACATTTTTACGAATGTTCGCGCCAGGACGCCAACTTCGTCATTGGAGTCGATCGCAATGTTGGCCGCGGCTTCAAAGTTTCCCAGGGAAAGGCGTCGTGCTGATTCCGTAAGGCTGATAAGTGGCGTCGAAAATTTGGTCGAACCATAGATCACAATCGCGGCGCCGATTGCCACGAAAATCAACAATGTGACCGTGGACCGCCGGATCATTACCCGATTTTGCGAGATGATCTCTTTGCGAGATTCTTCAATTTCCTGATTTAAGTGTTCAATAGAAAATCCCAATCGCAGAACACCCCACGGTTCTGCGCTGATCTGAATCGGAACGATAAACTCCATTATCGAAACACCGTTTCTGTCGAATTTGTACATATTCGGCATTGCCGGCAGGCTAACCGCGTATATGTCTTCCTTACGTTCGAGCGTTTCCTGCTGCAGGCTGGGGGTGAGAGTGTGGATATAGGCGATACGATTCGAGTCCATTAGAACGATATAGATGAGTTCATCGTCCTCGCGAACGGCGTTGTTAATTCGCTCATTCAGATTCGAGAAGTTGAATGCAGCGATATCGTTCTCAGCCTGCCTCGCAAGGGTGTCTGACAACGTTTTTCCTCTTTGCTTTAATATATCTTCCTTCAATTCGATGCGTCGCTCCAGCTCCCTTTCAAGAATCCTTTGCAGATTGGTTATCTGCAAATACGTTAGAATAGCAAGGAGCGACACGATAAGGGCGATCATTGTCGTTAGCATTTTTCGGCGAATACCGTGCCGGACTTGAGTGTCTGTGCCCATTTTCTTCTCCGTAGTGTCCTGTCTCTTAATTTAGGTGAACTAATTCGTGGCCCATTTGCGAGACAGGACACTAATCGATAATGCTATTCACTGAATCCAGTGCGTCTCGATTAAGTTCGATGCCATACTCGTCGATTTTTTTCAGATTAACAATGATCTCAGAACCTGCCGGACTCTGAAATCGACCACCAGCTGGACGGACGCCAATGATCTCTTCAGCAAGTCCGGCTGCCTGGCGACCAATCGTCGGGATGTCCGCAGATAACATCATCGTGGCGCCGTATCCGGCGAAGGCCGGATCGTACGCGAATACCGGCTTGTTGTGTTTGTCTGCAAGCTGAAAAATGGTTTCAATCGTGTTTTTGTTGGCGAGTACTACGGGATCCGACGTCAGCCAGATTGCGTCCACCTCCGAGAGCAATAATAGGAGGTCGTCTTCAACGTCCTTCGGATGCTTGATGGACCGTCCGGTCACCTCTATATCCACTTCCTTGCCGTCGTGAACCGCAAGGTCCATCCATTCTTTGTTGTACTTTTTGCTATATAATACGCCAATTGTATTTATCTTTGGAAAGAAGTACCGAAACATGGTCAATTGCATTTCAGACGGAAGTTCATTGGCAACGCCAAAGGTATTCTTTCCTAGCGGAAAGCGTTGCCAGTTGATTGCCGAGCTTAGCACAATATTTTTGTCCTTCGCCACTTTGTGCGCCAATAGATAAGCTTTCGAACCGATGCAATAAATCACATCCGGATCTTTCGTGATTATTGAACGTGCAACACGGGAATCATCGGCCCATTTCTTGCCCAGATCAATCTCGTATGTCGACGCAGTAGTCGCCTTCTTGAACGATGTTTGGGCCGTTAAGTACTTTTCGACTGTCGTATCGGAAGATAGAATGAGAACGGTGCCTCCTTCTCCGTAGACAGGCATTGTCAGCAGCGGCGCAAGCGCAATTAGAAGACCACATGCATATCCACGAACTCTGTCGATACTGACCTCCAAATTATATCGGTTCCGTGTCACTTGTTGAGCATCTCCAATTCGTCGTTGCTGAGTTTCTTAAGCGAATCGAGCCCTAGCATTTTAAGCCGTTTTTCGCCTTCCGGATCGTCTCCCATTTTTTCCATTATGTCTAATATGTCCTGAACTTGATCAGCGGAATCCATTTGTCTCGCCACTATCGGAAACAAGGTTTCACTGCTAACCGCAATTTGACGCAAGGTGTTGAATTGTTTTGGATTAATATTTTCGAACTTTTCCAAACTATTCTGGGTAGTGAATGCCGCTGTAGACATCCCGAATCCCACCGCGAGTAGTGCATCAATATCTTTCGGTACACTAAATATTTTCATAGACGCTATAACCGCCGAATCTCGGTCATGCAGCATGTGTTTGAGGATGGTTGTCGTGAATTCGGCGCTTCCAGACGACGCGATTTTTATGCCTTTAAGAAACCCAATGTCCGTAAAGGATTTCTGAACAGATAACACCCTCCGTTGTGTCGATTGATTCCGTGACACACCGACCAGCACAGGTTCCATTGACAAACGACGCTTCAGGTTCTGGTAGTGCCATGTGGAAAGAAGGAAAACAGCGCGATCGCTCTTCGCGATGAATGTCTCGAATGTAAGCCTTTCACTGAAAGGCTGAAATCTATACGCACCGAACTGTGACAGATATATGTCAAATTCTGCTTTGAGAGAACTGAAATTATTGATATTTGTTTCAGGACTGTAGAAATAAATGGTCGTCGACGTGGCGGGCTGAGCGCCGGAAAGTACGAACGGTAAGAATAAAGAAAGTGAAACAAAAACAAAAAGAGGATGATGCCGATACAGGACGAGTTTCGGGCATAATGCAAACAATGAATTATGTCGTAAAATCGTCATAACCGTAGCGAGATGTCGTTCGGAAAGGGGCCTAAAAACATGTCGTTCCCTTTCGGACGACGTATGTCGTCACTTGGCTTGGCTTGTCATGCATTGTCGGGAAAAGGCGTCTTTCTCTCATCCGTAGCGAGCAGGATCCGGCTGGATCTTCAGCCTGGCCTGAAAGGCATGAGACGTTCGGTGCTAACGATAATGTCGATGTGGGGCTTATGCAATCTATTGACACTGCAATGGGTGTGACGCTTGCCGGTTTCGCGAGGATGTGTCTTCAATGTAACCATGCGAGTGCGTGTTCCAAATATGAGCGCTGTGCCATAGCTGTGCGGAGGGCAAGTAGCGTGGCAGCCTGTTCGAAAAGGGTTTCGAACGAAGCCTGCCTAAAACGTGTCGGTAACAGCCAGGATGGCTATACTACCTCAACAGCGGTCACCATTCGAACATGCCCCCCTCACACCGCTAAGGAGGTGTCGCCACGGCTCTTTTGGCCACGCGCCGCGATCGTGGAGAAAATACGGTACGGCTCACAGAGCCATCGTTACAGAACAAAGCCTGAGGGTGCAATCTCCCGCTTGGCGACATAAGCTCTGTCGAGTAAACCGTTGGTTGATAATACTATTTTGGTCGATTACTATAGCCCGTGGGCGACGCCACACAGGATTCCGGTGCTTTCTTATCGGATGACTGTTGGTCTTGCAAAAACAAAAGAAAAAGGGGGGCGACATGTTTGCGGGACATTATGGCATCAGTTATCTGGTCAAGGCGCGTGACAAGCGAATACCACTGTGGGTGCTGATTCTGGCAGTCCAGTGGATAGATATGTTCTGGGCATTGTTCGTGCTGGCCGGAATCGAGAAATTGAGCATGGCGCCGGAATTGCCTGGAGCGTTCAGGATGAACTTCGAGTTTTTGCCCTATAGCCATGGATTCACCGCGGCGGTACTCTGGTCCGCGGGAGTCTTTGCGCTCTACTGGCTGCTTGGCACGCCGCGTCGGGATTGTCGTGCAGCATTGCTCGTGGCTCTTGCCGTCGCAAGTCATTGGGTTCTGGACATATTCGTTCACCGCGCTGATCTGCCGCTTTTCCTGGATGGCTACAAGATTGGCCTGGGCTTGTGGGACTACGCGGTGGCCGCATTCCTTCTGGAGACATTTCTGTTTGTGGGCGGGATCGTTGTTTACCTAAGGGCCACAAAGGCCACAACGACTATCGGAAAATATGGAATGGTCGTGTTTGGCATCGTTGTCGTGGCGCAAGAGGCAGTGATCTACTTTTGTCCGCTACCGCTGACCGTAACGATCGTAACGACGAGCGCATTTGTTACGTTTTGGGTATTGGCAGGGATAGTTTTCTGGCTGGAACGACAACGAGTCTGATGTTCGAGGCGGCGGACCAGGCCCGATCTCAACGTGCATGATACGGTGAGCATTTTGAATGGGGGGGGCTGGCTCATAGTGCCGCTATACACAGTCCCCAACCGTTGGTTGTTGGAGGGGAAACGGCTAAGCCCGATGCCTGTCGGGTGTCAAAATTCGCATGTGATGTATGCATACACGCTGCGCTCGATTTCCGACGGCAGCTCCCGAACAATGCTTCGCCGAAATTCCTGGTGCTTCGAGTCGAAGAGATTTTGCCCGACCAACCCGATTTCAATGTTTTCTGTCGCTTGCCAGGCAATGCGTGCATCGGTGCGAATATAACTCGGAATACTTCCAGCATTCGGATCGGAGAAGCTTTTCTCCGTGATCAAATCAACATAGTAAACGCCTACATCAAGTTGCACGTTCCCGGGAAGATCGAAAAACGAGCGTATATGCGCCTGATTCTGGGGATCCACAGCTTCATCCACTTCCACGTCAAAGACAGAAGTGCTGTGTCGTTGAACTTTCAGGAAGGAATAATGAGCAGCGACGCGCCAATTCTCAAGCAATTCCCAATCGGCATTTACTTCAATCCCATAGGACTCGGCAGTCTGGTCGTTCGTGGGGACAACATTTGCCCGAACATTCAGTGTTTGCTCTCCCGTGTTTGGATCGGTAGTCAAGACTCGTGTTATGTCCGGCGTGCCGTCACGAAGCTCCGAATAGTCATTGTAAAACGCTGCGAATTCAATCATTAGACGATCGGTAGCGCGAAGCCGAACGCCGATATCGTAGGCTATAACTTCTTCACTCCTGAGCTTCTCACTTCCGTTCAGACCGTTTGTTTGTATAACTCGCAGTCCATTTGGGGCGGTAAAAGCAAACTTATCTGCCGCCCACAATGCGTCGGTCTCTGATCGGCCTGGCGTTTCCAGCGCCCGGGCCACAGACGCCCAAAACGTGGTCCTGTCCGATGGACTCCAGCGCAGTTTGATATTCGGCTGAACTTCTACCCCGGAATAGTCGTTGTGCTCGAGTTTGGACCCAAGTGTAAGGAACAGCTGCTCATCGACCAGCTCAATTGTATCTTCGAGAAACGTATTTGAAACCTGATCGGTCTGCCTTGTTTCGCCCGGGAAAAAGAAGCTTTTTGAAGGATCGGTCTTGTCACGGAGATAGTTATATCCGAGACCCCAGACGATTTTATGTCGGTCGCCAAGAGCGAATGTATGCTGAAAGTCAATATCCGCGATGTTCTGTTGAACGCCGTAATTCAGATCATCCCTCACCGTACGATCCAGAAACATTTGCAATTTCATCGCAGAGCTATTGGAGAGACTGTGATCCCAGGAAACCAGAAAGCTTCCATTCGATGTTTCGGCATCGTCATTCACAACATTTACGAAAGGCGTCTGGGTGGCATCCAGATCAACTTCCGTGATGACGGTACCATTGGTTTGCTCATAAAAATTCAATTCGATTTTGATGGCGTCGGACGTCGTTGGCGTCCAGTCAAGTCTCATTCCCCCCGAGACAGATTGCCAGTCGTCTTGTGTACCCACTGTCGAGATTTCCTCAAAACTGTCGCGCTCAAACCCCTTTCCGTAGACACGGTAGCTCATATCTTCGTTGAATTGCCCACCGTACCGAAAATTGACGAATCCCCGATCCTCTGTGCCCCCAGCGAGTTCGACATAGCCGCCTTGTGTATCTGCCGAATTCTTGGTAATGATATTCACCACCCCATTGACGGCGTTGGCGCCCCAGAGCGTGGCGCCAGGTCCGCGAATCACTTCGATACGCTCGATATCCTCAAGAACGATGGTTTCATGGGTCTCCCAATAGGTTGCGCCACTCAGTCGCTTGTAGACGGAATGTCCATCCTTTAGGACGAGCACTGTGGAGTTGAAGCGATTGTTAAAGCCCCTGGCGGCGACAGCCCATTTACTGGAGTCGACACGCGCGACGCTAATGCCCGGAACCATCCGCAGCGCCTCGGCAACGCTATTCGCGCCCGACCGGCGAATGTCTTCGTTGGTAATGATATACGCGGCGGCGGGAGTATCGAAAAGCGTTTCGAGTTTCTTTGACACCGAGAACACGACCCGTTCACTTTGCAGCCATCTCAATTCATTTTCTATCGAAAGGGCAGGGGGGGGCAACACCTCGTCGGCGTGGATTGGAGCAAGTGTTACCATGAACACAACGAGCAGGCAAGTCCCCACTGAGCCAATAGTCAAAGTACGCATCATACCAGTCTCCCCCAAGTCATGTCACGGTCAAAACGCGTCGGATCTTGTCACCGGGACTCTGCCGATAGTGCACGCCTCTCCGCACATGCGGCATGACCTTTCTAGACCCCGTTAGAAAAGCTCCGATTGGGGAAAAGAAAATTCCAAATCGCAATACCCTAATCCCAAATAAATCCGGAAATAGAATCAGTCCAACGTGCCAAACGTTACGTACATTGATACAAACGGTGTCCAGAATTACCTTGATATCTCGGGTTCCCCATAACTCGCTGAGATGAGGTGCGATATGTGGCGGCCGCAGCCCTTGTATGAGTTTTTCAGGCTGCTAGTGGCAAATTTCCGTCGCGGCTGCCGTAATACAAGTCTAATCATGATTTAAACTATTGTGTTTGTTGAAACATACCGTTGTAAACACGTGTTTCGTTCGATAGGGTTCTGTCATGGATACGTTAGCGCGACAGGTTTATATCATATCAGATTTACACCTTGGTGGTGTTTACCCGGAAGCCGGGCAAAGTGGGCGCGGATTTCGGATCAATACTCATGTTGACGAATTAACGGCGTTTGTTGACGCAGTCACCAGTAAACCCACTTCCGAGCCAACTATCGAATTGATCATCAACGGAGATCTCGTCGATTTCCTGGCTGAGCGAGAACCTGGTCCCGAAAATTGGGTGCCATTTTCGCCGGATCCAGCGAAGGCCGCAAAGAAGATGGAGACGATCGCCGGTCGCGATCCGCAATTTTTTGATGCCCTGAAGCGCTTGCTGCATAAAGGGCATACGTTAACCATCTTAATGGGTAATCACGACATCGAGTTGGGACTGCCGCAGGTTCGCGCCACGCTCGAGTCGATACTCGACGTCAGCGGTCACCATGACTTTCGCCTTATTTATGACGGCGAAGCCTACATCGTTGGTGACGCGCTCATTGAACACGGCAATCGTTACGATGCCTTTAACGTCGTTGACAACGATGCGTTGAGGCGATTTCGTTCCCTGCAGTCCCGCCGTCAACCGGTTCCGAAGAAGTATGACTTCCCACCGCCGGCAGGTAGCCGAATGGTGGCCTCCGTGATCAATCCGATAAAAGAAGATTACGGGTTCATAGATCTGCTAAAGCCCGAGACCGGCGCGGTCGTTCCCGTTTTATTGGCGTTGGAGCCCGGGTATCGAAAAATCCTCGGAACGGTTGCCAAATTGGCACTCGCTGCCAGTGATCATAAGCTGGAGGAGCCGGCCCTGCCATCGTTCGGCGGCGACATCAGTTCAGATACGGGCGGCGGAGGTGGAATGTTTGGGGGCGATATGGGTGGATTCTCGGCCGCGCTGCCGGCTGCGAAGCCGAAGAAATCCGCGGAAGACCTTGAGTTGGAAAAAGTCTTGGATTCGGCAATCCCTGGCGGCAGTGGCGATTTCCTCGAAGATGTTAGCGAGGGTGACGAAAACTCCGAGCGTGCACAGCTGGAACAGATCGGCAGCGATATTTCGGCCGGCGACACCATCAGTCGCACTATGGGACTTGCACGTCTACTCTTTAGTCGAAACGATCGCAATATCGACAAACGATTGCCGGCGCTGTTGCAGGCCTTTCGAGCACTCCAGGGCGATCAATCATTTGACCGAACGGTTGAAACGGACCCTGGTTACGGGGAAGCAGCAAAAGATTTATCAAAAGGTGGTTTCAAGTATATCATCTTCGGCCATACTCACATGGCGAAAAAGATCGAAATAGCAGATGGCCGGTTTTATCTCAACTCGGGGACATGGGCCGACCTCATGCAATTTCCACAGGAAATCATAACGGGCAATGATGCCGAAGCGTTGCCCAAGGTCAAGGAATTCATAGACGACTTGATCAGTGGAAACCTGAAGCCCTGGATCACGTTCATCCCCACTTATATTCGTCTCGACATCGACAACGACGACCACGTTGTCGAGGCCGAATTGTGCGACTACTCCGGACCTGACCAGGTCTAAGTGCGGACGTGCCGGCGCGACGCCATAGTTCGAGTGGTTGTCCGTGCAGCAGTCGGCAAGACAGTCATGCATTTCCATTTTACCTACAGCACTCTCAACCTGCCGCTGCCACGAAATTCATGAACTATCCAGACGAACAGTCCCGTTGCTGCGATGAATCAATCAGGGGGAAACCAGGCAAAAATTGTTCTGGAATCAATCTTATCACTATTGGGGGAGCCGTATGGAACATCTTAAAGAACGTCTAGAGAAGAAAGATTACGTCGCGGTTATCAATGACGTAAAAACACTTGTGGCAAAAGATAGGCGTGCGTTCTCGGATCCCGACATCAAGGCATGGTGTGGTGCGCGCTGGCGAAACCTTTTCCTTCAGGAAGCGGTTAAGGACAGAAAGGCCCTGAAAGTAGCCCGGCAAGATTCGCCCAAAACCCATCGAAAGAAACCAGGGGTTTACCACATCGCAGATCGTTTTTTGATGGGCGATGCAAGAGCCGAATGGAAAATTGAAATGCCGGAAGCCCAAATAGAGGGAATGGGAGACACGACATTTGTTTTTTGTCCCGGACTCTTAAATGGACTGTTACCGGTACGGGCGTTCACGGAAGCTTTCCCCGAAATCGAGGAAGAATACGATTTGACTATCATAAGGTCCGACTCCCATCCCTTTCGTGATAGCGAGGCGAATATCCCCGATTTGCTCAACGCGATAAATGACGGTCAGGGACTTGCTGCGGATACGAGTCCGATAGGCAAGGGCAACGCGAAAAAACCCAAAGATGTCGTTTTGATGGGGTACAGCAAGGGATCCGCGGATGTGCTTCACGTGTTGGCGGCCCATCCAGAACTGAAAGACCGCATTAGATGTTTTTTTAGCTGGGCCGGCGCTGTTGGTGGGGCCTATTCGCCGGATGGGCTTTACGAATCCATCAAAGATCTCGATCTGGGCACAGTGAAAAACATGGGGGAACTCTTTCCACGGATAATATCCCCTTTCGTCAACACGCAAGACCGCCTCCGACGACTGGATGAATATGACGTCGAAGCGGCTATTCTGGGGTTAACAACATACAAAAGTCAGGAATACCTGGATAAGAACGGTCCCCGCATCGATGCATTGGATATCCCCATATTCAACATTGCCGGCGCCACGGTTATCTCCGAAGTGCCAAGCTTCCAGATTCTGGATACGCTGAAACTCAACAAATACGACGTGAATAATGATATGCAGCTCACCCAGGAACAAGCGAAAGTTCCTCTCCCGATGGCAACGGATCTGGCTATGTTGCATGGGAACCACTGGGATTTGTCGTATGGCCAATTTCCACGCCACTGCAGGATGGCTTCTCCGAACCTTGATCATCCTTTCCCAAAGAAAGCAGCGGTTGTCGCAATCATCAAGTTTGCTGCAGAGCTGGGCCTTATGGATTGATGTGTTGTCGGTATTTCCGAACGATATAGCTTACGGGCTCCGGTCGGAGCGACGTGGCTTTCATGCAACGCGTTGGCGAATCGTCCGTTGCGAATCGGTTCGAAAATCCTCCCCAACCCTATCCCGGCACAAGTCCTACCGCCGTGGTTTTGGGTGTTACTTGGAGGGACGATGTCCCCAGCGTCGGGCCGCCGTGGTGTTCGACGGTCACAGAGGACTGTGACCCTCCAGAAGGCGACTGCGTTGAGCCACACGATCTTATGAAATTTTGAGAAGCACTGCCGATCGGCGGCTGAGGCCATCCGCCCTTCCAGACGTTGCCCTGGGGCGATATGCTGGGGGAGGTCAATTCGTAGTTTGTTTGTATTCTTGTATTGCTGCGGTTAGCCTCGCGGTGTACGCATGTCCATTGGCATTCGTGTCGCATCGCGGCGATGGTTGCAATCTTTGGGCGGCCACCATTGGTGACATCATTCGTTCTCTATCTGGCAAGTGATTGATATCGCCGAAGGCAAACATTGCGCTTACACAGATTGGGTTGCAACATGGAGTCGTCAGTCCGAAACGCCATTGCCCGAATTGACATTGTCGACGGCGGCAAGAACATCAGTCGTGGCACCGGTTGCCTGGTTACCGATCGGTTGGTGCTGACGGCGTTGCACGTGGTCGCGAATCGGTTTGAAAATCCTCCCCAACCCTATCCCGGCAACATCACCCTTACATTTCCTGGGCTCAAGGTCGAAGCGACGCTGTATGAAACCTATCACGATCCCCAAGGCGATTGGGCCTTATTGAAGTGTGAGGAGTCGGTCTCGATCCGGCCCCTTCCCTTGGCGGACCTCCGCGAGTCGGGCGGTGAGTTCGTCACCTACGGATTTCCCGATTCCCAGCCGGTCGATGGCATGATCCAGACCGGTACGGTGGAAAACCATCTCGGCGAGCTAAACGGCGTACATGCGTTT
>JAJFLQ010000030.1 GCA_021772615.1 Verrucomicrobiota bacterium | reverse complement strand
GACTGAGGCATGGCTCGACCGCTTCGAATCGAATATCCGGGCGCGGGGTATCACGTCGTGAACCGCGGAAATCAGCGCGGCATCGTCTTCCACGATGATTGGCATTACGAGTTGTTTGTCGACAAACTCGAATATTTCGCGACTGAATTCAACGTTGTTGTGCGTGCGTACTGTTGCATGCCCAATCACTTTCACATGTACCTTTGCACACCGGACGGCAATCTTAGCCGATTTATGCAGAGTTTCCTGACGTCGTTCTGTGTAAGCAGTAACAAGAAGCGACGGACTTCCGGGCATATTTTTCAAGGTCGATTCAAGTCACACCTTGTCGAAGATGAAGCCTATCGGTCGCGGTTGTCGCGTTATATCCACCTCAATCCTGTACGAACGCGTCAGTTTCGAGACATCGAACTGGAACGCCGCCGTTCGTACCTTCGAGATTACAAGTGGTCGAGCTATCGCGTCTACCTGGGAACGGTGAAGAAACCGAAATGGCTTGATCGGCGCCGGATCCTGTCGCACTGGGGGAAACGATTAACAGATCAGATGCAATCCTACGCCGCATATGTTGAGGAGGGATTGCTCAAGGAAGTTGATAACCCATTTAATGACATTGTCGAGCAGAGCATACTTGGCAGTGATCGTTTTATCGACAAGATCAAGCGTGAGTATCTGCTTTTGCGTACGGGATTACGCAGGGACGAGCCCGCACTTGTGCATCTACAGCAGTCGTATGATGTTGACGAGATCATTCGTCTGGTTGCTGTATACTACGATACCGCCCCTGATTCGGTCGTTACGCGTCGTTCCGGTTTACGGGAAGCGCGTCGAATCGCGATGTATCTGGTGAGCGTTTATTGTCGTGGTCGTTATAGTCTTAGTGAGTTGTCGTCGCGCTTCTCGGTGAGTGCCAGCGCGCTGACCCAAGCACGCAATAAGATTTCGAACGACGAATCTCCAAGTATACGAAGGGCATTGAACCAGCTACGGGAAGACTTAAGGAAAACTTAAAATTAGAGGAGTGCCACCCCCGTGTGCCCCCCCCGATTATGACGGCACGACAGAGGCCCCGAAAAATCAATACGTCTGGGGCGCCGTGTATCACGACGAACTCATCGTCCGCGACACGCGCACCGGCAGAGGCCTACCTGAAACGGATGCGGCGGCTGAAGTTCAGTGATAAGACGGTGAAGGCCCATCGAAACGCTCTGGGCAGACTCGTTTCCTTTTTAGCCGGAAAGCGTTTTCAGGACGTGACCCGGGACGATCTCGAAGCCTACCATGCCGGCTTGGTCGTCGAGGATCTCAGCAGTCATACCGTGGAGTTGTATCTCCGCGTGGTACGCAAGTTCTTCGCCGATCTGGACAGTCGATCGTTGATCTTCGTCAATCCGGCCGCCGGTTTGGTGGTCGGCAAGCCGGAGCGCAAACTGAGGTGGACGCTTTCCGATGCCGAGGTCCGTCGCGTTCTCGCTGTTCCGGATCTGTCGATCCCGACCGGTCTGCGAGACCGGGCTATGATCGAGTTGCTGTACGCCGCCGGGTTGCGTATCGGTGAGTTGGCCGGGCTGCGCGTCGACGACGTGGACATCGCGAACCAGACCATCCGTGTCTTGGGCGAAGGCCGGAAGGAACGGGTTCTGCCGATTGGCAAGCACGCCGTCAGGCATCTCCGGGACTACGTGAAGCACGGCCGACCGAAACTGTTAAAAGAAGGAATCGACGAGCCGGCGTTGTGGCTTTCGATCAAGACCCAATTAGTAACCGGACACGCCCGGCACACAACAATCGGATGAAGGTCAACGCCATATACTCGCCGCCGGCTCGCATATGCCGCGACTTATCCCGGCCGTTAAATTTCGACGTTCGCAGTTTGCTTAATATCAGAGGGTGAGCGCCGAATGCAGGCAACCGCCGCTGCGACCAATGCGAACGGTGCAGCGATAATTCCACCGCAGACACTGCCCAAAAACACGCTTCCGAGCATCGTATCCGCTGCCAAACCGTCATACACGCCGGTAATCAACGTGTGGCTTATACTGCCGCTCGTTGCACCACCCACGATGCCTGCCACCATCACGCTGCGCGCATCGTTTGAAGCCGGCATCCACCAGATCATCGCGCTGACAACGCTACCGATGATCGAAATTGTGATTGCTCCCAATAACACATATCCGTAGACAAACCCGAAACCGGCGCCGATGACGAGGCCGACCGTCATCCCGACGGCGGCATGCACGCGCCGGCCGAACGCGAGCTGCGGTTTCTGTGCACGGGGCAGCGCGTTTCCAGAGTTCCAGGCTTGCACGTGCGGATGTGGTGGTCGACGCGCCACGTAGATCGCCGCAAGGAACACGACTGTCAGGGCAATCAATCCGACCGCGAGACGCGGATAGTCGACCACTGCCAGTCGGTGGTCTGTCAAGGGTGGTCGCCATAGCGGCGCATAAGCGTCGGCGCGAACGTGCCCCGATTTGTCTGGGCCCACACGCCAGGGTACAGCCGCAACAGCAAGGACGATGAACGCTATCGCGAATAAAGCCACTATGATTTTGCGTGCCGTGCTGGAAGCGGTCGTGTCATGTGCCGCCACAGGATCGTCAGCCCGCGTGTTGCGTCGCCACGGCTTCGCAACATACCGGCGCGCAGTCCTGCGACAACGCATCTTACGGCCGAATGCTGCCGCGTTTCCTGATTCTGTTTTTCTGTATTTACGTTGCAATGCAAACCCGTTGCATAAAGCGGATCTCCGGTGCGCTGGGTTTCCCTTGTGCTTCCGGAACCGCCGTCGTACTGTATGATATGTGACGCTTTCGGCGTCGTGGCGCCACGAGCGTACAGTCGTGGACACGATGGCAGCGCCGGCGTCGTCGTCCCGGTGATGGCGGCAGTGGCAGCCAACCTCAACGATCAACATGCAAACTGGCATTCAATGTCCCGAACGAATACACTACGGAATCAATCGCTGAAACCGTGGCAGCGGCGCCTCCACATTATCATTTACGAAGCCGAGACGCCAGCCGGGAAAGCGTTCGATATTGCCCTTCTAGTCTGTATTGTACTGAGCGTCGCCGTCGTCATGGCGGACAGCGTCGGATCGATTCGCATCAATTACGGAACGCCACTTTATGCCCTGGAGTGGGTGTTTACGATTCTTTTTACAATCGAGTACATCCTGCGCCTGCTATGCGTCGGCAGACCGCTGCGATACGCAACCAGCGTGTTTGGTATCATCGACCTGCTGGCGATTGTACCTACCTATATGAGTCTGGTTATTCCCGGCAGTCATTACCTCGTGATTATTCGGATTCTGCGGGTGCTGCGGATTTTTCGCGTATTCAAACTGGTACAGTGCCTGGGTGAAGCTGAGCTGCTGTGGAAGGCAATGAAGGCGAGCCTGTACAAGATTACCGTTTTCGTGACAACGGTCTCGACGCTTGTCGTTGTGCTCGGCGCGCTCATGTACCTTATTGAGGGAGAACGAAACGGTTTCTCGAGCATACCAAAAAGCGTATACTGGGCCATCGTTACGGTCACGACCGTGGGCTATGGTGATATCTCACCACAGACGACACCGGGACAATTTCTGGCAGCGATCGCGATGATCATGGGCTACAGCATTATTGCGGTGCCAACCGGCCTCATGACCGTCGAGTTGTCGCACGCGTTCAGGGCGCACGCGTCAAGCGAAACATGCCCTCAATGCAGTCGCGATGGCCATGACGACAACGCTGATTATTGCAAGTACTGTGGCGCAAAATTGTGACGACGCATGCGGCGCTCGGTCGACGTGGCACAGGCTGCTAGGGATTGGTCGCCCAGATCTCGAGATCGCGATATAATGCTCGACCATGGCTGTTGGCAAGGAATACAGCCGCTTCCGCAACATCCTTCCCTTTCAATGCGATCCCTTTGCCGCTCAACGGGCCGTCGTCGAATTCTATGGACGACGGCGAGATCGACGATACGCGTATATTGTACTGTCGCATTTCTTTTCGCAACGATTCCGTAAATCCCAGAAGTCCGAATTTCGACGCACTGTAAGCCGACATGCCGGCATCGGCGCGGTGTGCCGATGTTGAGCAAATGTTGATAATCATCGCGTTCTTCGACTTCTTCAACAGTGGAAACATGATATGTGCACTGAGAAACGGCCCGTACAGATTCGTCTTAAGTACGGAAAGAAAAAGCGAAGGATTCATGCGCGGTACAGGTCTGGAACGCATAATGCCGGCATTATTGATTAACACGTCGAGCTTATTGTATTTTCCGCGTATATACGTCTTGAGTTGCTCGCCCTGCTCTTCCTTGGTCACGTCGAACATGTAATGATCGCAGCCTATCTCCCCTGCCGCCTCCTCAAGCTTTTCCGCATCACGTCCGGTAATCAGCACATCGAAGTCTCCCGCAACGAAGGCTTTGGCCATGTCCTTGCCCAACCGGCCGTATCCACCGGTAATACAACATAATCTCTTAATCATAGATGCTACTCCGTGAATGTATTTCGCTACTGCGATCCGAATCGTCCGATCGTGCGGCGGAGCCGCCGGCCTGATGGATCGACGCGCTACGCCCTCCCCGTTCGGGACGACTAATTCGATTTTCAACCGCTGCAATTAAAGTCGATGGATGAAGAAATTTTTCAAATAAAAAATACAAACTAGCCGAAATTTTCATCGACGTTCTCCGCTCGTCATGGCTCGACCGATGATAAACGCTCTATCGTTTCCAACAGTCGAGCTTTCTTGAACGGTTTGGTCATGTGAGCGGTGCAGCCGGCATCGCGACTTTTCTGCTCCTGTCCCTTAATCGCATGCGCGGTCAGCGCCACTATGGGTACCGGCGGCTGGTGACGCTTCGCCTCGACTTCCCGTATTTTTCGGGTGGCTTTGTAGCCGTCCATGATCGGCATCTCTACATCCATAAATATAATATCGTAACGTCCGTTTACCGCCTTCTTCACACCAACCTCTCCATTCTCGGCAACATCGATCATGTACGATGTTTTTGAAAGATAGAAAGAAAAAAGCGTTTGATTGTCCGGGTTATCCTCGACCAAGAGGATTTGCAGCGAACAATCGGCAGCCGATGTGTCATGCGTTTCTGCCTGCCCGGGCGGCGTCGGACAGTTCACCACCGCGTTGAGAATCTCATCCACGACTTGACGCAAGTGCCGGCGGCGCACGGGCTTTACCAGCGTCGCCGCCACGCCGATTTTTCCGGCGCGCCGTCCGAAAGTGATGGTTTCATCGGCGTTCAGCATCAGTACGGTGCGACCCAGCATGCCATGAAACTCGCCGATATCCCGTGCCACGTCGTAGCCGTTTACATTCGGCATGCGTCCGTCGAGAAGGATAAGCTGAAACGGCTTGTCCCGATATCGCGCCCGCGCAATGGCCTCGAGACCGGTCGCACCGTTTGCTGCTTCCGTAACCAACGCACCCCATCCTTGAAGCATTCGCGCCAGTACCCGGCGGCTCGCAGAATTGTCGTCGATAACCAGAATCCTCGCACCAACACAACACTGCGGTTCGGATACTACCGTGCACGCCGCAGAGGCAATGCCCGTTCGAACAGTAAAATGAAAGGTGCTGCCATGACCGGGAATACTCTCTACCCATATCCTTCCGTTCATCGCTTCAACCAGCCGTTTGCAAATCGTAAGGCCGAGTCCGGAGCCGCCGTATTCGCGGGTGACTGATGAATCCGCCTGCGTGAATATATCGAAAACCTGCTGCTGCTTTTCCGGGTCAATGCCGATACCGCTGTCTTCAACGCTGAACTGTAAGAGAATAGATGTCGGATGCAGATCGTCCGGCGTCTGGCGGACACGAACCGAAACCTCGCCTTCCAATGTGAACTTCACCGCATTGCCGATCAGATTCGACAAGATCTGACGCAGACGGTTGGGGTCGCCGACAAGCGTTTTGGCGCACGCTTCATCGAATTGGCAGAGAAGTTCAATGCCCTTCTCATGCGCCTTCAAAGCGACAATCTCGCAGGTTCGCTCAACTACATCCTCGAGATCGAATGTTGTGTTCTCCAGCTCCAGTTGCCCGGCTTCCACTTTCGACAGATCAAGTATGTCATTTATCAGATCAAGAAGATTCTGGCCCGCATTTTGAAAGAGCGTGACGTAACGGCTTTGCTTGTCATCGAGATTCGACTCCGACAGGAGGTCTGCCATCCCCAGAATCGCATTGAGCGGGGTCCGGATTTCATGACTCATACTGGCGAGAAACCGGCTCTTGGCTTCGTTGGCTGCCTCTGCCGCCTCTTTTGCCACCACCAATTCTTCCGCATGCAGTCGCCTCCCCGCATCCTGAACCACGCCGCGGATACACCAGTCGGATCCCACAGGATCTGGTATACACGCAGCGCAGACTACGACGTCGACCGGCGAGTTGTCCGCCCGCTGCCAGCGGCAGCGGTATTCTCGTAGCTCACCGCCCTGTTGTAGCAGAGCAAGAAATTCACCGTCGTCTTCGGCGTCTTCCCGCGTAAACGTGGTGATATTTGTACCGCAACGCATCAGGTCACCTGCACACGCCAGCCCCAGCAACACGGCCAGGGCCTGATTTGCGTACCGAATGCGACCGTCCGATGCGCACGTAAACACGCCATCAGCGGCCGCATCAAGAATCCTTTCGTTGCGATCGATTGCCGTCCGACAAGCGTCGATCGCGCGTGCAGCGTCGCGTTGCACCTGTGCCATCGCCATCTTGTCCGCGAGCATGGCGACCAGAACGCCGTCCGCGTCGCGCCACTCCCGGCACGTGCTGAGAAAATCGCAGCATAATACGCCCTCAAGACAGCCGGAGACGACAATTCCGGCATGAATGATCGATGAAATCTGCGGCGATACGGGGTTTATCCGCACCCAGTCGGTCGTTCGCGGATCCGCCTGCGCATCCGCGATCATGAGGATTCGGCGCGAGTTCATCTCTGTCAGCCATGCCTCACAATCCCTAACCGACACGGAATTGACGCACGAATGCCGGCAGCTGGACCGTTCATGGCTACCGAGGCACTGTAACGCTGTGCGATCGTCACGAAAGATCCAGATACTTGCGCGGTCCGCGCCGACCACATCGCAGGCCGCAAGCGCAACCACCTCTGCTGCGTCCGTGAGCGTGCCGCGTTCGAACCGTTCACTTCCGGTTGCCGCAAAGACGGCATCAACGCTGCGCAGGACGGAGGCGGGATGGGGTGAATCGGCGCTCCCGGCGACGCGACGATCCGCGGTGTCTGCGTGTTCACTGGGAAATCCGCGGTTATGTTCGTTGTCCGGCTCTGCCGACATCATGTAAACTCCTGAGTTTTTTTGCCCGAACTCTTGCGTAGCGCCACCTGCGGCCATACTTATTTGCTGGAGACAACGAATTCGGTACTGACGCAAAGGTATCGAGAATATCAGAAATTATCAATCGAAACCACGTCCACAACGAGGATCACAATGTCCGTGGAACCACTGCCGCGCTGGAATCTCGACGACCTTTACGACGATCTTCACGACCCCCGTATTGATGCCGATATCACTCGGCTCGACGCCAAAGCGGAATCCCTTTCGGAGCGCTGGAAGGGGAGCATCGCCACTGCGTCTGTGACGGCCCGTGAATTCATCGAGGTCATTACCGAATACGAAGATATTCTCGACGGCATCTACCGCATGTCGGCATATTCATCCTTGATGTTTTCGACGAATACAGGTGAACCGCGTTGCGGCGCACTGTTACAGCGAATACGCGAGGCCGCAAACGCGATATACACGAAACTGGTGTTTATCGAGCTGGAAATCGGCCGCATTCCCGAGCCGGCATTCGCGACGTTAATCACGAGCACTACCCTGTCGCATTACCGACACTATCTCACACATCAGCGGGAACGGGCTCGACATTATCTCTCGGAACCGGAAGAACGTGTTCTCATCGAAACATCGAATACGCGGGGCCGCGCGTTTGCTCGATTATTCACCGAGATACACGCACGAACACGTTACTCGGTTACCATCGCAAACGACACGAAAAAGCTGAACCAGAGTGAAACACTGACACTCCTGTACGACTCCAACCGAGACGTGCGCGCGGCCGCCGCGACGGCAATAACAGAAGCGATGAAAATCAACAGCCACACAGGTACGTTCATTTTTAATACGCTGCTGCACGAGAAGGATGTAACGGATCGGCTGCGTGGCTACGATGCACCGGAGGCATCGCGTCACCTCGCAAACGCGCTGCCCGGAGATGTGGTGAATACGGTTACACAGGTTTGCGAGCAAAACTACACGATCGTCCACGACTATTACGCGCTCAAACGTCGACTGCTCAATCTGGATTCACTCACGCACTACGACCGGTATGCACCTCTCGATCTCGATGCCGGCGTCATTCCCTTTTCCGATGCCCGCGAACTGGTCCTTGACGCTTTCACTGCGTTTTCGCCGGATGTGGCAACGATGGCCCGCCGATTCTTTGATCATCGCTGGATCGACGCACCGCCGGCCGACGGGAAACAGGGTGGTGCGTTCTGCGCCGGCGTGACACCGAGTCACCATCCCTACGTCCTGCTGAATTTCACCGGGCGCCCCAGGGATGTAATGACGCTTGCTCACGAACTCGGACACGGCATTCACAACATCCTCGCTTCCGACAATTCGCTCATCAATTATCATCCTGTTCTGCCGCTTGCGGAAACCGCCAGCACCTTCGCAGAAATGCTTGTGTTCGAGCAACTGCGGTCTCGGTCCAACAGTGCCGAACAGCGCCTGGCACTGATCTGCAACAAGATCGAGGACTCATTCGCCACCGTATTCCGACAGGTGGCCATGTATCGATTCGAGCAGCGTTGTCACCGCCTCCGACGCGAACACGGCGAACAGCCTGTAGCGGCCTTCAGCGAGGTGTGGCAGACGAGTATGCAGGCCATGTTCGGCTCCTCGTTGACACTAGGTGAGGACCACGAGTGGTGGTGGCTCTACATACCGCACGTCGTACATTCGCCGTTTTATGTCTATGCCTATGCCTTTGGGGAGTTATTGGTGCTGGCGCTCTACGCGCAATACCGAAAAGAAGGCGAACCATTTATCGGCCGATACCTGAAGTTGCTCCGCGGAGGCGGCTCCAGATCGCCACTGGCGCTGGCTGCTGATATCGGTGTCGATCTTCGAGATCCCACATTCTGGCAAAGGGGCTGCGATTTACTTCGCGTTCAGGTAGAAGAAGCGTCGGATCTTGCTTTACAGACAGGACGCATTACACGCGATTGACAATCAAGCTGCTACGCGATAGGTTCATCGGGAAAGGCGGCGCAAATGCCTTCTCACGCTGCTGCCGCCCCACCCTGTTTGCCCTGAACGTGCGCGGCGCAAACCTACCAAACACAGGAGACAACATGAAAATTGCAAATATCGAAACGAGTAAAGGTACGATCAAATTGGAGTTGTTTGATGACAAAGTACCGAAAACCGTCGCGAACTTCGAAAAATTGGCATCCGACGGGTTTTACGACGGCTTGATCTTTCACCGCGTCATCGACGATTTCATGGTCCAGGCCGGTTGTCCGCAAGGCACTGGAACCGGCGGTCCGGGCTATAAATTCGAGGACGAATTCCATCCGGATCTGCGTCACAGCAAGCCTGGAATCCTGTCAATGGCAAATGCCGGTCCCAACAGCAACGGCAGCCAGTTCTTCATAACGCATGTCGCCACACCCTGGCTCGACGATAAGCATAGTGTCTTCGGACAGGTGCTTGACGGACAGGACATTGTGGATACGATCAAGCAAGGTGACA
>JAJFLQ010000029.1 GCA_021772615.1 Verrucomicrobiota bacterium | reverse complement strand
GTCACAAAATGAACACACACCGTACCCGAACTGACGGATATCCCCGAATCAACTGGTCGGACTGTGCTCGACCGTCGACCAAATCAAAGCGCTTACGCACAATCGCCTGAGGGCCTCAACATTTAAGGTTAAAAGTTTGCTATAATAATTTACCTATAAGAGAGTTGCGCATGCTACAATAATCACAAAATAATTTATAATATATTATGATAGAGATGGTTGCGTGTAAGCGGCACCGAAGGATTGTTAAAAATGCTCAACCAGGGTGTTGAGTTTATTCGTTAACTTCCTTTTCTTGTATTTCATGAAGGATAAATAGAAATACAATCATCAAAAATCAAGCGTATCCCCTTTTTTCTGCCATTGTCTAGTTGTCACTACGCACTACGGGCCACTGACGAAACACGGACGAAAAATTGGTCAGTACTCAGTACCCGAACTGGGGTGCGTGTTCATTGTGTGACCGTGTGCTTTCGATTTACCTGGAAGTCCAAAGTAACGCGGGCATTCCTGCCTGCGGTCCTGCGTCTCAGTTCGCCGGACACCCCTTGTCAGGTCCCGTACGCGGAAACCGAGTTATTGCCGCATCCGTCACAAAATGAACACACACCGTACCCGAACTGACGGATATCCCCGAATCAACTGGTCGGACTGTGCCCGACCGCCGACCAAAGCGCTTCCGCACAATCGCCTGAGGGCCTCAACATTTAAGGTTAAAATTTTGCTATAATAATGTACCTACATGCATGCTATAAAAATCACAAAATAATTGATAATATATTATAATAAATATAGTTGCGTGTACGCGGCACTGCAGGATCAGGATTTCTAAAAAAACTCATTAATTATTTCATGATCACTGTCTCATTATTGTTGACACGTTCCGGCCACCGGGCACAACTCTGACGTGGCGTGATTTATCTATCTTCGCTATAGGACGGATGTGAGCCCGCATCATTTCTTGTAGAACTTCAGGTGCGCAATCGAAATCTTTTTCGCGGTCATGTACTGATCGTTCCATTCATTGTCCAAAATTTTAATAGTTGCACCGAACTCATCAGTGACGACAATCAGCTTGGAAGTCGGATGCCTATAGAATATGGCTCGTTTAGAGTGCGTGAATTTACTGTGTGGAGAATCTTTCCATTCACCAACTCTTATCGAAAGTGGCCTGGACTTAGCCGTTTGAATGATATCATTGATATCCGATATCTCTTCACTCAATCGTTTTCGAAACGAATCATCAAATGTTGATGGGTACTTTGATTTATCCCTAAGATCGTCATTTTCTATCCACAGTACGTGCTGGTCATTCATCGTAAATCCATTCCTATACAATTGATCAAAAGAGTCAAGAGCTGCGTGACGATCATGATTGGACGTATCGACGACCGCTTTAATCGTGGAAAGAACTGGAACGAATTCAAGAGAATTCCATGCTAGGTCACCTTCATTCTCAGATGTCAACAATGTAGCTCCCGATTTTGCGTTATTAGCACTGTCGGCAGCACTAATGACTTTCGAACCACCAGATATCGTTTTTAATGGAGCAATGAATGACAAGAATATTTCTCCGCCGATCTCATATCTGAGATAGTCTATGTTCTTTTGACTAAAAAAGTCTTCATCATTTTTTCGGATTATCTCACTCAGCATGACAGTATCTCCGTTTCGGTACACAGTATAATCTAATACAGAAATTCCTCGATCAGAAACGGCATATCTTTGTCCTCCAGTTATTCTACCAAAGTACTCACCGTCGACATATACATTCGAATCAAACTTTCCGTCTTTCCCGCGTTCAGTCATCACAGTTACGGCGAGTCCCAGCATATCTCTCGCGTTAACGTTTCCGTACGCCGCGTACAGATTCAACCCATCCTGGTATCCGGCGGGATCTTCGCTTAGCCAGCGGTTGTGGATGGGGTCGTAGTCGCGGAAGTGGGTGTGGAATTTTCCGGTGAACGGGTCTTTGTACATGCCCGTCCAGCCGAAGCGTACGAACGCGGAACGGTAGACGGGCAAGCCGTACTCGTTGGTCATTAACTCGTCGGTTTCGGGATCGAAGCATTTCATCAGACCGGTGGCGTTGAGGTGGAGCTTTTCGAGGATGTTGCCGTTCTCGTCGGTCACCCCCATGACGGTGCCGCGATCGTCGGTCAGGACGACGAAGACGTCGTCGTTGAAGTCGTCGACGTCGTTGTCGTTATCATTGGTCTGCTCTACTGCGATCAGGCGATTGAGTCCTTCCTCGTAGAAATAACGCCGGAGGATGTTGCCGGAATCGAAGTCGCGCTCCTCGATGAGTTGGAGGCCATCATAGACCAGGCGCTCGGAAGGCCAGCCCTCGGTTTGGCCGGAAAAGATCTGAGCGATACGGCGGCCCATGGCGTCATAGCGATATTGAACCCGTCGCGGGCTCGGATGCCGGCGGGACGATGAGCGCCAGTACTTGTCGGTGACGGACGCGATTCGATCGAAATCGTCCCAGGTGTAGAGGAATTGATGGTCCTCAATCAGACGTCCACGCGCATCGTATTCGAAATCAATGATGTCGTCATCGTCGCCATGGGTCAGGCGGATGATTCGCGATCGCTTGATGGATTCAACGGTGACGGAGCACAACGCATTGCTGCCGCCGGTGTTCCCGCCGGAGACCGTCAGAAATCCGTCCTTGACTTCAACGAGCGCGGTATTGGAAAGCCAGTAATCGCCGGATTGCGGATCATTGATGCCGTCGATCATACGGCTCCCTTCGACGTCGATCTGGTAGGGCTGGGCCACCTCATCCCCGGAGTTCCCGGCGAGCACGGTCACGCGATAGGCGCCGTCTTCGAGTTCGAGTTCCCAGACTCGCGCCGGCGATGATGGCAACGTGATCGCCGTCGAGACCACTCGGGTTCGGCCGGGTATCGACGGGTTGCTGAGGATTTCGTGCGGCGCCCGGGCAACCGGCGTGCCGGCGGGGCCGTCGCGCCAGCCGAAATGATATCCGCTGTGATCGTCTACGGTGAACGCCATGCCTGTGGCGGACACATAGCCGCGTACCGCCGGCACATCATCAGCCTGCATGTTGAATCGCGTCGTGCGATAAACCGGATTCTTCAGGCTGGCAACGGAAATGAAACAGAGTCGATTCTCGCCGCCGTCGATGCCGCCCGAAATGGTCAGGCGGTTGTCGGTGACGGATATCGTTCGGGTTCCGGTAATCCAGTAGTCGCCAACTTCAGGATCGTTCGTCCCATCGACGACGGAAATGCCCTCCGCATCAACCTGATAGCGTTGCGGCGACACGTCCGCCGGGTCGCCGGCGACGATCTCTACCCGATAGTCACCGTTCTCGACAAGCAACTCCCAGGCATCCGACGATCCCGCGGGGAGCGAGATGCTCGACAACCGTTCCAACGCAACGCCATCAATTGGCGGGTGTTCGGTTACGTCCGCGGCTGATTTTTCGAGCGGTTCACCGGTATTTGTATCGACCCAACCATGCGTCAGATTGGTTGCGCGATCGTAGCCGTATCCGTTTCCATTGTCGGTGAAATAATCACCGACGGGTTCTCCCGACTCCGGTTGAAAATTGAATTCATGCCACATCTGAGGCGTTGAATCGCCTGCGGTACCAATTCGTGACACGATCGCATCATCCGGATTGCTGAATCCTGAATATTGATTGCGAAATCCGGATGTGCCGCTGCTTCCGGCACTGCGGTAGTTCACTTCGAGGCCGTCGACGACGGAGCGGTCGGCATTCTCGTAGCTGTCAAGAACAAATGCTTCCCCGGCGAATTTATCTCCGTCAGGATCTGTAACCTGCACGTTCCGCAGGCGGCGCAGGCCATCGTACTCATACTTGCGACATACCGGCACCTGACCCGGTCCGGAAGCCGTCGCCCATTGCGCCGTGCCGTCCTTCAGCCCGCGTCGGTCATAGGTGAACGTGGCAAACAGGTCATCGTCGCAACGAAAGGTCTCAGCAAGTCCCATCCGCATGGACTTGTAGTCGATATCGATGGTTACGCCGTTGCTGCCCGAACTCGCCGATTTTTGGTCATAAATCCGCTTCTTCGTGATGACCCGGAAGGCATCGTCGCGTGTGTATTTGATGAGAGTAACCAGTTCTTTCCCGGACCTGTCGAGTTTGGTCACCGATTTCAGCAGGGTGTCGTTTACATACCGATACCGGAGCGATCGATCTTCGTCAGGAAAATACATTCGCTCTCGCCTGCCGTGTCCGTCGTAAATATAACGCACGGTTTGCGGCGGGCTCGCAACAGAACCGCCGCTATATACCGTCGTTGTCTCAGACTTGATTTTACCGAAGCCGGGTGAAGCGGAGCCGCCGGAACCAACATAGTCGATCTCGGTTATGACATAATCATCCCCGTCTCCCGGATTGTAGTACTCGGTCAGTGTTTCGGGAAAGCCGAAACAGTTGTAGTCGCCGAATGCGCGCAATACATCGCCGTCTGCGTCCCGGATCAGTGCAAGTTGATCACGGTTGTTGCTGTTGCCATGAGTCCTCGAGTAGTAATGAAACGTAATGAAGGAACCGTCCTTGAACGTTCGCCGGGAAGGACGCGAGAGGTGATCGTATTCGATCACCTCGCTCACATCGCCGTTACCAAGATCCTCTTTAATCTCAAGATCCGGGGGCAATTCGAGACCGTAGTGATACTCCTTCCTGATCACGCGTCCGACCTGATCATAGTATGTCTGGGTCGCCTGGTTCTCCTCTGCTTCTCCGGGTATACCGCGAGCAACAATATTCCAGCGTTCATTGCGATTCGAATAGGAACCCGTTCTGCGTTCGTCAGTTGGATCGCCTGCGTCGCCGGTCACGACTTTTGCTGCTGACGCCTCATCCAGCGAATGCGTCGTCGTGGCATTCTCCTCGTCGACGACGATGCCCGGCGGACCACTGCCGGAGGAGACCAGGTTGACTGCGCTGCGTTGGCTGTCGTTTACATCAAGATCCGGGCGTCGGATCTGTTTCACATGGTCGTTATGTCCGTGATAGATCGTTTCATTGGCGTCGGCCAAATGAATATTCGTGTTGCCGCTCGGAGCGAAAGGCGCCGATTTACGAAGGTTGCCGTTAATGTCGAAGACGCGCTTAACGCCGATGCCTGCGTAATTGCTCTCAAAAGCGTGACCGACACTGTTGGTCGTTGTTTCATGTTCAATTTCGCGAACATGCGACGCGTTGAATTCGTGAGAGGTCGAATTTCGCTTATAATCATAGTCCGTATCCAGCGTGCGCCGCGACAACACGTCAACCACCGATTTGGTATCGCCGTTCGGGTGATACGCATATTGAACATCGCTTACCTTTTTGCCCGATTGACCGCAATAGGTTGTTTTTTGCGTCATCTGACCACGATTATTCCAGCCTCGTTCGGTGCGGTCGTTGGAGATCACGTCGAGAGTGCGGGCGGCGCGTCCGGACCAATCGCGAATTATTTCAAGTTCATGTTCGCGCGGCGTTTGTGCTCGCGGTACGTCGACACCGTAGTAGTAATGTTGCTCAACGACGTTGCTGTCGAGATCGTAAATCAGTTCGGTAACGACGGCGCCGTTCGGCAGCGGACTTTGCGGATCGGCGTCGGTATGATGGTTGGTTTGATACTGGATCCTGCCTGCGGAATCGTATTCGTAGATGGTATAGCTTCCGTTTACATGGTTGACATGCGATAGTCTTTCGCGATTGCTCTCGTATACGTACACGTCTCTGCCGTCATCGCTTTGGACCGGTGTACTTGATGACAGCGGCCGATTCAAATCATCATAGGTATTGGTCGTCGATGTCACAACGTAGTTGTACATCGGGTTGCTCACGCTTGTACCGGAGGCGACCGGATTTCCCATGTGGCTTTCGATCAGCCGACCCCTGAGGTCGTAGACGCGTGACCGGTAGGGGCGACTGCGATTGTTGTCGGCGATGACCGGCGGGCTTCCGGTGATCATCAACTGCCCGAGACGATTGTAGAAGTTTACATTCGTGCCCTGTTTCGCGTCGACATATGCAACCACCCGGCCGTACTTATCCCGTACCAGGCCGACGATGTAATCTGTGTCAAGGTTCTTGTCCGATGATGCCTCCACGGTCGTTTTGAAGAGATACCCTTCCTGCACTGGTATTAAGATCGCGGCTGCCGCCTGGACTGTAGGTTCGTCAACGCCCTCGAAAATTTCATTCGGTGAAATGGTGTCGCCGGCCGGCTGGTTGTAGTCGTACGTCGTGACGCTGCCGTCGAGGTCTTTCTTCTTGATCAGCTGGCCTCTGGCGTTGTAGCTGTAGGTGATCGGGGCGGTGTTGCCGTCCTGCAACGGGAACTCGACTCGGGTCAGGCTCATCTTCGGCTCACCGTATTCGTAGGAATAGACGGACTTGTCGATATTCACCACGGACGCGAGTTGGTAGTATTCGTTCTCGCCGTAGTAGGTGCGCTGTTCGGTCAGCGCCTTGACGCTGTTGAAGTCAACGCCGCCGTCGGCGTCTTCGCGATCGCCTTTGGCGTACGTCGTTTTCCTGACGTTCGCGAGACCACGTTTATCAATGGCGCTGTGGGTTGTCGGCGTGTCGTACTCGATACTGACCGTGTTCAGTAGCGGGTAGGTATTCTTGGTGAGGCGCAGCTCGTCGTTGTACTCATGTGTCGTCGTCAGCCTGAAATTATCGGGATCCTGCACCACCTCTGAACACAGGGACGGCGCGCCGGGAACATCGAATCTGTATGTCCACACCACGTCGTCGGCGTCGGTGTAGGTGGTCACGGACCCGATGGCTTCATCGGGGTTCTCCGGCGGCGGATCGGTCATGTCGGCGATGCGCTCAGACACGAAGGTCTCGTCAAACATGTCGACAGGTCCGCCGCAGATGAGTCTGGCGACCGCCGTCGCGACGGCATCGTCGTAGTCGAAACGGAGGAATTCGTGGTCGTCGATTGTCGCAGCCATATCCTCTTCGCTCTCGTAGCCGACGGTGACGGTTTCGAGCCGGTTGTGTTCGTCGTATGTGTACGTAATGCCGGTCGATACGGCTGGATCATCCTTGTCTTCGACGATCACGCTGAGGAGCAGGCCGTCCTCGACCCGAAACGTGTAGCGCAGGCCGTCAAAATCGCTGATCGACGCGAGCGCGCCGACGTCGGCGCCGTCATCGTTGTATTCGAACGTGTACTCTCGGCCGTCGACATCGTCCGGGTCGCCCACATCCATGATCGGGCGCATGTCGTCGATGATCTTTTCCAGCCTGCCCGAGCCGTCGTATTCGTAGGTGATTCGATTGTTGAACCGGTCGGTGACCGACCGAATTCTGAGCACTCGCGGATCAGCTGGTGTTGCGTCGACGTCCTCATAAATGGTGACCGTTCCGTCCGTCGCCGTGACCTCGACGCGGTCGCCGTCCTTCATGACTTCGGCTTTCACCGTGTAACCTTTCGGGACCTGCAACAGCGTTGGGTCTTCCGTATCAACAATGAAATCGTCGATACGACCGTCGCCGGAGTGGAGCCGGTAGAGATCGCCGATCACGGCAATGTATTCGTACCAGTTCGGCGTCCATCCTCGGCCGAGCGGACCGGCGTCGCTGATGTTAGAACGATAGGTCTGCCCGATCACGACCGGCAGCATCCGGCCCGGGACGGCGCTGTTGATGTGGGTCAGCTTCAGGCTGAGATCATGCATCTGGACGTCGGCGAATACACTCATCCACGGCACGGGAACCTCGCGTCCCGCGGACGGCGTGACACCGGTCACGGCCTCGAAATTGTGGAACGAGATCGGTATGTCATGCCGCGACAGCTCCACGCCCGAATCGTCCTTGACGCACGCGGAGAGGTACGCCGGATAGATCGACGGTACGGCGATCACTCCCTCGACGAACAGCTGGTTCGGCAGGTCTTCGAGCCGAAAGGTTGCCGACAGCTGCCACTCAACCTGGTCGTTGCCGGTATTCGCGTCGCTGAGATCAAGAATCGGTGCGACGCTCTTCATCGCATCGGTCCAGATCCGAATCACGGGAATCGGCGCAGCGGTTGCATCGGGTGCGTCGGTGACCAGCTCAAGCGACACGGTACCCGAATCGAGGGTCAACGGGGTTGCCTTCAGAAGGCACTGCTGCAATGCTTCCCCCGTCAGCGTCAGCACCGGACTGGCGGGCTCGGGGCGAATCGTGATATTGGGCGACGACAGGGTGACACGGTCTTCCCCGAGGAACACGCCGGTTTCATCGTACATTTTGAGGACCACATCCGAGATCACGACATCTTCATCAAGCCAGTCCAGGATTTCATACTCTGCTCCGTCGGGGACGAGATCGCCGGATCGCAGCGTCTCGCCGCCGGCTCCGATTGACACGACGCTGTCATCGAAAAAGATTCGAAGGACGTCGCCGTCCCCGCGAATACGGGGGACGAGTACGACACTGTGTCGCGGTCCCAGGTTGATCGACCGGCCGTTGGGTAGCGATTCTTCGGCTTCGCCAACCGGCAGCCGTACAGGGGAGGGCGCATCCGGCACGATGCCGGCCTCGAGGTCAGCCTTGCCGCTCACGACACTGATGCGGTCGGCGAGCACGGGTTCGTTGGTGGCGGCATTGTAGACCACCATCTCAACATCACTAAAATCGCCCGAACCGAAAGACGAGACCTGCGAGATCGCGTACGACACGCCGGGTTGAACGATGCCGCCGTTCGCAACGCCGTCGATCGAAACCTCCGAAGCCGCAAAGAAGAGTCGGATAACGATCTCGGCATCGCCGACGCCCACCGTTTCGACGACGAGTTGTGCGGCGTCGACCAGTAGTCCTGCGCCCCCGGGGCGTTCTTCCTCCCACTCGGGCAGCCTGACGCCGTCCTCCCACCCCACGAGATTCACATGCAGGTCGCGGGTTCGCACCCGCATGGCGGTGTCCATGTCCCGGCGAATTCCGGTTTCACCCGGCTCGTCCGTTGCACCGTTTTCGTCGTTATCGACGCCGTCGTTTTCGGCCGGCAACGCCACGGCGCGGACAATCAGCTTGGGCGACGTCAGAACGCCGATGTCGACGTCAAGCGGGGTCATGGCTGTGATCGCATCGGGGTCGATCGCAATCTCGGTGACCTCCAGGGTGTCGACAAGCAGGGTGATCAGGTCATAGGTGCTTTGCGCATCGAAATTCGCGATGTCGCCCGGCACGCTGTTGTCCAACGGCGCGGCGTTGTTCGAGATCACGAAGTCAAACGGCTCGTCCAGCCCGTCGACCCGGAAATAGTTGATATTCATCGTCCGTCCGATTCGGGATTCGATGTGGACGATGTCATTGAACTTTGTTGTCACCAGACCCCATCCCGGCGGGCTCAGGTCATTGATTACAAAGTAATTGTGTGAGGTTTCGCCTTCCGCCGGCGCCTGCAGGTGCGCCGCATGCCAATGCCGGCCGATGCGCTCGACAAGACGAATCAGCGACGGTCTCGCGGCGTTCGATCGGTTCTCCCCGTGCTTCGCGACCACGCGATAACCCAGTCCCGATTGCGGCAGCATGGCGCCGGTCACGAGGTCGTCGTTGTGTACCGATGGCCCGGTCACATCGTCATTGACCATACCGACCAGTGCGTCGACTGTCGATGCGAAGGTCGCGGCATTAAAGCGATTGTGTGCTTCAATATGGTTGGTCAACAGATCGCCGTCGACGTTGTCGTTCCGGAACGTCGTCACGTAGATCGGATCGCGAATTTGCGTATCGGGGTCATCCGGAAGGCTGTTCGGGTGACTGGTCAAATGAAACAAGTCTCGCGGCAGTCCGCGCTCGGAAAGCGAATCCGCAATGACCGCGCGACGGATGATGAGGTCGAGGGTGTCGTCATCCAGCTCGTCGCTATCAGTCACGTCTCTGATGGCGGCTTCGAACTGGTCCCGCGATTGAAAGACTTCGTTCTGAATTGTCTCGAGATCGGCGGCGACACTCGGGTGTATCATGTCATCCTGGCGCAGCACGATCAGCGACTGCGGCGTCAGCGAGAACCGGAACTGCTCGACTTCGCGGAGAATTTCCCGGATCTCGAGAAACCCGAAGTTATCCTTGCGTAAGCCGATGTATGCACGTGAACCGTCCGCGGTCATGGCGACCCGCGACGGCGACACGTAGTTGAACAGGTGGACACCGCCGGCGCCCGAGATCGTGCGTTCTATCGCCGCCCGAATGAAGATCCGGTCGTTACCCGGTGGCTCCCGGGTCGAGTAGCCGCCCAGGGTGTACGACGGCGACAGTTCGAGCAGCGCGGCATTGTTCGTGAGCCCCATTGCGGCGATGCCCAGTTCGCCGTCGGGCGTCATGGCAATGCCCTTGACGCCGGCGAGGTCGTTCGAGTAGATCTCGCTGTATGCTTTTAGAAATCCCCGGTCGCGATAGACATCGGTGTAGATGCTGTGCAATTCGTTGTAGACGTACGCCTGCGCCGCGAAGCCCGCCCCGAGTCCGAACGGGCTCAGGAGCAGCGCCGCCGATTCCGCCTGGAAGGCTCGCGCGCCCCAGTAGCCGGCGACCGGATTGCGGTAGGTCACCGCGTAATCGGCGATGTTGGCGTTGTAGTTTCGTTCGCCCTCGACCAGGGTTGGGATGAACAGGAGATAATCGCCCGGTTCGCTATTCCCGTCTCCGGTCGGCGACGGCTGCAGGTCCACGACCAGGATGCCCCCGGAACTCTCATCCCGCGGCGGCATGAACCCGTATTCGATGTCGTTGTAACCGCCGCGTACGTGTCCCAGTGCGGTTATGAGTGCGAAATCCTCCGCCGGTGAGATCGCTACGTCATACGGACCCGTGAACGCGTAGTGTCCGCCACGGTCAATATCCATCAGTTCCGCGGTTGGACGCCGCAGTCCCTTTTCCCACGCAAAAGAGAACAGCTTTGGCGCCGTCGCCGTTGCCGTCGCCGCCGACTCAGTCGCCGACCGGGCAGGCGGGGTGTTGTTGATCCGGTAGGCGCCGAAGCGACCGAACACGCGTTCATCGGTGTACGGCGGGTTTTCCGTGAGGTCGTCAATAATGATATAATACAGGTTCCGTCCCGATGGGCCGACGCGGACCTTGCTGTAATTGGCCGGCTGATCCGGGTCGGTGATTTCCGTAACGAACGCGAACGGTTCGACCACCACGGCTTCGCCCGGCGACGTCCAGTAGTCCGTCATCCGAATCAGATTAACGGCGTGCAGCCCCTGGAACCCGGCGAGGAACAGCAACGCACCGTCCCTGCTCACGGCGATCGATTCAATTGCACCCAGCTCGAGGTCGACGGTTTCGAGCAATGACAGACCCGGTGCGCCGGCGCCGTTTTCGATCGCGAGTACGTAGAGGATGCCGCGATGGTCAACGGCGAATGCCCGCTCCCCGTCCGGCGCGATGGTCAGATCCCGCAGTCTCCCTTCGATCTCGATCACGTCGCTGAAACTCGCGATGGTCGTCCCGAAAATCCTGCCGTCGCCGCTGTCCGAGCCAATGATTGCGGCCCGCTCCTGGCTGCCTGGAGCGCAGTGCGCCGCAACAAACAATACGAGGGCCGCCAGGCACCGCCGTCTGCCGAAATTATTTACAAAGCGTTTCACGTATCTCCAACTCCGATTCCCTGGTTTGTCTGTGCATTTCGTGTTCTGAATTACTCAGCCAGGAATGGCCGAGCTACTCAACTTCCTTTTGTCCGGCGTTGTCGTGCGGCGTGCATGAGTCGGCCGCAGTCGCTCGGCCATTCCCGGCTGAGCAAACCGCGCGCGTCCATGAACGCCAACGAACACCCTCAACCTATCGACATCAGGCTGAAGCCTCCACTCCAAAATCCCCGTATCAAGGTTTCCAGTGTGTGTATCATGCTGCTTCAATCGATTCGCAATACCACGCTCGGGCTGTAGAGCCGGTCGCTGGTATTGTCTGTTGTTGTCTTGGGCGTACCGTAGTACAGCGCGTAGTACGTCCGTTGCCCGACACATCGACCGACGTCCAATGTAAAGCCGCCGTCGGCGCCAACGGCGAACTCGTAGCGCTGTCCCGTCTGGATCCCGTGAACATACACCTGTGAGCCTTCCGCAAGCGTGCCCGCGCCGGCGCTGATTCGCGACACGGCATCGTCGAGGTCCTCCGTTGTGATTCCGAGCAGATCCAGCGGCTGCGGCAATGCGCCGCCGCCGCTCAGGCGGATGTTGTCCAGCAGCAACCCGGTGCCCTGGACGTCGCTGATGCTCAGGGGGTTGTCGTCGTCATCGAGGATGCCCGGCCGATCCTGGGAAACCGCTCCGCGTCCTTTCAGCACGAACCGGAGACGGATGGGCTCGTTGCCGCCGGCGTATGCCGATACGTCGGCCGACGTAGTCCTGAACCCGGAGCCGACGGCAAAACCCGAAATCACCGTTTGCGGTATGCGCTCGAAGTCCGACGGGAACACGGCCAGCTCGGTCTCGGCGTCGTCCGCTACAACCCACACCTCGACATAGTCGTCCATGCCGTTCTCGATCACGGTTCCGAGGAAGCGAAAATCAAACGTCAGATTGCTGAAGACGCCGGGAACAAAGAACCGGTCGGTGGTCAACGTCGAGACGCCGTCGCGCGGGTTGTGCGCCGTATCGAGGTAGGCCATGTAGTTGCCGTGTGTCGGCGCGTTGTGTTTGAGTTTTCTTAACACCGCGGCGCTTCCCGCCCGTTCGTAGCCGCGGAAATCGGCCGTTTCGAAAGAGCCGTTCGGGATGCCCACCGAGATGAAGTCAAAAAACAGGCCGTTCGAGGTCTTGCCGGCGACCGTTACCGTCACCGGTCCTGCCGTGGCCTCGTCGGGCACCACGACCTTCAGTTCCCGCGCCGTTGCTGTAACGACGGTCGCGGGGGCGCCGTTGAATTTCACGTTGTTCTCTTCGGGGACGGTGCTGAAATTCTCGCCGGAAATTGTGACGATTTCGCCCTGCGACCCCTGTGCCGGATCGACCGCGGTCAACACCGGCACGAAGGACGCGCCGACCAGGGTCGAAATGCTGTTGCTGATGCGCAGCGGAACGCCGCCCGGCGGCGCCGTATTGATTCGGCCGCCAAAGAACCCGTCCGCACCGGCGACCACTGCCAAATTTCCAACGCTGACGATTTGGTCCGGCAATGATCGGCCGCGAACGTCGAATCCTCCGTCGGACGCCGGTTCGATGTCCAGGTCGACCACGTGCAGGACCGTCCGTCGCGACGGCGCCGTTGAGGCGCTCACATCGGTATCCGAAAGGATGCCGAATGTATTCGTGCGGATCGATGCCGGCATCAGCGACTCCTCGGCGAACGACGCGTTGGGAGCGAAAACGATCGTTTCCGTCCCGACTTCGGTATCGCGTTGCAGCACCTGAAGCCGCTGAGGGAACAACGCTTCGCGGATTTCGATGATATAGGATTGCTCGCCGCCGAGCACGTTGAAGTACACATCGTCCTGGTAGCCGATCGAGTTGATCTGCAGTCTGCCGTGCAGATCGATGCCGCTCAATCGCAGCGGGACGTGCTCGGGGGTTGTCCAGCGGGCTTTGATCTCGACAAATTCGTCGTCGGTCAGGATGATGCCGTTCGCCGGAACATTGGCGCGTCGACGCACGCCGTCGATAAAGAAGACACGGTTGATGTCGAGCGTGACCCGGGGCGGGTGAAGGTCGATATTGGCCAGGACATCGAGCGTCGCCCCCGCATCTCCCCCGTCGCCGTCGGGATCATCCTGAGCGGACAACGGCGGGATGACCAACTCGGTTTCCCCGTAGAATCCGGATGTCTGGTCAAACGCGACGAGCTTCAGGACATCGCCCGGCTTCGGCGCGACCGATTGCGGGGCGCTGCTGTCCGTGACGGTCGGGTCGTCGCTGCCGGTCATCGCCGCAACAATTGGTACGGAAAACGCCGCGTCATAGCCTGTTTCCAACGCGGCAAGGGTGCTGCGGGTCCGCGCGTACGGCGTCGAGTCCCAGCGCAGCGTCCCATCTCCCGCATCGTCGAGCCGGCGCAGCACCAGGACTTCGACATTGCGGGCGGTCCGGTCATCAAGCGACGCCAGGAGACCGTTGCCGAAGGCCAGCCCAGCCCGGGGCAGCTTGCGACCGTTGTCATTGATGAACCGGATGCTGCCGCCAAGAAAAAAGGTGTCAACCACGATATCCGGTATCTCGGTGATCCCGGAAGGGTTCAGTTCGGTCGGCGGCGACTTGAACACGAGTGTCGGCGACCCGTCGTCGCCGGCGCCGAGATTGGTTCGTACCATTGCGTACGTCTCAATCGTGAAGATACGCACATCCGGCATGGGGATGGTGTATTCGCCGTCTTCGCCGGTCACCGCGAGGGTGTCGCCGGCGATCGCATTGACCATCACGCCGGGGATCCCGCTCCCGTCCGGCCCGACCACGCGTCCATGGAGATACGACCGCGTCAGGTCGATCGCGGGATCGGCCGGCACGATGCCCACAAAACCGCTGCTTTCGAGGATCGGTCCGGTGCGAATCAAGTCGTCGCCGTCGACGGGATACTCGCCAAGCTCGATGAGATTGTGGACGCCGTATTGGAAATGAAACACCCGTACAAGCTCGCCCGCTGCAAGACCGTAAACGTTCGGGAACGTCAACGAGGCTGCGGGCGAAAATGTCAATTCATGGGCGCTCGACTCAGACATCCCGGCGTCGCGGATCGGCGCGATATCCACGAGGAAATGCGGGATCGCTCCGCCCGGCAGACGGTCCGGGATAAATTCCGGAAGGATGCGCGTTGCCGTGACGGCGCCAATCGAAGAACCGTTGTCGAACCGGGCGCTGCCGGCGTCATAGCTCAGCGAGAATCCCTCGAGGTCGTCGGCGTCGCCGGCGAAGTCGATGACCGCGCCGT
The DNA here is from genome assembly GCA_021772615.1 of Verrucomicrobiota bacterium. Classification (GTDB taxonomy): domain Bacteria; phylum Verrucomicrobiota; class Lentisphaeria; order JABSQK01; family JAJFLO01; genus JAJFLQ01. The sequence continues at coordinate 85,838 of JAJFLQ010000029.1, read as the reverse complement.
CAGCGACTATCGCCGTTGCGGTGGAGAAATCCGCAGGCGTCAGAAAGATCGGGCGGCCCAGCGTATTGTCGGTATCTTCGATAATGTTCAGCCGAAATTCGAGGTACGGGTATTGTTCCGTTACCGTTGACCCGGTGCTGGAATCCGCATCGTCGAGTCCCGTGGGATCGACGAACAGGATCTGCTCGCCGAGCGGCGCCTCGTCAAGGATAAACGTTCCGAATGTGCCGGTCACCTGGGAGACGCCGCTGTCCGCGATCCCGACCGTCACGCCGGCAACCGGCTGTAGATTGGGATCCACAACCACACCGGACACGGTCGTCAGATACAGGGCCGTGCGAAATGAGAATACGTATGTCTCCGGCAGTGTGAATCCGTTCGCATCCGCAATCCCGCGTCCGAGCGCTACCGTTACGGTGTCGCCGCGCTGCAGCTTGAACGCGGGCACGATCGTCAGCGTCGTCCGGTCGGTCGACAGGATCAGGGTTGCTTCGATCGGCATGCCGCTGCCGTCGGTCAGGGTCACCGAGCCGCCGATGGTCAGCGAGTCCGGATTGATGCGTTCCGAAAACGTCGCCGATATCGAGGCATCCACTGCGACGCCGAATGCATCCGACGCCGGATGCGTCCGCACCACCCGCGGCGGCGTGTCGTCGTGCGCGATCGACACGTTGCGCGGCTCGGATCGGTTGCCCGCCTCGTCTTCCGACACGATGGTGAGGGTATTGCCGCCGTTCGGTACCAGCGGCACGGCGATGGTGTAACGGCCGTTGCCGCCGGCGCTGCCGCGCACCGTGGTTGCGCCGCCTGCGATGATCACGGTCGCGCCGGGTTCCGCCGTGCCGCTGACGGCAATCACCCGGTCACTGGTGAGTTGGGGAAGTTCATCGACCTGTGGTTGGGGCGGTGCCGTGTCGTCTACGAACACCGTGACGGTATCGGACCCGGCCAATCCCGTTTTGTCGGTTGCCGTCACTTCCAGGTCGTTCGGTGCATCCGGCTGCAGCTCGGCCATGATCATGAAGATGTTCCCGATCATCATGTGTGCGTGCGCTCCGTCAAGCATCACACTGGACAGCGCGTCGCCTTCCTCCACCGTTCCCATTACCTCCAGATACCGCCGATTCACCGTGGCCCCGTTCTCCGGAAACGCGATCGCCACCACCGGCGCGAAGACGTCGTCGCCTTCCGGCTGCGGCTGCCAGAAAAACGACACGGTGTCCGTCCGTTCGCTGCCGTCGGCGAACAACGCCTCGACATGGACCGCTTGCGCCCCGGGCTCATCGCACACGATCTGCAGCGCGAAATAGTCCTGGAACCGTCCGGGAACCTCACCGTTCACGAGTACGGACTCCACGTCCTCGGCGCGGTCGATGATGCCGAGCACGGTGATCGAGGCGCCGTGGTATTCCGTATCAGGGCGGGGTGAGATAATGCGGATACCAGGCAGGCGCGATTGCTGCCGCACCGTGAACCGCGCCGCCTTGCCCACAGTCGTGTCGTTGACGACATAAGCAATCAGCTGGTTGTCGTGGTCCGGAACCAGCGGCGCGGCGATGGCAAATTCTCCGTCGTCCTCGACCGTGGTTTGCACATTCTGTTTGCCGCCGAGGACATGGAGGACGGCGCTCGGTTCGGCCGTCCCTGTCAGTGTGAGACCGGCCTCGAAGGTCTCGGCCGGCGGCCGGGGTGAAAACACCGGAGCATCGGGGCGATCGACGGTGTCATCGAGGTCGATGGCATTGAAGTTGACGGTTACAATCGACTCCAGATGATTTCCGGCGAGATCGGTCACCGCGGTGTCGATGACAAGCCCGTAGGACTCGCCCGTCACGAGATTCGCCGTCGGGAAGAACGTCACGGACCTGGCGCTCGACGAGAACCCGAAACGGCCGGCGATCGCGTCGTTTCTCCGATCGAGCACCTCGATCGCTTCCGCGTCGGTCACGGATTCCCGGGCGACGGGTTCGCTGAACTCGATAAAAATCGATCGCGTCGTTGAAATCGTGCCGCCTTCTTCCGGGACCGTCAGCACGACCTCGGGCGGTACATTGTCGTGACGGACCCGGACCGGACCACCGTGCGGCGATGAGTTGCCCTTCGCATCGGTTGCGGTCAGCGTGAACGTATTCAGCGAGTTCTCGTTCAGCGGTACGATGACCGAGAACAGGCCGGTGGAATCCACGTCGAAAACCAGATCCTCTGCCGCGCCGTGCACCGTCACTGTCGAGCCGGGCTCGGCAAACCCCTCGAGCGTGATGTCCGCGTCGTTGGTGGTTACGGTCGCGGCCGGGCTATTGATCAGCGGCGCTGCCGGGGCGACAACATCGCGACTCTGAAACGTGACCGTTACAGGATCGGCGAGTGCATTGCCGGCGAGGTCGCGGAGATCCGTCGAGATCGAAAGGACGTAGGTCGTGTCGCCCGACAACGCCCGGTCCGGCACGATCGTGTAGACGTGGGATCCGCAAGCTGCACACGGCGTCGTCGTAACGCCAATGAAATCACCGCTCGCGCCGAGCCGTACCGCGTCGTCGATCGTTGCCTCGTCGACGGCTTCGTTGAACGTGATCGATAACGTGGCGTCCAGCGAAACATCCACGGCGCCGTCGGCGGGGTCGGAAGCAATAACAAGCGGTGCGACATTGTCGTGAGTCACCGACAGCACGATCGCCGGCGACGGGTTGCCGGCCGGATCCGTTACGACGGCGCTGATCTGATTTTCCGTATTCTCCGTGAGCGTGAGCGACACCGAAAATCGTCCGTCGTGGGCGATAGCTTCCTCGATCGTCTGATCGTCGATGGTAATCCGAAGCGTACCGAGCGGTTCCGCCGACCCGGTCAGAATCAGCGGGTTCTCTTTCGTTCGTGTTGCAAATGCCGGCGATGCGTCGAGCGACCGGATTGGTTTCGGCTTCGGCGCACCCAGGCTCTGATTGGGCAATTCCGTGAATCCATCGAAACTGGGCGCCGTCGGCGCGGTCGTGTCGATTGTCTGGAACTGCCACGTATGACTTTGCGTCAACGGGTTGCCGGCGACATCGGTAACGGTTGCCGGCACGGTAACCGTAATCTCATCAGAATCGTCGAACGGCACGGTGGGCGTCAGGGAGATTTGGACGCAGGGATCGCACGGGGCGAGCGCCCAATCGATGTCGCCCCGGCTTGTCGACGCGATGGCGATATCCGTCAGTGTCTCCGCATCCACGGCCTCATCGAACTCGATCAGAATCGCCGTGTCCGCAAGCACACCGACGGCGCCCGACGGCGGCACGGTATCGACGACGGCCGGCGGGATGCCGTCGTGCCGCACCGAGACCGTCGCGGGGGCGGACGTGTTGCCCACGGCGTCGACAAGGAAAACCTGAAGGTCGTTAACCTGGTTTTCAGCCAGCGGCGTCTCACCGATGAAGACGCCGGTGTCCGGCACATCGCCGCTGGTTTCCGCCAGGCCGCCCTCGATGACAAAGCGTGTTCCCGGTTCGCCGCGGGCGTAAATGGTGACGGTGGGATCATTCACGATCGTGCCGGGCTGCACCAATTCGATCATTGGCGGCGTCGGCGCATCCGGGTCGACGGTGACGCGGAAGGTCGATACGGTCGCATGACCGTGCACATCGGCGGCGGCTATCGTGAAGTCGCCGTTCTCATCTGCCGTGACGGCAAGCGCCAAAACGTTGTCCGCAAGGACCGTCGATGCGTCCATGTCGACGCCATTGATGGTGACCGTTTCGATCGCGGACTGGTCGACAATCACCGCGATGATATCAAATGTCGCAGTCGGTACGGCGGCATTGGGGGAGGGCGATACGAGCACGATCAGCGGCGGGTCCTGATCGGGCTCGACCGTGTCGACAACGATGTCTGTCTCGGTCTCGGTCGTATTGCCGGCCGCGTCCCGGACCAGAACGTCAACGGTCTGTGCCCCGTTGTCCAGGAGCAGCAGCGTGAAAAACGTCCGGTCGCCGTTCATCGTGACCGCTTGCTCGTTCACCAGTATGGCATCAATCAGCTCGTTGCCTTCGATCAGTCCGACCACCGGTAAAGCGGGCTGCGTGACAACGTCGCCGGCAACAGGATAATGCATGACAACAACCGGATCGCGGGTATCGGAGACCACATGATGATGCACCGGCAAACTCGCGTTGCCCGCACGGTCCGTGGCTGTGATTCTGAGGGTATTCGATTGATCCGGCGCCAGCAGAACCGTCGCGGTGAAGGCGCCCGCCGGATCCGCAGCCGTTGTCAGGGGCGACGCCCCGCCGTTTACGGTGACCGTTGCGTTCGCCTCGGTGATGCCGGTCAGTGTGACGCTGCCGCCGTTGACGATGCCGGGCGCATCGGTCAGTTCGGGCTCGGCGGGCGGCTCGGTGTCGGATACGACGGTGATCGAAACCGGCTCCGACGTGTTGTCGAGGTCGTCGACGGCGGTGACGGTAATGGTATTCGTCCCTTCCACGAGGGCGATGGCCGGAGCTGCGAATCGATTGCCCGTGACGGTGGCGGCTGCGCCGTTCACATGGATCGTTGCCGTGCCGTCGTCGGTGCTGCCGAGCACATCGATCACATCGGCGCCGATCACGGCGTCCGCGTCCGGCGAGAGGATGGCAATCACCGGCGGCGAGCTATCGCGGGCGATCGTGACGGCGGCCAGCGTCGTGTTGCCGGCAGGGTCTGTGGCCCTCACGTTGACGTCGACCTCGCCTGAGTTGTCGGGCAAATCAAGCGTATGCACGAAATTTCCCTCATTATTCGCCACGGATCGACCGTTGATCGAGATGATGGCGTTGGTGTCATCGACGTGGCCGCGAACGTCGATTGTGTCCGAGCCGGTGCGGTCGCCGTTCGGCGGGTTGGTGATCACGATCACCGGCGGCGTAGCGTCAACGACCACGGTGCGCGCGACCGAACTGACATTCCCCGCCGGATCCCGTGCTTCGATAACCAGGGAATGTTCGCCCTCGTCCAGTGTGACCGTGCCGGTGAATGCCCCGGCGCCGTCTCGCACCAGCGCCTCGCCGTTCAGCGTCACCTCCGCTGCCGGGTCGTCGACCATGCCGGATACGGTCACAACCGGTGACGCGGTCAGGTAGCCGTCCGGCGGCAAATCCACACGCAGGAGCGGCGGCGTCCGGTCCGAGCGCACCGTCACTTTGGCGACGGTCGTATTGCCCGCCGCATCCACGGCGATCGCACGGATCTCGGCATTGTCCGTGTTCAGCGGCGCCGTGCCGCTGAATTGAAGCCCGGACATTTCCGCCGGTATACCATTGATTTCGACCGCGACGGCAGTGTCGTCGACCGTTCCGGTCACCGTGACCGAACTTGAATTCAGCGTGGTCTGGTCGCCGGGCGAGGTGATGGTAAGCTGTGGCCCGATCGTGTCGCGTACGATATGAAGATCGACGTCCGAACGGTGCGAAAAAATGTCAAGCGCCGTGATCGATACGGCATTCGTTCCCTCGTGCAGCAGCGGCACGCGCCGGCGAAACGTCCCGTTGTCGACCGGTGTCTCCTCACCGTTGACCAGCAACTGATCGAAATTCGGGTCAGCCACTATTCCTTCGATGAACACCGCCAGCGCGCTGTAGTCGGTGTCCGGCGCCGGGCTCGTCACCGTCACGACCGGCGCCGACTTATCGAGTGCGAAGGCGATCACTTCGGACGCCGTGTTCCCAGCCGGGTCCGTTGCCGATACGCTCAGGGTGTAGGCGCCGTCGGTCGTCACGGGCGTGCCGGACTGGAAGGGTTCGTCATTCAGCTCGATTGCCGATTCAATGACGGTGTCATCGTCAATGTCCACGAGCGGCGTGACGGCCTGATTCGTGACCAACCCGTCTTCAACGCCGGCGATGCTGATCACCGGCGGCACGGTGTCGCGGGTCACATCGACCCGTCCGCTCACAACGCCGCCGCTGATGCCGAGCGCCGTCACTGCGATCGAGTTCTCACCTTCGGTAACGGGTACGCTCGCGCTGTATTCCGAGCCTTCGATCACGCCCGGCGTCCCGTTCACCGTTACCACCGCAACATTGGACGTAATCGATCCGGCAACGACGACATTGGTCTGATTCGTCAGTGACAGGTCTGCCGGGGCATCAATCGTTACCGAGATGCTTACTGCGTACAACGACGGTTCGAACGTGAATCGCGCCAATCCGGTATTGCGGAATTCCAGTTCGATGTCTACGCTTTCGCCCGGCAGTACTGATTTGTCAACCCGAATGAACGGACCGACCTCAAGAGCAGTATCGTGATAGCTGTCGGCGACGATTACGCCGGCATGCGTCATGTTTTCAAAGCCGAAATAAAACGGCGACGATATGGCGTCCAGTGAGACATTGATCAAGGTCGCGGTGATCGACACGTTGCCCGTAACCGAATCATATTGCAGGCGCGAGTATTGAAGCTCGAAAGCATCGTCCAGCAGCGTCTTGCCATTAACATCGCCGCTGTTCAGCGGAGCGATCATTAGAGCCTGTGCCCGTGCGCCCGCGTCGCCGGCCGTCTTCCCGGTTTTTCCCGCCTTGATTTCCGGGGCGAAAGTCGTGTCCGCTTGCCTGGAATCTCGCACTTCCGCGCCTGCGCCGTCGTTTACCTCCGCCATGATCGCCAATTCGGTGTCGTCGTCCGCCGGCGCCGCGGCAGCCGAACCGGCGTCGTCAGCGCTCGCCGTTGTACGCTCGCGGATGATGACGTTTGTGGAATCTGTCGGCGTCAGGCGCTTTCCCGCCTGGTAATGGATGGAGCCCGATTCGTCTCCGCCGCCGTACAGCCGTTGTTCGCCGTCGCGCACGCCCGCAGCGTAGTGGGCGATTTCCCAAATGCCGCCATCCTCAAGCCGTGTGACCGATTCACCGTCTTTCTCTCCGTTGACATAGTTCGACTCGCCGGCGGGCTCACCATTGCGATGCCATGAACGAGAGAGTCCGTGGCGCCGCCCGTCGCGCATCTCCACAACGGCGGCGGGCAGACCATTCTCATGCCAGGTCCGGACCCGGCCGGTATTCGCTCCGTCACCCACCGTGAATTCGAGCGATCTCTGCCCGTTTTTATGGTAAAAGACGACGGGTTCGTCGGGCGCGACATCATCTTCATCAACCTGGTCGTCTTCGTCATTTACGGTCGTCTCAACAGGCGCGACGTCAATGGTCGCTGCCGGTCGATGCCCAACCGCCGCGGATGCCGCCGACGTCTCGTCAATGGTATCGTTATCGGGACGTTCGCGACGTTCGCCAGCTTCATCCGCCGTCATCTCGTCGTCCGGAATTGTGGCGTCACGCGTCTCGTGCGCCGGTTGCTGATTCTGATTGGCATTACGGTCAACGAGGTAAACGAGCAGGCAACCAAGGAAAAGCGCTGCTGCCAATAATGGTATCACTTTGTATTTCTGCGTCATAGTATTGTTCTACTCTTCCAGTAATCGCTGTAATACGGTGCGAAACCACTCGCGTTCCGAGACGGCGTAAATCCCAATCGTATCGGGCCACTCGAGCAACGCATCGAATCTGAAATTGCCGTCGCCCCAGTCCGGCGCGCCGTCATTCAGTACCATCCCGAATGCCGGACCGAGAAAGATGTTGTTTTCGATCGTCGGCGTCGCGGCGGATAAATACACCACGTCATCGGCGGCGCCGAAAAAGATGTTGTTGGTGATGACGGGTGAGGCCGAGACGATGCGCACCATTTGCAACCCGCCGGTGATCGCGAATCCGTTCAGAATCGTGCGTTCATCCTCGTGCGTGACAAACGAGACCACCGGCAACGGCAGGTCCCGGGATCCGGCGATGATCGTGGCGCCGACGACGCCGATGTTCTCCGGGTTCACGCCGCGCACGTGAACGGCTTTGCCCAGGAAATCGAGATGCTCGACGTAGACACCGGGATACACGATAACCTCGTCGCCGTTCACAGCGTGTTCGATGGCATGCTGAATGTGCGTAAAATCACCATCGCCGGATGGATCCACGGTCCACACCGCGTGCCGATCAGTGTCTGCCGCTGTCGCGCGCTCGAACGTCAACCGTCGCTCGCTCCTGCCGGCCGTCGCCCGGGTGTTGTCCGTGAGCACGGCGGTCTTCCGGCGCCGGTCAGGCTTTAACAGCCGGTCGTCGGAACCCGGCGCCGGTGCGGCTGCTGCCGGAGGACCCTGTGAACGGTCAATTGAAAACAGCCCGGACTCCGCCCACGGCGAGGCATTGATGCCGTCGAAAGTGCGCATCCGAACGCTGACGTCGTCTGCGTCGTCCACTGCACCGATGTCCCACACATGAATGCCTGTGCCGTCTGTCGTGCCGACGGCGTCGGTCCGATCGACCAATGTTTGCCAGTCGCGAACAACCGGCGTACGATTTGCGTCCGCCAGGGCGCGGATCTCCTGGATGTCGAGAACGCGGTCGTAGATCCGCAGGTTGTCGATCATGCCGGTAAACCGCGTGCCGGGCGATCCGACCGGTCCCGGGCCGCCGATGGTGAGGTCGATATCGTTGGCGTTCAGTGGCGGCAGGGCTGCATGCCCCGTCTTTTGCCCGTCGACATGGAAGGTGACGACATCATTCCCGACATGAACCGTGACCGTGTGGTAGGCGTCGTCCGCAAGATCGTAACCGCTGTCGTCGATCCATTGCGGCTCGATATCTCCCGCTGCAAACGCCAGGGCGCCGGCTTCGTTCACGGCCACCGCGAATCCGCTGCCGCCTGTTGCCGAACGTTTGTCCAGGATTATCGCCCGACCCTGCGCCGGCGCGGCGCTCAGTCGGATTGCCGCCGACACGGTAAACGTCGCACCCGGATTCAGGGTCGGCGCATGCGCCGCGGTCACCGGTGTGCTCTGGGGATCGGACAGGTCCAGCGCCCGCTCATCCGGCAGTTGCCCGTCCGTGAACTGCGCCTCCTGTGTCGACGAACCGTGGTGGCCGTGGCCGCTCGCATCCTGCAGGTCGTCGTCGAAGGCGTAATCGGCAATCATTCCGTCCTTGAGCGAGTCGACGAAGTATTTGTGGTGCAGATACGCTTCCACCGCTCCGCGCCTGTCGTCATCCAGCACGGTGTCGAAGACAATGACCTCGGCGATCTCGCCCGCAAAAAAATCACCGGGCACATCCCGATCCCATTCCTGTCCGATCGAGAACTGATTGGCCTCTGCCGGCAGCGTCGCGTGGACTTCCGGTTCCATATTACCGTTGACATACGGTATGGTCACATTTGGATGCCGCACCAGCGTCATAAAGACACTGCGTTCGCGGACATCGCCGCGGAAGACGCCGGGGGCGGACGCTGAATATCGCTGGATAAAGCCGGTGTTGCCGTCCATATAAAACACGTCGCGATTCTGATAATCCTGGTGGGTCGAGTACAGCACGCGGCCGCCGGGACCGCTGAGGCATGCGGTGTCATAGCTCCGGAATACCATGAATATCGTGTGCGTCGCGGCCAGCGTCGCGGCGACCGGGTCTGCGATTACGTAGCTCTGGTTGCCGTCAAACCGGACGGACGGCTGCCCGTTCAGTCCGGCCTCAAGGAACACCGGATCATTGGCTGCAACGGCGTCATTGCCACGGCCGCTGTGATCCGTCCACTGCGAGACCTTGTTGTCAACGTCACGGATCACGCCGTCGTCGGCGCGCAGCCAGAGCACGGCGCCGCCGACATGGTCGGTGTGAAATACCGGTGCACCGAGCTGATACTGAATCTCGTAAACCAGTTCCGATTCGTCCTGATCCGCGTCCTCAGCGGCGACCCAGGCAATGTCAATCGGATCGTCGTGACGCTCCGCTGCCGCGGGACGGGTGATTTCGGGTGGTCCGGGCGGCAGATTCCGGTTGATGGTGATGCGATGACGAGCGGACGCAGCGGCGCCGTTGCGGGTGTTTTCGGCGACGGCGTAAAGCTCGGCCTCGCGCGATGTTTCATCAGGCAATACGGGAATGTTCAGAAGGATGCCGTAGGCCATCGCATCGCCGGTGTCGTCGTGTCCGATCTCGATGTCGTCCAGGTAAAACACAACCCGGACGACCGGCAGATCCGAGACCGTCACGGTTGCGTTGAACGGCGCTACATCGCCTTCCTTGTACTGTGATTGGTCGGACGGCGACGTGATCTCGATCGCCAATGCGAAATGATTGACGGTAAAGGACTCGGTCATTTCCGTCCACGAAGATGCCTCGGCGCCGTCAAATGCGCGAATCCGCAACCGCAGGCGCGTGTCGTTGTCGAACGCGTCGGTGTTGAACGGATACGTTCCGGTTCCATCTGTCGTGGAAACGCCGTCCGACCGATCGACGAGTACGATCCAGCTTGCCGTACCCTCCAGCTGGTAGTCGATCTCGTAAATGACTGCGGATTCTGCCTGTTCTCCGTCCGATGATGCGTTCCATGAAATCGGCGTTTGCAGTCCGAATTTCTCGCCGGGAAGCGGCGTGACGAGTACCGGCGGCTCGGGCGGCGTGTTGTCCTGGACCGTCATTGCGACCGTGTCGCTGCCGGTGCGGCCGCGCGAATCCGTTGCCCGAATCTCGAACGTACCCGCCAATGCCGTTGCGTTCCCCGGGATCTCCGGCGCCGTTATCGTCAATTGGTAGACGTCGTCCTGTACCGTGACCTGGCGTACCGACAGCGACTGATCATCGAAGAATGCAGCCAGATCAACCAGCTGCGGGTCGACGTCGTCGGTGATCTCGGCAATGACGGTGAAAGCAAATTGTTCGATCACCGCAGGGTCGATCACCTCCACAATCGAGACGACGGGCGGATGGTCCGCGACCACGGCAATGATTTCAGTGACGGTTTGGATCTGCTGGTGCGTGTCGCGAACCTGCACGGCGATTTCCAGGTTTCTCTGCGACACGCCAACCGGTAAGCCCGGAATCGGTATGGGAAGCTGATAAACACCGTTGTTTGCGTCGGCCACCGCGGCCACGAATTGGCCGTCACGGTAAAAACGAACGTCTTCGATGCCAACGTCGTCCTCGGCGATTGCCGTTACGGTGAGCGACTGCAGCTCGTAATAGCCGTGTTCATTACGCAGTCCTTCGATGCCGCCTATCGATACCTCCGGCGGGTCGTCATTGGAATAGACGAACGGATGCGCCGCGGACGTCAGTTCATTGCCGACCGCGTCCACGACCTTTGCCGTGATTGCGACCACACGGCCGCCGCTCTCGATCTCCGGGAGCGACGTTGACGTCGAATAAATACGATCCCCGATCCCGTTCGAGTCGCGACCGACTTCGTCGTCGTCGAGGTAGAACACGACATACGCGACGCCGCCGGCGTCGGTGACCTCGGCGGTGATTGTGATGATGCTGTTCTCCCGCGGATCGTCATCCGCGTCGATCGCGGTGATCGCGATGTCGCTGGGCGGCGGGTCCGCATTGACGAGGACGGTTACAGGTGGCGACTCGGTCATCTGCCCGGCCGTGTCGATCGCTCTGCCGACAAGGGTCAGCGACGTGTTTGACGGGCTGCCCGGCGCGTTGACCACAAATGTGTACGGGGCCAGAACATCTGCGCTGAACGGCGTGCCGTCGATCAACAGCACGACCTCGGCCACGCCGACATCGTCGGTAGCGTCGACGGATACGTGGACCTCCGCGGCGGCGTCAACCGCCGCGTTGTCGTCCGGCGTCGTGATGACGACTGCCGGCGGTGTGTCGTGCCTGACGACGATATTCAGGTCGCGCGACGATGCGTTCCCGGCCAGATCCGTCGCAACGACTGTCAGGCGCAACGGCGTATCGGCATCGACGGCCGGCAAGACGAGTGTAGTCGCCAGTGCGACCCCGCTGCCGGCGGGCGTGACCGTCGCGACCACCGGCGCCCCGTCTGCCGTGAGTTCTACGTCGGCGACGCCGATGTTGTCCGCAACATCGACGAGGATATCCAGCTGCGTCGATTCAAGGTGGCTGCCGTCCGCCTGCGGCGCTGCAAATGAGACCGTCGGCGGCTCCGTGTCGCGGACACGTACCAGTTCGATCCCGTGCTCGGACCGGTTTCCGTTTACGTCCTCAGTTTCGAGGGTCACCGCGATCGTGTCGGCTGCCAGGGGGTCCACCGGGATGGTTGTGGTCACCGTCACCGTCTCCGATTGCGGATGGTTCGCCTCGTAAACCAGCGTGTCGTCGATCCATATTCGGGCCGCGCCAACCCGAACGTCATCGGTCACCGTCGCGATGATCGCCAATTCGGCGCCCTCGAGATGGCCGTCACCGTTCCGCGGCGACACGATCGCGGCCATCGGGACTTCGTCATCCGCGGTGATCAATCCCGGATTGATATCGGCCACCTGACGTTCGTGATTCATCCCGAGCGCGGACAGCTGCAGGGAAACGGGGTTGCCGGCGGACATCGCCGCCAGGCGGATGCGGCCGCGATCGTTCCCGGAGCGGGCGTGCACCACGCTGCCGCCTGCCGCCAGTTCGATGGTCGAGGGGATGACGGAATCGTGGTTTATCGCGTACTCCAGGTAGTCGCCTTCCCGGATCACGCCTTCGATCACAATCACCGGCGTTGCAACGGCGCCGTCCAGATCGAAATCCAGGGATCGGACCGAAACGCCGTCGCCGTGCGACAGGTACAGATGTCCGCCGCGGACCGCGAAATCATGAATGTCGCGGTCGACAACAAGCGTGCCGACAATTCTGAGGTTCCCGGTGTCAATGATGGTGATGCTTTGTGCATCGGTGGACCGTGCAAACAGCCACGTGCCGATCGCGCGCAGCCGATCGAACGCCGGCGTCACAAAATGTCCGAGTGTCACCGGATCATTGATGTTGGTGATATCGATATACACCAGGCCGGTCGCGGTTGTCGCCCACAGCACGTGATCGATAACCACGGCGCCCCCGGTGGTGGATTCGTTGACGGCGGCCACGGCATTCAGCGAAGCGGCGCCGCGGTCGTCACGCACAATGTCGTGGAATCTCACGGCCGTGCTCCCCGCGGCGATCAGATAATCACCGACAGCCACGACGGTATGGATGTCGTCCTGGGGAATGGTCTGCGTGATGTGCGCCGCCGCGGGATGGTAGAGATCTACGACGTGAATATCGCCGTCCGCCGTCAGTGCAAAAATCGTATCCATGTGCGCCGCCGCGTCCGTTACCGCCGTCGGAAAGACAACCGTGGCCGCGTGGACGACCTGATCCGCCGCACCCGTTGCCGGCACGTGGTGATGCGGGTCCCCGGTTCGCGAATACACATCGATCCGGTCATCACCCGCGCGAGTCCACAGGTTATTGAGCTGCGCCGTTGCCGTCACCGTCTCAACGGGATTCGCGAATCCGCCGGTGTCGTCCCAGGTCAGTTTTGCGTGGTCGTAAACGTCGGTGACCTGACCGTGAGTGACGGTCATCGGCGCCCAGCCGTTGGCGGTTTGGTGTCTGATGCGTAGCGATCGCAATGCACGGCGGCGGTCATGAGCGAATTGGAACAGGCGAATTTCGGCAATCTCCACCGGCTCGGCGAAAATAAAGGTGATAAACGACGCCCCCGGCTCCGAAGGACTGAAGCCGTTCGCCGTCAGCAGACTGTCGTACGTGCCGTACGGCGCCGCCGTCCCGGGATCCGGGACGCCGTCGGTGAGCATCGCAACGGGATTTTCGGGATCCTGTGACGACGCGCCCAGGAGCTGTGGACGGACCACCGACCCGGCTGCATCGATGAACGCAATCTCCGCCAGCAGGTAATCCGTATCCGCCGCGAAGGATTCCAGAACGTCCAGTCTGACGCCCTCGGTCACCACGGGATCGACACCGATGACGACGATGGATTCGTGTGATGGCCGGTTGAGAGTGACCGTGTCGCCGGCCGGCGTCAGGCCGTTATCATAATCGATACCGATAACGCGCCCACCGCCGCGGCCGGCAAGCAGGACGTCATCACCGATCGCAACGATTCGCGCCGCCTCGTTGCCCGGAATCTCCGCAGCGACGCCCGCGGAAAACACAATGCGCACGGGAACGCCGCCCGATACGCCAATCTGATCCTTCTGATCAACGGCCCGCACCAGCAATACGCCCTCATGTCCGGCCGGTGCGCCGGGAATTCGGACGTTGCCCGTGTACAGGGAGTCGCCGATGCTGCTGAGCGCGCCAATGCCGATGCCGTCAAAGAAAACCTCAACGCCCGCGACCGCCTTGTCGTCGTCGACCTGAACCACGACCGGCAGCAATGATCCGCCAACCACCTCGGCGCCCGGCAGCGGACTGAGCAGCGCCGCACTCGGCGGCTGGTCGCGGTGGATCGTCACCGACAGCAAGTCCGTTGTCGCCGATTGCCCGGCCGAGTCTGTGATCCCGGCGTAGATCGTCAGTGCCGTCGTATCCTCGTCTTCCGGAACACCCGGCGCCGTCCACGTGAAGTCGAATGATCCGGTTCCGCTCACCTGGCGACGATTCACTTCCGCATCTTCGGCGAACACGACGATTTCCGCGACGGCCAGGTCGTCCTGCGCCGCAACCCGAATGGTCACGGCATCGCCTTCGACAATCCCGGCGCCATGCGGTGGGATAACCGACACGGACCCGCTCGGCGGCTGATCCGCCACGACCACAATCGTGGTTGTTGAAGAAACCCCCGTCTGCCCGTGGGCGTCGCGGGCCCCGGCGTCGATCGCGATGGATTGTTCGGCGCCGGTGATCGCCGGGAGCAACAGGGACGTCGAGAAGGTACCGTCGCCGAGCGGGTTCGACGTTGTTGCGACCGGCGCACCATCCAGAAACAGGGTGATGTCGTCGATCGGGTACGGCGACGCGGCCCGGATCAGGAGGCTCACCGCGGTGTTTTCGATGAACGCCGTTGCCGATGTCGCCGACAGAATATCAACCGCCGGCGCCGCACCGGTTGCCAGGAAGATGGTGTGCTGCAGCGTGCTGTGATTGCCGACCTGGTCGTAGGCGACCAGCGTGAGATCAAGCGCGTCGGCGGCGTGATCAAATGGAATCGTCATGATCGCGGTGTATCGATCATCGACGGCGGGCGCCGGAACGGTGGCGACCAGGGTGTTGTCGCGATAGAACTCGACCCGCTCCACCGCGACATCGTCCGTCACGTCGGCCTCGACGACGATGTCAAGTCCGCGCAGACGTTCGCTGCGGTCGGCGGGAACGGCATTGGCAATGACGGGCGGCTGGTCGGGCACGACGTCGAACGTAACCTGTGCCGATGCCGTCTGGCCGCGGTTGTCCGCGGCGACCGCGGTCAGGGTATGCGATTCCGGCGTATCCACCGGGGCAAGCTGCAGATCAAACGTCGATACCGTTCCGTCCAACGTCCTGATGTGACGGCCGTCCAGTGAAATCCGGATGCTTTCCACCGCGATATCATCGGTCGCGTCAATCGAAACCGGGATACCGGCGCCGCCCACAAACGCACTGCTCGGGGTCGGATGGGTAAAGGCAACCGTCGGCCGGCGATCGCTGACGGGATGCACCGTGATGGTCGAAATTTGCCCGGCCTGGCCTGCGAAATTCACGAAACCGGCGGAGATCATGATATCAGCCGTTGTGGTCTCCGGCGGTGCGTAGAAAAATTGGTAGGGCGCCTGACGGTCCTCCGCGGCAAGAACATTGTTGATGTAGAATCGGGCCGCAGCTGCCGGTTGATTCCCGGGCGTCGCGATTGCGATCCGTATCGGGGCGCCCTGGACGACGTCGGCGCCGTCGATCGGCGCGGTGAAAACCGGCGCCGCCGGCGGCAGCAGCTGATTGATCACGCGGACGACGGATGAATCACGCGCGGTATTGCCCGCGGCGTCGGCGGCCGTGACAAGCACGGTCAGGTCGGCGTCCTGATGCACCTGCGGTGCAAGGTACGCGAATTCATAAGGCGGCGTCGCATCGACGGCGACGAGAAAGCCGTTGACGTAAAGTTCAACCAGCGGGTTCCCGAGGTTATCCGTTGCGTCGACGGATATCTCGATGACGTCGCCTTCGCTAACCGTTGCCGGCGCCGAGACCTCCGCCAGCGTGGGCGGTTGCGCATCGATTTGCGGCGCAACGAATGCCGTCACCGGGCCCGCCATGGTCGCGTGGCCGCCGCGCCGGCTGCGTACCTCCGCCCGTACTTCGTAGGCAACGCCAGGTGCATCGTCCACGGCCGCGGCAAGGTCGAAGGTGTACGGATACGATGTGTCCTCGAACTGCAACTGGTCGTCGAGATAAAATGCGACCCCGGCAATTCCGAAGTGATCGCCGGCATCGATCGCCACCACACGCTCGCCGCCCTGCGGCAGCGTGAATGTCTGGGCCGGCGCTGACACGAACAGGCCCGCCGCCGTGTCTGAGCGATCGATCGCGATGCCGTTGAGACCGCCGTAGCCATCGGCGACATAGAGAAATTGTCCCAGAAATGCACCGGAAAAAGCAAAGTCTCGAGACGGCAATTCGCGCACGTCGCCGGTGGCGCGGTCGAATCTCAGCACGCCGCCGGCGCCCGCGAAGGCGTACAGCTCGTTACCCAACACGCGCATCGATTCAATCGGTGACGGCAACGGCGCCGCATTCAGCATGTGCGAGAACCGCGGCGCCGGCGGATCGTCCAGATCATATACGTCGATGTCCCAGCTGACGAGATCCGGATTGAGGATCCCGAGGTACAGTTGCGAGCCGGCCAGGTACACGGATGAAACATCGACTCCCGCAGCGAAGGATGCGAGCAATGTCGGTGTCGCCGGTGCCTCCACGGAATAGATCAGGCAGTTGCCGCCGGCCATAGCGATTGCCAGGATGTCGCCGCTCATGGAGATGTCGATTGGCGTGCCGCCGACCGCAACCGTTGATTGCACGTCCAGCGACACCGGATCGAGGACGGTAATGCCGGCGCCGAGCACGGTCACGCAGCGGGTTCCCGCCGCCACCTTGCGCGCACCGCCCTGCACCCGTGCCGCGGGTCCGGTCAGCGTGCCGCCGCCGTTGGACAGGCGTGTCCGGGTGACGCCGGCAAAGCCGTTCGCAACGTAAATCGCGTCGCCGAGAACATCGAGGGAGAGCACGAGACCGTCGGATTGAAACGTCCCGATCACCTCCGGAAATTGCGGCAGCGACAGATCGATAACCGACATCCCGAACAATCCCTGCGCCACGACGGCGGTTGAATTGATGATGGCGATGTCCTGCGCCAGTCCGGTCAACTCGAGGTCCACGTCAGGCGCGGCGTCGATATCGGGCAACGCGATGTCGATCCGCGTCATCTCGCCGTCGGGCAGGGCGATCAGGATGTCGCCGTCTCCGGTGAGGATCGCTGACGCGGCCGTTTTTTCCAACATTATGGTTCCGTACGAACGCAACGTGTAACGATCGCCGAAGCCGACCACAACGACACGATCGTCGAGCACCACGCCGACCAACGTCGGCGCAATCGGCAGCACGGCAACAACCGGCGTCGGCAGGTTGAGTGCCGGGCCCGGATACCGTATCGGATCATCGACGGCGCCGTAGGGAAATCCGTCAGCGACAAATCGGATGGCGCGATCGCCCGCCGCCCAGAATCCGGTCCGGTTGAAAACCAGTCCCGCCGTCGCGGAAACCGGGATCTGGCGCACCGGTGACAGCGTCAGGTAATCAAGCAGTTTCAACACACTGCCGGCCGCTACATATACGGTGTCGCCGACGACTTCGACACGGTCGACGCCGGTGACCGCCGCGGTCCGTTCGATGACCGGATCCAGACAGTCTCCAAGATCGATCCGGCAGACCTGGTCTCGATTGTACGCAACAAGTCCGGCGCCGCCCGCCGTCGCGACTCCGGTGAACACCGTCCCGATGTCCACGGAGGTCCGCGGACTCAGCGTATCCGGCGCCGAGCCGTCGTAGATGAAGACTTCACCGGTTGCCGTGAAGGCATAGAGGTGATCGCATGCCGCAGCCAGCGCGGTTACCGGTGCGGGCACGCCGATGATCGACCGAATATCGCGTACCGGCGCAGCGTCATCAAAGGCAACCACGAACGATTCGTCCGGCCGGTCCGGGCGCTGTACGTCATAAACACCATAGACCGTACCGCGGTCCCGCATTAACGCACGCAGCGACTCGGTCTGCTGCAGCTTCCACGTGTGCCCGGCCAGGTGCAGTCCGGGCATCACGTCAAGGCGCCGGGTCGTCCGCGTCGAGTTTCCTGCGACATCCGTTACCGTCAACGTTATTTCCAACGCGTCGCCTGCGGCTGCAGCCGGTACGGCAACGTCGCGGCTGTACGCGAATGCCGCCAATCGCTGCTCCGCCAGGTCCGGCATTTCAGCAAACACCACGCCGTTTCCATCGACCACGCGCAGTTCAAGCTGCTGAACCGCGACGTTGTCGGTAATCTGCGCGTCGAGTTGCAGACGCGTGCCGGCAGCCACGGCAGGCGACGGACTGACAATCAGCGATGCCGCCGGCTTTTCGACGTCGTCGACCAGATTGATCGACACCTCCACCGGCGCCGACAGGTTCCCTCCGTTGTCAATCGCCGTGACGGTCAGCAGCAGCGGCGTAAACCCATCGGCAACCGGCAGCGGAAGGTCGTACGAAAAGGCGCCGGCGACGACGCCGGCTTGATGCGATTGCCCGGACGCCAACGCGATGACGACGGCGGCGACCGTCCCGTCCGTGTCTTCGGCGGCGCCGCGCACGGCGATGGTCGTACCTTCGATAAACGATGTTCCCGGGAGCGGCTGTTCGATTGATACAATCGACGGGGCGAGCGGCGACGGATCCACCAGGACCGATATGGCGCCGTTCGCGATCGCCGACTCGTTGCCGCCGGTGTCAACGGCGACCGCGTCGAACCCGACCGCCCCGTCGGCGATGTCCGTAAGCGCCGGCAGATCATAGGTTGTCGTGAACGCAAGCGCCGCGGCCTCCGTGTCCGGGCTGTCGACCGGCGTCGCGTCATCCGCCGGCAGCACCAGCGCGTCGCCGTTGATCGTGAGCCTGACATGATCGATCGCAACATCGTCCGCGGCAGTGATCCGCACGGTAACGGGCGTTCCCTCGATCGCGGACGCCGGAGCGTCGAGCGCGACGATCTGCGGCGGGGTTGTGTCGTCACCGATCGTCAATATCAACGGATCCCCGTCGATCTGCGCGCCGCCGCCGTCGAGGAGCCGAGCGGACAGTGTGATTTGTTGGCCCGCATCCATGTCCGGTACGGGAAAGTCGTACACAAACGGCTCGTCTTCGAGCGTTGCAATCACTGTCCCGTCGACCAGGATGTTGACCGTTGCCGGGGCGTTCCAGACCCCGGTAACGTGCAGTCGTTTGCGTGTGTCCGGGGCGACCGTGTGCGGTTCCGCCGTCGTCATCACAATTGCGAGCGGTGCAACGGTCAACGCGAGTTCGTTCTCAATGGCATTGCCGTCGCTCGTGACCAGCATCGTATGGATCGACATCGTCGTCGCAACGTTGACCGCGGGGAGCTGCCATGAAAGCACACTGCCGTACCGTGCGGAACGAACCACATTGCCGTCGTGGACCAGTGTGACCGTGGAATCCTGCCATGCGACGTCGTCGTCGAACAGCGGATTGAAGTGATAAAACGTGTCGATCGAGGCATCAACGGTAATGAACGCTCCACTCGGTTGGGGATCGCGCGCAGGCGTCACGGCAATCGGCGTGGACACCACCGCACCGGTCCTGTCCAGGGAGACGAGGTCGATCGATGCCTGTCGCGACAGGTTCCCGGCGCGGTCCGCGGCAACGGCCGAAATTTCGATGGTCCTCGCGGAAATGCTGGTGAGCGGCATGGCGAATGAGAACCGGTACGGCGGCCGGTCATCGGTCAATTCCCCCGACGGCGTCGTCAGCGTGACCTGTTGTACAGCGCCGTTGTCGGCAGCTTCGACCGTCACGTTCACGAGCTGGTCTTCGTCGTAGCGGCTTCCGTGGTCCGGCGCCGTGATCGCGACCGTCGGCGCAGTGGTATCGTTCCAGGTGAGTACATTACGGACGACGGATGTCTCCAGGCCCGTCACGTCTACGGCGACTGCCCGGATGGTCCGTGTCTCGTCATGGTCGACCAGCGGCGTCGCTATCGACGCCGTCCACGGCGTTCCAGTCAGCTGTCGAATCAGTGTCTCCTGTCCGTCAAGGATCTCGTAGATGGCGACCTGAGCGATCCCCTTGTTATCACTTGCGTCGAGTTCGATCCGCAACGGCAAGCCTTCGAGCACGCCGCCGTCTTCCTCCGGCGTCAGCATCACCAGCGTCGGCGGTTCCATCTCCGGCCCGATCGTGTAGGTGCGTCGAATTGGGGCCGACGCCAGACCGTTCCGGTCATAGGCAATCGCGTCCACGTTGAAAACGTGACCCGGCCCGTTCGGCGGCGCCGACAGCCCGGAGAACACCGCTGATGCCGCGTTCGATGTGGCCGCAAGCACAGCGTCGATGTACAGCGCGACACGGTCAATGCCCCGGTCGGAGTGCGCGTCGACCGCGACGGTAAACCGGCCGAATTCACCGATGACACTGTTGTCGTCGGGAGTCGGCGCAATGAATGCAAGTGTCGGGGCCTGGATCGGCAGCACGGTGATCTCGACCGGTGTCGTTTCCGCGGTATTGCGGGCGGCGTCTTCAGCGACGGCGTGGATGGTCAGCATCGTTTCGAAAGCCACCGCCGGCGTGGTATACGGCGCCTCGGCAACGCCGTCGGTGATGCGGACCGTTTCGTCGACGAGGATGTTGTTCACAAAGAATTGAATGTTGTGTGCCGACACGCCGAGGTGAGTGCTGCCGACATGTACGTCCTGGAGGTTGTCGGCAACGGTGGCCTGAAGCAGAATGACGCTTTCCGATTGCACCGGCATCTGGTCCTGCGGGGCGATCAACGCGATCGTCGGATCGCCGTCATCCACCGTGCTGTATCGTCGCGCCGCGATCCCACCGAGGACGTTGCCTGCGAGATCGACGGCCCCGTCAAAATGAAGATCGATCAGCGTCGCCGAACTCAGCAGGTCCATCGGCACCAGTTCAACTCGGGTATCATTGAAATCCCAGAAATACGGCTCGGTCGGAATCTCATTGCCGGACGCGTCCGTGAGTCGCAGCGGACGAAACAGGTCGAAATCGTTGATGTCAATCGGTTCGGAAAACGTCACGGCGAAGGTCGCGCTGACCGGGATGCCGATACGATCCGCCGGCTCGATATCGCCGACGATTCGCGGCGGCACATTGTCCACGCGCACAATCGCGTCCTCCAGCACGACCGGCGTCGCGCCGGGCTTCTCGAGGCGCAGGGTGATGTCCGATTCCCCGGCCGGTATGACGAATCGCACGGCGTCCGTACCGGCAAAACCTTCGATCGAGGTTGCGACATCGTTCAGGAACAGGCGCATGTCCCGACTGAAACCGGCGCCGGCGATGAAACCGGAGATGCCGCCGGTGTAGCCGATGGTCGTCGGCGCCAACGATGAAATTTCCAGTGATTCGACAACGTTCAGGTAGCCGGCGTGCACCGGCACATCCTGACCGTCGACCCGATCGATCAGGGTAATGCCGGCCAACGTGGTTGTTGGGAGAACGGTAATCTGGAATTCCGTGTCGTCGCGGAAGTCGACAATGGCCTCAATCCCGCCGACCAGAATGCTCTCGACGGTCGCGAATCCGCTGCCGCTGATGACGATGGCGGCGGGCTCGCCGTTATCGACCAGCGATCGTGGTGCAATGCCGGTGACGGTCAGCGCCGAGGCGGCAGGCGTCTCGGCTACGATCACGTCCGTGACCACCGTCGCTCTGAGTTCGTCGCCGATGAGTGCGCCGTCCGCGGATTGCAGTTCAACGACCAGCCGGTCGCCGGGTATTAACGACGGGGCGGGCGTGAGTTGGACCTGGTGGTCGGTCGCGGACCGCGAGAAGCCGATGTCGGCGTCGTTGAGGCGCATCGAGAATGCGGACGCGATTCGATGTTCCGCCGGTGACAACGCCGGGAAACCGAATACCAACGGCGTCGTTTCCGGAGCGGTTGCGGCGGCGTGCACCGGCGTCTTACCGGAAATATACGTGAACGGCGTCTCCGCGGTGATGATTCGGGACCCGCTGCCGGCATAAATCAGCCCGTCGAATTCATGGAGTTCGACGATGTGGTCCGTGAGCCGGATCTCGGTCTTGAATTCGGGATTCCCGATATCGCCGAGATCCCAAACGTCGATGCGGTTCGATCGCGCCGCAAACAGAATTCCCGTCCGTACGGCTACAGCGGTGTAATCGCCGGCGATGGTGACCGTGTCCTCCGGGTGATCCAGGGGGATCACCGAGATTCCGGCCGGACCCGGTGCGGCCAGCAGCCGGCTGTAGAACGACAGCGAGCGATATCCGGCCGGCAGCTCCACGCCGTCCTCGAGCGGCAACGCCTCGGTATGCAGCAGCCGGCGTTCAAGATGGCGCCGGTTGTCGCGGGACGTCACCATCGTCATGGTGTTGTCGGTGTCGGATACCGCAAGAATGTCTACGATTTGGGAGCCGTCCCGCGGCTGGATCTCGGCGACAATCGCAAGGCCGTTGTCACTGTGGTCGAGGCCGTAAATCACGTTGCGCTGCTCGTCCCAGGCGAGGATCAGGTCGCCTGCAAAAAACGCTTTTTTCACACGCGTTGGCGGTATGAATGTCTTGACCGCCGTGATCTCGGGGAATTGGAAATCGGTAAAGTCAATCACCGCCACCCGGTCGCCCATCGACGCGACGGCAAGGCGATCCCGGTGTGAGACGTGCGTGATTGGCGGCCCGTCAACAGCCACCGCGCCGGCAGGTTCCGGCGTCAATGGGGTGAACGCGGTGAACACCTGGAACGCATTGCCGTCCGCGCCCAGAATCATCCGCGGCAGGTTGCCGTCGGTCAGCACAAAGTCCGGGTGCCGCAGGGGCGCCGACGCGTAGCGCTGCGGCAATGTAAACAGATATCCGTCCGGTTGCCCGGCGGTCGCCGTCGTACCCAACTCCGATATGACCGTGACGTCGCCGAACCCGACGATGCCGTCCGGCGCTGTAAACGTCAGTGTCTCGTGTCCGGAAACCGCGACGCTGTCGGACTCACGTCCCGATACCGCCACCCGGATGCCGGGATAAAAGCCGCGGCCGCGCACGGTCACCACATTCCCGCCGCCGGTCTGCCCCGAGGCCGGTTGAACGGTATCGATCCGTGGGAAATCGATGTAGGTGAATGCCGCGTAATGGGTGTCGGCGAGACCGCTGTGATCGCGTACGGTGATGGATGCCGAATGCGCGCCGGCGGCCGCCGGCGTTTCGAGCGTCACGCGGGTGCCGTTGTCTTCAACGCGGAAGTCGGACACCGGGCGGTCGCCGAACAGAATCACCATGTCGTCGGAGAATCCGCTGCCGAAGAGGTCGACGGTATCGCCGCCTGAGATCAGGCCGTAGACCGGCGAGACCCGTGTGATGCCGGGCCGGCGGGCGGCCGTGACGCCGGCGGTGAAAAAACGGCTGCGATACGTGTGTGTCAGTAACCGGCCTGCCAGGTCTTCGATTCCGGGCGTGACGGTGACGGTGTACTCGGAATCGGTTGCCAGCGGCTGGTCCGGTCGAAACGTGAGCAGCGAGTGGTTGTCCGCGATCGAATGCAGCAGCCTCCCGGTCACGGCGGCCCCGGTGTCGTCGGTGAGTTCGAAACGCCCGGCGTTCACCGGGGTGCGCAGGATCGTATTGAACGCGAGCCGAACCGGCGTTTCAACCGGTGCGATATCGCCATAGGCCGGCGTCACGCCGCGGACCGCCGGCGCCAGGAACGGGAACACATGCAGCTGCCCGCCCGTGGTGCCCACATATACGAATTCGTCCTGATAACGTACGGCCGATGCGGCGCCGCTGATCGTTCCGTATTGCAGCAGTTCCGGCGCATCGAGATCGGTGATGTCGAAGATCTGGAGATCGGCGTCGGCACAGGCGATGTACATGATCGTCCCGTCCACCTGCAGATCGTTGACCGGCGCCTCGCCGGCGGCGAAGTCGTCGACCGGATTGATGTACGCGAGTGTAATCGGCAGGTCGCGGGCGGTGTAGTCGATGACCTGCGCCACGCCCGCCGCCGGGCACGCGGCGTACACGAGGTTGTCGACGATCTGGATCCGCGCGGGCGCCGACGCCAGCACGGTGCTGCCGAGGACCGGCATGCCGTCGGCGTTGAGATCGCGGATGCACAGTTGCGGCTCGCCGTCGACGACGTGGTCGTGAAGCAGCAGCGCCCCTCGCGACGCCATCACCGACACACCGCCGGCAACCGGGATCGTCGTTACCCGCTGGTAGGTGTTGAAGGGCGACAGTGCAAAGATATCGAGGCCGGATCCGGTCGCGGCGATCAGGAGGTTGTCTTTGACGATCACGTCGTTCACGATCCCCGTCACGCCGGTGTGATCAATGACGTCCAGCGCCGCGGGACGGGTTGCGTCGACGCGCGTCACCCGCGCGCCGTTGCCAATATAGAGGATCGGCGCTTGGTACACGATCGACTTCGCCGGATACCCCAGTGTGTCGAGCGTCGTGATATCCAGCGGATCGCTGATGTCGATGGTGCGGACGGTGCCTTTCGACTCTGACAGGATGCCCCATTGATCGTTGAGGATCAACGATCGAATCGCACCGAGGCCAAACGTATGTCCGGGGGAGGGCAGGGCCGGCAGTGTGTAGGTAAACGCACCCGGCAGCACATCGACCACACCGTGGACAACCACGCTGACGTCAACCGTTCCGAAATTGCCCGACGGCACAATGAACGAAAGCCGGTCCAGTGCCTGAACCCGGACGTCCTCGGCAGGGACCGTTTCATCGAAGAACACCTCGGTCCCGCCGGGAATAAATCCCGTACCCGCCATCGTGACGCGGAAACCGCCGTCGGGCCGGCCGGTGTCGCGCGAGATCGAAAATACCTGGACCGCCGGGATGTAGACCACGGCGCCGTAGTATGTGTCGCGGATCCCGCCGGGATTCGATAACGTGACGGCCGCCATGCCGAAGTCGCGGCTGTTCAGGGGCGGGACGCTGATTTCGAGTGTTTCCGCATTCAGCACGGTGACGCTGTCGGGCACGCGATTGCCGACGGTTACCTGGATGCCGGGTGTGAAGCCGCGGCCGGTCACGCGGAAGAGATTGCTGCGGCTCCCCGGAAGAAAACGGGGCGCAACCGAGGTGATTTGAAACCGCGACTCGTCCGCGAGCGCCGATGTCGTGAATGCCAGGAGTCCGTCGGATGTCAGGGCGTACGTTTCGAGATCACGGATGCCGGTCACGGTTTCCGGATTCCACGGATCCAGCGGCCGCTTCTGATGCGCCGGCGGTGAAATGACTTCGACAAGATACGGCGCGGCGGGCTCGAACAACTCCTCGGGTACGAATTCGACATACGACGCGGTGGCCGTGAACGTGGTCGTTAGGATGCCGGTCACGCGGTTGCTGCGCTCGTCGTCGTCGACCGCGCCGTTGCCGTTTTGATCGAGGTAGACACGCACGTTCGGCGTGTCGAGGATGCCGTTGCCGTTGATGTCTTCGGTCAGGTCGAGCGTGCCGTTGCCGTTCCGGTCCTCGCCGGGATCGATCATGTTGTTGCCGTTGAGGTCCTCGGCGAGATCGAGGACGCCGTTGCCGTTGACGTCTTCGGTGACGGTGTACGGGTTGACCGGCCGGGAGAAGTCGATCCGGATCGCCTGATCGCGCAACGCGATCTCGCCGGCGCCGGGGCTGAATCCTTCGATGTTCAGAATCGGAATCGAGAACGGCGTCAGGACGCCGCCGTGATGCACGTACAGCACGCCGCGATAGTAGTCGAATGCGGACACCGAACCGGCGATCTCGGCATAGAACCGAACGCGCTCGGCCGCCAGATCGACGACCAGGATTCGCGAGCCGATATTGATCAACGCGAGACCGCCGCGCACGACCAGCGACATGTGATCCGGGACAGCGTCGTAATGCGACGGGTCGAGGGCAAAGCCCGAGATCTCGTCGCCCGTGAACGGGTCGATCGCAATCAGCCACAGCTGCGCATCCCGGTTTACCGCGAGATGCAGCAGACCATTCGCCTGGTAGATGTCCAACGGCGCGCCGCTGACGCCAAGATCGCGGACGGTCCGCAGACGCGGTGTCCGCGGGTCAATCACCTGGACCAGCGAATCGTCCGGGCTGAAGCGATTGGCGACCGCGACGTACAGCCGGTCGTCGAAGAAATCGGTGCCGACCGCTTCGCCGAAGACGGCGGCGCTGTCGACGAGGAAACCGTTGTCGCGATCATGAATGTCAATGATCTCGAGACCGCGGCTGCCGGCCGCCACGATCGCCATGTCGTCGAGCACGAAGACGTCCCGGCCGTCGTCGTCCAGCGGCACGCGCGTCTCCCGGATCGGCCGCACCGGAATGCTGATATCGACCAGGTTTAATTCCGAACCGACCAGCATGACCCGGTCGTCCACGATCCGCATCGACTGTCCGGATACGCCGATCGCGATATCCGGGTCCTGACGCAGCACGTACGAATACGACCCGACGACGCGTTCAATGCCGTTCGGTGAAATCACGACGACATCGACGAAACCCGGGAAATCGGCCCGGGGCACGAAGCCCGAAAGATGCTTCAGCGAGGTGATATCAAGATCAACCAGGTCCGCGGCGCCGCCGACGCCGGTACCGCCGAGGCGGAAAAAGGCGTCGCCGCGGAACTCGACGCGCGTGCCCGGCACGAGCGCCAGGTCCGACGTGGTGATCGAGAATTCTTCGCCGCCCTCGACCGCGCCGGCGTCGCGGCTCATTGCCAGGTCGACGTGCTCCAGCGACGCGATCACGATGAATTTGCCGAAACGTATGTCGCGCAGGCCGCTGGGATTGAGTACGTCCAGCGTCGACAGCCCGGTCGTGGCGAACGTCGGCGTCACGATCTCGAACGACGTCGGCGTCACGGTGTTGTCAACGATGTCGGCGTCCGCGCCCGCGATCGTGACGGACAGGCCGGGTTCGAAGCCGCTGCCGAAAACGGTAACGGTTTCGCCGCCCGCCATCGCGAGATAGCGTGACGACAGCCGCTCGACATCGGGCTGCATCGAGCCTGCCGGCGCGACCGAGAATGTCTGGCTTACCGGCGCCGGCAGGCGTCCGCCTTCTTCGTCGGTGATGCCCGTGGTCAGCTCGATCCGGTATTGTTCACCCGGGACGAACGCACTCGCGAAGACATCGAGGATGCCGCCGTCGCGACGCAGCACGACGATGTCGTCCGGCACGATGTCGTCGCCGACCACGATCAACCACTTGTCGCCGGACTCGCCGGTTACCAGTCTCGTCGTGTCGCCGGTCGCGACGCCGTGCGACGCCAGGGCGTGCGACACCACGTCCGGGATCGCGTCGCCGGCGTCGAGCTGGTCAAAATCGGACTCGGTCAATGTGTCGACGCTGAATGCCAACGGGCCGTCGGGTGCGAACTGCACGATAAACGTTCCGGTGCCCGTGTCGGGGTAAAGCAGCGTGCCGGCGACAACCTCGCCGTCCCGGTCGAGCACCCGAATGTTGTCGCCGAGCCTGAGGTTCGGCGCATGGATGTTGCGCGAAAAATGGATGGTCACGACGGAATCCGGCGGCGCCCGCTCGGCATCACGTCCCGGAAACACGTTGATGACCGACGTAAACGGCGTGGCGAATACGTCGATGCCGTTGTCCGCTGTCGATACCACGGAGTCCTCGACCAGTTCGACGTCAAGCGCCATCTCCTCGTTGCCGGCACTGACGAGGACGGGCGCGGTGGGATCGTTGATGTCGTAGATTTGAATCCCGCCTTCTTGCGCCGCGATAAACACCAGGGAACCGCGGATCTCAATGCGGTAGTAATTTCCCGGCACCGCCGCGACGCGATCGTCCGGCAGCGGCGTATGCGAGAGCATCCGCGGCAGCTCCGGATCGCTGATGTCGAAAAGATAAAATCCGGCGGTGTCCGCGGCTACCGCCAGGAGATCGCCGCTGATGCTGAAGTCGTGCGCCGCGCCCGCGGTGTTTAGAGTGGTCAACACCGGGCGACCGGGGTGTTCGAGGTCAACTACGGAGATTGTGCCCCCGCCGTACTCCGGGGGATTGCAGCATGACGCGAGAGGCCCATCACAACGGGCGAAATCTCCAAAGGTCCCGACGAATCGCGGCGCCGGGTGACGCATTTCCTGCGGACAGCCATAATTGGGCTCATTCACCCTGGTCGTCATGACGTAGAGCTTGCCGCGGTGCACCTGCGCGCCGCCGCCGCCGAACGCCAGGGTTTCGAGGTACACCGGATCGTCGGGATCGGAGAGATCGAACACATCGATCCCCTGACCGCCGTCGCCGCTCGAGGAGACCAGGGCGAGATTGTCCAGTGCCGTGACGTTGGCGCCGAGGCCGCTGCCGCGTTGGCTGGCGAGTACCGTCATCGCCTGGGGATCGTCAATATCCATCACGGTCAGGCCGAGCTTGCCGTTGGCCACGAGCAGCAGTCGCCGTGCGGCGCCGTGGATGTCGGTGACCTCGGCAACCGCGAGGGCGCGGGAGTCCGGAGCCTTACGCGGATCGCCAACGGATTGACCGTTATCGAGACGATCGCGGATCCGGTTCAGCTCGTTCTGCGACAGCACCGACGTGCGGCCGACGGCCGGTATCGGGTCGGTCGGGTCGGAGACGTCGAAACCAACCGCGTAATAACTCGCGAGCAATTCCTCGTACGGTTCCGGGAGGTTGGTCGGGTAGCTGAAGGAGTTGCCGTCGTTGTAATGTCCGCCGGCCGCGTACAGCAGTTTGCCAAAGTTCAGCTCGTCGCGAACCATGAACTTCGGTTTCGCGTGTGTGAATTGCGCCGCGCCGATATGCCGCAGTCCGTAACGGATCGCATCGAATAACACCACGCGATCGAAGCCCGGCGTTTCAAAACCGGGATTGGTGACGATCAGGTTCGCGGGCCCGAACGGTCCGCCCGGTAGCGTCGCCGTCACCCGGAACGGCGTGTGCACCTTGAGATTCGACACCGGTATGCCGTCGATGTCGATTACCGTACCGGGTTCTACCGTGTTGCCGGGAATAAAGCCGTCGCCGAGAACCGTGATCTCGGTACCGCCTCTTGGGTTCGCGAACACCGGCATTACCGAATCGATGCGAAGCGGCGCGAAGTACTGCACGCCGCCGAGCCACGCATCCCACAGACCGCCGGGATTGATCACGCGCACTTCGGCCATCCCCCGTGCGGACCCCGGAACGACGACCTTGGCCACGGTGAAGAAGTTTTGGTTGTTGTCGGTCACCCGGCCGCGCAGTTCGAAGATCGGCGAGCGTACGCCGCCGATATCCACAGCCATGCCCTGCTCGAAGAAGTTGCCGACGATGGTCAGGCGAGTGCCGCCGGCCATCGGCGCAAACCCGGGATAGATATCCAGGATCTCGGGCTTCACGGCGTCAATCAGCGTGGCGGTTCGAAATGTCCACGAGACGTCGTCGAGTAACGTCATGCCGAAGATGTCGACAATGTCGGCGGCGACGTCAACACGGTATTGACTATCCACATCGAGCGGTGAATGCAGCGTCGCAATGACCGTATTGCCGACGGCGTCGATGGCATAATCCGTGAACGCGTCGTCGCCGTTCGATGCGTTGACCAGGCGGAAGGACGACCCGGTAAACGCTGCGGTGTCCAGGTTCTGCGTAAAGTCGACTTTGATTTGGTCGATATCCACGCGGACCAATTGACTCTGAACCGGGTAGTTGGAATGAACGCCGAAACGCTGTGTTCGCAGCACCTGAATCGTGCCGCCGAAGAGTGCGTACACGGTGCCGCCGCTCTGCTCGATCAGCGTCATCCCGGCGGTGGTCGGATTCAGCGCGGTGGCGAAGATCTGCGCCGAGTCGACATCGGCCATGTCGACGTAGGTGATGCCGCGCGCGCCCCCGCCGAGGTAGCCGACGTCATGGGCGATGTCGAAATCGCTGACTGGTGCAAGCTGCGGCGCCGCGCCGAGGAGTTGCGGTTGACTTAGATCGGCAAGCGAATATTTCGTGATGCCTTCCGCGGCCGAGATAAAGTACACGTCGTTGTCGACAATCCGTGTCCGCTCGAAATTGATTGGGAACCCGCTCAAGGGCTCGTGCTCCGAGCTGACCACGTCGACGATCTCGACATAGCCGGTATTGGGCTGGATTCCGGTGCGATAGGGATAAAACCCATTGGCGATCACGCCCTCACGGACGAGCAGCGCCTGGTTGTCGACCAGGGTCACGTCGAGCGCCGGGCGATGGGTCTGAAAACTGTCCATGAGAAACGGGCGGGTCGGGAAGTGGATGTTGAAGATCTTCACTCCGTCGCTGCCGGCGGCTACGTACACCGTATTCCCGGCGGCCGCGATGCCGCCGCCCTGATCGCTCTCCAGCGGATGCTTGGCGAGCAGGCGCATGTTGTTGAGATCGCCGGCGTCGATGATGTACAGTGTCGTGTTGCTCGATATCAGCACCAGGTCGCGTCGCGGCAGCAACGTGATGCCGCCCAGCTTCTTCTGCCCGGCCACATCGAAGATCAGCTGGCTGATCGTCTGGTCGAGATTCGTGCGCCGGTCGAAGTTTAGTTCCGAGGGCAGATTGAGGTCGATCACCCGCAGGGCAAATTCCAGCGGGCACTCAAGACAACGCTTTACCAGCCCGGGCATGAAAGCGACGTTCAGTAACGGCTCGATCGCCCAGTCGTGATTGAATCCCGCGGCGATGGTGACGTCGGTGTTCTGTGCGTAGAGAAAGGCGTCTTCGAGAACCAGCGTCTCCGCGTCGGGATCGCCGGCGTGGTTCACGACGCGGATATCCGCTTCGCCGAGAAGACCGTCGGGCGTCGATACCTTGATTTTGTTCGCCGATAGAACCTGCAGGAAGGTCACCGGTTCCGCGTCGAAGTACACATCGATATCCCCGCTGACGTCAAATCCCGTGCCGTCGATGATGACTTCGGTACCACCGTCGGTCGGTCCGAAATTCGGCGACACACTCAGCAGGCGAAAGGGCTCCTGGTAGAGGAAACCGCTGAAGACTATGGCGCCGAGGCCATTGCTGTTGACGACTTCTACGGCAACCTGGCCGGCGTTATTCGGGGGCAATACGAACGTGATCGAACTGCCGTCGCCGTTCACCATTTCGTCATCGACGCCGACGCCGCCCAGCAGCACCTGGGCACTGGCATCAAAGTCTGTTCCGTTGATGGTGACCATCACGCCTCCGGTGACCAGTCCTGAATTCGGTGCGATCTCTGTTATCACCGGCCTTCGGGTATCGCCGAGTGTGGTAACGAATGTCGATTCTACGGGCGCGACCAACGGAAATTCGGATATCGCGCTGATAATCGCGTCGGTCAATATGACCCGATACTCCTTGCCCGCGCTCAGGTCGTCGACCGGATCAAAGCGGAATCGGGTACCTGCCGCGAGCGGCATGCCGCTCAGCTCGTCCTCTATGACGTGCGGGTCGAGGACCGTAATCGTTCCGTCGATGTACATTCCCGTTCCCGATCCCACCGGGCTGTACAACTGGAACGACTCCGGCGTGACCGTTGCCGCGACCACCGGTTCGGACACGGTGATCTCGACGTGGGTATCCAGCGGCGCCGCGGTTGTGAGGCGTTCGGGCAGGATCTCGATGACGTTGGGAATCGGGAGCGGCACAAAGGCCAGAGCGGCGGCTTCGATAACAACCTGATTGTTCGGCAGCGGTTTTTCCCTCACGGCGCTGACGATGGCGGTATGACCGTGGATCGCGATATCGTAGATCGCGTTGGCCGAAAATTCGCCGTCCGGAGTAGCCACCGACACGGCATCAAACAGTCGTGGAAATCCCGGGTCCGCCGCGTTGATCACGCCGAGCGCACCGCCGTAACCGGCAAGGCCGAGGTTGCCGACGAGCAGCGGATTCGTCGCGGCATCATTGGTGAAAACATTGGGGTCGATATGACTCAGGGACCTCGCCGCGTGCACTGGATGGATATCCGCAAAAATGACGGGGCCCCCGCCGGGTGCGAAGAATCCGAGTTCGCCGCGGACATCGAGATCACCGCGGAGCGACGGATGATAGTGCACCGGCGTGAATGCGGCGGTTCGCGGGTCGACGACGATCAACCCGCTCGCGGTCGCCAGCCACACCAGCCCGTCGCGGCGGGTGATGGCATGGATATGCGGCGTCCGCGCCTGGCCGTTGAGGATAAACTGAGCCTGATGATTCACGACCAGCGGCGTCTCCGGCGTCGAGACGTCGACGCCGTAGAGACCGTCGGCCTCGGTGCCGACGAGGGCGAAGGATCCGATAAACGCCATCGCCGTCGGGATTCCGTCGAGGTAGGCGCGGCCCTTGCCTTCATTCTGCGGCGCGCCGTCTTCGAAGATTTCGGGGTTGGTCGGATCGGTCACGTCGACCAGGATCAGCCCGCCCTTGTCCGACAGCGGCGCGCCGGGATCTGACGACGCCGACGTGCTGACGCCGATCACGGCGAAAAGCCGGTCGTCGATGGTGGTGATGTCAATCGTTTCCGGCCTCAGGTCGCCGGGCAGGTCGACCTGTTTGAGAATGATCGGGGCGTTGTCGTTGGTGATCGCGCCGGTCGGCAGGTCGACGATCGCGAGTGCGCCGAAGGCGCCGCTGATCGCGGCGTAGAGCAGGTCGTCGTGGATTGCGAAATCGGCCGTATACACCGGCGACAGCCGCGTGGTATCGCCCGGATCCGGAGAGGTCAGGTGTTCCATCACAAATTTGACGTCGAGACGGCTGTACAGGAATCCGTCGTCGAGCGCCGCCGCCCGCGTGTCGTCGAAGACGATGACGTCGGCCAGACCGAAATCACCCGGCGGCGTCGTGCATTCGAATCGAACCGGACTGATCAGTTTGATGTCCGAGACGGGAACGCCGTCGATGGTGCAGTCGATTCCGGGGTGGAATCCGGCGCCGACGACCTCGATGCGGTCGAACCCGGCCAGGCGCCCGATCGCCGGGGTCAGGAACGACACGTCGACTTCTTCCAGATACACAAAGGCGTTATGTACAATATGCCGACGTTCACCCAACGTAATGAATTCAATGGCGGCCATGCCCGGAAAATTCAGCGGCGGCACAATTTTCAGCTCGGTGCTGCTGCGGCGGAGAATCTCCGCCACTTCTCCGCCGATCAGCACCTGATCGATGACGTCGAAATGTCTTCCTGTAATCGTTATCGGTGCATTCTCATCGATTTGTATATAATGATTGTCGAATGTGTCGATGCGCGGTACGGCCTCCGGTACGCCGCTGCCGGTAAAGAAACGGCTGATAAACGGGACGCCAAGTGTGTGACCTCCAAGGTCGCGTATATCGGCGGCAACGTCGATCTGGTAGAGAGCGTGCGGACTGAATGCGTCGGCGCTCAGAAAGTGAACGCGGAGGCCGTCGCGGATCCATTCTCCCGCGACCGGAGCGAGACCGCCGGCGTCAACCTTGCTCACCCGCAGGACATCCGGTGCGGTGTTCATGACCGGCCCAAACAGCGCATCGGGGTGGATGACATTGCTGAAGGTCACTGTTACCGGATCGCCGGGACGCGGCAATTCCGCACCGTTATCCGGAGCCACGGCGACGATACCGAAGTACTGCTGCGGGATGACTCGCAGGCCGCCGGCGCCGTCGGCAATGAGTACGTTGCCGGCCGCCATCGAAATCGCCGCACCGTTGTATGGCAGATTGGCGCTCATCATCACGGTGGGCTGACTGGGATCGCTCAGGTCAACGACGCGCAGCAGACCCTTCACATATTCACCGTCCTGGTCGCGTACTTCGGTCGTCAACAGGCCGATCGTGTCCAGGACGTGAATCGCCTGGGCGCCGCCGCTCTTGTGATCGCGTCGTTGTATGCCCGCATCCATTCGCGCGACAATCAACGGATCGTCGGGCGCCGACACGTCGATGACCGTGAGCGCCGATCCAGGTGTCGCGAAGGTCTCGATGGATTCCCCGGCCACGTACAGAAAGTCGCCGCGCAGGTCGATGTCGACGGCGATCCCGAACGTGTCGATGTTGCCGATTGCCGGCATGAACGGGCGCGTAATGTCGATGATATGTATGCCCTCGCGACCGGCGGCAACATAGGCCAGGCCGCCACGAATCTCGACCGCATTGGCGTCACCGTCCAGGAACACCGACTGGATCCGCAGCACGTTGAGCGGATCGCGGGCGTCAAGAATCTCGAGACCTGCCGCGCCGTTGGCGACTACTACCATGGAATCGGCCGCGGCGATATCGCGGCCTTCCTGCAACGGAATTGATGTGGTGCTCACGACGGCCGGACGAAATGGATCGGCGATATCGACGATGCCGATGTAGGACGTGTCGTTGTTGGCAACGCCAAGCACATATGCCTTTTCATTCTCGTCGATATGCATGCCTGCAGCGTGACCAAACCCGATCTGCGTCGCAGTCCCGAGAATCCGGGGCACGGCCGGCCTGGACACGGTATCGACAATGTCCAGAAGCCACGCCTTCTTGCCGCCGATCGTGGTGTTGGTCACGGTATAGGTCAGGCTCCCACGCTGCTGAACATCGATTGTCGGAATAGGTTTTCGCGCTTGACTGGTTTGGACCAGTGAACCCAAAGTGGCCATGCCGAGTTCAATCTCGACCTCCTGTGAAAACCCGATATTACCCGACGGATCGACGGCCTGGGCGCGGAATCGGACAAACTCACCGGCGCGGCCGACCGGCACCTTGAAGCGCATGCCGTAGGGCGTGACGGTATCGTCGGGCGCAGGTGCGTAGTCGGTGAACACGGGCTCATCGTCGACGAAGAACGTCACTTCATCGACACCGGTGAGGTCGACGACGTTGGCCTTGACCTCGATATCGACGCCCTCGGTCACGATCTCACCGTCGGCGGGGTAGAACAACGTAATCTCCGGCGGCGTCGTGTCCCGGATTTTTCCGATTCGTACGCTCTCCGATCGGGCGACATGCCCGCGTGTGTCGTACGCGACCGCATAGATTTCGAACAGATTTCCCTCGGACCCGACCGGCGCGATGAATTCGCCGCGGAACACGGCGTCGGCATCGAACTCACCCAGTTGGCCGCCGCTGTTGAACGTGACGTCCGTCGGCCGGCCGTTGACGTAGAATGCCACGCGCTCGATCCCGATGTCGTCGACGGCGTGGGCCTGGAGCGGCACGACATCGCCGTCAAATACCAGTGTGCCCGGGAACGGCAGGTCGAGTTCCACGCTTGGCGGCTGATCGGCAACGACCGACAGCTCGTGGATCGGGGTGGCCGTTTCCTGTCCCGACGTGTCCACAGCTACGGCGTGGATGCGATACACATTGCCGTCCGCGTCGAGCGGAACCTCGAAGGGGAAATTATACGGCAACACGTAATCGACCGCAACCGAGCGGTCGTCGATGAAGAATTCGGTATAGACCACGTCGATGTCGTCGTCGGCAATCGCGGATACCACGTAGATCTCGCCCTCGACGACGGACGCACCCGTCTCCGGCGGCGCCAACAGCGATACCACCGGCGGCAGGTCGCGCACCACGTTAACCGTGACCGTACGCGGTTCGGAGTCGTTCCCGGCGGTATCGGTCGCGATCGCGGTGATGGTCCACGCCTGCCCTTCGGCCTCCGGCGGAATCGGCAATGTAAAGGCGTACGGCGCCGCCAGATTCACGTGAAACGGCGCCGGGCTGTTGTTGAGATAGAAGGCTACCGATGACACGAAGACGTTATCAAGCGCAGTGGCGCGCACCTCAACCGAATTGCCGGCAATGATTCCCGAGAAATCCGCTGGTTCCTCAATGGCAACGGTTGGCGCCTCGTCGTCGCGTATGATGTGGACACGGTTCTGATCGGACAGTGTGACCTGCCCGGCGGTATCGACCGCGGACGCACCGATGATCACGGACGTGCCGACGCGATCAAAGGGCACGTTCCACGACATTTCATACGGGTACGACAGGTCGGTCAGCACAGGCACGCCGTCGATCATAAACGTGACCGACGTCACGGCGATGTCGTCGCCCGCCGATGCCTGGATCAGCAGGTCGCGACCTTCGTAGAGTTGCCGGCCGTTGGTCGGGTTACTGATCGACACGGTCGGCGGATAGTCATTGCGGGTATGAACGATGATCTCCGGCTCATTGCTGACGTTGCCGAAACTGTCGACCGCACGCGCGGCTACGGTGAACGTGTCGTCGCCGATCTCGGCGGGAACCTGGTATGCCCAGTTGAACGGCGCTGTTGTATCCGTGTGCCGGATCTCACCGTTGATGATAAAGTCGACCGAGTCGACAAAGACATCGTCGGCTACCTGCGCATGAATCGGCACCAGCGAGCCCTCGGGGTAATAGGAATTCGGAAGCGGCGTAAGCAGGTCGATTATCGGGGCGTTGTCGGTGATGATACTGTAGAACGACCACCCTCGCGTGACGTTGCCCGATGCATCAGTGACCTCGGCACCGTAGTACACCCGTTCCCGGGTGCCCCCGGTAAACTGGTTAAACGGGACGCGCTCGACATCGGTAATGCCCAATTCCGCCAGGGTCGGCAGGCGCACCTCGAATTCGATTTCCGGTATATCCACCAGGTTCGTCGAGGCGATTGCATGATCATTCAGCGGAAATCGCGAATTTGAATACAACAACTCGGCGCCGTCGGCGATGAAGTCCTGGGATTCCAGGTCCGGGACCACAACATGATTCCAGATCCTCACCTCGCGTACATAGCTGTCGTCACCTGCGGACATTGCCATGTTCATCGCCGTGCCTTCGATAAAATCGCGATCAAGCGCCGGCGCGATAAAACGGATCCGCGGCCGCAAATTGTCCGGGGTCACCTGGACCATGCGAAAATCGTAATATGCGTTGCCGAAATTGTCCTCGACGCGAACGCCCATCTTCACCTCGGTCACGTCGTCGAGAAGCCCTACCGGGATGCGGATGTCGGATGACGCACTGACGACACGATAGCCGTCGGCGGCAACCGACTGGTATTCCTCGGGGAACTCGGCGATACCCAGGGTGGTCGCCTGGTCGAACGGCACCGGCGCCTGTTCGACGTTGACCTGCACCGTCGCCAGGTTGGTCCGTCGGGCGAATTCCTGATCGTTGATGTAGAAGCGGATCGTGCTGACATCAATGTTGTCGACCGCAACGGCGCGCATGCGAACCAGCAGCCGCCCTGCCGTCAGTGGTTGGTCAATTCCCGGCGCCACCATGGTGACGAACGGTGCAAGGTCATTGACCGCACGCAGAAACGCAAACGACTCGGCGGTCTGACCGCGGTCGTCGGTCGCGGTTGCCACGATCGTGAAATCCCGGCCCGCCGAGCCGATCGGCACATCCCAGTGATAACTGCTGCCGCCGGATGGGATCAGCTCGGAATCGCCCATGTACACGCGAACGTCGGGCGAGGGATTGACGTCGTCGGACGCGGATATGGCCAATGAAACACGGGTGCCCTCCAGCACCTCGATCCCGGAGACCGCGTTGTATGCATTGATCGCCGTAGCTCCGGACCAGATGTTTGATACCCGGTTGATATTGATCGACGGCGGTTGGTCGTCAAGTATTACGAACTCGAGCAGCGGCGACTGCGTTGTATTGCCGAAAATATCGGAAACCACAACCTGAAACTGCCAGATGTCGTCCGCCGCGTCTTCGGGAATCGGAATCACCTCCTGCAACGTCGCGCTGAGACCGCTCAGCTCATACGACTGATGGCGTCGCCCGTTAAAGAACAGCACGGCCGACGCCAGTCCCATCTGATCGGACATCGTCAGCGTCAGCGGCAACGACGTGCCCTCGATCAGCGTGTGTCGCGGCGGATGGTCGATCGCGATACGCGGCGCCTCGAAGTCCTTTTTCCAGACCACGGCAACCGGTTCGGTGAATACACTATGCGGTGTATCGGCCGTATCGGTGGCTTCGGCAAGATAATAGCGGCGTTTGGGAAGGCCGCTCGTCGGCACGATTTCGTCGGGAAAGTCGAACGCGTCGGTCACGTGCCCGCCGGGGACGAGGACGGTGTTCGTGACTGTTCGACGTTGCGGCATGATCCGAACGGCATGTGTCGGATCGGTGACGATGTCGATGTCGGCGCCGTCCGCGTTATCCAGATGAACGATCAGTTCGGCGACAGGCATGGGCAGCACCTGTCCGCCTTTGTGCAGCGTGGCAATGACAGCGAACTGCACGGTGTCGTAGGGGAGGGCGATCGTCGTCGCGGCGCTGAGTTCGTCGGTCGTAAACGTGAATGTATCGGTCACGACTTCGACCACGGATCCATCTTCCATGGTCGCATCGATGGTGTAATCGAGGGTCGCGCCGACAGCGCCCGCATACATGTCGAACACGAGGTCAAAGTCGCGGGAGTCGGCATCGAGGCCGCCCGGCGTCAGTGCGGTTGTTACCACGTTTTTGCCGAAGGCGGACAGGCCGTGCGACACCGTCAGTTCCCGTGCGCCGTCGGCCTGATTAACCGTCAGCGCCTCGAGATATTGCAGCACGAAGTAATCCGGCAAGTACCAGGACGCCGCGTGCCCGACCGGATCCGGCGTTGCCGGTTCCAGATCGGACTGAAAGGCGTTGAGCGCAGCGACCCCCAGGTCGTCCCGGGCGTTCACCGTGAATCCGTAGGTCTCGGTTTCGTAGAATATTCGGTCGTCCGCAGGCGACGCGATCGACACGGTCGGCGGTTGATCGACCGGCTCACTTCCTCCGCCGCCGTTACCTCCTCCTCCTCCTCCGGGATCTGATTCGGGTGCGGGCAGCACGGTCACGGCCACCGGTATGGCTATGCCGAGATTGCCGTTGTCGTCCGTTGCCGACGCCGTAATCGTAACGGTCGTGGCCGATTCGAGCACCGGCAATTCGATGGACCGGGTCTGGTTCAGCTCGATTGGCTCATCATCTCCAAATCGCACC
Organism: Verrucomicrobiota bacterium; assembly: GCA_021772615.1. Classification (GTDB taxonomy): domain Bacteria; phylum Verrucomicrobiota; class Lentisphaeria; order JABSQK01; family JAJFLO01; genus JAJFLQ01. Next base: position 46,971 of record JAJFLQ010000029.1, on the reverse strand, counting down.
GTTGCAAAGACCTCCTGTACGTGGACGTTGTCCGTGGCCGCCACGCCAATTGTCAACACCCGCGGATCCTCTGCATCGGGATGTGTCGCGAAGATGCGATCGCTGCTCTTCGGTGCGGTAATACGGACGAATGGCGGTACAAGGTCGGGCACCACGTGAATGATGATCGGGATGGAAACCGTTCGGTTCGCGCCGAAGTCCCGGGCAGCCGCGGAAATTTCCAGATCGGTATTCACGGCGTCGTCCGGGATCGCGAACGATCCGGTGAATGTTTCGTAACGAATGACTTCCTGGACCAATTGCCCGAAGGTCTCGGAATTCGGCACGAGCACGGTCTCGGTATGAAATTTCGGGGACCGCGTCAGGAAGAGCGGCGGGTCAAGCGAGGCGCCGTCCACGAGTAACTCAATGTCGGCCACGGCCTGATTGTCACTTGTGGCGACGGTGATCTGGATACGATCGGTATCGAGCACCTCGAGACCGCTGATCGGCCGTGTGATGCGGCACGTCGGTGGTTCGATATCGGGTACGACGTTTACGGGGATCTCGGTGAAGGCCGTCTGTCCCGTCGTGTCCGTCACCTCGACCCGGATGATTGCATTGTCCGCGGCCGGTGTTGGGACATTGCCGATGCCGACGGTTTCCTGGACCGCGCCGGCGAGCGCGTGTGAATCGATCTCGACGCCGCCGGAATAAAACGTGACCGTGTCCACACCGACGTCGTCGCTCACAATCGCCTGCACGGAGAAGGTCTGGCCGATAAAAAAACTGCGGTTTGGAAACGGTTCAATAATCTCGACAACCGGCGGTGAATCATCACGGACCGCTATGGTGATGTCGTAGTCGACGCTGACATTTTCGTTACTGTCCCACGCCCGTGCCGTCAGGACGACATCACGCGCTTTCTCTCCGTCATTGAGGAGCGGCAACGTCCATCCCATCGAAAATCGGGTGAAAATCGCGTCTTCCAATTCTCCTGTCCCGTCGGTTCCGATCAGATCGCCGTCGGCGAAAAACGCGACGCGGTCAACGCCGATGTTGTCCGTGGCGACCGCGACGATTTCCAACGGCCGTCCCTCGATCAGCAGAGACGATTCGAACGGGTGGTGAATCGCGACCTCGGGGATGATATCGTCGACCAGTGCGTTGACCGTGATCGTATCGGACGCGGTGCGGCCGTCGACATCGGTGGCGACAACGGTGATCGCGTAACTCCGGTTTTCATCCGCATCCGGCAGCACATGTGCGAACTGGTACGGCTTTTGCATGTCGGTCGTGACCGGTTCGGTTTCAGGCGGGTTCGCGTCGAAGTAGAAATCCACGTGGACGATTCGCGCGGTAAGCGGCGTACTGGTAAAGATATCGACGCTCTGACCGTGGTAGTACGACGCACCGTCCCGCGGAAAAACGATGTCGATCGCCACCGGCGCGATGTCTTCGGCGACCACGTCGACAACGACCTGTGAGCTGCGCGACGTGTTGCCCGACACGTCTGTCGCGACGGCGGCAAATACGAGCCGGTCGCCGGCAACGTAACGGGTGTGGTCGTAGACGGCATTGACGATGAAGGTCTTGTCGGAATTCTGCATGATTTCATCGGCCGTGGCGGTATGAAACGGTTCATCACCGCCATTGACAAAGAATGCTACACGTGCGATCCCCAGATTGTCGAAACCGCCTGCGACAAAGGCAATGTTCCGCGTCTCGACCACGGTTGATTGATCGTGAGGAACGGCAATCGCGACAGCCGGCGGAATGTCGTCGCCGATCACGCTCACAAGCACCTCGTCGCGGTCCTGCAACCCGTTGTCATCGGTCACTTCGGCTGCAATCACGAGGTCGTCGCCCGCCCGATCGGCGGCGATTCGGAACGATGCCGGTACGCCGGCGGTGTTGACCGCGACGCGCTCGTCGTTCACATAGTAACTGACCGGGCCGAAGCGGCCGTCGTCAGTGACGTTCGCGTTGATGGTCAGGACACTTCCCGCGACCCATTCCGAGTTGGGCAACGGCGCGACAATCTCAAGCTGTGGCGGCGCGTTCGGCTGAACGATCAGCGTCACCGTCTCGGAACTCTCGAAGTGGCCGGCCTTATCCATCGCGACGGCACGGATATCGTAGGTCTCGCCAAGCGAGTTCTCGGGGATGGTGAGCGTGTAGCGGTAGGGCCGGCTCCCGAACGCTTCGGGCGCGCTGTCGTTGGCGACGCTCGACACGCGGTCGTCGGTGACGAGCACCGACTGTTCGTTGATAAAAAATTCGACAAAGGCGCCGTGGTTCATCAGGTCGTCCGTCACCGTGGCCGTGATCACGTGATCCGTGCCGTCGCGCACCGCGGCGCCGTCGAGGTGCGACGTGATCGCGACGCGCGGCGGCCGGTCGGCGACGACCTGGATGATGCCGGCTGGTGAGTCCAGGTGTTTGCCGTTGCGGAATCCGCGCGCGATCACGATCATGGTCCGCCCGACTTCGCGCGTCGGGATGACGGTGGACAGGGAATAACTCGCCTCGGCGAGGACCAACGCGGCAGCGCCCGGCGTCGTGCCGGGCGGTCGCGCTATCAGCGGTCTCGAGCGCGTCTCACTGGCGACGCGCGTGCCGTTGACCAGCAGCTCCATCCGATCAAACTGGCCGGCATCGACGATGACGCGCAGATCGAGCAGCGTGCCGGCGACGAAGTTGCCGCCGAGAACCACGGGGTCGGCGTCGATGGTGTAGCCTGACTTGCCCTCGAGTGACAGCAATTGCTGATACGCGTTTTCGTCGTCCGGGGTGTAGAAACGCAACGCGCCGGATGCGTGTGTCGATGTATCGAGCGGCGCTGTCACGGGGATTCGCAGCGGTGTTGCGGTAACGGCGTTGCCGGCCTGATCGGTGACAATCGCGGAAATGCGCAGCAGCGTCCCGGCCCGGCGCTCGGGCGCGCGGATCGTGATGTCGTACGGGAACGTGGTGTCGGTGAAGATCGGAATGTCGTCGACGACGAAGACCACGGCGGCGATGCCTTCGGGGCCGATGTCGTCGCTGACGTCGGCAGTGACCCGGATCTCCTGGTCTTCGGGGACGCTGCGCCGGTTTGCGCTCAGTTCGATCTCGGGCGGGCCGTCGGCGACGTGCACGGTGAACGACGTCGACAGAGCCGGGAAGTACGGACAGTTTACCGTGACCTCGGTTGCGCCGGGTTGCGCGCCGGTGACGAGGCCGGCGTTCGAGATCGTCACTACATCCGGTGTCGCGGCGATGAACGCCAGTGGGTAGCCGCCGGCAACCAGGTCGATCTCGTTGCCGTTCGACAGCACACCAGTCACGTTGAGCTGAAACCGGTCGCCCACCGCGTCGAGTTCGACTACCGGCGCACCGACACGAACGGCGTCCAGCTCGATCTCGCCGTCGACGATGACATCGACGGTGTGCTCGAACCCTGCATAATCGATGTGGATCGCGGTCGTGCCCGCGAGGACGCCGGACACCGTGCCGTTTGCGTCGACCAGGGCGATGTCGTGATTCAGGCTGGTCAGGACCAGGCCGTTGTCCGTCGACAGCTCGACCTGACCCTGATCGTCGAGTGACCCGAAAACGTGAAGGTCGACGTCGTCCCCGAAGCCGCCAAGCGAAATCGACGCCGGCATCACGGTAATACCGGAAATATCCACGGGCACGAGATCGTTTGCCGGGAACAGTTCGGATTGGGTCCGGACATTGCCGAATTGATCGGTAACGGTTGTCAGCAGGATGAGGATGTCCTCGCGTGCGAGCCGGGCGTCGTCGCGGAGGTGGTGAACCGTCGAAAACGTACGCTGATCCGGCGCCGCCGCGGTGATATGCTGAACCTCCGGGCCGGTGAACACGTGGTCGAGCGTCGACAGGACGCCGGACTCGCGGATCAGGACCGACGGCGGCGCCGCGATCAGCCGGAACGAGACCGAGGCAATATCGCTGTTGCCGGATATCTCGGCGGTGGCGGCAAAGCTGTAGTCGGTTGCGACGCGAAACACGGACAGCTCGGAAATGAACGGTGCGGTTCGGTCGACGGTAAATAAACGCGCGGCCTCGGCATAGTCGTCGTCGGGATCGGTCGCCGGGGCCGTTGATGTCTCGATCAGAATCAGCGAGCGCGCCGTCAGCGGCGTTGTCAACGGCGCCGTGAATTCGAGCGTGTCGGAAGTCGCGTCGGTGGTGTGTTCCAGCTCGATCACATCCGCGTGCAGCATAGCCGTCCGCAATGCGGCGAACACCTGTCGGTTGACCAAATCCGATCCCGCCGCCGTCGATCGGTTCGCCGTTGCCAGATACGCGTCGAGTTCGGCGACCGTGACGCGCGTCTGGACGAGTTCGCCGGTGTCGGACGGCGCCATGGTGGTCGACACATCGATATCGATGTCGCCTGCCTGCGGCGCCGCGGGCAGGTCAATTCGATTGATCGTGGCTGTCGCCGTGTGGCCGGCAATCAGCGCGGCGATAAGAAATGTGAGTACAATACGCAATATGTGCCTGACGTGTGGGTTAAAAAAAATGTTCTTCGCAAATCGCATCGAGATTCTCGACGTCCAGTGAAACCGGTATGACCAGCTGCGGCGTCTGCGGGTCGTTTGAACGAATCACCAGGCTCCGCGAAAATCGAATGGTATTGCCGAGGGTGCGGAAGACGGCGTGGACGACGACGGTCTCGCCGGGCGGCACCGATCCGGCCCGGCTCGACACCGAGAACCACTGATTGCCCAGCGGCGCCGCCGACGGGAGGATCGCGGCGCCGCCGCTGAAGACGCCGTGTCGCGCGAGCCCGGAGCTGTCGTCGCCGTTCTCGTCAAATGTCCAGTAACCGGCCAGTTCAGCGGAAGCGCCGACGGCAGCTACTCGCATCGTCGCCGCTAACTGCTCCGGCGTGCGGGCGGTATGCCAGATTCGAACCTGATCGATCATCCCCCGCCAATTCCCGGAAAGATCCGGTCCGGCGCCGACAACAAGCGGCGCCGGCGCCGCTTCGACCGGTTGATTCCGGGCCAGCGGCCCGCCGACCTGCAGGCCGTTGACGTATAGCCGGATCGCCGCGCCGTCGAATGTCCCGGCAACGTGCGACCAGCGTTGTTCCGGGAACGCAAGCGATGTTTCGAGCAACGTGCCGCTCACCGTGAACCGCAGCATTGCCGATGCATGGTCTGCGTGCAACGCGAATCCGTCGGCCAGTGCGGTCGAGGACGCCTGGGATACGATGAACGTCTCGTCCTGCTGCGGTTGCGGATAGATCCACGCTTCGACGGTGAGTGCGTCGAACGCGACACCGTCCATCGCGGGGACACTGAAGTGCCCGGCGGTTTCGTCCAGCCGCAGTCCGTTCGCGGCGGCGTTCTCGTCGACCGCGGGAAACGTCCAGGTCAGGGCGCCGTTACCCGTATTCGAAATATTGAGAGCGCGGATCGATGTCTGCCCGAATCCAAGGACTTCGAAGAGACTGTTCGGGGTCACGGCGATATTGCTTTCAACGCTGGTGCCGCTGAGGCTCACCGGCACGTCGCCCGCATTGGTGCGGATCACGAGCTGCGCCGTGAAGTCGCCGGTGACCGTCGGTGCGAAGGTCACGGTCACCGCGGCAGTGTCGCCGGGCGCGACCCGGTCCGATGACAGCGTCGCCGAATACGGCGGCGTCAACGGCGACAACGCCGGAGTAAGCGTGAGGTCGCCCGTGTTGGAAATGGTCAGTTCGCGGGACGCCGCGGCGCCGGCAAGGATGTCGCTGAAATCGATCGTGTCTTCAGATACTTCGGGTACCGGCACGCCGACGGGTACGTCGATGGTTTGCGTGTCCTGGACGACGCCGCGATCCGTGTCCGAGGCAACCACGACCAGCTGCGCGATGCCGTGGGCGACCCCGGATTCCGGTATGGCCAGCGCCGTCGTCAACCCGTTCGCGCTGCCCGGTGCGAGATTCACCGTGTCGGTGACGACGGCGAGCGACGCATTGGCGGCATCGGTCAGTTCGGAGGTCACCGTTACGGTCTGCGAACCGTTCGGCGCGGTCAGCGCCGCCGTCAGGGTAATCGTTTCACCGGGCTGGTAGCCGACATCCTGATTGACGTCGGCCGCGGAAAATCGGGCGAACCGGTACACGTCGAGATTCGCCGTCAGGGCAATCGGCGAGATGCGCCCCGGATCGTCATGCGTTATCTGGACGACGGCCGAGAGCCGGCTGCCTTCCTCCTGTCCTTCGGTATTGAACTCCAGGATTACGGAATCCGTCGCCCCTGGTGCGACGACGCGTTGGGGCGTGTCGATGGTCAACCATCCTGTGCTCGCGAATCCGGTGAGGTCGAGGTTCAGCGGCGCCAGGCCTTCGTTCGAAACAGCGATCGTCGCGGTATCGGTTTCGTCCGGAAACAGCTTCACGGTTACGGCCGGGGGCAGGTTGTCGGCAAGGGCGGGTTCGGCCACGGACAGTCGCACCGGCACGGTGACGTTGCCGGCATTCGAATCAATGATGATGACGGCGTCGTGGTGGCCGCCGCGCAAGGCGCCCGCGGCCACCGCGATACCAACCGATGCGGAGGAATTGCCGGGCACAATACCGGTCGGGTCGCCGATCGACAGCCAGTCCACGCTTTCCGTCAATGTATAACCGAGCGAGCCCGCGCCGGTGTTGTTGATGTCAAGCTGCACGGTGGTCGTGCCGCCGAACGACAGCGTCACGGCGACCTCCGATTGCCCCAGCTGCAGTTCGGGGTCCGGGCCGACATCGATTGTGATCGGCACCAGGATCGTTGGTGCGTCGAGATCGTTGCTGGTGATCTCGAGCGTCTCGGCATAATCGCCCGGGAGGATGCCGGTTGTATCGATATCGACGGTCACCAGCCGCGACAGCGTCGGCATGATCTCGGCGGAAGCGGGATCGATCGAAATCCAGCTTCGTGCCGCTGCGACGTCCGCGGTCAGATCGGCTTCGCCGTCGTTGGTTATGGTGATGAACCTGGAGAGCACGGTGTTTTCGGCCGTCTCGACGTTCAGTTCGGTCGGCTCGACCCGGATATCGGGCAGCGGTACGTGGCTGATCCCCAGCAGCGCGATGTCATGATCGCCGATGTTGGTGGAAATCGTGAGCCGGTCCGTGAACGTCCCCAGGCTGCCGGGCGCGAAGACGATCGCCAGCGACAGCTGCTCGTCGGGGGCCAGGGTGGCGTCGGCGGCGCCGTCGTGGGTGAAGTCCGCGGCATCGAGCAGGGTGTAGCCGGTAATGATGAGCGGGCGATTGCCGGTGTTCCACACGTTCAGGGTCCGCGTGTTTTGTGCGCCGATGGCGATGTCGCCGAAGTCGATCCCGGTCGTCGACAGCTCAACCCGCGGCGCCGATACCGTCAGGGTAACCGGGATGTCGATCACGCCGTTTGCCGCGTCGTTGGAGATCACGATGAGCCGGTCTGCGTGGCTGCCGAAGTGCAGTCCCGTCGCGTCGATCGTGATGCTTTGCGACTGCGACAGGCCGGCGGCGACGGCCCCGGTCGACGGGTCGGCGCCGAGCCAGGCGCCGGCGGCCGTCGCCACGGGCGCCGGCGACTGGGTACTGATGACGACGTCGCCGCTTACGGCGAGCAGATTGTTGCGGGGCGACGCATCGATGACGTAGCGATCATTGACCAGTCCGCCTGTGAAGGGGTAGTACGCAACGAGGCCGTCCTCGTCACCGGTGAGCGGCGCCGTCCTGCCGGCGTTCAGCTCGGCGGCGCTCCGGGTTGCCGACCAGATGCGAACCTCGTCGACGGCGCCCGTGAACGCGCGGTTGCCGGTGGGGTCGTTTCCGATCATAAAGGCATCGGCATCAGCGTACGACAACAATGTCTTCGGCAACGACAGCACCGGCGAGCCGTTGACGTACAACACCGCCGTTTCCACGGAAAACGCCAGGGCCAGGTGCACCCACTGTCCCGCTGCGAACGGAAACGGAATCGGGCCGCTGCCTACATTATTGACCACGACCTCGTACCCCGCGCCGGCGGTGCTGCCGGCGATCGAGCCGGTCCACATGCGCAACGCAAAGATCTGGGCATTAAAACGATCGGCGCGGACGAATACCGCTGGAATCTCGTCGTTGTCGGCATGCTCGGGGCGGACCCAGGCCTCGACCGTCAGCGTTTGCGCATCGAAGCCGCCGGGGTTGGCGACTTCCGCTACGCCGTCGAGAAACCGAAGTCCCCGGCCCCCGATTGTGGTTTGCCCGGCGACAATGCTGTAGTCGAGAACGCTGCCGCCGGTATTGGTGATGTCGAGGGTATCAATCGTTGATTGATCGAAATCGAGCGCCGCATCGATGCTTGCCGGCGCAACCGCAATCGTGGCCGGTTCCGTTCCCGTCCCGGACAGCGCGACGGTCAGGCGGTCGGTATTCGATGCGTCGCTGACAATCGTGAGGATGTCTTCGTGCAGCCCTGCCGCCGTGGGTGTGAAAAAGACCGTTAGCGACCGGCTCGAAAACGGCAGAATCGTCAGCGGCGACGCGGACGTCGCGAAAGCCGCACTGTCGAGTTCCCAGTCAAAGATATTGAGCGCATCCGATCCGTCGTTGAACACCGTCAGCGAAGCCGTCGTGGTAATTCCGGCGGCGGTATCGGGGAAGTCCAGCTGCGTCGGCTCCGTGCGGACCAATCCCTGGCCGGTGACGGTTAACGATATCGGTACGGCCACGACGGATTCGTCGGGGTCGTCCGACAGGATCGACAGCGACGTCGAATACAGGTTGGACGCGAGACCGGCGCTGTCGATCTCGACGGTGATCGTCGCGGTCATCGCCGGTTCGACCGCGCCGCCGAGCGGGGTCACGACCAGAAAAGCGTTGATCGGCGCCGTCGACGCGGTACGCGCGGCGCCGCCGAAGTAGGTGCCGTTGTTGCCCTGCAGGGATGTATCCACGGCGGCGTTTCCGCCGTCGCTGTCGAAGGTGAAGTACAGCACCAGTCCGTCCTCGGTACCCTTCAGCGACTGATTGCGCAGCGCCTGAATTTCCGACGGATCGCGCGTCCGGTTCCAGATGCGCAGTTCGTCGATAAGTCCGTCGAACGCCGTGCCGTCGTGGGCCCGGCCGATCCGGAGATCGTCGTTGTTGCGGTTGATCGAGAACAGTGGGTAGACGGCTTCGTTGCTGAGTTCGCCGTCGATGTAGAGCCGCAGTGCGGCGCCGTCAAAGGTGGCGGCGACATGCGTCCATTGATCCACCGGGACGACCTCCGCGGATGTTACCCTGCGATTGACGTTGAGCTGAAACTCCAGGTTTCCACCGCCGTTGACCCACAGACGCCAGGGCCCGATCGCGTCCGATTCCTTGGCGACGATAACCTGGTCCTGGCCGGTGCGCAGGTTGATCCACGCCTCGAGCGTCAGCGCGTCCTCGATGTCGAGGCTGGGATGATGCCGGACCTTTACGAACTCGCCGGCGCGATCGAGCGACAGCGCCGTTTTCCCGGACGCTTCCGGAGCGATTTCATAGGTCAACGGGAACGAACCGGTGTTGGACACCGTGAGGTCGACGGTGTCCTGCGTGCCGGTCGGCAGCGTCAACGCGATTGACTCCGGCGATACCGCGATATCCGGCGGGCGAAAGCCGGCGCCGCGCAGCGCAATCTGATGGGATGCCGCATCGGCCGAGTTCGAGGTAATTTCGAGGATACCCTGGAAGTTCCCGTCGGCGGCCGGCGTGAAGACAACGGGCACGGCCGACGATGTCCCGGGTGCGATCGACAGCGTCGGTTCGAAGTCAACGGAAAACACCGGATGCGAAACCGTCACCGACGACACCAGCAGGGTGTCGCTGCCGGTGTTGGCCAGCGTCAGCGGCAGCTCGCGTTCCGCTCCGACCGCGGTCGCGGGAAAATCGAGGCTGTCGGCGACGGCCAGCCGCGGCGCGCCGACAACCGTCAGGGTAAACGAGAGGGCGATCTCCGGTTCGTCGGGATCGTTTGACGCAACCGTGAGCGAACCCGTGTACGTGCCGGTGACGAGACCGATTGTGCTGATCGACAACGCGACATCGAGCGATTCGCCGGCGGCGATCATGGTGCTTGCGGTCGGCGTCACCGCCAGCCACGGCACGGCGCCGCTGATGGTAAAGTCAACCGGCGACTGCCCCTCGTTCGAGAAGGTGATGCTGTCGGCGTTCACGGTGTCCGCGTCGTAGGTGCCGCTCCAGGCCGTTGTCGCGATCGTCAGATCCGGCGGCGTCAACCCCGTGCCTGTCACCGGCACCTCGAGGGTCGGCGCGTTTTCGGCGTTCGACGCAATCGCAATGCGATCGGTGATATCGCCCGCGGCGGCCGGTGCAAAGACCACCGTGACCGCGAGCGTCGCGGCCGGCTCGAGCGCGATCGGCAGGTCGCCGGGATGGTCGAGCGTCAGGATCGCGCCATCCTGCACGTCAATCGCCGTGATGTCGAGGGCATCGGTGCCGATGTTGGAAATGGTTAGCGTCCGCGATGCGGACTGTCCCACTTCAACGCTGCCGAACGCGATCGCAGCGTCTGAAACGTCGATCTGCGGATTGCCGGTGACATTGATGCGCACGGGTACGACGACCGGCTCTGGAGTGGGGGTGTTGCCGGTAAATTCCAGCTCCGCCTGGTACAGGCCGTCATTGAGTCCCGCGGTTGACAGCGTGACGTCAATGGTTTCGGATACTCCCGGTTCGAGCGTCCCCGACGTCTGCGACACCTCCAGCCAGGTCGCCGGCGGCGACGCGGGATCGGTGAAGCGCAGAATGATGTCGTACACCAGCGTTTCGTCGCCGGTATTTTCGACCGTCAGTGTGCGTGCCACCGACGCCGGCTCCTCGATCGGGTTGAACAACTCCGTGGGCGTCACCGTCAGCTGAGGCGTCGCGACCGTCAGCTGCGCGACGGCGTACCGGCCGTAGCCAAACGTGCCGTCGCCGGCCGAGAATTGGCCAACGGCATCGAATTCCGACGGATACCCGTTGATCGTCGTCCAGACCTTGAAGCCGATCGGATTGCCGGGCGTGAAACCGTCGTCGGCGCTCTCGTCGATACGTTCCCAGGATACCACCTGAAGCGATTCGAATGCCTGAATCGCCGGTGGCCCGAACGGCATTGCATTGTCGGCCTGAACGCCGTGATTCTGGAACGGCGTATGATCGAGGGCATCGCCGTTGAATTTCCAGTATCCAACGAGCCCGCTTTCCAGTCCCGTGAGTTCCCGGTTCATGTTGTCGTGGATTTCGTCCTCGGAGCGGATGACGTTCCAGACCCGCACGTCGTCGATCAATCCGTTCAGATACCAGCCGTTGTCATCGAAGCCAATGTGTACGGGACCGGCTGTATCGGGAATGGCGCCGTCCGTGAAATTTAACGTGCTGCCACGTTTTTTACCGTCGATAAAAAATTTCTCCACCTGACCGTCCCAAACCGCGGCTATGTGAAACCAGCGTCCCGTAGGCGGAACAATCCCGGTATTGAACCACGTCCACTGCGTTCCGGGTCCGTATTGTATAGTTCCGTTTCTGATACTTAGGGCATAGCTGTTCTGTTTGCGGATAATTCCCTGGTGACCGGTGTTGTTCAGATAGACCCAGGCCTCGAGGGTGAGGTGCAGCATGCCGTCCAGAACGTTGTCGTCCGCGACATCCACCAGGTCGCCGTTACCGTCCAGCGACAGAGAGTTGCCGAATAGGGGGACAACGCCGCGGCCGACAATCCGATCTCCGTCGTATACTCCGATTTCATCGCCTGACGTGAGAAATTCGTTCAGGGTCGTATTGTCGATTACGATTTGATACGGCAAGCCGGTCTCGACCGCGGCCGGGAAATGTCCGTCGAACCCGATACCGGTTACGGCCAACGATCGGGTGTCGGCGTTTGACGTGATCGACAGTATATCTGAAAAGGACCGTCGTTGTCCCGGACTGAAGACAACGCTCACGTCCTGTACGTCGTTGGTATTGGTCAGTGTAAAAGCGTTCGGCGTCGCGACGAACGACGGATCGCCGCTGGAAATGCCGGTGACGGTCAACGGGGCCGTGCCGGTATTCGCGATCCGGAATATCTTTGTTTCCGACTCGCCGATCACGACGCCGCCGAAATTGACAGAGGCGGTGGACAACGAGATCTCGGCGCGGCCGGCGGGCAGGCCGAAACCGCTGAGGTCGACGTCAATCACCGGTTCATCGGGATCGTTCGAGACGATCGTCATGGTCGTCCCGTGCGTACCGGGAACGACGGGCGAGAAGGTCGCGATGACGTCGAGGGTTTCATCCGGCTGCACGGTTGCCGACTGGTGGGTAAGGCTGAATACGGTCGATGTCTCGGAGATCGATAAAATGGTCAGCGGCGTGTTCCCGGAATTGGTGATGCTGACCGTGCTGGTGACGCTTTCATGGATCGGCAGTTGTCCCAGGTACAGCGAGTCGATGTCGACTGCAATATTCGGTTCGCTGTCGGACACGGCGGACAGCCGTACAACTGAAAGGGTGCCGGTGCCGAAATGGCCGTCGCCGATTATAAACTCGGGCGCGGCGTCCAGTTCTTCGAAAACGCCGAAGAGATTCGACCAGAGCCGAAAGCTGATCGGGTTGCCCGGGGTGTAGCCGTCGAGCCCGAGCCCCTCATGCCGTTGCCATACAAAAATCACGTTGTTGTGCGGCAACGCATTGGTCGCAGCCAGACGCGCGCCGCCGGCAAACGTCCCGGTGTACTGGCCCGACACCGAGCTGCGCAGGGTCCCGTCGTCGAATGTCCAGGATGCGACGAGCCCGGACTGATTCTGTCGAATCGACATTGCCTTGTTTGTGTCGATATCGGCCTGGCTGCGGGCGACGTTCCACACCCGCACCTCGTCGACAAGGCCGGGAAGAAACTGCTGCGACACATTGTTCGAGGCCGCTCCGATCGTGAGTGGGTCGCTGTTGGTGGTCATGTTCTCGGGGGCGACCCCTGATGCAACCGGGGCGCCGTCGACATAGATCGTCATCGTGCTCGCGGCAACGTCAATCACGCCGGCGATGTGATGCCATTGGTCCGCGGGCAGGGCGCCGGCGGTCGATTCAATCCTGACCTCGCGGCCGGCGCCGTTCCGGTACACCAGTTCGAGACGCCGGTCGGGATGCAGGAACAGCCCGTAGTTGCGGCCCTTGCCGATGATGCCGGCGACCCCGTCATCGACGGACCCGGCGCGAATGCGGCACTCGATCGTGACCGCACCCGGCAGATCGAAGGCGTTGCTGTCGGCGACCTGCACGTGGTCGTCGATGCCGTCAAGCTGGAGCGCATTGCCGACGCCGCCGACGCCGACCAGGGTCTCGCCGTCGAACACGCCGATCTCGTCGCCGGGCTCGAACCAGCTCTTCTTGTTGAGGTCGACGCGGTCGATGATGATGGAGTAACCGCCGATCCCGGTGGTCGGTATGTCGGCGAAATGCCCGGGCGTGGCCTCCCCGGATACCGCGATCGCGGCGGCGCCGTCGTTGCTGTTGATGGTGATCGTCGCGGAATGTTGGCCGGCTGCGCTCGGCGCGTAGGTGATCGGCGCCGAGCGGCTGGATTTCGACGGCATGGTAAAGCTGGTTGGGGCGCCGACGCTGAAGGAGCTGCCGTTGCTTGTTATCGAGTGAATCACGAGGTCCGCGTTGCCCTGGTTCGCCAGCCGAATATCGCGGGTGCGTGACCGGCCGGCCGCGACCTGGCCGAATGTGACGGTATCGTTCAGGATCGCGAGTTCCGGGCGCGGCGGCGGGAGCCCGATGCCGACGAGATCTACGGTCGCGGCGGGCGTGCCGGGATCATCCGAGTGCACGGTCACATGCGCGGAAAAGCCACCGGCCGCCGCCGGGTTAAAGGTCACTGTGACCGTTTGCGATTCGGTGGGCGCGAGTGTCATCGATGTCGGACTGACCAGGTAATACAAGTGGTCGGTCACGATCGCCGGGACCTGGAGTATGGCATCGCCGTCGTTGGCAACGGTAAATTCCCTCGTCACCGCGATGCCGAGGTCGGTCTGCCCGAATTCCAGGCGGACGGGGTTCACACTGACTTCAGGCGCCAGTGTCGTGGTCACGGCAACGGCGACCAGGGAGAAATGACCGTCGCCGAAACTGTCGCCGCCTTCCAGAACCGTTGCCGCGCCTTCGAACGTTTGGATTTCCGAGAACCAGCTTGTCCGGATCCTGAAGCCGATGGCATTGCCCGCAACAAAGCCGGGAATCGCCAGTGCATCGTCGCCTTTCCAGGTGGTGATCACGATCTGCCCGGCGTTCCCGATGGTCGCCGCGCCGACGCAGAGGTCGCCGTCGAACACGCCGATCTGCGCGTCGGCCGTGAGCGGTTCATCATTTAGCGTGACGCCGGACACGATCACGCTGTAGGGCAGGCCCGTCGGCGCGACCGGCGTAAACGCGGGCGGCACGCTCTGTGCCGGCGCTGCTACCGCAACCAGCATGGACATCAGCGTGCACCAGCACGATATGGGAAGACGTCGTGTCATAAAGGAACTCAGTCGCTTTCGTTGCCGAGGTCGACGACCGTGTCTTCGTCGGCGCGGATCAGGTAACCGGCATCGTGTTGCAGCGTATTTCCATCGGGTGTGCGAAACGCCTGCGACCTGCCGTCCCAGGTCCAGATTTCATTGCCGCCGGCGAGCGCCTCGGGAACGACGCCGGTTGCAGTCGGGCCGACGGCGTTCCAGCCCCGTTTCACCGTCACGATGCCGTCGGCCGGCAGACCTGAATAGCGGGCCGTAAACGGGTCGCCGCGGTTGAACACCCAGTAGCCGCATTCCGAACGCAGCACGTGATCGGACGCCACCAGTTTGAAGCCGAGGCCGTCCCATGTCCAGACCATTCCACTGATCGTCTGGGGCAGGCCATATTCCGCGAGCAGATCGCCCACGGTTTCTACTGTCATATGGCGGATGCCGATGAGGTTCCAGCCCCGCCGCAGGGGCAGGTCGGCGACATCCGGTTGCCCGAGTACGATCTCGTAGACGTCGTCGGCCTGTACGGCAATCGACGATGCATCGTGCAGCTCGAACGGCGCCTCAGCGGCGGCTTCGCCTGCCAGACGCTGAATCAGCAGTTGCGCGCCCGCCGGCATTCTCGGAATGTCGAAGGACAGCGTTCGGTTGTCCGCCGGCCCGGCGACGTGCATGCGCCAGCGCGATACGGCTTCCGTCGGGCGGATGTCGGTCATGAAGCGCGCGGGTGCGTCGGAGGTCACGCTGCGTCGGGTCAGGTAGGGGTGGTACGGTGTGCCGGCGCCATCCACGCGTTCGTCGAGGTTGTCGTCGTAGCCGGCCGTGGCCCAGCGCCATTGGCCGAAGCGCAGCGGCTGCGATTCGACGCGTGATGAGGTGATCGTGAATACAAAACCGAGGTCGAGCATGATCTCACGATACGACCCCTGGTGCAGCAGGCTGACGACGTCGTGTTCGTTTTTTACCCAGATGTACAGCGTTACCATGCCCTCGTCCGCGGCGATGTCGTGGTAGGTTGGCCTGTCGGCCTGCCAGCGTCCGTCGCCGGCCTGTGGCTGCGCGGGTGATTCCGTGACCAGCCACTCGAGCGCGGTGCCGTCGCCATAACCGTCTATTGCCAGGTATACGCGCCGGTCATTTGTGACGCCGGGCACGGTTTCGGTGGCGTCGGCGACCGCGATGAGGTCAACGGCGGGTATCGGTGTGTCGATATGTGCCAGGGCAAAGAGATCGCTGCCGAACGTGCCGTCGCCGCGAAGGTAGTCAGCGTCGATCTCACGAACGTCGCCGTCGTCGGGCGTGTGCAGCATCAGGCGGATATCGTGGCCGTCAGTGAATCCGGGCAGCCCGAGAAACGGGTCGCTGCCCCAGGCGGTGATCTGGAGGTAGTCTTCGCCGCCGAAAGTGGCGGCGCCGACACAGACGTCGCCGTCGAACACGCCGAGCTGCGCGCCGGGCGGTGTGTTGCGCCCCGGATACACTACCAGAATATTGTAGGGAATGCCGGTGTCCGCCACGGGAACAAAGGCGTCGGCGTTCGCTGCCGTCGCCCCGCGCTTCGCGGCCGCGCCGGCGTTGCGCACGACCGAACTGCTTCCGACCGCGGCGCCGGTGTTCTGGTAGTAAAACGCGATCGGGTCGTCGCCGGCGATCGCGATCTGATAGCCCCGGCCGGGTGCGAGGTTCGTCAGTGTGTTGGCCTCACCGGTCGGCGTCCACATATTTCCTTTGTCGTCCTGTACGGCGATGATCTGATCGTTAATCAGGGCCGTGCCGTCGGGGTCGGCGCCGAAGGTCGTGGCGACGTCCTGGAGGTCCTCGCCGAGAAACGCGACCGAGTTCCACTGGTGCGGATACAACACCATCATCGTTTGCGTCGGCTTCAGTAGCGTCCCTTCGAACTCGATGATGTCGTCAAACTCGCTGTAAACGTGGTAGCCCCGGGTGAAATCGATATCGACGATGGTGTCGATCAGGAACTGCGGGATCATCGAAAACCCCTGATCGTCGTAGACCAGTTCGAGTGCGTCGACCTGGCCGAAAACCGCGCCGGCGTCGGTGATGCGCGGCCATTTGTTGAACGAGATCAGGTTTACGCGGCCGCCGACGATGTCGACCGTCTGCGTCTGGAAAACCGTCGCTGAGAGTTGGACGCTGGTGAATGTGTTGTAGCCGAACGTACCGTCGCCGACAACAAACGCGACGTCCGTAACCGTGGCTTCGAGGGCGAGGAATGTGTCGTAGAGCCGGAACGTCATTGGGTTGCCGGCGGTAAAGCCGTCCTGGGAGAGATCCGGATGCGCTTCCCAGGCTGGAAAGCTGTAGGCGAAACCGTCGAACACCCCGACACCGACGATCGTGTCGCCGTCGAGCACGGCGATCACATCGCCGAGCTCGAGCGGTTCGCCGTCGATCTCCGCGTAGTCGATGACAATGGTATACGAGCTGTCGCTGGGATTGACCGAGCTGAATATATCGGTCTCCGCCTGGATATGGTCGCCGTAGGTGACGAGCACGTCATAGTCAACCTTCGGCACATCGGGAATATCCGTGTAAATGGGGATCTTGAGTGTCTTGCGTTTGAATAGATCAATGAAGGGAAACGACAACATGACGTCGGTCTCGCCGCCGGCCGGTACGATCACCGACTCGGATTCGACCGTGAAGAACGGGCTGACGGGTATCGACTCAGTTGCGTCGATGAAGACATCGTCGTTGGGAGTGCCGGGCGTATCGAAGCCAGATAGATCCAGGAAATCGTGTCGCAACGGCCAGTAGGCGACAAGTCCTGCTTCCTCGTCCGCCAGTGGTTTGAGCATGTCCGACTTCAACTGGTCGCCTGTTCGGACGCGATTCCAGATTCTGAGCTCAGCCATCGCTCCGTGCAGGTAGCGATCAGGATAATTGCCGCGCCGGCCAATATCCAGTGGGTAATTGTGGTTCGGGATCGGCTCGGCGACGGCATTATCAAATTCGTCTGCTAGTTCACCATCGTAATAGAATTTGACAACGTTGTCCGTCCAAGTCACAGCGAGATGGTGCCATTCACCCCTCGGAATCTGAAAATCCGACTGAAAGGTTTGGTACGTAGATTGGTATCCCTTGTATAGACCGGGTTTATCGTTGCCGTCGATATATAGACTGTACTGGTAATTCCACGGTGTGTGTCTGCTGACCAGTTCAGTGAACGTTGCGTTTTCGCGACGTACCCAGCATTCAATGGTCAGTGCGGCCAAGCCCTGGAGGTGAGGCTGAGTTCCGACTTGTATGAAGTCGCCGTTGCCGTCAAAAGTCGCGACACCGCCATCGAAACTTGAAAAATGAAGGTTTAGGTCACGTGTACCCCCGTTGGCCACGGTCAGCACTTCCACGATTGGCTCATCATCCAGATCAACGACGACGCTGAGTCCGACCGGAGTTATTGTGATAGTTGGCACGCCTGCTTTCTCAACGATCGCTGTCGACACGTCAGATTCCACATTTCCGGGATACAGCCCGGTCACGGCGAATTCGTACAGGACGTTGTTGACAAGGCCGGTGACGGCGATCGCCGGCTGATCGGTGGAATCGAACAACAGCCAGACGTCGGAACCGGACTCGCGATAGTAGACGTTATACCCAGCGACGGGTCCGAAATTATTGCCTGTCGCGGCCTGCCACGTCAGGGCCACGGATTCGTCACCGTAGCCGGTGACCGTCAGGCTGTGGGGAATACCCTGGTCCCAGTACAGCGCGCCGATGTCCAGTCGCGTGCCGTCGGGGTCGGAAGCGGCGGGGTCGCCGGCGTCGATGCACGGCGAATTCGCGTGGAGGGAGTAATCGTCGATGATGGGGAGCCGAAACAGCGGATCAATCGAGATATTGCCGTGGACGTCGGCGGGATAGCCGTTGTTCACATCCGTGAAGTCCCAGGTATTCACCGGAAACCGGTTGAGGTCGTTGGTCAGACCTGATCCGTTATTGCGGATATTGTTGAAGCCGAATACCGGGATCGTGCTGCTGGTGCGGACGGCGTAGTGGTCGTTGTCGATGATTATATTGTTGCTGATCGACGTAATTGTGGGGCTGCTGGTTGTCTCAAAGCCGTCGCCGCGATTATTGAGTATCGTGTTGTTGTCGAATGTGATGGTGTTGCTTGAACTGGCGTTGTACACACCGTCGCTGGCGTTGCGCATTACGACATTGCGTATGAATTCCAGCTGATTACTCGAACTTCCGATGTAAATCCCTGAGCCGCGTCCGCAACAGGTGTTGTCGCGATAAGTGTCCGACACAACATTGTCCCGAACAATTAGTTTGTTGCTGTTGCTGATGTAGATTCCGTAATTCATGTTCCGCCGGACGTTGTTATCGGCGACGATGATCGCATCATTCTGGTTCGCAGTATTGCTGTTTGTTGCGATATACATTCCCCAGGATGTATTGTCGGCAATCTGACAGTTCAGGATTCTTGAGAATCGTCCGTTGTGACCGCCGTTATTTAGCAAAATTCCGTAACCGGTGTTCCGAGATGCCTCCGAATTCTCAATCGTGACGTCGCCGCGATTCACATAGATACCAGTGTTTTGATTGTCGTTGAATGAACAATTGGTGAAGACGGAACGGCTGCTTTCCTGCATATATATTCCGTAAAGCCGGTTGTCGTCGAAACGGCAATTGGTCGCGACGACCGTCGGGATATTCTCCATCCACAGCCCATAGCCGTTGCTGGAATTCAGGTTGTTTCTTGACGACACCTGGTCCAGGACCGGCGACGCCGCATCGACACGAATCCCGCGCTGGTTGCTGTAGACGTCGACGTTCACGATGTGCGGGCGGCTGTCCGCGCGGCTGATGTGCAGGCCGTAATCGGCATGGTGGTGTACCTCGGCGTTTTCGAGTCCCGCGCTCGCATCAGCCCATTCGACGCCGTCGTCGGCGAATTCGATGACGGCGTGGCTGATGATCGAGGTGTCGTCCGATGAATCGTTGAAATCGATCCCCCACCAGTTGCCGGGACCGGGCGTTCGTGTTTCGTTGACGAAGGTGAACAGGATTTTGCTGTTTGCTTCGCCGCGCGCCTCGAGATAACCGAAAACATCGAACTGGTATTTGCCGACAAACTGGATCCGTGAGCCGGGACGGATCACCAGCGCATTGTTTTCCGGCACCGAGACATCGCCGGTGATGGTGTAGATGCCGTCCCAGACCCCGGACACCTCGCCGCTGACGTCGTTGACGCCCAGTGTCAATAACGTGACGTCGTCGCTGACGATGTCGTCGGTGACATTGAGAAGTGCGCCGCCGACGCGGTACGGCGTGTAGCTCAGGAACCCGTCCTTCTCGTAGGTCACTGCGTATTGCCCGACCTTGGTCAACGGGATCTCGTAACGTCCGAGGGCGTCGGTGAACGCGAATTCGGTCGTGGTCAAGGTCGAAATGCCTTCGTATGTGATTTTGATGCCGGCGTGGTTGCTCCGGCCCTCGAGGAAGGCGAAGCCGCGAACGGTGCTGTCGTCGTGGGTGTTGATCAGGATTTCGGGTAACGGAATTACGGTTTCCGCGCCGTCCTCGTAGACCGCAACGACACGATAGTAATACACCGCGTCGGCGAGGTCGGCATCGGTATACGTGGTGTCGGTGAGATCGCTTGCCAGAACGGTGGTGCCGCCGGGGCTGAAGACATCGTCGAGACTGCGATGCACCTCGTAGGCGAGCAGCCCGGTGGTGTCGTCCGGCGCTTCCCACGTCAGCGTCGCCGTGCCGTCGTGGTGATCGAGGATGTCGCGGTGTCCGGTGAGCGTCACAACCGTCGATGCCGAGCTGTCGAAGCTGCCGTCGCCCTGGTCGTATACGGCGTCGGTCACGACGACCGCGCGATCGACGTCGCGACGGTATATTTGGAAGCGCATGAGGTGGCCTTCCGTAAAACCCGGTTGACCGAGTTGCGGCGCCGCCCGCCACGCATGCAGCACGGCAGCGCCGGCTTGATCTGCAATGCCGGCGCCGATGCAGGTATCGCCGTCGAAAATGCCGATTTCGTCGCCTGGCGCCGCGGGTTCGCCGTCGATCACGGCCGATGCGACGACGATGGTCGCGAACCCACCTGTCTCTGCGACAGGCGTGAAGAATGTAGTCGGCGGATTGTTGATGGCTGTGAGCGATACCGACGTCGACGCATCGTTGCCAAACGAACCGTCGCCGTAGAGATAGTCGGCATAGGCGACAAGCGCCTCTTTGTTTCGCGATTGATCGAAAACGCGATACGATATCGAATTGCCGACGGTAAAGCCTGCCAGGTCGCTCCCGGTGTCGGCCTGCCACGCGATGATATCGACCGGAAAGGCGCCGCCGTAGATGCCGACGCCGACCGTGACGTCACCGTCGACTACGGCGATCTCGTCGCCGGCCTCCAGCGGCTCGCCGTTGATCGTGGCGTCGGTGACCGTGATGCGGTAGAACTGCCCGGTTTCCGGGACCGGGACGAAATGCGTTGCATCCGCCGCAGCGTGTCCATTCAACGACAGCGCCGAAAACGTCTGATAGCCGAATGTGCCGTCGCCAACGACGAGGTCAACCTCGGTCACCACGCCTTCGACGTCGTCGGAGGCGTCGTAGAGCCGGAAGAGCATCGGGTTGCCCAGGGTGAAACCCGGCAGACCGGCGCCGTCATCGGCTTCCCATACCGGGATCACCATGTTGAAGCGGCCGTCGAAGATGGCGCCGCCGACGCAGAGATCTCCGTCGAACACGCCGATCTCATCCCCGACATCAAGCGGATGATCGTTCAGCGTTGCTTCCGTGATGACAATGGTGTAACCGCCGGCCGTGGGATAGACCGGATCAAAATACGTCGATCTCGGTTCCGGCGTCCGATAGTTGGCGTGGACATCAAAGTCGATTACGTCGCGGGTCGGATCGTTGGTGAGGATCGGGATTGTCAGCAGCGCGGAGTCGGTAAAGAAACCTTTATGGAAGTTGAACGGGATGTTTTCCGTGGTACCAGGCAGAATCGTGAAGCTGGTGGATCCGACGGACACTACGCGAGGTACATCGATATCATGCAGAATCGTTGCATGTCCAACTTTCGACCCGTGACGGCGGAAGGTTGAGTGATCGGTAAAATCAAGACTCAGCGGCCAATAACCGACCAGATTCTCTTCATCTCCACTGAGCGGAGTCAATATTGTAGCCCGAATTTCTTTCGCTGTCCTTGCGGTTTTCCATATTCGAACCTCAGTTATATCTCCTTTCAATTCCGGACCCTGCCAGTCACCGTCTCCAATACGAAAACTATCGGATCGTAATGATATTGGTGACGCGTTAACATCTTGGGACTTGAATACCTCGTTACCATCAACGAAGAAAACCAGCTCATTTTTCTGCCAACTCACTGCAAGGTGATGCCACTCGCCTCGCGGTAATTCGTAGTTACTTGTTCTATACTCGTAGGTGTTACTGAAGCCTTTGGTCATTCCGAATTTTCTGTTTCCGTCAACGAAAAGATTGTACTGCCGGTACCCCTTACTCAAGAAGTCGAATGGTCCGCTGTTCCAACTGCGAATCCAACATTCAAGGGTGAGGGCGCTCATGCCTTCTAGGTTGTCATGGTCACCTACATTGATGTAATCTCCAGACCCATCTAATTTCGCCGCACCATAATCCGCACTGATGTTTTCGAACTCGACGCTGAGTGCCTTCGTTCCAGAATTGCTCACCGCCAGCGATCGTTCGAGATCGCCGATCTCAGCTTCCAGAGATACATTCAGCGACTCGCGGTCGAGGTCGATGACCGCGACGCCGGGACGTTCGGTGATGATCGCGGAATGGACGGATTCGTGGCCGCTGTCGTAAACGCCGGTGACGGCGAATTCGTAGGCGGCGTTATTGATCAGGTCGTTGATTGTGAGCGTTGATTCGGATGTAAATACCGCGAGCTCGAATTCATCGGCGCCCGCGTCGCGGCGGTAGACGTTGTACCCGAGCAGCGTGCCGTGCAGGTCGGTTGTGACCGGCGGCCACGTGAGGATCACGGTCTGATCTTCGGTGGTCGCGACGATGTTCATTGGATGACCGCTGTCGTGGTACAGCGCACCCACGTCCGAGCGCGTCAGATCGGGATCGGTGACGTCGGGGTCGGCCGCATCGATACATGGCGAGCCCGCGAGCAGCTGAAGGTCGAGCGCGTCGTTCAAACGGAACAGCGGATCCTCCGAGATATTGAGGAACTTATCGGCCGGTACACCGTTTGGGTTGACGGTGATGAACGACCACGCGTCTGCGGGAATATAGCTGGAGCTGGTATTCGAGATGTCGCCGGCCGCGTTCATCGCAATGCAGTTGAACCGGAGATCGTCGATCTTCTGGTTCGACCGCAGGCCGTAGCCGGTGTTGTTGACGATGATGTTGTTCAGTACCGTTTCCGTGCCGGTTCCGTTGTTTTCGTAGCCGTCGCCGCCGTTTCCATAAATCGTGTTGTATGCGATGGTGGTCGTACCGTTCGTGCCGCTCTTGTAGACGCCGTCGTTAGCGTTCGATATGACAATATTCCGTTCAATGTTCAGGTCATTGTAGTTGTTGCTGATGTAGATGCCGTAGTCGTTCTCGGCAATGACGTTGCTTCTAATACGAGGGTCGTTGTCATAGTACAAGTAAATTCCTGCGGCGGAATTGTTGCGAATCTCACAGTTCGAAATGCCAATCGCCTGGTTATAGTAATCCAGATAAATCCCTTCCGACGAATTCTCAGCAATCAGACAATCTTCGATGATCATGTCGGATTGGGTTTCATCCGTATCATACACATACATGCCGTCGCCGTTGTTGCCGCTGATGGTACATCCACGGATCTCCGGATTGCATTGGCTGTACACGCGCAGGCCGATGTCGTTGTTGTCGCGAATCTTGCAATCGATCAGGGTCGGGCTTGAGCGGGTCTCGATGTTGATGCCGAAGTCGCTGCTCGACAACGTGCGGTTCGCGAAGACGTCGCAATTGGTGAGGATCGGGTTTGCGGAATTACGGATGTGGAAACCGTACGATATCTGATCATAAATATTGGAATGCGTTATCGTCGGGCTGCTTTCCTCGATGAAGATACCGTATGTGTTCTGGTGGATGTCCGCGTCGTTGATGCTCGGATTGCTGCTTTCGATGATTCGAAAGCCGACGTTCGATGTATGCACCTCGACCGATGAAACGGTTGCGTCCGCTCTGTTCCACTCGATGCCGTCCTGGCAGTTCTCGATGATGATATGCGACATTCGGCTGCGATCATCGGAGCTGTCTGTAAAATCAATGCCCTGCCATTGCTGCTCTCCGACCAACTGGCTCTCCGGCAGCGAGGTAAAGCGTATCGGCGCCTCGGCTGTGCCTTCAGCCACAAGATAGCCGTGGACGATGAAGTGGTCGTTGCCGAGAAACCGGAGTTCCGAACCGGGCTTGATCACCAGCCGCCGGCCCGCCGGGACGGTGATGGCGCCGGTGATCGAGATGATGCCGCTCAGCTCACCGAACACGTCGCCGGCGACGTCGGTGAGTCCCAGATCATAGAGGTTGCGCGTGCCGACGTCCCGGTCGCTGTCGATGAAGGTGTTGGACGACAGCACGTAATCGCGGTAGCCGGCTTTCACGATACGGATCTCGTAGTTCCCGTTATTTACGGCCTGTTCGAAGTACCCGCTTGCATCGGTGGTCGCATGTACGGTGACCGCGGAGTTCGAGCTGCCGTTGTCATTGAACTGAACGGTGACGCCGCCGTGGTCCGTCTGTCCCTCGAGGTTTACGAACCCCTTCACCACCGACACGCCGATCGCGTCGTTTTGGGCGATCACCGACGCGCTGCGCACGGCTGCCGCGGCGTAGTCGTAGTTCGCCCGGACATGGTAGTAATAGGTACGGAAGTCCTGTAGCGCCGGCGCCGAATCGACGTAAGTGAGGTCGGTGATGTTGTCCGCGACCAGGTGCTCGGCCGCGAGGTTCTCATCCAATGCTTCGGTGCGGTAGATGCTGTAGTCCACGAGATTCGCGGCCGATACCGGCGCGCCCCAGGTAAGCGTGACCTCGCCGTTGTCGGTTGCGGCAGCGTGGAGATATGTCGGCGGCGAGTCCGTGATCGTGAACGCATGCACGGCGGCCGGTGCATCGGTCGGGGTGTGATGTGTCGTCGCACCGTCGGACGCGCTGATGTAGTAGTCGACCACGGACAACGGCGCCTGCGCAGGGATGTCGGCCGTAAATGTTCCCTGGCCGTCGTTGACCATTGCCAACTCGTTAAAACCGTCGCCGTCGACCTGGTAGTGGACGGTTGCGGTGGTGAGCGCGACGGTATCATCGGTCGCACGTGCGGCAATGAGGTACGATGCGTCGGTCGCGGCCTGGTTTGGTAGTGGATTGTGCAACAGGCTTCTCAACTCACCATAGTAGGGTTCCGGCCGGGTTGCGCCGATTGCGACAGTACTCGCGTTGACGCGAATTCTGCCGTCACCGCCGTCGCCGCCGCTGAAATATCGATTGGCAGATGTTTGAAACGAGAAGCCACCGCCGCCGCCGGCCGCCGACAGCGTTGCAATATCCAGATTCAATGTCGTGGTGTGAATCACACCGCCGGCGCCACCGCCGCCGGCGCCATCGGCGCTGTTCGTATACCAGTCGTCGGGTGAGGTGCCGTCACCGCCGTTGGATCGTATCTCCGATCCGGTCAACTCAGGCGCCGCGATCACAATAATGCCGCCACCGTCGCCACCGCGGCCTTCATTGACGTTGTTGTGATTGTTGTCGTTGTCGTTGCCTCCTCCGCCACCGCCGCCACAGATCAGGCGGCGCAACGTTGGGTCGCCAACCGACCGGCCGAAATTGTACGGATTCAATGCACCCGGCCGGCCCGCGGACCCCGAACCACCGCCGCCACCGCCCGGACCGGCGCCCGCGCCGTTTGCGGCCGGATCGACACTCGGAATATGGAAATTTCCCGTGATACCCTCTCCGGTGCGCCCAACTGAACCATCGGGATCATTGCCCAGGCCGCCACGGTAGCCTTTGCCGTCGGCGTGGATGATGCCGGTCTCGTCCATTGTGACCGATTCCGCAGCACGCAAAAACAGCACGCCGCCGGTCTCACCATTCCAGTCGGCACAGGTCAGCGTGCCGCTGACGTCAACGGTCGTGTACTGCGGTACGCGAGTGACCTGGTGCTTTGCACCTGATGAGGACAGGTACGTGTGCGCCAGCGGCGCGGTGAGTTCCAATGTATTGGCGTCGATCGCCGCGATCGCCGCGGTTTCGTACGTGCCCGCCTGGTTCAGACTCAGTTCGGGCTCGGGATCCTGCATCGTGATGATCAGAACCTCGTCGCCGACCAGAAACCCCGAGCTGTTGGCAACGGCTACGGTCGTGCCGCCGGCAAGGTTGTCGCCGGTAACCGCACTGCGAACCGCGTCGGTTTCGAATGATTCACCTTCATTGACGGTTAGTGCTCCGTCCGTGCCGTCGCCGAACGGCGCCAACGGCGCGGACCAGGCATGAAACGGAAATAAACATAGACCGATGAGTAAGCGTCTCTGTAGCAGCGTCACGATCTGTCCTCCCTTTTTGAATTATGTTCGATCGGTTACAAGCATCAATATTGTCCGCGGCCGGAATGACCTGGCTCAGTCCATTCCGATACGGCGGCCGGCGCGTCGACTGTTATTCGTCGACGGCGCTGTTCATCAATCGTCCCAGGCGATTAATCACCGTTATTGCGTCGGTCGGCGTGATTGCGCCGTTCCCATCCAGGTCCGCCCGGGCATTATCCGGCTGTACGGTTTGGCCGAGCCGATTCACCACATAGATCGCGTCGGTCGGCGAAACTTGCCCGTCAGTCGGGTTTACGTCCCATGGAAAAAAGGTAAAGTCGTCTTTGTCCATACCTTTCCCGAGATCGATATTGTTTGCCTCGTTGGCTTCGGCGATCGTGTCATCGACATCGACAATAATTCCCATAACATCGAAACTCGTCGACACCGTGTCGTCAGGTAAATTCGGGGGATCTTCCATTAATGCGCGATCGAATAGCGACGGTATGTCCAGTGCCAGATTTACGGATTCCACAACCGCCGTGTTCCCGGCCAGCCCCGGTATTGTCACCGCAGTGAGTCGTACATCATCGGCGTTGCCGATGACATTGTCGTCCGAATGTTCAATGGCTACTTTGAACGGACCTACGGCCTCGGCGCCGTTGTTGCGAATCGTGAAGGTAGCGGTAGTTTGTCCGCCAAGGGTATGATCGGGGTTGATGTCGAATGCGACGGCCACCAGATCGGTGTCGGTCGAGACGCGCTGCAGGTTGTAGATCGTGACGCTTGACCCCACTCCCAGATCGCCAAAGAGCGAGCCCAACTGAAATCGGAGCCCGATTCTTTCGCCGCTGAAAGTGGACAAATCAAAACTCACGCGGCCCGCACTGCTTGTCTGGATAAAGAACGCGAAATCGCCGCCAAGACTCCGGCCGTCGGCATCCAATAGTATGGCTCCGAATTCATCATTCTCGCCGATCGTCTCGTCAAAGACATAGTCGAATGCCAGGCGCGTATTCGGATCGCCCGTGATGACCTCGTCGTGACCCGAAGCAGGATCGTTTTGCAGGAAAACCAGGAGCGCGGCGGGATCTTCCGAGAGTGTGGCCGAGTTGCCGGTCGGAGCAACGGTGACGGAGGAATCGGCTGCGAACAGGTTGAGGTCAATGGGATTGCCGCGGACATCATGTGAGAGAACTGCGCAAATCGTCGCGAAGAAAAAAAGATAACCGGTGCAACGCCGGCGCGTCGTCCGCACGTCACCCCATCCGGTCAATGATATCAAATTTTTTACGCTTGACTGCAATTACGAAACCCGATGTTCACCCGAAAATTCTCCCCTGTCCCCTGTTTCGCGGTACGGCACGCAAAGGTACGACGCACGCGACGCGGTGTTCTCTCCAGCATACGTTACGGAAGCAACGCCATGTTGTTGATGCCACGCAAACCATCGCGAATACAGCGCGCCGGCCGTCACGAGCGGCCTTACCATACCAAGCCCGTCAACTGCGTCAAACTTATTCCGCCGGATTTTGTCACGGCAAAGCCGTTGGCGGACTACTGTGCCGGCCATGCCACGGCCTGGACACGTCGATTCGAGATCGTGCAACCAACGTTGCATTTGCCCTGGACGGTGTTAAAACTGAACCGTGAAAGCCGTGCCCTTCGTGTTCCGGGTTGGTACTCATTCCGTTGCTGCATCCGGATCCACGTATATCCAGTATCCTCTGAGGATTTCAAGCGTTTCGGCATTGTAGTAGCGGTCGGCGTGGAATCCCCAGTACGATGATCCCGCCGGCGCCGGTTTGTTTTCGGTTGGTCCGATCAGATTCCAGCCGCGATGAAGCGGTTCGCCAACGCCGTCTACGGATTCGCCTGATATCACGACATCAGCTTGTTGCTCCGCGTATATCCAATAGCCGACGCGCGGCCGCAGTTCTTCCGGCGCGCGGTAGTATGGCGAATGCGTCCCATCGCGATGCCATTCCCACACGTTGAGCGCATGACGGCCAAAGATGTCGACGGGATCGGTTGAATGCGGTGCGACGTGGAGCGATACGAGGTTCCATCCTTTGGTAAGATGCATCATTGCGGGTGGAATCGGCGGCGCCACACCGCCGCCGATTGTATCCAGGACTACCGGATTATCGCGTTCACCCATTTCACCTGCCGCTGCGATCGCGGTTGTAAAGTCAATGTCATGGAAGGCATCCTTGTCGACGTCGTAGAGCTTGAATCCCGCTGTTTCATCGTCCCCATCGACCGCTACGTTTATGACAACGAAGGCCATATCGTTATGCATGAATGTCGTCGCGATGCCGCGTACCTCGTCGCCGACGAAGGCGGCAACGACGTCGCCAGTCGATGCATCTACTCCGTCGATCAGGGCGCGTCCAGTGAGTGTGAATGGAATTGTCGGATAGTGTTGCGGTGTCCATCCCGTGCGTTCTTCCGGAGTCATCCCGGTCGCGCCGGCAGGTGACGCCGACTTGCGGGAAGCTGGATTGCCCGCAGACCTGGTCGAAGTCCGAAACGTCTGTGCGGCTTCGGCCGCGTCGGCCTCCGGATAGATCAGCAGCGCGGGCGACAGGACGTTGATCCAGTAGCCGAGCCCCGGTTGCATGGACCGCAGCGTATTGAACGCCGACGGATTATTCGGTGCGTAATTGCGGTTGTCCCCAATCACGCGCTCGATGGAGGCGACGATTCCCGAGAGGGCGACTTCAATGGGCATTGGCGACTGCGGTACGTAGCCAATACCGTTCCAGCCGGTTTTCAGTGAAATTGGCGTAGCCGACGGCGCCGCAGGGCGGCCTGTTATCGCGATATCGGCATCCGCGAGCACCTTAATCCAATAGGCTTGGCCGATCTCGAATTCACCTAAGGTATTGAACGGACCGGGATTGTTCGGGTTGAAATTGCGGCCGGCGCCGATTACACGCTCAACGTTGTCCATGATTTCCGCGAGCACCGTCTGCGGCGACATGTCGTCGGAGCGGACATTGAATGAGATGTGATTCCAGCCCTGACGCACTGCGATGACTTGTTCGACTTCATCCGTTACAAGGTATATGCGCACGCCGATGCCGACATTGCCGGATCGATCGCCAACCTGGTATTCCACGGGATAGCGACCCGGTGCAGCGGTATCGACCATTGACGGGTCGAATGCGATATTTCCGGTCACATCGCCGTCGCAGTCGTCGGACGCCGCAACGCCGTCGCCAAAGTCAACCGGCGGATCGCCGATAAACAGCGTGACTTCCGGCGGGTCAAAGGTAATCTCCGGCGGCGCCGTATCGTGTATCGTCACATTGAATTGGCATGTCGCGGTGTTTCCGGCGCTGTCCGTCGCGGTGTAGACGACAGTGGTCATACCTATCGCCAAACTGGTTCCGGGCGCCGGATTCGCGGCGACGTCGATATCGCCGCACTGGTCGGTGATTGTCGGCGCCCGCCAGTCCGCGACCGCCGTGCATGCGCCGGATTCGGTTTCGACTGTCATGTTGGCGGGACAGCCCGATACGGTCGGTGGTTCCGTATCGACGACCGTCACATTGAAGGCACAAGCCGCCGTGTTGCCTGCTGCGTCGGCAGCGGTTATGCGTATAGATGTTGTTCCCGGTACGAACCGTTCGCCGTTGTCGTGCGAGGACTCGATGACGACGGGTCCGCAGTGATCAACGACTTCCGGTGTCAGCCAGGTAATCATTGCGGAGCATGAACCCGAATCCGTGGCAGCAATCACGTCGTCCGGACAGCTGAGAAATTCTGGTGATTCCCGGTCGATGACGGTAATGTTGAAACCGCAGGCCGCGGTATTTCCCGCCGCATCCGCGGCAGTGATCAGGACCGGGGTCGTGCCACGGGCAAAACGGTCGCCAGGGGCATGAGATTCGCGATACTCCGTATCGGTACAGTTGTCTGTAACGGTCGGTTCGTCCCAGACAGCGGTCGCGAAGCATTCGCCGGCATCCGTGGTAACAGTGATGCCGGCGGGGCAGCCGGTGATTGCCGGCGCCTCGTTGTCGCGAACTGAAACCTCAACGGCGCATGTCGAGGTGTTGCCGGCGCGATCGGTTGCCTGGTACACGACGATGTCGTTGCCGAGGGCGAATGCGTCTCCCGGTTGATGTGATGCCGTCAGTTCGACGACTCCGTTGTCATCCGTCGCGGAGGGGGCCGTCCAAAATACGTGGGCCCGGCATGCATCGACGTCCGTCGGCACCTCGATTCGGTCGGGACAATCCGTGATGACCGGCGGAATCGTATCAATGATCAGCTCCAGCGGTTCCGCGATGCTTCCGATTGCCGTTGCCGGATTGATGACAACAGGGGCGTCTGTGACAATGTCATGGAATCGGGCATTTTGGGCGCGATACAATTCAAATCGCACGGTTTCCGGACCGCCCGCCGCGGAAATATTAATGTTCACATAAGCCATGTCGTCGATGACGTCGACTGCGCGACAGCCGCGCGCTTCGTCGCCGACGAACGCGCCGACGAAGTCATCTGCCGACACATCCAATCCGTTTATACGCACATGACCGATCAGTGTGGCGTCGATGGTGGGAAAACTCACGGAGGAAGGAAACGGGCAGTCGGCCGACACGCGATACGTGCGGCCTGCCTGTGTTGCGTTGCCGGATGTATCCGTGACCGTATAAAAGACGGTATAGTCGCCGGGACTGTTGGTATCGAGTGAATCAGAATCGATCTGAATGGAATCGGTCATGTCGCCGTCGCAATTGTCGAATGCGGTGACGCCCGCGGACAGGTCCGGCGTTCCCGAACCGAGCGGTATCGTTGCGAGCAGCGGGTCGACCACCAGATCCGGCTTGCCGTCGTCGATGACGGTCACGATTGCATTGCACGTATCGCTGCCGCCGGCATCGTCGCGAACGGTTAGCGTGACGGGATTTTCACCGATGGCGCTACAGGTGAATGCAACCGGGTCTGAACTGCCATTTACCAGTCGTTCGGCGATCGTGCCGTCGGCATCGCTGCTGCCGGCGTCAATGTGTTGTGCTCCGATTGTTGCGACGCCGTCGGCGTTTATGGAGACGGCAACATCCGTACATGCGGCAACTGGAGGCTGATTGCCGCTTTCTACCGTGAATGCACCATCGACGCCGAGCAGAATCACGGGAGTGAAGTGTATCGAATAGACATTGTTGATATTGGCGATATCCAGCGCGTACGTGCCCGCCGCCGCGCCTTCGGCGATATTAAATTCGAGTTCGAATATGATGCCGTTCCCCGCGGGAATAGCCTCCGAACCATCGAGATTGCCGATTGAGACCGTCACTCTGCCGGCCGCGTCATTGATCCCGCCGGATTGGGGGCCGGCGATCGTCCTTCCGGCGCGACGCAGGGCCACGGCATCGAGCACCGTCGTATCGTAGACGATATCGAACCCGATTGTGGACAACGCCGCAACGTTCTCGAGAAAAATCGGTACGACGACACCGTTGTCTCCGGCGCTGCCGCCGGCCTGCCCGCTTTGCAGGACCGCCGTTGATATCGGAATGTCAAGCAGCAACGCTTTGGTCAACCGCGCACTGCGTGTCGCGGCGCCGGCGGATCCGCGCGGGGGCAAATTCGTCACGGCACGGAACACGTCGATGGCATCGAGGGCATTTAGTGCGCCGTCATTGTTGTATTCTCCGAGGCCGCCGCGGACATTCGCCTCGATCTCTGCTGATGGCGGCAAATTCGGGTTATTCACTTCCGGGGGGATTGCGGACAGGTTGGTCACCGTACGAAAGATAAAGATCGCATCAAGTGCGTCTACCGTGCCGCTCCCGTCAACATCTCCGGAAACGCCGTCAACTACCGTCAACTCACCGTGCTGCGCCGACACCGGAAGCGGCGAAAAGTCGGTTTTGAAGACGTTGTTGATTTCATCTACAACGAGTGCAAATGCGCCGATGTCGGCCGTATTCGTCAATTGGAAATCGATCTCCACGATCGTACCATTTCCGGCGGGAATTGCCGTTGCGCCATCGAATTGGCCGATTGACACGACAACGTTGCCGTCGGTATTGTCGATGCTGCCCGATTGCGGGTTGGTGAGTGAGCGTCCTGCCTTTCTGAGTGACGTCGCGCGCACGACTGCCGCGGGGAAATGAACGGTGAACGCGACGGTTGACAGGTCCGCGGCCGCATCCAGATCGACACCGACGGTGAACGTGCCGGTATCTCCGATGAGACGCTGAACATTGCCGATTGTTAACAGAACGGGGTCGATCTTGCCCTCGGCTGTCATGCCCAATACCGCATCCCCGACCGGGACCGATGTCTCCATCGCCCCGGCAATCGACGGTGAGCAGTCGACCGGTACCAGCACCGTATCGCCGGGATCGATATCCTGACCGGCAAGGTCCGCGGTGAATCCGCTTTCATTGATCTCAATCGCGTTGATCCTTGCCGTGACATCGCCGGCATTGGTTATGGAGACATGGCGGCGGCGGGTTTCGCCGACGGCAACAGTGCCAAAGTCCAGCGCGCCCGGTTGAATCACAAGCTCACCTGTCGGCTCGCGATAGATCCCGACCGCCGTTGTTGTCGTGTCTGCCGCTATGGTTATCGACTGCGATGAAGGGACGAGCCAGTCATTGACCGTTGTGAAGGTCAGAACGTACGTCCCGGGCGGTACACCCAACAGCTGCGCACCGCTGTTCCGCGGTCCCGAGTCGAATCCGCCTGCCGTTACGCGCCATTGCGCGCCGTTGTCGACTGCACCGGCGGGCGACAGTGTAACCGTGATGCCGCCGCCCGGATCAGCCGGATTGCTCGGGTTCGTGCCGGCGTTGAACTCGTCGAGATTCGATACGCCGTCGTCATCGAAGTCGCCATCACCGTCCTGGCTGAGATCGCTGAAATGCTCGAGTTCCCAGGCATCGGGCAAACTATCTGCATCGGTGTCCGGATCTACCTCGATTGTGATCGAACCGTCGACCGTGGTCAACGCCAGCGATACACTGCCGTCTTCGTTCGATAACGCCTGGGGATTGACATATATCCCTTCGACAGTCGGCGGTTCAGCAAACACAATTTCATGTGTTCCGGCGGTGACCGTGGGAGCGATATCTACCGTCACTGTCGCCAGCGCGCCGCCCCCGGCGATCGTTTCTTCGAGCAGCGAGTATCCGACTATCGAGACCTTATTCGCGCCTCCTTCCGTGTACGACCGGGATTCCAGCGTAAAGCTTGTTCCGTCCAGGAGCGCACCGTCGTGCACTGCGGTTCCTCTTACATCGTTCGGTAGAACGAGCGTGAAATTGAATCCGGCGATATTCCTGCCGCTGTCGGACAGGTCCACACTGAACGTGGCGGTTTGCCCGGGTTTCCCGTTGACAGCGGCGATTTGTACCTGTGTGACGGCGGTCGCGCTGAAAACCGCCAGGGCGTACACCGCGCACGATATCGGTCGAACAAGTTGTTTGGTTGTCATCGTATTACCCTCTTCGTTGGGATTGTTGTTGGTTGTTGCGGTTGTTCAGTTGAATTGGCCGTCGGCGATGGTCCATGCGCCATATCCCCAGCCGCCACTGCGGTTGCCCTTGCATCCGTGGCGTTCGAAGACAGGAGCCGCCAAGCCGCTCCCGGGCTTGATCGTGAAGCCGGGATTATCCCGTCCGTGCGCCCAGTTGAATGACTGTTGTCCGGTAAACCAGGAGGACGTGGTGAACGCTCCCTGCCAGCTGTAGTCCGAGCGAAACTTGTATGTGACCTGGTATTCGTAGTGGTTGCCGTTGCCGCCAAGTCGCCGCCGGACTGTAACGTCCATACCGGCGCCGGCGCAGCCGCCGTACGGATCCACTCTGTAGGTGTAGGCGTACGTGCCGGCATCGAAGCAAATCCAGGCGCTACCGTTCCATTGGAGGAGCTTGTTTGCGCCGGTGCAGGTTGGCGGGATTGGGTAGGCCGAGGTTTGAACCGTGCCGTCGGGAAACTTGAAACCGTCTTTGGTCGAGTGGATCATGCCATGGACTGTAAGCGGCTGGTCCGGGGCGTGTGTGCCGACACCGACATGTCCCGTGCCTGGATGCACATAGAGGTTCGGCCCCTCAACGGTGACCGCGGAGTCTGCGTGGTTGGCCCGAAAGGCATAGGGAACAGAGACCATGGCCTGACGCGGCGTCAGCGGCGTGGCGGCATCAAGGCCGCCTGCCGTCTCCGCGATTTTGATGGATACAAATCGTTGTTTGGCGGCAAACGCCGCTGAAATGTTGCGGCCGGCTGTGTCTTTGGGCCCGAGAATCACATTGAATTCTCCGCCGGAAATTGGAACCGAACTAAATTTTTGAGGACCCCAGATCAAACCGCCGCCCGCGGCCGAATCGTAGATTTCGAATGCTATGGCGTATGAAACTCCCGACGGGATATCGTCTGTTTCACTCGTAATTTTTCCCTGAAAATTAATGGCTTCAGGAACTGAGCCCGCGACGGTCGACGCCGCGAGAAGCATGCATAATCCAAGTGCGATTTGATGATAATAGCGACGCGATGCCTGGTGTAGATGGTATGTGTGAGTGTTCATCATGAATTCTCCTTATCTGTTTTGCGTATGTTTAGTTTGTTTCGAGAGTATGACAGACCCACTTGCCGCCATTCCATTGCAACCCCTTGTTTCTGCCGACACACACCGGTGGTATCGGGTAGGCCCGCTGTTGCACGGAGCCATCAGGAAATTTGAGGCCGTCTTTGGTTGTACGAACGATTCCGTCCACCGCGAGTCGTGCGGTTGACGACGGGGAGCCGATCCGAATGCGGCCGGCGCCGTCCACGCGCAGGTTGGGTCCGTTCAAGGTGGCGGCGACGTCGGTTTTTTGCGTATTCACGGTGTAGGGCGATGACAGGATTCGTTGGCGAGGGAGGATCGCCGCCAGGGCTGAGTCAGCGTCGGGTTTGGAGACGCTGATTTCGAGAAAGACCTGGTTCGATGTGAATGCCGAAGCGATGTTGCGCCCGCTCGGATCGCTCCCGCCGAACACGATATTGAGCCGTCCGTCGGAGACGTCGGTGTCCTCATATCGCATTGGTCCCCACAGCACTTCACCGTCGACCGGTGCATTGAACAGCCTGATCACAATCGTTCGCGGGCCGTCTGCGACGGGGTGACCACGTTCATCGGTGACCGCACCCTGATACGTGATGTGTTCGGGGATGGATTGTCCGAGAACAGTCGGCATCGGGTAGATGGACAACAGGACGGTGATTGCGAACGCAGCCCGCTTGACCGCGTTAATTTTTTGTGATGAGTGGAACGATTTCATGATCTGCTCCTTTACTATTGAAATCCGTCAGTTGCAGCGATTCTTATTTGATCTATTCGACTTATCTTCATTGAACTGCACCGCGCACGCGATTTGCGTCGTTGCCGCCAATCCAGGTAATGGGATTGCCGTTGGTAATGATCGCTTTTCCGGCGGCGCCGCCGGGCAGGCCGGCGACGAGGTCGCATCTCGCACTGTTTCCACCCGGCTGACCGAAGCCCCCGCCGGGCGCGCCGCGACTGCATTGGCTCGGGTTGCAGCCGGGCGCACCGCCGGTGCCGGCTCCATCGATCGAACCTGCAGACCCGTTTTTGGCGCCGGAACCGCCGCCATTGCCACCGGCTCCGCCTACGGAACCGGCGCCGCCTCCACCACCTCCGCCGGATGAGCAGTGCCCGTTCCACCACGTACCTCCCGCGCCGCCGCCGCCACCGCCGAAGACATAGCCGTTGCTATTGTCGATCGACGTCGGAATCGTGATTTCCAGCGCATTGCCGCCGGCGCCCCCGGCGGTGGCGGGCGGGTTGCTACTGGAGTTTGCTCCGTTTCCACCACGGCCACCGGCGCCGATGATGCGCCCATTGTTGACAATCGTCAGCGTTGAACCGCTGGGGAGACCATGTGTTGTGAATGCAGGCGATCCGATCCCGGTACTACCGATATCCACGCCGGAATTGATGACGACGGTGAAATCATTAGGGCGGCTGAGATTGATACCGCGATTCTCCGCCATCTCGGCAAGGTTCACATTTGTCCGTGACGACGACATGATGAACCGGGTATCTGCGCCGAGCACCGCCCATCGCGTACCGTCGCAACCCAGGAATCGTCCATCCTCGAAGCGAATGGCGCCCGCCGTCGTCGCGTTGCATGGGAGGTCGGAGTTGCCCAGGCGAATGGCGCCGAAGACGTCCAGCCTGGCGCGCGGGGTGTTCGTCCAGATGCCGACATTCCCTGTCTGCGGGTCATCAAAGATGTGATCACCCCGCACTGTTGCGGCTTCCTCGGCCTTGAATGCATACGGCGCGCTGAGCAGCTGCTGGCGCGGCGCAACAATAGTCAATTCTGTCGGAGGGGTATCCGGATCGCCAATGCTAACTTCGACGTACCGTTCCGGTCCTTTTAGCGCATCGCGCAGCGGTCGGCCGACGTCGTCGGAAATGCCGAGTACGACGCTGAATGTCCCGTTCGTAACCGGCGTCTGGAAGGTCTGTGGACCCCATACCTCGTGCCCACCGGTTGGCGCGTCGAAAATCCGGAACGCGATCACCTGCATCGTCGCTGAAACCGGATTGTCGTTCTCGTCACTCAATTTCCCGTTGTAAACGATGCCTTGTGGGATGGCGCCGTAGCCTGCCGAGGGCATCAAAAGAGTTGAGGATAGTATTGCAATCGTACTCAATATGTATGGAAGATAGGAATGCCTCATGATTGTCTTCACTGTTGTATGACTCCTTTTTGATAATTGTCGGATAAAATTCAAATAAATGCGGCTTGCGTTGGCGTTCACAACTTTAGCTGTGTTCTGCGCCGCGAAACACATCGTGTAATGGCTGCATGAGCGCGGGAAAAGCCACAACTAAAGTTGTGAACTCCAACCGGTATGTCACCGATGCGTAATTCACATTTGTGCCAACTCAATTTGGCAAAATTTTGGATCGGTATTATCTCGGATTTAGTTCTTAAACTCTAACGACTGAGTATCCTATAATTCCCATGCTTCAATTCGATATCCATGCAAGTGGTTATATACTGTTACCATCCAGTACATGTTCGGCGGAACTACAAATGTAATCGAGCGGCTGTTTGGACTGTATGGACCGTTGTTTTCCGAGAAGGCTACTTCACTGAACCCACCGTTTATTGTTGTTCCCAATAAGCCGGATATGACGCCGTTATTGTTAAGCTTTGAATACGCGACAACCAATATTTTTCGCTCCCGATCGTTGTAGTATTTCACCCCTTGCGTAAATGTCCCGAGTGAGCCGGTGGCGGCGGGTTTCGGGACGGATGTCATGACGCTGCCGTCGGGAAAGGTCAGTCCGCCGGAGCGGATCCGAATGTTGCCGTTTACATCCAGCTTGCCAGAGGGTTGCGGCGTGCCGATGCCGACATTTCCGGTGGTTGGATCGACGTGGAGATTGGCGCCGGCGACAGTGTTCGCCGTGTTCGCCGTCTCTGCGTGGTCGGCCGTCGCTGCATGGTCGGCGTATGCGGCGAAATCAGATTTCCGGGCGGCTATGGCGTACGGTGTGCTGACGACGCGTTGGCGAGGGGAGACTTCGATCAGGTCGGCGTGACCGGTTCCAGGGTCACCAATCCAGACGCTGATATATCGTTCATCAGAAGTAAACGCTTCGGCAATTGAGCGCCCTGTCGAGTCCGTGGTCCCAAGGATCACATTGAATCGACCGTGCACGACCGGAACCCGGTCGAAAAATTGCGGGCCCCAGATCAGATTCCCGTTCGTAGGAGCGTCGTGAATGGTGAACGCCATCGATTTCTCCGTGATCCGGGAAATCGTATGATCATTATCCGTGGATATGACGCCTTGATAGTTGATCAGGCTTGGTGCGTTTGCAAAACCGCAATTTATCAAGAGGAAAAACAGCGGAAGTATCTTGTATCGGAGTATTCTCATTCCAGCAACCGTATCTTTTGGTTTTTCGCGATTGGCAGCATAGACATTCTTGTCTGTGCTCGCTTTTTCTGGCGTGAAAAACACAGACAAGAATGTCTATGCTACTTCGCCTTTACGTGACGTTTGGTCAGTCAAAGTTGTTCTCAAACATAAGATCAAAGTTGTCAACATTCGCTTCGTTTTAAGGTGAGTGATAGCACTCATGGAAATTCACTAATGTTTACTTTTACACCGTGTTCACGTCCAAATTTTATTAACGAATTGGCGTCGAGAAGGCCTCCCGACTGAACGCGAATATCAAGAAGCATATTGGCCGGTTTGCCGCTGATTGTAGCCTCACGTTTTCCCAGATCTTTTATATGACTCTGCGTTCTGGTCATCCATGTCGAACCGGTGGTATCGATTGTTTTCAGGCTGAGCAGGCTGTCGCCTTTATGAAAATCGACCAGTGGGAAGTTGTCCGCACCAAATACTTCCCCTGTCGCATCATTCTTGAAAAAGTCAGTGCGAAGCCATCCTTTTGCTTCATATTCGGGTGTCAGCAAATCTTCGATCTTTCGTCCGCGAATCTTCGGGTCGAGTTTCCAAACGCCACTGTAAGCAGAAGCAGTACGCCTCGAGTTTCGGTACCGTTTGTACTGCTTGACGCCGGCGCGGCCAATAGCTCCCAGGAAAACACCCGCGACATGCTCGGCGGCGCGGTCGCGGCCGACGTCGCCTATCGTCTTCTGCCCTGATTCGACGGCCTTGTAGTCCTGGTATGCGTCGTACGCAGCAACGATCTTGTCGGCGACCCAGAGGGCGCCAAGTATCGCGGGGATGATCGGGAGTTCGCCGCTTGGATCGGTGTATGTCAGCGGGTGGTTGTTGGCGTAAGCGTAGAGATTGAGCGCCTGTGGATTTGTCGCCGGCGCCGTGGCGCCGACGAGCAACGGATCGACCGAAGCGAAGCGTCCGAGATGGGCGGACAGGTACCGTGCTTCGAAGTAGTGGAGACCGGTTTCGCTGTCGCGCTCTTTGCCGGTAAAGCGGTAATCGGAGGAGGACGTGCCGAGCAACGCGCCGGAGTCCAGGCGCGGATGGCCGAACGGGTAGTTGGCCAGTTGTTCCGCACACGTACCGGACGCGGCGATTGCGATCGACGTTGAACCGATGTGATCGTGCAGGTAGTAGGTCGACGGTGCGAAGGCACGACGTGTGGCGGCGGTCGAATCGTCGCGGGCGATGCGGTCGTTGCCGATATAGCAGTATTTGATCAGCCTGCCGTCGCGGACTTCACTGTATCTGTCGATGTAGTGGACCTGGGAAACGGCGCTGGTCGATCGATCGACGACATGTCTTATCCGTCGGGTATCGGTCGCGTCGTAAACATAACGGGCATCGGCGGCATCGGTGGAGACAGTGGTGAGACGGTTGTTGTGGTCCCAGTGCATCGACAGCCGGCGACGGGTCGTGCCGTCGGCATTGACCGTTTCTTCCGCGATCACGTTGCCGTTGGCATCGTGCTGCAGCACAATCCGATCGCCGCCGCGGCATTCCGCCGACGTCAGGGCGTGGGGCCCGGGATCGGCCTCTGCCGGCCGGCCGTTTCGATCATGCGCACCGTCGTCACCGCCGTAATGCATCGAACCAAGGTCCATCAACGGATCCTGCCGGATCAGATCCGCGTGTCTCGACAGCATGTTGCCGATGCGGTCGAAGGTGTATCGGATGCTGCCGTATACGTCCGGATTCCCTGCCGACGCGAGGCGGTATGACGAGTCGTAGGTGAACGACTGTGTCGCGTCGAAGGCATGCGCGACCGCCGGGGTCAATCCGATCTCGGCGCCAATGGCCTCGAGCGCCGGCGTACCCCGATTGTCGGCAATGCCAATGATGTTGGTTACCGCATCGAAGGTGTACGACAGATCCTGAAGCGGCAGATTGTCGGCAGTGCGAACGCTGCGAAGACGTTGCAGACGGAGTCGATGGTCGTAGGTGTAGGTCGTCGTCACGCCGCCGTCGAGGTCGCGCCGTGTGACCCGGCCGTCGGCGGCGTAATCGAGTTGTGAGACCACGCCGGGTACGGCATCCAGCGCGCCCCGGGTGTTGTATTGAAAGTCGATGTAGGTCCCGTCGGGATATGTCACGCGATTCACACGGTCCATTACGTCGTGCGTCAGGCGGGTGTGGTAGTTCTTCAGAGCGCCGGTGTTCAGGTCGCGGATGCGTTTCGTGGTCCAGTTGACGCGGCCCCGGGCGTCGTATGAGAGGTGTTCTTCGCCGGACGGGTCGCGGACCCAGGCGAGCAGTCCGCGTGTGTTGACGGCGGTGAGTTTGACGGAACCGGCGCCGGGGGTTCGCTGAGCCGCCACGGCGTCGGCGACATCAACCCGGCCGTCGTTGTTGGCATCAAGTTCCGGCGCCAGTCCGGCGCCGGTCAGGATGGCTTCTTCGATCAGTTCGGATGCATCGGTTTCCCACAGATCCCCGATTGCAACAGGTCCTGCG
Source organism: Verrucomicrobiota bacterium (assembly GCA_021772615.1). Lineage (GTDB taxonomy): Bacteria > Verrucomicrobiota > Lentisphaeria > JABSQK01 > JAJFLO01 > JAJFLQ01. The sequence goes on along the minus strand of JAJFLQ010000029.1, from coordinate 6,574 downwards.
GGTTCATCGTAATGGTACGCGACATCCGGCTCACGATCCGGGAGGGATTCGGCCGGCAGGCGCCAGCGGGTTTCCGGTTCGAGATCCGATCCGAGCTGTTCACTTTCGGTGATGTCGTATTCGGCCTCGAGCCGGTTCGCGCCGTCATAGGCGTAGGCGATTTCGACGCCCCTGGCGTCGCGGGTCCGGATCACATTGCCGAGATCGTCAAAGGCGCGGCACAGGTAGCCGCGATCAGGGTCGTTCATGAAAAGCGGGCGGCTGAGGCCGTCGCAGGCGATGGTCTTGCGATTGCCCCGCGAATCCCTGTAGCCGGTGAGGTTGTCCAGCAGGTCATAGTCATACGTCGTACGCCAGCGTTCGCGTTCGGCGGTTGGCGCGTCCATGGCATTGACCCGGACGATTTCAATGACCCTGCGGAGGCGGCCCTTGCCGTTGCCGTCCTGTAACCCGTCCTCGATGAAGCGCCTGCCGCAGCGGAAGTAGGGCGAGTCAGGATTGGTCTGCTCTTCGTCGCGGACCAGGGTAGACAGCGGGCGGTATTCGGTCTCGGAATGGGCCACGCGCCCGTCCGCATCCGCAGGCTGATTGACCCGGATCGGACGGCCGAGTGCGTCATAAAAGGTCTCCGTGAATTCCCGGGCGGCATCCGGCTCGCGGTAATCCAGCGATGCCGATTCATCGAAGTACGGCAGCAGTGCGCGACGCGGTAATTGCCGGGCGTTGAACGTGGTCACGTTGGAGACGACGGTTTGGTCGGGCGTCTCTCCTTCGGCGCGCGTCATGATTTCCCGGCCGAGACCGTCGTAGAATCTGCGGGTGCGCAGGAAGCCGTCGTCCTCGCTGTTGTCCGATTGTCTGGTCTCGACCCAGTTCAGCACACGGCCGTCCGATTGGGAATGGGCGAGGATGTAATCGTACTCGACGGTGTGTGTCTGGTTTGGTGGGCGAATGACCCGGATGAGGCGGCCGAAGTCGTCGTAGCCGTAGCGTGTCGTGAATCCGTTGAAGTCCTTCGATGACGTGACGACGCCGAAGCCGGTGTGGACCGTGGCCGACACGCGGAGCGGCCCGGCGGCGGCGCCGGTGTGAATGGTCTCCGCGACCGGGTAGGTGTGGAATTCGTCATCGTACTCAAAACCGCGGAAATGCCCCTGATCCGGCGCAGCCGGGTCGTAGATCGGATCGAACGTGGACGCGAGATTGCCGTGAGGCGTGTAGCGGTTGCGTACGGATGTGACGTATCCGTCGGCGTCGTCGGGATCGTACCAGCTGCGCGTCATGGTCAGGTTTCCGCGCGTAATCCGACCGAGCGGCGTCGTGTCGCTGAATTCCGGGTCATCGTACCAATGCCGTTGCCGGGTGGCGACGACGCCGTTCTCGTCGGCAACAACGCGTTCGATCAGGCGATCAAGAATCCAGTTGTCGCGACCCGATGGATAGGCGGCGGAATAGGTCGAGGTGGTCACGCGTTCATCGTCCCAGCCTCGGTCGAGGCGCCCGTGCTCGATCTTCCGGATAAGGTTGCCGAAGTCGTCGAATTCAAAGTCCCACCGGAGTTGGACCCTGGAGACGCGGCGCGTTTCCCTGATCGTGCGCACCTTCGATGATTGGAATGGGAACCGGACTGAGCGCGGGTCGGCATCGACACCGTCACGCAGGTGACGGATCCGCCATGTGTACGAATCGCTGTAGTACGTCTTGCCGTCGATCGTCTGCGTCGACAACGCCAGCAGCCTGCCCTTGAGCGCTTCGTCGGTGCGGCCGGTATCGAATTCCGAGACGGTGACGAGGTCGCCGATCGAATCGTCGCCCATGTCGATCTGCTCGACTTCACCAAAGCCCCGAAATTCTTTCTCGACGCCGTCGTAGTACCCGTCGTGATAGCGATAATCGGTGCGGTACACGGCGCCGCGGCCGTCATGCGTTTCGACGCGGCGAATCACCTGGATCGGTGTCGGGATCACCGCGTCCCACGACCGGCCGGCCTGATGGTCGGTGCACATATCCTCGATGTGCGAGCCGTACAGGACACTGGTGACCTTGCCGATGCCGTTGCTGACGGAGCACATCAGGTTCGGAGCGGAGTTGCCCTCGTCGGCTTCGTCCGTCCGTCCGTCGCCGTCATTGTCTGCTTCGTCGGACAGGCGATCCCGATTGTCGCGGAACAATCGGACGTACGAAAACCCGGCCGGGATGAAATCGGGCGACACCTGTTCGCGGGCATGAAACATGAGGTCGCTCAGGCCGTCGCCGTCGGCTTCCATGATGCGGAATGTTGTGACCGCGGGATCGATCTGTTTCGGCAGTGCGAGCGTATGCTGCGTGCCGAAGCGGCGGCCGCCTTCGTTGAGCCAGAACATGATCGTGGAACCGGACAGCATGTACAGGTCCGCGAGCCCGTCGCCGTTGAGGTCCTCCAGCTCGACATCGGCGAGTCGTGACGGATCCCCGGCGAAATCAGGCCCGTCGGAAAGCGGAAGGACCCGGCTCTCGTCGAAGACGCCGTAGCCCATGGACGGCCACACGATCGGTCCGCCGTTGGTGGCGTCGCGGAGGAGCACGAGGTCGTTGAGCCGATCGCCGTTGGCGTCGACCAGCAGCAAGGTCCCGCCGGACGCGGCAAAGGTCGTGTTCAGGCCGGCCGGCCCGTTGTCGTCGGTTCGCGCAATGAATTCGAAGGTGCCGTCGCCGTTGTTGAGAAACGCGGAGAACGCCGTGCGACTGCCATCGGGTGTCGATACGCGGATGCTTTGGATGATATCGACCTGCTTGTCAAAATTAAGGTCGACGAGTCGGGCCTCGGGATGTCTGAAACTGTCTTCGAACGTGCGGCCGTCCGGGAATTGAATCGGTGTCTCGGTCGCGGCCCAGTCGCCACCGGTGTTGAGTCGGTAAACCAGATCTTCCGGATTCGACCCCTTCTGACCAAGGAGATCGGCGAGACCGTCGCCGTTCACGTCCATGACGAAGCTCGATTCGGATTGCACCGGTATGTCGGCGCCGCGGCCGGTGAGTTCGACCATCTCGAACCGGCCCTCGCCGAGATTCCTGAAGACCACGTCGCTTGACCCGGCGCCGCTGAGGACATCGCACGACTGGTAGAAATCGTGCAGCCCGTCGCCGTCGAAGTCAATAACGACACATGCGCGCGGGTTGTCGTGCGGCTGCTCGATACGGCTGAGCAGCAACGTCGCCTGCGCCAGACCGGTCACCGGCGTCAGTTCGGCGGTGCCGGCGGGAGTGTTGTCGGTATAGCCGAACGCGACCGGGGGCAGGGCGTCGGCATCGTCGGCGCCGATCAACGTGATGCCGGTGAGAAGGCTGACGGAGCGATCATCGGAATACGTCAGGCGGTATTTCCGCACAAGATCATCGCCGGAGGCCACGACAACGGCTTCGAGGCGTTTAGCGGTGACGACGCGGAAGGTCGAACGATAGTCAACGACGGGATCGGGCCGGACGTCGCCTGGACGGTCGAAGCCGTATTCGAACGTCACGACATGGACGGTCGCCGGATCGTTTTTCTCCGGCGCCCCATAGACAATCTCCCGGCAATACGCCTGATTCCGATCGGTCCGGTAGCTGTACAGGATCTGGTTGTCGTTGGTATCAATCGCTTCGGCCACGTGCCAGCTGTACGTGCCCCGGCCTTCCGGATGCCTGATGCGGGCGGCGACATCGTCTCCGTTGATGCGCGCGCCGAGCGAGTAACGTACGCCGGATCGATTGGTGCATTCCCAACGGTCTTCCGCCGCGAAATAGACGTACCGGGTGAAGGATTGCTCGTTCTTGAGCCGATATACCCGGCGCCCGTCTTGCTCGTGGATTTCGACCAGGACCAGCTCCGCACCATCACCCGTGATGTAGCGGTCGGGGCGGCCGGCGGCATCGTATCGGGGCAGGCCCTTGTCGGTCTGGCGTTTGACGCACATAATCGGCAGGCGCCAGCCGATCCCCATGACGCCGTTGCCGTTGCCGGTGTTGTAGACCAAGCGCACATCCGGGGCGTGCCCCGCGCGACCGGGCGGCACGTCGATGGGGAACGCGTATTGACCGGAGCCCATGTTGAGGGATAATTCGAACGACTCGCCCAGTCCGTTAATGGCGCCGGGGCCGTCGGGCAGCGACACAACCTGCGGCCGCACACCGGAGCGGGTGTGCTTCTGCGCGGTTACATCGACGCCGGTTGCCAACCAGACAGCCATAAGAGCGATCGCGCCTGAAGCGGCGTGGATTGCGGGAAGCATGATGATTTTGCGGTTCATGAGTACGGTCCGTTCAGTTTGAATTCTTATACGCCCATCCGATCCACAGCTGGATATCGGTCAATAGATCGGTCGATGGATTCTCGGGAATTGGTGCGGCCAGCATGGCTTCGAGCGCATCAAGGAATTCACCGTTTCGCTGCTGGCTATCCAGTTCTTCGATCGTCAGCTGCCAGCGATCGTTTGCCACCGGCCGATCGGTGAAGACCAGGGTTTTCTGGCCGGATGTCCCGTTTAACAGCGGTAAGAGCGAAGCGACCGTTTCGCTGCCGATAAATTCGGAGCTTCCGGTGCCGTCGAAGTCGCCCAGCAGCCAGGTTGGCAGGACTTGACGGTAAGCCGAGTAAACGGTGTATGATTTCCACGGGTCGACGATCTGACCTTCATTGTTGAAGGTGAATTTCGAGTGTTTCACATAGCCGTTGCCGCTCTGCGACAACTTAACTCTTGGTGCCGGTACACTGCTGAAATTTCCGGTAAGGTTTATCTGAATGCCTTGGGTATTGGCAGGTACGCCGGGCCCCGAACACTCGGCTTTCTGAAAGCCCACAATCTTGGCGTGGATTTCGTTTTCAGAGAAAGGGTTGCTACCGAATACGGCGTTTGCAACGTCCCGGTTTGCCGGCGTGCGCGGAAAGAAATCGGTTGAAAAAGTAAGGTTCAGGCGTCTTGCCGGCTTCATACCTGACAGGCCCTTGCGTAACGCGTCGCGGAATGCCGCCTGGTAGGCCATGCGTCCACTGACTAAGGAGCTGGACGAATTATCAAAATAGACGTAGCTGCTCTCTCCGTCGACAGTGCCGGCTACGGGAACGCCGTTGTTATCAAACGTTGTGACTGTCGGCGATATAATGTCGTACTTGCAGGATAATATCGCGCGTTCCGGGCACGATGTGGTGTTGCCTGAGAACTGCAGATAATCGCTGGCCGCGAGCGCATCTCCGTCCTGTACGAGTTGTGTCAAATGATCTGCCGTACGCGCACGGTAAAGCGCGTTATACAGCGTCAAAATGAGCGAGTTCGGCTGCCCGGTGGAAGCATTAGGGCTGAGGTTCCCGTAGTAATCCAGCGCACGAATCGCTATGTAACTCCAAGCCTGGGCCCGCTCAAACGCCTTGTCTGCCAATAATATGTCCTGATTCAACACATCCCGAACATCATCGTCGTTCCAACCGAACTGCCCTTGATCGCTCGCTAGTTCATTGGCCCTCGCATACTCGATAACAAGTGTATTGACTTCTTCGATCAGATTAATTATAACGATCATCTCTCGAATTGCGTCTCGTTCCGCCAACTCGAGATTCAGGGATAAATTTGCCATCCGCAGCATGAGCACTTTCACTTCAAGCTCGGACTTTAGAAGACTCTGCTCGCCGGATTTGATTTGTATTTTTGCACGTTCCATCGCCTGAATTTCGTTGACTTTCGCATCGATATTCGCGATGTTCTGTTCCAGCTGACCCTGGATTAAGGCGATTTTGTAGTCAGTATTTGCACTCGATATTGCACCGGCAGCTGTCAGAGCACCGGTACCGATATCGACAATGGCTTCCTCGGTTAGTGACTCGGCAACGGTGGGCAATAGAGTTGCAAGTGACAAACCACCAGTTGGTACTGCAAGAACAGCACTCAATATCGGACCAGCCAAGCTGGATAGGGCACCAAAAATACCGCGCTTTTTCTTCTTTCTGGCAGCAGCAATTGCAGCTTCTTGACGCAGTCTGCCTTTTTCGCGCGTCAACACTGCAACTTGTTCTCCTGTGTCTGTGATAAGTGTTGCAATATCACCGTCAATGTTGAATATTTCCTGTGCCGTTTGTTCTCTTAATTCGATCTCCTTTAATAGGTTATGCATTTCCGTCAGGACGGCCTCAATCCGATCCTCAGAGTCTTGAATGGCAATGTATTGAAGCGAAATTTGACCTTTGGAGAGGAATGTCCATTCATTTTGCAATTCTAATTCCATCCGCTGCGCATCGCGTTCACTCTGTCCAGTGCCGGTTAGATCGCGGTCAGGAAACAAGTATGAAAATAGGTCGGGAATTTCTGTTCCTTCGATTTCGACGATGCCGACAAGGGATTTCAAACGTTGTTCAAATGATGCACGGATGTTTTCCAGATTCCGTGTGTAGTCGATTGCGGTTGCGGCGAAATCCTGATTGCCGTTTTTCGCACGCTCTTCAAGATTTCTGGCGGTCGCGATTGCGGAGTCTGCGATACTGCGGAAGTTGTTATAACTACTGAGGTTATTGTTATCCGATCCGGCGCTCGCGAACGGAACGAAATCAGGCAGGAAACCGAAGGGG
>JAJFLQ010000028.1 GCA_021772615.1 Verrucomicrobiota bacterium | reverse complement strand
CTCATTACAAACTGAACATGAAAACCCCTGCGGAGGTTCACGAATTAGTCGCCTAGTTAACGAGCAGGTGAAATTTTCGCCCCATGGGGCGACCTGCTGCGCAGGCCGAGACCGGCATGCACCGGTTCTCAGCCCAAGCCTTGCTCCGCTCGGCCCGGGCCCCCTTCGAACCTCCTTCAACCATTAACAAAAATTCGAACCAGAAAGTGTCAACTTTAAGTCAGGACTTGACATGTAACAACTTTAACGTAGTGGCATTGGGGGCTTACTGATGACAACGATGTACCAATGAACCAGGCGTTTATGGGAGTCTGACGGCTGATGTGACAGTGCGTTACTATGGCGACGGGCAAGGTGTTAATCAAACTTTCCCGCGCATTCACGCAGGAATCGCAGCGGGTACACAACAGGATTCCTGTCACCACGTTCGAGGCGAAAAATGTTTACGGTCCTGTTTCGCGCTCGCGGCTATCGTTATCCACAAATTCTAAACCTGGCGCCATGGATTCTCGCGGTTACAGCCAACGAAAAGCGTAAGCATCCGGTATTCGAAAATCAGCATTACCGTTCCGATTCAGACCTCCGGAAGCAATCCGTCCCGAGCCGATTCCCGGTGGCGCCTAAGAAGCCTTTACAACCAACGTATATATAGGTATGTTAAGGTGTGCTGCGCGCAGCGTCGTAGCGATCCCGTGCCGTCGCTGCCGTGCCGTCGCTCGCGATCGGCGGACGATCCGATTCAGTACAACGTTCAAAGGGGGCATCATGAAGCTACAGAAATATGCCGGTTTTCCGGCAACTGTCATTACCGCCGTGCTCGTGTTGTCAACGACCGGCTTTTCCAGCGATCGTGCAACGGCGGGTAAAAAACTCATGTACAACGCGCCCGGCGACACGGTCGTGCAGCTACGGCAGGATGGCGCGGTTCGGGGTGCAGCTGCGGACATGCCGCAATTGTTTGTTTTGTCGCCGACGCATATCGGATTGACGATTCAGCCCAAGCCAACCTTGTTCTGGTATCGGTCGGGTGGCGGCGAAACGCCGTGCGAAGTGACAATCGTGCGCGATGACCGGATCGACCCCGTGCTGATCGCACGCGTCGACGCCGCCATGGCCGTCGGGTTGCACAAGATCCATCTCACGAAATACGACGTGGCTCTGGAAAAAGACATTACCTACCGCTGGTATACCGCTCTCGTGCCGGATGATGAAAACCGTTCGCAGGACGTGGTCGCGAGCGGTGTGATCAAGCGTGTCGATCCGCCTTCGGCGGTCGCCCGCGAACTGGTGGCGAATGACATCGAAGAGCTGGTGTACATTATGGCGGAGGAAGGTATCTGGTACGATGCCCTTGAGTTTATTGACAAGCTCGGACGCGATGCGGCGGGGAAACAGCAGCACCGGAGCCTGCTGGCAGAGCTGCTGGACCAGGGCGATCTCCCCGAAGTGGCTGCCTACGTCAGGACGTTGGAATAGCGCAATCCATGACGAGCGACGCGACAACGGTGGAAGCCTATATCCGCGACGACGTGCCGGACGACCGCAAGGGGGCGATCCGCGCGGTGCGCAAGGTTATTCTTGACGCCTTACCGATGGGTTACGAAGAGGTCATGAATTGGGGCATGATCACGTATCAGGTACCGCTTGCAATCTGTCCGGACACCTACAACGGCAAGCCCCTGATGTACGCCGCGCTGGCGAGCCAGAAACAGCACATGGCCGTTTACCTGTGCGGGTTGTATTGCATCCCGGGAGCGCGCGATGCGTTTGCGGCGGCCTTTAAGACAGCCGGGATAAAATTGGATATGGGCGTCAGCTGCGTGCGTTTCCGGCGGCTCGAAGATCTGCCGCTCGACCTCGTTGCTGACACGATTGCGTCGGTGTCGGCAGATGCGTTTGTTGCCATCTCCCGTGATGCCCACGCGAAGCGTAAGAAGCGCTAGCAGCCTGTCGAACTCTGATAGACGTATTCAGGTTGCATTGTTGAGGCGTTTCTGAATTTTCTGCATCGGACTTTGGCGCGTCGCTTGGACACGTGGTGCAGATCGCGAGCCGATCCAAAATTGTGCCTGTTGTGTGGTCAGGGCAGCGTGCTACTTTCGCGGTCGGGACCGATGAGTGCGTTGCGACAAAGGGCGATGTATGTTGCCGGGGCTTCGGAATTGGCCAGGGCCATTCTGAAGCGTTCCGCCGCAGCTGCAGGATCGCCAACGCGCCAGTAGCAGAAGGCCAGCGTGAGCGCCGATATCGCACTGCCGCCGCGTTCCGCTTTTTCCAGCATCGTTGCCGCTCGACTCCACAGCTGGTGTGAGGCGTACCATTCACCGAGTGTGCGCAGCGCCACGACGTCGTCCGGGGCGGCCTGTAGGCGCCGGCATGCATCCTCGACGACAGACTGTTGGTCCTGAAAGTGCCGTGGTCGTGAGAAGTCCCATATCCTGATGTGTTTATCCCGCCCTCCGGACAGCAGAATCCCACCGGACTGTCCAGTTGTCAGGGTGGTGACCCTGCCCGCGTGTCCGTGAAACCGGCGCTGCTCTGCTCCGTCCCGCACATTCCACAATCGGATTCCCGCACCGCGACCGGCCGTAAAGATAAATCTTTTTTCCGGCCCGAACGCAACCGCTTTCAGGGCGTTGCCCGTCTCGATCGTTGCGGTCACTGTCCCGGTTTCTGCATCAATCACGATCGCCCGGCCGTCCGTGCTGCCACACAGAGCGCTGCTGCCGTCGTTCGCCAGAACAGCGCATGACGACGTGAAACCATCGGCCGCTTCGAAGAACGCATCGCCGCCTGGGCCGCTACCGACAGTCACCAGGCGGATGCCGGCAGCAGACGCGATAAGCAGGCGACTGCCGTCATCCGACAGGTCCAGTGCGGTTGCCGCGATTGCAGCATCGCCGGACCATTTGTGCGCGTCTCCGTTTTGCGTGTCGTAGCTGGACACGCCGCCGGCCTTGAATCCCAGATAAATCTTTGCTGCGGCTGTATCTGCACAGAGCTGCGTGATCGGGCCCCGTTCCGGCGCAATAATCCGGACGCATGTGCCGGAAAAGGGATCCCACACACGTGCTGTGCCGTCGAGGCTGGACGACACGACTGTTGTCGCATCTGCAGAAATAGCAACACCGGTAACGGCACGCTGATGACCCGCAAAATGTTGCACTACGACACCGGTGTCGACGTCCCACAGAAACACGTCCGTGTCCCACCCGCCCGAGACAGCCAGTCTCCCATCAGGCGTAATCGCGATGCATTCGATCGAGCCGGTATGGCCGACGAATACCGACGATTCGCGATGACCCGGCGTTCGTACCAACATGACCTCGCTGTTGTCGACAACCGCAACGGCGAGCGGTTCCGCACCCAACATTAGTCCTGCTACGACGTTCTCGCTGTAACCCGAGAACCGAGCGACAGGCGTCGGCTCACCATGCCGCCAATGGATGATGGACGCGTTACGGTAGGCGCAGGTGAGCGACTTCCGAACACTATCATACGTGCTATCCAGTACGGAGGCCTTGTCGCCCTGACGGCGATCGATTTGATTGCCGGAGACGATATCCCAAGCGATCAGCGCACCCTCTGCGTCGCCCGAGACGAGAACCTTACCGTTCTCGAATGCGTTCATGGAAACGACGGGGTGACTGTGTCCGTGAAGCGTTTGCACGTATTGCCCGGATGCCGCCGACATAATCCAGATGGCGCCCGACGAACCCGCTATTGCGAAGCGGTCGTCGTCACCGAGGTCAAGCGTACACTTTACGCTTCCGGATGGCGCCGTCACGGTGCGGAAGACGTCGCCGGATATCGTATTCCACAGCGTCACACGCCCGTCCTCGCTGCCGGCGAGCAGGCGTTTGCCGGAAGATGACATCGCGAGACTGTTGATCCAGCGGTCGTGCGGCGGAAACGCACGCGTGACACTGCCCTTACGCGTGTCGACACCATCGACTGATCCGTCACTTTTCCCGCAATATATCCAGTTGTGGTCCGGCGATATGGCCACGGCGAGGACCGGCGTGCCCGTACCTTTTATCGCTGCAGTTTCGCGGAAGGTAAGCAGGTCCAGGACGGCGACCGAACCGTCGATGCCGGCGATGACCGCGACGCGGTCATCGTGAGATCGGGCCACGCTGGTTATCTGCCACGGACTACGGCGGTGTAATAGAACCGCCGGCGCGGCGTCGTACGCCTGCAGCAAGCCGGCCAGGGCAGGAAAATCCAACAATCCAATACGAGCCAGTTCGGCCGACGCCTCGGCATATTTGCTTTTTGCCGCATGCCATTTGTCCAGTGACCCCAGCGCGTCACCCTGGGCGATCAGGCCTTCGGCCAGCCGTTGTCTGGCCTCTTTCGACGCCCGCTCGGCAGTCGCTTCGTTCTCCCGTGCCAGTTGTGCATTTTGTTCGGCGAGCAGTTGCTGGTTGCGGGCCCGGCGTTCGCTGGCAATCAATTCTACGACAAAAAAGGTAGAAAGCGCCGCGATAATAACGAGGCCGGCCGAAAGCAGACGGTGCCGCCTTATCAGCAGCAGAATCACGCGCAACGCCCCGGCGTCTTCGGCAGCTGTCGCAAACCCAGACTGGTATCGTTCGATATCCGCCTGTAGTTCCGTGACGGTCTGGTACCTGTCTTTCGGCGCGGTCGCCATCGCCTTCATAGCTACCGCAGAAAGGGATGGCGGGATCAGATAGCGTGGACAGTGAACCGGAGGCGGATAGCGTTTAGGATCACGGATCCATTGCTCGCTGTTGTTCTGATCACTCGGGCATGGTATCTCGCCTTTTTCCAACAACCTGAAAAAGCCGGTCCGATCGCAGTCGCCCATCGGATGGCGTAATGTGAGAATGACATACAGTGTCACTCCGAGCGAGAAGATATCACTGCGGCCGTCGATCTCGTCAACCCGTCCTTCCGCCTGTTCGATCGACATGTAGCCCGGCGTGCCGAGGACCGTGCCGGAGAACGTATTGTGTGACGACGCTTCGATACCGTCGCCGGCACCGGGACCGAGCCCGGCCGCGTCACCGGCGGGTGGCGCCGTTGGGTCGGCGCCATATGGTTGCGTTGGCCTGTCATCACCGGTTATTTTCGCGATGCCCCAGTCGACCAGCAGCACTTCGCCAAAATCGCCGACCATGATGTTGTCCGGCTTTATGTCCCGGTGGATTACACCGCGCGAGTGGGCAAATGCCAGGGCATCACAGGCACGCTGAAATATCGACAGCAGCCGGCTAAGCGGGTACAGTCGGACCATCTCGGGATCACGTTCCACGAGGCCAACGAGTATCTCCTGCAGACTCGTGCCGCGAATCCGCTTCATGGTATAGAACAGATTGTTGTCGGCATCCAGCCCGAAGTCGTGAACGGGGACAATGTTCGGGTGTTCCAGCTGGGCTGTTATGCGAGCCTCCGCCGCAAAACGATTGACCAACGCCGACCGTGTGTCCCGCTTTCTTATGAACTTCATTGCCACGTTGCGGCGGCATCCGATGTCCCGCACCTCGTAAACATCGCCCATACCGCCCGACCCGAGGCGGCTGAGTCGCTTGTATTGGCGACCACCGGTTCCGGCAGGTGGCAGATCCGCGACAGTGATGGCGTCGTCGTTCACGCCGCCGGATGGTGAACCGGGTTCGCCTTCGGTCATGGTGCGGAAATTCGATTCCGTGCCGTCGTGCGACCCGAGGCCGCGGTCTTCAGCCATTGTCAGTGCGTCGCCGTCGTTGTCCGGCAGATCGCCGTGCCGCAGCGGGCCGTCCGCGGCGCCTGGTCTTACGGTATGTTCCGATTCATTCATAGTATGTCGGCGATTTGCGTCCGGAGGGAGGCGATACATCACAGGTTATGCGGGCCACATATCATTCAGTCCTCAGAATCGTCGTGGACATCGGCATGAAAAGCCGGAATTACCGACATCGGTTCGACGGGTTGGGCGCCGCGCCCGACGACGATGAGGCTGCTGACATCATTGTCCATTACCACCGAGCACCGTTCGCTTAATTGCTCGTTGCCGGACGACAGCGTGGTTGATAACATCGTCAGGCTGCCGGAAATGTCGATGTCCGGCGCAAAGATATCAATGTTGCCTGAGACGCCGAACTCTGATGACGCGGAGACCACACTGTCCGGTGATACGAGGAATACATCTGTTGTGATCTGTATATCTCCCCCGGCGCCATTGACCGCGTTTGCAATGATCCTGCTGTTGTCGAGGATCACATATATCGGGTCGATGATAATGTTTCCGCCGTTGTTGCCGGCCTCGGCAGTTACAAGGCTGCCCACCAGTCGGATGATTCTCGGCGCAATCAGCGAGATCTCGCCGCCGTCGGCCGCCGCCTGTGCGGTGACGCTGCTGTTGTGGAGTTGAATCGCTGTGCCGGCTGATACCTGGATGTTGCCGCCTGCCGACAGGTCCGACGACGTCCGGATGCGACTGTCGCTCACTGTCACGCTACCCGTAGCCGTAATGGCCACACTGCCGCCGCCGCCGTTTCCGGGAGCGATGCTGCTGGACGCAATCTGTGCATTGTTCTCTAACCGCACGTTATCCGTTGTCAGGTGTACGGCGCCGCCGTCGCCGGCACCATCCGTCGACGTATTTATTGTGCTTCCGTTCGTTACACGGACCAGCGGAGCCGTGATGGAAATATCCCCGGCGGAACCGGATGCCCTGGCCACGCTGAATATACCCGAAAGCTTGACATTGTCGGAAGAATCGACGACCACCCGGTCTGTAGCGGCGACGGTGACGGCGCCGCCATCGCCCGATCCGAACGTCGATGCGCTTACCTGCGCACCGCCGACAATCGCGAGTGTTCCGGTCTGTATGTCGATCGCGCCGCCGGGGCCGGCATTGCCCTCTGTATCGGAGAGTATACCGGCCAATTGCGAATCGGGTGCGGATTCGCCGTCCAGGAGGATGGTGTCGGATACGATCGATATCGTGCCGCCCGCTCCTGCGTAGGACGTATTCGTATTGATCGCAGATACGCCTGTTACCTCAAGGTCACCGGTATGCACCGTGATTTGACCGGCACTGCCGGTGCCGAATGACAATGCGAATATCGCAGAGAAATCGTCGACCACGAGGCGATCCGATTCGATAAATACCGTGCCGCCGCGTCCGCCGGCCGCGCCCTGGAGGGTTGTGTTGGACGAGGTGCCGGAGGAGGATACGATCTCGATATCCCGTACAAACAGGGAGATCGAACCGCCGTCGCCTGTACCGGCCGTGTCGGTGACGAGGCCGCTGTGGTCGTGCATGGTGAGACTGTCGCCGCGGATCGTGATGCTGCCGCCGTCGCCGCTGCCAAACGCACGGGATTCGATGTCCGCGAACGACGTCAACCTCGTTGCGACAGCGTTCACCGTAATTACGCCGCCGGTACCTGCATCCAACTCGTCCGCGCTATTGGAAAAGATGCCGGTTGCAAATCCTCCATTTTCGCCTGTAATCGTGAGGATGTCGGCATTCACCGTGATGGCGCCGCCATTTCCGGTTCCGTCTGTATCGGCGAGAATTCGTCCGCCTGAGATAAGATCAACGGTTAGGACAGGCTCCGCGGCGCCGATGCGGATATCTCCGCCATCGGCATTGCTGTCGGTGGTCGCGGAAATCAACGCCCGACCAGAGACCGTGAGGACGTCGGTGTCGATTGTAATCGCGCCGCCGCCGCCGCTGCCGCCGATCGTCTCGAGGCTGTCGGAGGAGATCTGTGCGTTGCCGGCGAGATCGATGGTATCGGCCTGTAATGTGATGGTTCCACCATTACCCGAGCCGAATATCGAGGCGTTGATCGACGCAAACGAATCCAGCGAAATGGTCGCGGCCTGGTTGATGACGACATTTCCGCCGTTGCCGAAACCCTGTGACGCGGCGTTGATTCCGGAACCATTATGCATCTCCAGACTGTCGGCAGTGATGGCAATGCTGCCACTGTTACCCTCGGAGAACACCGCCGAAATCGAGAAGATTCCGGTTCTCGGGACTTGAGCCAGGGCAAGCAAGCGGACACCGGCCGGCTCGAACTGGTTCATCTCGCTGATTTGGCGTTCTTCGTCCGAGCCGGAAATGCGTATGGCGCCTGCGTCGATTACGATACTGCCGCCTTCGCCGTCCATTCCGGTCGATGCGCTGATCAAACCCGTGTCGTCAATGGTGATGGTATCGGCGTGGATGGTGATGACGCCGCTGGCGCCGTCGCCGTTCGTCGATGCGCTGATGCGACCACCTCCCGTGATTTCCAGGGTGTCGGTATCGATCGTCACGTGGCCGCCGTCGCCGCCGTCGAATTGAAAGAGGGTATCGGAGTCGACCGATGAACCATTCGTAATCCGGACTTCGTCGGCTGTAATCGTCACATTTCCGGCATCGCCGTTACTGATTGTATCGGCGCTTACAAAGGCGCCATTGAGGAGATCGAAATTGCCGGCGTCGATGGTGATCGAACCGCCGTTGCCACCGACCGGCAGGTTCCCCGAGCGGGCAACGATGCCGGTAAACAACATGGCGTCGACCGCGTCGAGCTCCGTGTTGCCGGCGGAAATGGTGATATTGCCGGCATTGCCGGCGCCGAACGAGTCGGTGTTGATGCCGCCGCCGCGGATCATCTGCAGGGAGTCCGTTATGATGCTGATGTTGCCGCCGTTACCGCCGCCGGATTCCAGTGCGGTATTGGAAATGATCTGTGTGAATACAAATTGGCCGAGGCTGTCGAGCCGCACGCTTTGGGCGTGTATGGTAATCACACCGCCATCACCGGTCCCCGACGTCGATGCATTGAGCGCAGACCCGGAAAGAATATCCACAGGGCCGGCGGCAACGATGGAAATATTGCCGCCGTCGCCACCGGCTTCGGTAAGCGAAATAATGTCCGACGAGTTCTCCATTTGAATGGTGTCCGCGATGATCATCAGGCTGCCGCCATTGCCGTCCCCTCGCGTCGTACCTTCGATCCGCGCGAAATCCATCGTCAGCGTCGCGACGTCGATATCCAGTGATCCTGTGGTTCCGGAACCGCTGTTGAACACCGATATTCTGGCGCCTTCCTCCATGGTCAGGGTGTCGGCGTCGATGGTAATCGTACCGCCGCTGCTCTCCGGAATGTCGTTGAGCAGCTGCGAGAAGATCCCGGCGCCGAGGCCGAAGTCGGTGGTCGACATAAAGATATTGTCTGCAGTGACTGAAATATTGCCGCTGTCGCCCGAGCCGAAGGACGTGGTTCTCACCGTCCCGCCGTTGAGCAGATCGAGGTTTGTTGCGGTGATGGCGATTGCACCGCCGCCGCCGCCACTTTCCGCCGCTACAGTATCTGCGAATATTCCGGTATTGAAGGTGCCGTTGATCGTGATTGATTCGGCCGTGACGGCAATATCCGCGCCGGCGCCGGCCCCGAAGGTCGTGCCCGTGATCTTGCCGTCATCGAGCAGGGTCACCTGGTTGGCGACAATGGCTATGGGGCCTGCGCCGCCGCCGTCATCCACGATAGTGGTGAAGCTGACCACACCGGTGTCGATGCCCAGGGACTCGCCATCGATCAGAAGTGATGCGGCGTCAATGAATATGGCGCCGGCATCGCCGGCACCTTCGGTGAAGGACACGATCGCCGCGCCGCCGGTGACGACAATATCCGCAGCATTGATGTGAATATCACCGCCGGTTCCGATGCCGAATGTGGCGGTCGCCACAGCGCTCTGATGGTGCAGGTCCAGGAGGCCGGTCAAGGTGAGACGCAGATCGCTGTCGGCGCCGTTGCGGACATGCTCGGCTCGAATGGCACTCTCTGCCATGACCAGGTCGCGACCGTAGATCAGCACGCGTCCGCCTGCCGAGCCGTCGACGATCACCGTGGATTGATTGGTCAACCGGATGTCGCCAAAGTCCGTGATCTGCGGTGCGGCCACAGTCGTCGTGCCGTCGTTGGTGATGGTCACCTCTCCCGGCGAATGTACACTTACGACGGTGACGGCGCCGGATGCCGCCAGTGCAGCACGCTCAAAATCGATTGCGCCGCCGGCAACGGTAAGGTCGGCGTCCGCAGCAAGCGTGATCTCGGCGCCGATCAGGCTGATTGTGGACGGCGCCGAAGCTGCAAAACCGTAGGTCTCTACCCTGCCCGCGGTGAGCAGGCTGCCGGCCGGATCGGTAGCATCAAAGCGACCGCCGTCATCAAGCAGCACATGGTCGGCCGTTGTGATAGCCAGCGACGCTGCGCCATCGAAAACGGCTGATTGACCAAAGATGATTCCGGCGGGGTTGATAAGGTACAGATCAACGCCGGGTGTCGTGGTTGTGATGATGCCGTTGATGAACGACACGTTGCCGCCGGTAATCCGGGCGAGAATGGTGTCGACATTGATACCCGCGGTAAACGTGATGGATTCGCCGGAGACAAGATCAAATTCGAGAAAGCTGTGAAACAGGTTGCCGCCTGCGAGCCGCCCGAGGTCTTCGGTAACGACATAATCCGGGCCTGAAAGAATCAATTCCGTGCCGAAGCTGTTATCGACGATGATGCCGCCTGCCGGCAACGGTGGGTCGATCGTGATGACGCCGCCGTTACCGCCGGTTCGGGTCGTTATCGACGACACGAAGCTGATGACGGTGCGGCCGGCAGTGAGGCTGATGTTCCCGCCGTCGCCGGCGACAGATGTCGTCACTGCGCTTTTTTGCAGATCGATCGTGTCGCCGGCAGCCAGCACGATATCGCCGCCGCCGGAGACGACCGATGAAATAGTGATTTCGCTGAAGTCTGTAACGGCTGCACTGGTGGTGGCGTCGATGTGGATACCACCGGCGTCTGCTGCACCGGATGCTTCTGCGGAAATCGCGCCTTCCGCCAGTACTATGGCGTCGGCAGCGATGGTGATGTTGCCGCCCTTGCCGCTGTGCCCGGCGACCGACGAAACACCGGTGGGCTGATCCGCCAGGCGACCGTCGACAGTAACGGTTTCGGCTGAAACCCGGATATCACCGCCGGTTCCGTCGCCTGACGTGACCGTCGCGATTCGGGCGCCCGATTCGAGGGTGAGAGACGGGGTTGTGATCGTGCTGTCGCCGCCCCGTCCGCCGCTCAGTCCGCCGGTCGTTGTCGTTGCGATGTTCGCAAATGCCCGGAGCACCACGGCATTTGCTGTCACACTGATCGTGCCGCCCGTGCCGGCGCCCCGCGAAACGGCCGCGATCGTACCGGTGCGTATGGAGACCGTGTCCGCGGCGACGGTAATATTGCCGCCGGTTGCCGCGTCCGCCGTAGCAACGGCAATGTGTGATGATACCGTGGCCAGGTCAGTTATCGCTACCGGCGTGTCGAGGGACGCAAAGGTTGCGCCGTCAATATTAAGCGACCAACTATCCAGCGTTCCGGTGTCACCGAAAAACACGTCTGTCAATGAAAGCGTCCAAGATCCGTTGGGATCCTCACCGTCAACCGCGGACAGCATGGTTTCGGGCGTGAATCGTCCGGTAAACGGTGCAGCTGCAAGCGCAAGTGGCGTTGGTGCTTCATCATCGAGAATCGTTCCGTTGAAATCCACTCCGTTCCCTCCAACGCCCGAAAATAACGGGATCACAGTCCCGTCCGGGCTGGTCAGAACCGCGTCGATATCGGAGACGAATGTGTGGGTGATGTCGAAAGCGATGTCGACGTCTGCAATAGCTGACGTCGCGGCGGATTCGCTGTTTGTCTCCGAGAATATCCCGGTATCGAGTGTCGGTTCGAAACTATCGATGACTAACGAATCGGCCGTTACCGCTATCGCACCGCCACTGCCCCCTGCGTTGGCGACCGACCGTACAACTGCGCCGTCAAAGATCGTAATATCCCCGGCATTCAGCTCGATCGCGCCGCCTCGGCCGGCGCCGTTCGTGACCGATTTTACCTCACCTGAGAATGCAAGTCGGATCGAATCTGCGACGACGATGACGTCGCCACCGTCGCCGTCGGCATCGGTTGTCGTGGTGATGGCGCCGTCCGTTACTGTTAACGTACTTGCGTCGATCTGGATCTCGCCGCCGTTGCCGGTCCCGGTCGTCAGTGACGCGATCTCGGCATGCTCTGTGAGCAATAGCTCGCCGGTTGTAAAAGAAATCGCTCCGGCGTCGCCGCCGTTCGGGATTGCACTTGTTGACGCTATCGATGCGCTGTTGCCGGAGATGTGCAGTCGCCCTGTTTCGATGCGAATGTCGCCGGCATGTCCCGTACCGAACGTAGCGGTTCCTATTTGGCCCTGGGCCACCTCGATTCGTCCGGAGCGCGATCCGGACGAGGTCACGATCGTGAGTGTTGAAGCGGTCGTGAAGCCGTCGTTTATCTGCTGCGGGACGTCGGTGGACAGCGTCTCGTCGCCATTTACGATCAGTGACCATTCGTTGAGTGTCCCCTGATCGCCGGCAGCGAAATCAGTGACCTCGAGGGTCCAGACACCGTTTTGCTCCTCGCCGTTGAATATCGCGAGAGACGTATCCGGCTGGAACGTACCGGAGAACGGCGGATCACCGAGGGCAATCGCTGTGGCGGCGTTGTCGTCCAGGGTTGTGCCGGAAAAGTTTTGGCCGTTGCCGCCTACACCGGCGAACAACTGCGCTCTCGTACCGGCTGGGCTCACCAGTTCCGCAACCAGATCGCTGTCGAAGGTATGGGTAATATCGAACGTGATGTCAACGTCGCTGATAATCGCCGACATGCCGGGCGCAGGCATTATATCTGAACCTGTTGTCACCACAATATCGCCGCCGTCGCCGTTGCCGGTTGTTTCGGTCGCGATGACCCCGTTTTCGGCGGCGAGCAGTGCGGCGGTCAGATGGATCTGGATATGGCCGCCGTTGAGGTCATTAAAGGTTTCGGATACGATGGTCGCGTTGTTGACGGTAAGGTTATCTGCCTGAATAACAATAGCGTTTCCGTCGGCCTCGCGTCCTGTGGTATTTACCCGCAGTGCGCCGCCGGACCGGATTTCGATATCCTCGGCGACAATGTCGATCGCACCGCCGGTGAAGCCCGGTTGTAATGCGGCGATCCGGGCGGCGATCTCCCCGGCATTCTCGACGATGAGATGTTGGGCATCGATCGTGACGTCCCCGGTGCGGCCCATGCCCTCGGATGTGCTGCGGATGTCGCCGCCGTCCAATATGATTGATGGCGCCGCGATACGGATCGCACCGCCGGAACCGGGGCCGGTGGTTGTGGTCGAGATAACGCCGCCGTCGGCGATGCGCAACGATCCGGGCTGCGGGCCCGTCGTGACGACTACGTTGAGGCTGGATGTTACCGTGGCATTGTCGAGAATCGCTGCCGGCACGTCTGTGGATTCAACCTCGACGCCGTTTATGTCGAGCGACCAGGTGTTGAGCGTGCCGGTGTCTTGAAACGCGGTATCCGTGATCTCAAGGGTCCACGAGCCGGCCGGATTTTCGCCGTTAAGCGCAGTCAGTGGTTCCTGTGGACGAAACACGCCGGAAAACGGCGCCGGATTATCTCCGATACGTGTATCGGCGCTATCGTCGAGCGTGGTGTCGGTGAAGTTCTGGCCACCGGCTCCGACGCCTGCGAAGAGAACCACGCGGGTTCCGTCCGGGCTTTCGAGTACCGTTTCCAGGTCGCCGTCGAAGGTGTGGGTGATATCGAGTGTCACGTTGATGTCGTCGATGACCGCAGCCACCGTTGGAGGCATAGTGATGCCGGTGGGGGCCGGCGGTGTGATTGATATGAGAATGTCGCCGCCGTTGCCGGTGCCGTCGGTGGCGGTTGATATCATCCCGTTGGTCGCGACCGTAAGGATGCCGGTGAGCGCAATATCAATCGCTCCGCCGTCGAGTGCGCCGTGTGTCGTTGAGCGGATCACGGCATCGTCGATGATAAGATCCCGGGATCGAATACGGATGCTGCCGCCGCGATCGCCATCGGCGATAACTGCGGCCCGGTCGGTGATCGAGATGCTGCCGAGACGGGTGAAGCCATTCGGCTCCGGGCCATTCACAGCGCTGGTTTCGACGGCGCCGTCGGATGCCACACTTATCAGGTTGACCTGCCCGCCGCCGGTTTGCCATCGGCCGCCGGCGATGTGGATATCGCCGGCCACAACGGTTATTGATTGAGCGTCTTTCGACGCGATATCGCCGGCATCGGCGAAGAATGCTGCAGGATTCTCCGTGAGGAACCCGAAGGTGGCAGGCGCGGCTGACGACAGGAGCGACTCCTGCGGGGCGAGGGCGTTGAAACTGCCGCCATCGTCGAGGTTGATCGTGTCGGCCGTCGTCACTGCAAAGGCGCCGTCGACGTCGAGCGACGCATTGGCGCCGAAGAGGACGCCTGCAGGATTGAGGAGGTAGAAATCAGCGCCGGGGATGGTGGACCGGATCATGCCGTCGATGGTGGATGCGTTGCCGCCGGTCACGCGGGACAACACCCTGGCAATGGCCGGTGGTCCGGTGAACGTTGCGGACTCGCCGGTATGGACGTTGAACTCGCCGAAGCTGTGAAACAGATTGTTCCCGACCGTTGTACCCATCGATTCGGAAATGCTGTAGTCGGGTCCTGATAATGCCCTGGCAGGACCAACTGTGCCGTCCAGCGAGATCTGGCTGTGGGCGTTGGGCGCTCCGAAGAGCATGCCGGCGAGGGCCGGCAACGTAGCTGCGATGCGATAGTGTCGTGTTCGTCGCCGTGAAAAATTCGCTGTACCGTGTTTTGGCGGCGTCATAACCAGTTTCCAATCATGAGGTATGGTGACCAGTAACAGGGGTGTCGGTAGCGTAGATCCTGGAGCAGGGCGAGTTGGCTCTGTCGCAGGGCTTCGACTTTGCTGCCGGCGGAGCGTGTACTGAGCCGCTGGTAGAAATCGCGGATTAGTATCGAGGCGGCCTCGTCGTTTATATACCAGAGTGTCGCGAGTACACTGCGGGCGCCTGCCTTGAACGCGACGCCGGCGAGACCTAGCGCTGCGCGATCGTCGCCCGCGGCGGTCTGGCAGGCGCTGAGCGTGAGGAGTTCGACCGGTTGGCCGCGGTAGGCATTCGGACGCAACAGGCTTTCGAGGCGGTTGAGATCCAGCCGATCGTCATATGTCAGGAGAAATGTATCCCGTGCGTCGCGGCCAAACTCTCCGTGTGTGGCGATGTGCACGATCGAGTATGGCGTTTCCGCAAACGCCTTTGTGAGATGGCTGTCGACGAAGGCCTGGTCCTGCAATACCTTACCATCACTGAAAATCTCCTGAATATTGTTTAATTCGGTGGAGACGAAGGGTAAGGGCGGAAAACCCTGAACACCCTCGGAAAGACCGCACTTGAGTATGCGCATAGGTGCGGACTCGATAGGTGTAGGGTCCATAAGGCTTAGTCCAGGAATAATGGCTACGGCATACTTGGCGATCAGGAACGCGTCGCCGTCGTGGAGAGCGGAGAATGGCACTGTGAGCAATGCGCCGTAGGGGACAAATACCAATGTGCGTACATTCTCGGCGGCCACTGCGGATTCGATCGGGTCGATCAACCATTTATGCAGCGTTTGGGCCGGCCGCATGTATTCGCGGGTCGTACGGCGCTGCAGAAAGCGGCGGTAATCGCGAACCGTTCGGGTCAATTCGATGGAGGTCACTTGTTGCGTAAACCGCTTCAGTCCTGACGGCAGGGTAACGATAAATTCGATGCGGTCGCGTAATGGAATGATATAGACCACGGCGGATCCGTCCTGAACGGTGTCGGCCGGTCTGACGTGGCTTCTGGCGATATTGACGCAATCGTCCTGGAAGTAATCGTCGAGTTCGGCCGCGCGCAGTTGTTCGATCGTATCCCGGGCATCGAGCCGTTTGCGCGTGGCCGCCTCGGGCGTGGCGGCATAGTCCGATTGTTGCAAGCGGACGTCGGCCAGGTCAAGATAAAGGTCGCCGACGGCCTGGCGAAACGACGAATGCAGATTGGCATTGCCGTATCGAATTGCGACGTCGTGGCGAATCGTTTGCAGTGTGGCCACGGCCTGACTGAGAACCTGTTCTGCCTGGTCGATTTTTGTCTGCTCCCGAAACAGTCGCCCGAGCTGCCACTGCCAGCGGTACAGGGCGTCCGGCAATTGTTCTTCCTGAGCGATGAAAGCCGCGCGGCGGGTAATCGAGACGGCGGTGTCGACATCACCCTGTTGCTCGTGGGCGTATCCCAGATTGCCGAGCGCATAACAGAGCGCCGTCCGGTCTTGCAAGCGCGTTGCCATCGCCGCGGCTGCGTTGCAGGCGAGGCGACTATCTGACAGGAAGGTGTCGGCGCGATCGGCGAGGTGTGCCGCGAGTAGTGCGAATGTGTGCCCTACCAGGATCTGGACGATGCAGGTGTTATGCGAACCCGGGCTGTCGACCAGAATGCGGGCCGCTCTGCGGTTGGCCTCTTCGGCGCCCGTCATATCGCCTGATGCCAGGCGGCAGCGCGCCAGATTCGCCAGGCTTTTCGACGCCACGCCGGTGTGGCCGAGACGGTCCGCACGCTCGTGAGCGGATTGGTACGCTATTTCGGCAGCCGCAAATTCCTGACGCGCCAACAGAAGATTACCGAGATTGATCTGAATAGTCGCGAGGAGCATCTCGTCGCCCTCGCTTTCTGCGGCGACAAGCGCTTTGTCCAGGTAGGCGCGTGAACGGTTTGCGTCGCGTGTCAGCATACAGACGTTGCCGGCCGCGGCTTCCAGTTCCGCAATGTATTGGGTGCTGTTTTCGGACCGTGCGCGCTCGAAGCCGGATTCGAGTACGTAAGTGGCGAGCTTGTAATGTCCCGCCATCGCGTAGGTTTCTGCGAGTATGGCTCTGGCTCGTATCGCGTGGGCGTGGTTGCCGGATGCGTCGGCGCGTCGAACATTCGCGGTCAATGCCTCCGCCGCTCGAACCAGATCGCCGGCGTCATAGAGCGCCAATGCCTGGGTGAACGCAGCGGTTTGGGCTGCGGGTGAGGCCGGTAGTGCGCTTGGTGTCTTGTTTGCGTGCGACGTTCGAGATGCCGCCGCGATTACGAAGGCGCCGAGAAAAAACAACGTTTTGGCTTGTCGTTTCATAGTGAGAGTAACCGGTGCGGTTTGTACACCTTTGGTTACGTTTTACGAAACCTAGTTCAAACGTCAATGGTTACAAACACATTGTGAGAGGTTGAACTTTGTTTACCAAAGCGCGACGATATCGTAGCTGTCAGACGCGGCCGCCGTCATCTATGTACGGCTGAATTAACTGCTCGAAGCGACTTGCCGCCTCATGGTGCGAGGCATCGCAACGTACACGCACAGTGACTTTCCGACCGCGCTGTGTATCACTCGGGTAGATGCCTGTCGTGCATTCCGGGTGATCGCAGGAAAAGGTTTCTATTACCTGCGCAATGTCGCCCTCGGACACCGGCAGGTCATAGGACTTTACGATACGTTTCGTGTGCGTCCCGCGTTTCAGCAGGTCAGCAAAATGTGCGACTATCATCGGTCTTAACATGCTGGGGAAGCCGGGGAAGGCATGGATGTTGTGAATTTGGAATCCCGGCGCACCGTGTGGATTCGGTATGAGCGCAGCGCCTTGGGGCAACGCCGCCATCCGTTGCCGTTGTGCGTTAAATCTTGCGCCGTATTGTTGCGCCAGGATGGCGAAACATTCGTCGTGGACAACGAGCGGCACCTCCAGCGCAGCCGCGATCCCTGCGCGCGTGCAGTCGTCGTGTGTTCCGCCAATACCCCCGGAAACGATCACGGGTCCCGAGTTGGTACACGACACGTGCTGAAGCCAGGTGCCGATTGTGCCTGTAATATCGGGCAGGCTCAAGGCGGCCACCGGCGGCGATCCGGCGTTGGTGAATAGCTGCAGAAGCCACGTCTGGTTGTCGTTAGCCTGTTCGCCGAACACCAGTTCATCGCCGACGGTAACGATTACCGGCCCGGATCTGTCGGGACGTGCGGCCTTTTTCATTTACTTCCAGTCGGGGTGATCGTGGTACTCTTCGTCGGCTTCGCGGGTATTATCCTGGGACGATTTAAGTATATCACTTTCTGATATTTCGATAATTTCCGTTTTTCCCAGTTTGGACGCGTTAATGACAAAACGCTGGAGATCTCTGGACACGGT
The DNA here is from genome assembly GCA_021772615.1 of Verrucomicrobiota bacterium. Classification (GTDB taxonomy): domain Bacteria; phylum Verrucomicrobiota; class Lentisphaeria; order JABSQK01; family JAJFLO01; genus JAJFLQ01. Next base: position 32,707 of record JAJFLQ010000028.1, on the reverse strand, counting down.
GGCGGCAGAATCGTAGCGGGCGTTTCGATCCTTCTTCAGCAGTTTGGCAAGAACCCCCTGCAGCTCCAATGAAAACCCCGGATGCAGGCGGCGTGGACCGTGGGGAGGGTCGTTCTGGATGATCGTCTTGAGGTGTGTCAAGCGGCTGGCGACGAACGGCTTCTGTTCCAGATACAGTTCGTACGCTACCACGCCAAGCGAGAAGAGGTCTGCGCGGTAGTCGACCCGAGCCGAGGAATAGGACTCCGGCGCCATATAGCATGGCGTTCCCATAATGTCGATGGTTTGCGTCAATTCCGAATTGGGCTGGCGGGCAAAACCGAAGTCGGAAACCTTTACATTCAGTTCTCCATCGATCATGATGTTTTCTGGCTTCAGGTCGCGATGCGAAATTCCATTTTCGTGAATGTCCGACAACGCGTCGGCGATTTGTTTGAGGATCAACGTCTTTTGAAGAATATTCAGGGTGAAGGTCCGGTCGATGTAGCGGCGCAGCGACTTGCCGTCCACATATTCCATGACGATGTATGGCAGCAACTCCTCCTCGTGCAGGCCAAAATCGATGATCCGAACGATGTTCGGGTGATGCAATGTCGCGGCAGTCTCTGCTTCGCGCAGGAAGCGCTCGAGAATTTCGCGTTGCTTGGCTTCGTTATTTGTTGAAACCGGTTTAAGCAGTTTAAGGGCATATTGATTGAGAGTATCGTCGTCGCGTTTCTCGGCGAGGTATACAACGCCCATGGCGCCCTTTCCAATAACGTACTTGAGATCGTAACCGGCAATTGCGTCATGATCCGGTGACTCTCCACGACCGTAGCCTGATTTTTTCTGGTCCTGGTATTGCTTTACCGTTCGCTCGACGACTTCGACAACGCGTTTGGGCTTGAATGGCAGCGTGATGTAGTCGTCGCCGCCGACATCCGCGCATTGGCGAAACGCCAGCAATCGCTTCTTGTCAGAAATGATGATCACCGGAATACTGTGATCATACGTCTTGATCACTTTAACGAACTCATTGCCCTGGAACCCCGGCATGTTCACATTGGTGATGACAATGTCAATGTGATCATCGCGGTTCAATAAGGCGAATGCATCGTTTGCCTGAGCGGTCTCGATTAACTCATATTCGGATGTCTCTAGTATGGATTGGAGTTCGCACCGGTGTTCGGAATTCCCGTCGATAATTAGAATGCGTGGTTTTCGATTCATCGCAATGTGATAAAGGTGCTTGTCACTAGAGGTTTGGACGCCACAATGTACGCATGAAGAGCAAACAATACTATTTTGGCAGCATTCAGCAAATTCAAGCCGGATTGTCCGCTAATTAACTTGACGACTACCGCTATCATTATACAATATAGAGAACCCCACACCTCGTACACCGCCTTGCTATGATTCGCATAACATACCAATACCGAACGTACTTTTTGTATTCTTCGGAAAGCGTCCTCGACTGCCTGAAGCGTAACGGCGTGTCTGTGCCAAACGCCTGTCGTGGCGGTGGTTGCCAGAGTTGCCTGATGCGTGCGGTCACGGGCGACGTTCCCCCGCGGTCTCAGGGCGGGATCCGTAATGAATTGCAGGATCAGAATTACTTTCTTGCGTGCGTATGTGTTCCCGAAAATGATCTTGAGATCGCGTTGCCGGATCAAAGTGTCCTGAAGCGAACGGTCGCGGAAGTCGTTGGCAAGGAGAAACTGACTTCCAATGTGATGCGGCTGACACTGCAGCGCTGGATGCCGTTTCAGTATAAACCGGGGCAGAACGTTAATCTGTACCGGGGGTTCAAGCTCGTCCGGTCCTATGCCATTGCGGGGCCGGCAGAGCAGAACGACACGATCGAGATCCATGTCCGCCGAATAAAAGACGGCAGCATGAGCAATTGGATCCATGATGAATTAAATGTTGGTGATACCGTTGAGTTGGGGGAACCTTTCGGCGAGTGTCACTACGAAGAAACGGAGTTAGATCGCAATCTTCTGCTTGTTGGAACCGGCGCCGGTCTCGCCACGTTGTATGGGGTGGTTCATGACGCTATCGCCAGGAAGCACAGCGGCCTGATACATTTGTTTCATGGTGTACGAAGCAAGGAAGATTTGTATCTCGTCGAAGAGTTGAACGAACTGGCGGCCGGGAATGGAAATGTTAACTACACCCCATGCGTATCGGGGAATGCTGCCGGGGAAGGCTTGACTGCAGGGCGTGCAAGTGTGGTCGCACTGGAGCAAGTCGGTGATCTCTCGGGCTGGTCTGTATACTTGAGCGGTCACCCGGATATGGTTTCGGAGATGGGATTGTTGCTGAAGACCATGGATCACGGTCCTGAGAAGGTACGGTTTGAGTCGTTTTTCAGAGGCAGCAACCAAATCGAAACCGCGCTCTAACTACGAGTCACGTGCACCGAGAGGCCGTCTGCAGGCAGGACGTTACGTTCATCTTTCTTCCTTGTTGCGTTCAGCCCGCGCGATGATGGCATCCGCAGCGTGGTTGAAGAGACTGTAAATGTCGGTTTCGCGGCAATATGAATCGGCATTTCTGCGCCACTCGTCTGCACGGCCGCACGTGAGCATCTCCAGTAGTGAACGATCCAGATGCTTTTGTGAAAACGGTTGTGGACACACGATCCCTGCATCTGCGTCTTCGACATGGCGTGCATAACCGCAATTCGCGGTTGTAAGAACCGGTAATCCACAGACCATCGCTTCGAGCAGAGCAGTACCTGTATTTTCGCTGTACGCAGGGTGTAGCAGAATATCCGCCGTCTGGTAAAGACGGCCTACATCATCTCTGGCGCCGGTGAAGATGACGTTACCTGATATTCCGAGCTTTCTAGCCAAAATCTGTAGCGGCCGCGCTTTGCCTTTGCCCGCAATCACAAGTTTGCAGCGGGACCGCAATGGTTCCCGGAGTGAATGGAGCGCCCGGAGTGATCGGTCAATGCCCTTGGTGCGGAACCCGGACCCGACCATCAGTATCATCGTGTCATCCGGTGATACGCCGAGTTCACCGCGGATCTTCAGCTTGTCGCTCTCGCTAAGCAACCTGTCGCGGAGGCGATCCCGGTTGATACCCGGCGGGAGCAGGTGGAACCGTGATGCCTCCGTACCATAGTGCTGAATGAACCGGTCCTTTTCCTGATGTGCGATCAACAGTATTTCTGTTGTGCCGCCATGCGCAAAAACATCTCTTTCCTGCTTTAGAAAATGCGCGTATCGCGGTAAACGCCTTACTGCTTTCGATTTGGTCAGGCGCCACTTTTCGGCCAGACACGTGTCGCCGGCGTAATAGATATCGAGTCCGGAAATTTTATTGAAACCCACGGAGCAGTCGTATGTGCGTTGCCGCAGACGGCATCGCACTGCTTCCGCGAGACGATTGTTTTTGCCGAAGTTTGAGATTGCACGTAAAGGAACGATCGTCACTCGGACGGATGCCGGGGTTGCTCCAACCCACGCTCCAGTGAGAATGTCAACATCATGCCCGCGCCGGGTGCATTCTGCAGCGATATTGAGCATGTCGCGCTGGAGGCCACCGTACTCAAAGTAACGTGCAATGGAGAATAACAGGCGACAGGTCATGGATCAATGGTCTATCTGGCTGGAATTTCGGAAATGGAACGAACGTCCCTGGTAGACATTTTCGTGTTGGATCCATAGATTAGGCGGCATCGGGTCTTATGCCGCATGCGATTACACTATTTTACGAAATAAGATAATCAACCCGGTCGACACACAACCGGACTTGTGCCAAACGTGCGATGTCGTCTTGCAGGTGCGTAGTGTGACCCTGTCAGAAAAGGTCTGCAGCATAGACATTGAACCGAAAAGGTGCTTACTCAGATCACGCATGGCGGTGGCCTATGGTACCTGGCTGCCGCGAAATCAGAGATTCAGCGACATTATTAACAGAGTATAACATGACGCAAGTACAGAGCCTATATTCACAGATAAGCGGAGGTGTGTGATGGATATCAACAACGGGGAATTGCCGAACCTGGAATTCGACACAATACAGTCGAAACTGGCGCCGTTGTGGCGATCCATAAAGGCATTGAACGACGACGAACAAACCATTGTCGTTGTGCCGTCATTGACCGTCGATTATCCCCTGGAAGGCGCGTTGTTGCAAGCCTATGAAGAGCGGTTTCTTTTTCTTCTCTTTCTCCTGCGGCAGCCACGTGCGCGGCTTATATATGTGACGTCGCAGCAGATTCATCCATTGATCGTCGACTATTATCTCCACCTGCTTCCTGGTGTTATCGCAAGTCACGCCAGAAAGCGCTTGTTTCTGGTAACGCCGCTTGACGGATCGCCGCAGCCGCTCACCCGTAAGTTGCTCGACAGGCCGCGGTTGCTGGCACATATCCGATCGTTGATCGTCGATCTTGACCGGGCACACATGGTACCGTTCAATACGACGGAACTGGAGCGTGACCTGGCGGTGACATTGCGAATTCCGATGTACGCAGCGGATCCAAAGCACTTTCACTTCGGTACGAAAACGGGCGGTCGCCGCGTATTCATCGAGGAAGTCGTGTCGTGTCCGGATGGGATCGAGAATATTTCATCGCTGGAAACGCTGATCGATGCTGTCATCGTGTTGAAGACGCGACAGCCGACGATCGACAAGATACTGGTGAAGCTCAATGAGGGTGTTTCCGGTGACGGGAATGCCACGGTCGACTTGGGGCATATGGTGTTGACCGGTTCGGATGTTGATCGTGAGGTTGTGGAATGCCAGGTGCGAAGCATGGTATTTGAGGCTGCGGGCACGAGTTTCGATGATTACATTAACCGGCTGCAGGCGCATCACGGGGTTGTTGAAGAGGCGATTACCGGTAGGCACTTCGAAAGTCCAAGTGTGCAAATGCGCATTACGCCTCTGGGTGACGTCGAGGTGTTATCAACGCACGACCAGATCCTGGGGGGCGTCGGCGGCCAAACGTATATGGGGTGCAGATTTCCGGCAGATGATGGTTATGCCGCCCTGATTACCGCTGAGGCGCGCAAGATCGGCGACCGGCTTATGGACGAAGGTGTTCTTGGCCGATTCGCAGTTGATTTTGTGGTGGTCAGAAACCATGACACCCCGTGGAAGGCATATGCAATAGAGATCAATCTGCGTAAGGGTGGTACGACACATCCTTTTTTGACGCTTCAATTCCTCACTGACGGCACATATGACCCGGAGTGTGCACGATTTACTGAGCCGGGTGGCAAGGAGAAGTTTTTTGTTGCTACGGATGCGGTGAAGTCCGAGTCGTATCGGTTGTTTACACCGGAAGACATATTCGATATTGTCGCGCGCCACCGGTTGCATTTTGATCAAAGTCGGCAAGTCGGGATCGTGTTGCACATGATCAGTGCGGTGGGTGAACTTGGTAGATTTGGCATGACCGCCGTGGGCGATTCACCGGCCCATGCCCAGGAAATATATGACAGAGCTGTGACCGTATTCTGTAGCGAAGCCGAGCGTTGTCGGGAGTTATCATAACAACGATGCAAGATCGGAGGCGGTGATGCTGTATCGGCGCGCGCAAAATTGACATTGGATATGCAGTGATTCGCCTTTGGAAACGATGGATTTGAGATCGTCGTTGTCCAGCAGTGATGACACTTGCATGATTTTTTCCTGCGAGCATTGACAGCGGAATGCCGGCGAATTGCAGGCGTGAAGTATGGGGGCAGTGTGCTCGCCTGGAGGAAGCAATGCCTCGAATATACATTCTACGTAGTTGTCGTGTGTTGGCTCGCAGGCGAGTCGTTGTCGTACCGCATCGGAAGAAAGTCGTTGACGGACCATTTCGAATACGGATAAGTCACAGTCGGGCATGGCCTGCAGTATCATCCCCTGACAGAGCTTCACCGGTTTCTCTGGATCACTATTGAAACCGATCAAAACGACCATGGCCGTTTCGATCTGGTCACTCTCGGCAAAGTACATAGTTAAGTCGTCAATCACATCCAGCAGCCGTGCCTCGGTTACGCCCGATGATAGGACGCCGCTGCTGGTGGATTTTATAAGCGCGATACGGCCGGTGTCACCGTACACGGCACTTGTATCGACGGCATTGAGCATCAGGTTGACTGGTGCCACGAATCCTCTCGCATCCGCATCTGCGCCGACATCAACGACGATCGAGTTGAGATCGCCGTTGTAATTCCAGCGTAAGGTGTAGCGCTCATCATCCTGGAGTAGGATGGACGTAAGGATAGCGGCTGACAACGCGCGCCCCAAAACGTGTCCGGCTACGGGATCGCAGCCATGTGCCAGGATTGCGTCATTGGTTGCGGCCGTTGTCAGACAATAGCCGAATCGTATCTGGTGCTGTGGTAAAACGCCACGATAAAGAAAATCATCCATTGTTAAATGAGATCACCCTGTTGAAACCATTTTTTTCTTACTGAATCAAAGTATAGCCATGTAAGTGTACCATGCATTGATTCGGCAAAATAGTAGTGACGTTCAAATTCCGATCGAATCCATCCGCCACTGATTACGAATGGTCCGGATACAAACGCTAGGTTTTTCTGAATGCTTGCAGAAAGCGGTTCTATATTATTGAATATTCTGCGTATGAGTTTCTGTGATTTATCCTTCGCCGGTTTTGCTATTGCAAGGTATTTCAGTACTGTCCAGCGGTAGCGCCTTTCCGGAAGTACTTCGGGCACTAATTCGGCTTTGCAAACGGATTTGTCACCGAATTCCGCATTGATTAATTCCAGTGCCTTACTTGCTTTTGACAGGTCCCGTGCAAGGGCCTCTCTAAAGAGAGCGGGTTGTTCCAAATTTACTTTACGACCTGTAGTTGTTATTCGCACAGCTTCAATTTCGGCGCTGATCACGGTCGATTGAAGGTTTACTTCCAGCAGGTGTTCCAGATGCTTTTCATCCAGTGTCGGGTTTGTCGGTTTTACCGTTACCGTTGTGATTCGAGTTGCGTTTTGATGGAAGCAATCGATTGTGTATGTGCTGACCTTCAAGCCGATTTTATTTAGTTCCTCCAGACATTCGCTCATCATGGACCTGATGAGCGGCATGATCTTCTGAAGATTCAAAATGGGATATTCGAATTCATGGGTTCTGGAGATGTCTGGTTTGAGGATATCGGGTGAGATGTATTTTTCTCGTTTTCCGGTCGCGAGTTGATATAGTTCGTAAGCCTGAGAACCAAAGCAATTCTGAATACCCTGTGCGGGCAACTGGATGAAATCGGAAAGTGTCGTTATGCCGAATTGACTGAAACGCAGGCGGATCTCAGATGTATCGATTAGCTTGTTGACAGGACATTGCCATGCCTGCCGCCGTTCCTCTTCCGGGTTCTTGAATACAATGATGGATTGTGACTGTAAGCTTTTAGCCACAGCATAGCAATAAAAACTATTGAAGCCAACAATCATTGTATGGCTCAGGTGTAACGATGCAAAGAGGGCCCCGGAACACATTTTTGCCCATTCTTCCATGTTCTCAAACAGTAAGTTCATGCCGCCGGAATTCATCCAGAAAAGACCGGGTTGTGTCGGCGATGTTTCTACAAAAGACGAGTACTCCCTTAGTTGTTTTGCGATGTCTCTGCAGACGGATGCTGTTGGTATGGAGGACAATGTTACAAATCTTATGTTGCCGACCAAAGACAGGGCTGTCTTCAGTTTCATTCCATGTCGTACACCGTTTCGAAATGCGATCGAGTTGCCAAGAATGACCTTTCCTGAAACGAGATCATGATCGATGATAGCTACTGGTAATGTCTGCAGCGCCGGATCCCGCTTGAGTACAATTTGAAGTGGTAGTTTGGTAACATTAATGCAAGCCGTCTGTCGCATGAGATGTTGCCTGTATGTTCCAGCCGGGTCCGCGACGTTTGTCTTTTTGAATAGTGCATTCACTTGAAAACACAGCCTTTTCGGTTCTCACATACTCTGCTGCATGACCATGCACACAGACAAAGGTGCCCAGGGAAGGGGAGTGTCTGGGCTTTTCTGTCAGGAGCAACAGTATGGAATGGTGTCGTGCAGTAAGTCTGGAGAGTCGCATAAGGACAGCCTCTCTGAGGCGATGGAGGGTCTGTGCATCAATGACAACCAAGCCGAATGCACCGGATTGTAATAAAATTTCTGCCGACCTGCTGGCGTTTTGAATATTTGACATTCGAATAAATACCAGGTTATCGAGGTCAATGCCGCTTGCTGCCAGGTCAGGTGGGTACACATGATAGTGTGTGCCAATGATCCAGGCAGTAGGTTCCATACTTTGCTGCGCCTCCAGAATCAGTTTGCACGCATAGGTCATGGCAGAGCCGCTGCCGGGTGAGGAAAGTTCCACCAGTGAACCGGCTAAAGCCCGTAACGACCAGGATTTTTCATACTTATTCTGTGACCACTGCATCATCAGGACAGTCGTATTGGCTCAGCCAAGGCAGCGCCTGATTTCAATAACTTTACCCAGTATTCGATAGCGATCTGAATCCGGATAGATGGGATCATATTTCGGGTTTTCAGGGCGAAGTACAATCTTGCCGTTGTCAGTGTCATATGTCTTGATAGATGCTTCGCCTTCAACCAGAACCACAACGATATCGCCTTTAGCGGCGGACGGCTGTTTGCGGATGATTGCAGTATCGCCAGGCAGAATTCCTTGACCAATCATGCTGTCGCCCTCGATTCTCAAAGCGAACAGTTCAACGTTTGTATGTTGCTGGTTGACAGGGATGTAGCATTCGATCTCTTCACAAGCCAGGTTCAGATCTCCGGCATGTACATTACCAAGAACGGGAATGAATGTGGCTTGCGCAGCATGCCTGTCTTTGGTAAGCCTATATCCACGGGCAATACCCGGAATTTTCATTAGCTTATTTTCTTTGACCAGCGTATTCAGATGTACCCTGGCGGTTTGAACCGACTTTAAATGGAATGCTTCCTGAACTTCCCGTATTGTTGGCGGATTTCCCTCTTTCAATCGTGATTTAACGTATGCGAAGATCTCGTATCGGGTTTTTCCCCGGGGGCCTCTTTTCATAGTCGCGATGCCTCGAAACAGGTAATATTCTGCAGTTTGGATATGATATAACAACCGGTCGGAGAACGGATTCACATAGCAATATATTAGCATACATTTGTATTCATTAAAGCAGGTCGAGGGCCTTTTTTTGAGAAAATGTGTTGCCGCTGAAATTCTGCCGACAATGTTGTATTTGTCGGATCATACATCTACCTTCCCACAGTATGTCCCGTTATCCACTCGGGCATCAATTACCAGAACCTGTTGGAAAAGGTCGCTCAATCCCTAAAATCTCGGCAGCAAGCATCTTTATGGACCAACACTTCAGGAATATAATCAGGGATATCGGAGAAGATCTGGATCGGGAAGGATTACGAGATACACCAATACGCGCGGCAAAGGCTTTTCGCTATCTTACCCAAGGGTACACGCAAAGTGTCGACGCAGTCATAAACGGTGCTATTTTCGAAGCTGATACGGATGAAATGGTCGTTGTCAAGAATATAGAACTGTATTCTTTATGCGAACATCACATGCTTCCGTTCATCGGCAAATGCCATGTCGCCTATATCCCTCAGGGTAGAGTAATCGGATTATCGAAGATTCCGCGTATCGTTGATCTTTATGCCCGTCGTCTGCAGATCCAGGAAGTGTTGACCAAGCAGATTGCGGAAACCATCATGTCCATCATTGATTCGATCGGCGTTGGCGTCGTGATAGAGGCGCAGCATTTGTGCATGATGATGCGAGGTGTCGAAAAACAAAATTCCGTGATGACAACCTCGTGCATGCTGGGTGCTTTTCGAAAACGACATTCGACCAGAGCCGAATTTCTAAGTTTGCTAAAATAAAGACGGGAAGATTATGGACGATCAGGGAACAACGGCGAGGCTGTCGATTACATGTTCTGATAAACCAGGAATTGTCGCTGCCGTGACCAATTTTTTATATAACCATGGCGCCAATATCACGTCACTCGATCAACATTCAACCGATCCCGAAGGTGGTACATTCTTCATGCGCCTGGAATTCCAGACACCTGGTCTGGATATAGCCAGGCCCTTGCTGGAGAAGACATTCGCTGAGGCTGTCGCAGAACGGTATGAAATGGACTGGCGCATCAGCTATGCCGCGGATCGTAAGCGTATCGCCATTATGGTTTCGAAATATGACCATGTTCTTTTCGAATTGCTATGGCGCTGGTCGCGCGGTGAATTACCTGCGGAAATTTCAATGGTGGTGAGCAATCATCCTGACCTCAATGATGCTGTAAGCAACTTTGGGGTTCCGTTTCACCATATACCGGTTACGCCGGAGACCAAAGCGGATGCAGAATCCAGGGCCATCGAATTACTTAAGAACAAGGTAGATCTGGTCGTGCTGGCGCGATACATGCAGATTCTGACGGGACATTTCGTTAACACATTTCCCAATCGCATCATCAACATTCATCATTCCTTCTTGCCTGCATTTATTGGGGCAAACCCGTATCGCCAAGCATATGATCGCGGGGTAAAATTAATCGGTGCTACGGCTCATTATGTGACAAGTGAATTGGATATGGGGCCGATTATCGAACAGGACGTCATTCGTGTGTCACATCGGACCAGTGTGAAGGAATTGAAGGAACTGGGGCAGGACATCGAACGCAACGTGCTGGCGCGATCGGTGAAATGGCATCTGGAAGACAGGATCATTGTCTACGGTAATAAATCCGTGGTTTTCTCCTGAACCTCACGTCAGTCTGGCCTGATCCACTATCCAGGCCATCTGCGCTCGCAGTAGGATAGACATTCTTGTTTGTCCACCCGGAGTGCAACGTACGGACAGACAAGAAACCATCATCCCCGGTAGTGGTACACAACTGCCGGGCGGAATACTTATTTAACCGGCAATTTCGATTCGCGTTCCTGCCACTGGCCTTCCACCCATTTCTTCTCGGTGTGCGTTTCCACCCAGGTATTTCCGCGCCAGTGGCCGTCGATCACGGTGCTTTCCCAGTGCGGTGCGATCCAGATCCGTTCCGTTGTGATTTCGAAACCATCTTCAACGCGTTTCGATATCTCAATATTCGAATGGGTACCTGGAGGGCGGGTTGGTGACGGTGTTTCTGCTGATGGTTGTGTCTTTCGGCTTTGCGGTAGCCCTGAATACTCCGGGTCGTCATCAGGCTCCTCGCGAAGATAGGAAATTCTTTCGGCGTTGTTGTATCGCTGCGGCCGGAACGGTGTTACATGGTAGGATTGCGAATAGGCGCTGATGCGATTCGATCGGCAGTTGCGTTGTTCGTAATAATGGGGCGCCACATAGTGATAGTCGGTATGACGATGACGATGGCGTAGTCGATGACGAGGATAGTCGATAATATCGCCAACCGGATCCCAACCTGTCAATGCCCGCACACCGAGCATGATCGCCGCCGCCTCACCAAACGTTCGCCATTCATCGTCACCAGCCACGGACATATTGGCATTTCCGAATACGAGAATAGATGTTAATATGCCGCCGACGAGTTTTTTCATCATGAATGCTCCAGGTTAACTTGCGATAATATAGCAGTCTGTCGGATTTTGGACACGTCGACTGCAAAAACGACAGAATCGATTCATTTTTCCCCGAAATCGAGAGGCCGCCCGCCGTATTCCCGGCGCAACACGCCCTGTCAATTTAGAACGCCGACAGTCACCCAAGGTTCCAACAATGACACCGCACCAGCTCAGAGTGATTCAATATAACAACGACATACACTCTGCCTATAAGTGGCTCTGGGCTCTTGACCGGCATCATGGGATCCATTGCGGCTTTTTCGATGAAACGACTCACCGTCATGTCGATGCCGTGCTCAATATGAACCGGGTAATGGCTGCAACCGTCAGGATTACTTGCGACGACGCCGTGCTGGACGCGGGTTGCGGAATTGCCGGCAGTGGTATCTGGATTGCGCGTGAGGTTGGTGCGCGGGTGACCGGGATGAATATCAACCACGCACAGCTTCAAAAAGCGCAGCGGCTTATCGTCCGGTACGGGCTGGGAAGCAAAATCGACCTGTGCCTTGGCGACTATTCGCGTTCTGCATTCAAGAGCTGTTCGTTTGATGTCGTATGGTTTCTCGAAAGTCTCTGTTGCAGCGAAGACAAAGCGCTAACGATTCAGGAATCGTATCGTATCTTGCAACCCGGCGGGCGGATCGTCATCGCAGATGCCTTTCTGCAACGCGAAATTCAGACTGCTGAAGAGCGGAAATTAGTCGCGGACTGGGGACGTGGCTGGGGTGTACCCGATGTGCTCAGCGAGGCCGCGTTTACGCGATTGCTTGTCGATGCCGGATTCGCCGGTGTCCAGTTTCGGCATCATACCAACAACGTCATTCCGTCTTCCCGGCGGATATTCATTACGAGTCTGTTTCTAAAACCGGTCGCACGGATATTTTGCGGCCTCGGTCTCCGGTCGAGTTTGCAGCTGGACAGTATTGTTTCCGGATTAAATCAGTACTATGTCCGCGAACTGAACATCGGAATCTATGGTATTGTCAGTGCAACGAAGCCGGTGCTTTGAGGTTTACCCATAAATGGTCTCACGTAAAGGCGCAAAGGTTCACTACGGTGATTTTTATCGTTGCGGCTTGATTATTAGCATCACTTGATATAGTCTGGTTATATAATCTAGTCAGGAGGAATTTGTTATGGTTAAGATAGGTATTTATGAAGCCAAGAAACATTTTTCACACTTCATACATCGGGTGCAGAGCGGGGAGGAATTTATTATCACTAACAGAGGGCGTGCTGTCGCTCAAATTACCGCCCCCGTGGACATGCGAAAAATTCAGGCAACAAAACTGTATTCAGAATTACGTGCACTGATTAAGACGGCACCGCTGGCCGTTAGCGTCGACGACCTCTCAAGAATGAAAAACGAAGGTCGAAGATGATTGTTATTGATTGTTCAATTTTAATTTCGGGAACGGCAACCGACGAAACAAGTGTCGTAGCCGATCAAATTTTTGATAAACTCGGATCATTGGAACTTGAAGCAATTGTACCATCGATCTTCTTTTTGGAAGCGGCAAATGTTCTCGTGAGCAATTTTAGAAGACAGCGAATCGTAAAAGCCGACATCGAGAATTACATCAAGATAATCACAAACCTGCCGATAACGCAGGATGCAAACGGCGTGATGAAAGACATCATAAAATTAGCTGTTGAACATAGTCTAAGTGCCTATGATGCCTCTTACCTCGAACTGGCAAAACGAATGCAGTGTCCTTTGGCAACTCTTGACAAGAAATTGCATAAAATTGCGCAAAATTCCGGGATTGCTTACGGAAGATGATGCCTGCTTTCGGGATTGTTCTATTTATTCCTTCAGCAGTTCGTAGACGATACCGGTGAACTGGTCACTGCTTAAAAAACCCTTGGTCCATGCACGCTCTATATCTGAAAGCGGCTTTGCAGCGACGGTCTCATCCTTTGACTTGCCGTTGTTAATGTACGATTGTATGCGCTTCCTAACTTCAACGAGCATATCCCTCGACGCAGTTATCGCTGTACGGTCGCCGAGTTCACCGTGGCCGGGGATGACCTTGGTGTGTTCATTGCACAACGCGATGATCGTATTCAGGGATGCGATCACGCCATCGATAGAGCCGCCGGTGGATCCATCGATGAAGGGATACATGCCGTTGAAAAAAATGTCGCCAGTATGAATCACATTGGACGTTTTGAAGTGGATGACACTGTCGCCGTCGGTGTGGGAAGAGGGTAGATGGAATACATGAATGTCCTCGCCGTTCAGGTGGAATGTCATCGAATTCGAGAAGGTGATGATTGGTAATGCACCCGCCGGCGCCGCCGGCACGGTTTTCTGAAATGCGGCGATAAACTGATCTGCTGCCAATCTGGTGCGCACGTTCTCGTGCGACACGATCACGGCGCCGCTGTCCGCAAAGTTCATATTGCCACCCGTATGATCCGCATGCCAATGGGTATTTATCACGAATCGAATCGGTGCATTGCTTACCGCTGCAAGCGCTTCGACAATCTTCGTCGACAACGGGGCAAATTGATCATCGATCATGAAGACGCCGTCCTCACCGACGCATACCCCAATATTCCCGCCCTTTCCCTGTAGCATGTAGATTTCGGCCTCAACGGCTATGGTATTTATGTGTATGTGGTCGAATTCACCAGAATGTGGGCTGGATCCGGCCTCGTTACCAGAGGCGATTTGGGCCGAGAATAGGGAAAAAATGAGTATTGCAAACAGTCTGTGCTGAAGCACATTCTGTAGGGTTCTTATCTTGTATGCGATCATTGTCATTTACCTGTATTACATGCACATGTTCATTATTCTTGTCCGGTCGATGATGTTGATTTACTTCAAATAGCCGAGCGACCGGAGCCGATTCAAAAGGGCGTCATCCTCCACAGTTGAAGGCATTGACTGTGCGTTCTGTTTTAGCTGATTAACAGCTTTTTCAAGTTGCCTAGACATCTTGTCCGCGATTGCGGGCTCAGCGTCAGCAATATTGCTGTACTCGTGAGGATCCTCAATCAGGTTATACAATTGGATGTCAGGAACATCGAGGTCTTCGGTTTGGGGGCCAAAAACTTTGATAAACTTATATCCACTGTTTCGTAAACTGTACCGTTGGGGACCCGCCTTAATCCCGCCACTGAGTAGCGGTCGATCGACGCCACCAACACCATCCATGACCGAGCACAAACTCAAGCGTGCGAATTCATCCGGCAGCGGTACCTCGAGGATTTCAGCCACCGTAGGTAACACCTGATGCAACCCGACCTGTACGTCCACTGTTTTCGAATGATAGGTGGCAGTCGGGTGATAAATGATCAGCGGTACCCGAAGCATGTCATCCTTTAATGAGTGGCCATGATCATAACTGAATCTCCTATGGTGATCACCAAGCTCTTCTCCATGATCACTCGTAATAACGACAAGTGTCTTTTGATCCAAGCCGAGATCTGCCATAAAATCGAGAAAATCCTCGACGTAATGATCGGTTGAGCGTATGTCGCCGTCGTAAAGTGCTTCGACGTAATGTCTTTCTGACTCGTCTAATTTCAGTCGGTCATTCCGAATCTCATCAAGATATTCAATTTTGAATACCGGACCAATCCGGCCTGGGGCGAGTTCATCCGTAAAGTAATGATTGGTGTACGGCGTGTGCGCTTCGTACGTGTGAATGAACAGCATGAATGATTCTGTGTAGTTGTCTGATAACCAGGCCTTTGCTTTGGCGAATGTCGTTTCGATGCCGCCGGCGTCATTGCGATCCGGCTCGACGTCCTTCGTGTTTCCGTGCCGCAAGCGAACAGCACCTTCTGCCTCATAATAATGGCTGAAACCGATATCCATGCCAAAATATTTCGATACGAATCCACCTTCTGTGATGCCGGATGTAGTGTAGCCCGCTTGGGATATCTCTTGAACAATCGATCTCTTCAGCCGTCGTTTGTCATTCATGGCAAGATCCGGTGGTAACCCGGATAGCATGGAAGCTATACTTGGCAGAGTCCACGGCGCCAAACTGATAGCCTGGTCAAAGCGAATGCCTTTGGCAGCGAGTTTGTCTATCGCCGGAGTAGTTTGTCGAGTGTGTCCATAACATGACATATGGTCGGCTCGAACCGTATCCAAAACGATTACAACAGCGCCGGCTAGCGGCTCGGACGGCTTTCGCTTCATCATGTCAGGAGCGCGACCGCGGTCTTCTGAAGCAGCATTTTTATTGTTTCCGCATCCGATCGCAAGCACAACAGCAACCACAATAGCAATCATATTCTTCATCATTTATGTCGCATTACGAGATTCACCGACGATTCGACGGTGTCGGAGTACCGTACCACAACTCGGTAACAAAAAAAATGCCCCCAAGAAATTTCCTTGGGGGCATTTTTTAGAAACGAATTAAATCGTAAAGTCTTTTTACGCCATCAACCTTTTATTTGATTCTGCTTCCGTCGACGGTACGCTGCCAAGCCAAATATGCCCAGTCCGAACATTGCAGAGGTGCCGGGCTCAGGTACCAAGCCACTGGTGTTAATTTCGTCGATCGTCACATCCCACGCTGCGCTTGGCGATGAGATAAACAGTGTGATTGCGCCGACATCGCTCAAATCAAGCAATGGGTTTGTGGTTGTGAAGTCGCTCAACAGTATAGGGATCCGCGTGCTGGAAGATATTGACGTCGTCAGACTTAATGACTCGGTGGCGAAATCACCATCCATGTCATAAATGGTGAAGTCGAAATCCAACTGAACCGAGTCCTTCTCGAGAATAATCATTGCCAACTCAAGATTCGTACCGCCTTCCGTAATATCCACACCGCCAAGACCATCTGTGTCAAGCGAAAGCGAGGTGCCCGCCGGTGGCGTCGTGGCTTCATCGACACCGTCCCATTGAAACAACATTGTCGCCTCTACATTGGGAGGATTGTTGCTGTGCGTGTAAAAGCCGGTTGGTGGTGGACTTGCCGTGTTTGTCCCACCTGGATCGAAATTAATTTCGAAAGACGTTTCGTTAAAACTACCCGCCGTGTGGTCCAGGAGCGTGTCTCGCTGGCCGCCAAGTACAATACTTGTAGCGACGTTTTTCACGTTACTTATCGCTTCTATTGCTGTTGTAGACGTGGACTGGAATGGACCGGAAAACGAATCGATCAGCAGTCCATGACTGGTGTTTCCTGCCAACCCCAGGGCGCATGAGCAAATTACGCCGAATGTTAATTTTGATAAAGGTATTTTATTGCGCATTCTTAGTGTCTCCCGACTGGTTTCTGAGTGTTTTTTTGTCAGTTTGATATATCGCTCAACATTAGCAGATTTTCATTAAATCAAAATTTAAGGTCGAACAACGGTATTAAGATACACCAACCAATGATGAAAGTCAAATGGTTGCGAAACTTTGCTGCCACATATCGCCAGCCGCTGCAACCGGCTGTGAGTCGCCCAGATGGTTTCATGCGGTCAGCAATGGTAACAATATAGTCAATTATTGCTGCAAATGCAAGTGGAATGACGATCCATTTTGTGATTTTGGTTGTATTTGTTGCGGCAGGATAGGCCTGCCGCACATCATTTGCATACTTACTCGTACCCATTTCAATCCCATGATGACCGATCACCCTTCCGGCTCGGTGTCGATGCGGCGTGTCGCGCCGTAGTGCTCCCGGATTAACCATAAGATGTCCGTATCCAACGCGTTAACGGATTCTATTGATGAACGTCAATCTGCTGCGTCCACGCGTTATTTGACCATGGATATAATCGCGGTATTTGTTGCTTTTTGCGTCAAATGCACCGAATCATCTGTGCGCATCTGGGAATTGTCGGTCTGTCGACGGGAAATTTGATAAACCGTACTTTACCGGATCTATTAGTCGCAAGCAACCTGCTGTGATTGGAAACATACGATGATTGTAGCTTGCCCGCCCTCCTGCAGTTGCGGATCAACTCGATCGTGTATCTCCGTTTCTGACACGAATTGTTAATTCTGAAACGAATGTGGTCACGGTGATAGCCTTGAACGTTTACACGGCATGGCTATATCCATAGTACTCGGATTTCTTCTAAACTTATGAGGACAATGACATTGCTCAATCGACTCTTTAAGATTTTACGTTTTCCTCTGGACCTGATTTTGCTGACAGTTTATTACCTGATCGGTCTGATCTGGCTGCTGTATTTTACAATCCGGAGTTCGCTTGGCAGTCGCCCAGATAAGAAGTGGATATTCGGTTGCTTCACCAAAATGTTGCCAAACGGCGATTACGCGTGCCTCCCTGGACGGTACTTCGCCAATCCTCGAATGTTTGCTTGCCTGTGTCCGGACCACGTGCGGGAACCAGGAAGCTGCGTGAATTATTGCCGCGCCAACCTGCAACGCCTTCATGACTGCTGGAAGCCATCGTGGCTACGCTTGTTCGGGGTAGGTGCAGGCTTGACGCTCGTCTGGTCTGGAATCCTGGTTGCGGCGACGGAGATTCGTACTAGAGCCGCTGTGACGCCGGAACATATAAGCGCCAATCAGCTTGACAGTGCTGACAGAATGTTCGCTGCCGGCCGATGGCGTGACGCGCTTGCCGTATATCAGGAAATTGAACGGTCCGACACGGGTACAGCCGGCTTGCATTACAATATCGGTGAATGCTTGTTACGGCTCGAGCGTCCGGATGAAGCTCGACAACATTTTGAACATGCGGTTCACGTCGATCCGGCCTTGCGTGACGCCCACCTGAAATTGTCTCGGTTGGCGCTGGAAGGGCGGCAATGGTATCAGGCTGCCCGATTCGCCGAAACGGCCCATCGTTTGAATCCATCGGAGCCGGACGCCCTCCTTATTGTCGCAGAGTGCCATTTTCGGGAAAAAAATGTGACCGATGCCCGTTTGACGCTGGATCAGGCTGTCGCCATGCCGGTAACGCATTTCTACTACTTCGACCA
Organism: Verrucomicrobiota bacterium; assembly: GCA_021772615.1. Lineage (GTDB taxonomy): Bacteria > Verrucomicrobiota > Lentisphaeria > JABSQK01 > JAJFLO01 > JAJFLQ01. The sequence goes on along the minus strand of JAJFLQ010000028.1, from coordinate 14,249 downwards.
GGCTGGGGATCTCTATCTTAAGCTCAATGCGTTGGAGGAAGCGGAGCGCTGTTATCGTCAATCGCTTGAATTAAATTCAGAGTCGGTCGCTGCACAGGTTGGGCTGGCGACAGTCGCCATTGCCCGGCGTGAATTTGATGCCGGTTCTGCAATACTTAACAGGGTTCTGCCCAGGCAACCTGACAACATTCAAGCGCACCTGTTGAAGGCCAAACTGAAGGAGATGACAGGCGATGTGCACGCCGCCAGTCAACTCTACGACCAGTTATTACTCAGATTTCCCGCCAATCCGGATGTCCGCTTCTCAAAGATTGCGTTGCTCGTAAAAAATGATGATATAGATCAGGCGTCGAAGTTACTCGTCGACCTGACCTCGCAATTCCCCGAGCATTACGACTCCGCTATTCTGCTTGCCAAGATCTACAACAGAAAAGGAATGTATTCATTTGCGATTGAAACGGTGCAGGACATTGTCGAGCGGTCCCCGGCGGATATTCATGCACTCAAGGTCTTGGCTAACGCCAACATGGGCCAGGAACGGTTCGAGCGCGCTATCGAGATCGCCGACGAGATTCTAGCGTCCGATCCCAGTGATCTGGATGTGCTGCTGATAAAATTGGATGCATGGCATTATTTGGGGAATGACGGGATGGCTATCGAAACCGGTTTGGCTACGGCACTAAGTCATCCGCAAGCCGCTCAGGTGGACCGTAAGCTGGGTGATTTGTATTATCGGACCGGGGAGGTGGCGTCAGCACTGAAATGGTACCAATCTGCGCTGCAAAAAAATCCCAATCCCGTTACCGCGAACAATGTGGGCATGATCCTTCTTGCTACCGGCGAGCCCGGCAATGTTACTGAAGCGATCAGAATTTTATCAGCGGTGCGGAGACAATTTCCCAACAGTAGCGTGATCAACGACAGTTTGGGATGGGCATATTATCACGGAGGCGATCTCACTAATGCAGAGGACATGTTGAGGCGCTCGATCTATCTGCAACGCGAGAGTCCTGAAATATGGTATCATCTTGGAAAAGTATTGTACGAATCGAAAAAATACGGTGATGCGACGTTGGCGTTACGGCAGGCGTTGAAATTATCAGAGTCATTTGACGGGCGTGCCGACTCGTTGCGCTTACTGCGTAACATGAAGAAATCGGTTCATGATACAGAATAAACGCGGACGTTTATTGAGCTGGATCCTTGAGCTGCGGAAATCCCGTGTTGTCACGGTAGACCTTCCCTTGCTTGTACAAGTCCAGTCGTCCGCGAATTTCGTTTACGGTTTCTTCGGGAAGATGGTAACGTGCCTGGGAAATCGCGCTGATCACCGTACTTACAGCCAGGTTGAACTGTCCTGTTTCCGCGTAGGCAGCGGCTAATGTGTCGAGAATAGCGGGGTTTTGAACATCCGAGAGGTCGTTTGCTCTCTTTGCAAACGCTACGGCAGCCGCGCCGTCCCGATGATTTTTGTCCGGATGTGTGGCGCGAATCCACGCGATGGCATTGGGCGGTTCTGGTGCGTCAGGGGCGAGCGCAATCGCTCGTTCGTAGCTCTTCACTGCCGCCTCAATTTCGCCGTATGCTGCTAGGGTGTTGCCGGCCTGCGTGTGACCGATAGCGGAGTCGGGATTAAGCTCGATCGCACGATTGAAATGCTCAAGTGCGTCCGCATATCTTCCTGATTTCCTGAATGCATATCCGAGATTCAGATGCGCCTCAAGGTGATCCGGATGTTGTTGGAGCACGGCGGTAAAACAGTGAATTGCCGACTCTATTCTTTCCGTTTTCAGGCACGTCAAGCCAAGATTGTGGTTCGCTTCCGAAAAATTGGGATCAATCTGCAATGCCTGCAGATAATGTTCGATTGCTTTGTCATAATCACCTCGTTCCGAATAGACATTGCCGATATTGCTGTGCGCCTGTGCGTGGTTCGGATTGATTTCAAGCGCTTTTTGATGCTGGTGCAGAGCTTCTCCCAATCGGCCGTCGCGAAATAAGGATATACCTAGTATGTCGTGGGCGACAAAATTGTTTTCGGTCACCTCCAGTGTGTGGCTGAACAAGGTCTGTGTGTTCTTCCAGTATGGAACCTGATTTCGTGTCAGCAGCGTCATTATCACGACCGCGACCACGCCGGCAGAAGCGATGAATTTGCGGCTGGTCGGCCAGCGCGCGGACAGATCGGCAAGCCCCCACGAGAGCGCCATAAGTATACCGATGCATGGCAGGTATGTGTAGCGGTCTGCCATGGCCTGCGCGCCCACCTGTACCAATCCGATAACCGGAATCAGCGAGCCGAGAAACCACAACCATCCCACGATCAGGTACGGAAATCTGTCGCGCATCTTGAACGTCAACAGCGAGATCGCTATCAAGAGGATCGCCGCTGCGGGAGCGGCCGCCGACGATAACGTATGGGTATCAATCGGGTATAGCACTGCCAGGTCCGTCGGCCAAAAAATCTTCTTCACGTACCGAACGTACGACACGACGGCATTTCTGAGACGTTCGTCCAACGGCAGGGACGCGATCTTAGCAACAGCACCGGCTTTCTGTTGTACAATGTACGTAACGGCCGCAGACATTGCCGCCAGGATCAGCAACGGTAACTTTTCGATAGCAATTCTCGCCGGGGTCTGTGACGACATACCCCGCCAGATTGCAGTGCGCTGCCTGTGACGTACGCCTTTCAATCTGCCGATTGGCCAATAATCCAATAGTATGAGAATAAATGGCAAGGTTACCAGCATCGGTTTCGACATTAGACCAAGCAGGAATGCCAAAAGGATGACGCCGTACCTGGCGCGTGTCGGTTGCTGTATGTAGCCTATGTACGCACCAATCGTCACTATACCGAAAAAGCCGCTTAGTACATCTTTGCGTTCTGCGGCCCACGCCACGGACTCTACGCGCAGGGGATGCAATGCAAACATCGCGGCGGTGAGCGCACTTGCCCAAACGGAGCCGGTTAGTCGGAAAAGTACAAGTAATAAGATTATCGAATTGACAATGTGAATGACGACACTTGAAAGATGATGGCCACTAGAATCAAGTCCGAATACTTCACAGTCCAGCATGTGGGACAACCATGTTAGTGGATGCCAGTTCGCTGCGTGACTCGACGTAAACGCCCATTGTATGCTTCGGGCCCGTAATCCATGCAGAACGTGTTGATTTTCCGTTATATACGACTCATCGTCAAAGTTGACGAATGCATTGTGCCTCACCGGCCAATATGCCGTTGCCAGCGCGGCTGCGATCACTATACTAATTCCTAAGAGCGTTTTGCGTTGTGACATGACTGGGGGATGGATGGATGCATTCATCTACGAAAGATGCTCGTGAATGATGATTTAACAGACGCTGAGTGGCATCGCCGCATTAGTATTATCATGGATATGTTGTTGGTCATCACACTCTATATTCCGAATATTAAAGCTACCGGATTTCCTGTTGAGTTCAACTACGAGGAGTCTCAGCTCGGAACGACTGTCTTATCCGAAAAAACAGCAAGGCGCGCACACGGAAGCGGGCACCTGATGGTACGTCAATAATAGTTGTGGCGATATTCTTACTCGTCTATTCGTAGCGAAGCGGCACGGGCAGAGTATTCGGTCGAATTTATTATTGGCACTTGATTTCTCGGCCCATAAGGAGATCTTTACAAACTTCAATCTCAGATCTGATATCGGGTCGTTTCGACGCCGTCCGTTGCGTGACAGTGTTCATTTCGAGCATCGTTGAAGGTCAAGGCGATAATCAACTTTGGTCAAGGCACAATGACTCTTGGAAAACGTATCGGAGCTGCCCTCAATATCGAATCCGGCGAGGGGCGCCTGGTTTCGCTGTTCCTGTGCCATTCATTTTTCATGGGCGTCGCGACGGTCTATTACAAGACTGCCGCGTACACGCTGTTTCTCTCCAAATTCAATGCCGATTCCCTTGGCAAGGTGTACATGGGAATCTCGGTCATTGGTATCCTTGCCACATTATTATACCTGAAGCTGCAGGATTTGCTTTCCGTCCGCAAGCGAATCATCGCGAATTACGCGTTTCTCCTGCTCGCACTTGCTTCGCTCACCGCCGCGTTGCATGTAAGTCAGTCGAAGTGGTTGTATTTTCTGCTCCCGGTTTGGTACGAGGTGCTGATGCTGACGCTCACCCTCGAATTCTGGTCGCTCGCCGGATTCCTGTTTGATATTCGTCAGAGCAAGCGGCTGTTCGGTTTGATCGCGACGGGAATGGCGGTTGCCGAGATTACCGGCGGTTTTTCCGTAAGCATTATCCTGTTATTCATCGACGTCAGCAAGCTGTTGTATTTTTCAATGGCCGGTGTTGTCGCCTGCGTTGGCATCGTACTTGTCAAGAGCGCCGTATATTCTGAAAAGCTCGACATTGTCGACTCCGAAAAGAGAGACGATCAGGCGGCTGTTCTTGCCGGCACGCAGGAAAAACAATCATTCTGGGGTAGCCTCAAGAATTTTTACATTCTGCTGTTGTTCGCCGGCGTTATTATCAGCACATTTCAGTTTTTTCTTCTGGACAACACGTTCTATACGATGGTCAACGACCACTATACGGACGACAAGGTCATTGCCGGTTTTCTGGGACACTTCGCATCGCTGAACGGCATCCTCAAGCTTATCTGCTCGACCTTCATTTCAGGGTTTCTTATCAGCCGGTTCGGTTTGCTGACCGGATTGCAATCCGGCTCCGTCGTTGTCTTGATCTGCGCTGCATTTGTCATCGTTTTGGGTATGAATTACGGCACGATACCCGCGGTCTTCTGGTTGATCGTGGTCGGCAAGCTCATGTTCGAGGTCCTTGAGAACACGATTGGCGGCCCCGCGTTCTTCATCCTCTACCAAGCCCTGCCCGCCAGGCAGCGCGATTGGGCCAAGGCCGCGGTCGATGGCATCGTCGGGCCGATCGCGGTCGGACTGGTCGGGGCACTGCTGTGGTTCTTGACCAGTTTTCTGGCCTTCAATGCGATTCAGTTATACGGGCTGTTGACGGTTTTCCTGATTTCGGGATTTTTCGTCAACGTGATGATACGGAAGGAGTATACCGCGAAGCTCACCGACGCGTTGACCTCGCGTCAGCTGGATCTCAGTTCGCTCAATCTCCAGGACAATTCGACGTTGTCGATCATGATGCGCGGTCTCGAGAGCAATCATCCTGGAGAAGTGTTCTACTGTATTGATCTGCTCGAACAGGTCGAATACGATAAGTTGTTCGATGTCTATGTGAAATTATTGAGTCATCCGTCTCCCAAGATACGTCGCGAAGTGTTGCGGAAGCTCGAAATGGGCGGTCACAGTCAGGCTCTCGTCTATGTCAGGAAACTGATTGAAACAGAAGAATCGCCCGAAGTGCTCGGCGAGTCGCTTCGAGCGCTCGCGTCCCTCGCCGATGAAGAAGCGGATACGATCGACCGCATTTCTCCATATCTGGAGTACGACGATCACGATGTAAGAACCGGCGCCCTTGTCGGTCTGATTCGCAGCGGGGGCATCGAGGGTGTGATGACTGCAGGCGAGACGCTGGTGCGGCTGGTGCAGTCGGAATCTGCCTCGGAACGGGCATTCGCGGCACGATTATTCGGTGAGATTGGCATTTCCAGTTTCTATCGACCGTTATTGAAGTTGTTGAACGACAGGGACATAGACGTTCGAAAAGCGGCATTGGTAACGGCCGGGAAATTGAAAAATCGGCGGCTCGTGCCACAACTGATTCTTGCCCTTAAGAGGACGGAGATTCGCGCCACCGCCACCCACAGTCTGATCGAGTTCGGTGCGACCGCGATCACCGAACTCGACGAGATATTCGACCGGCCGCAGGCCGGTGAAATCCAGTCGAGGCTGATGTATATCGTCGGAAGAATCGGTGGAGATGAGGCTGTTGACGTGCTGAAGAAGCGTATTGGCTACGAGCGCGAATCGGTGCGCCATACGATACTTCACGGACTGGTGTCATGTGGGTATCGTGCGCGCACCACAGAGCGCGACACCGTCATTCAGTTGATCAAAGATGAGGTCAATGATGCGGCTTGGGCGATTGCCTGCCAGGCGGACTTGTCGAGCAAGCGTGCGATTTCGAAGCTGTCGGCGTCTGCGAAGTCGTCGGTGAGCCAAAAGGTGGACGATCACTTTCCGGATGACGATGTTCGCAGCGTCGTTGCGCAGGCATTGAAACAATGCGGTTTTGACGGCGAGCCGCACCAGGCCGACAAACGCATAGAGCGTATTATCGGCCTGATAAAAGAAGAGGTGTCCGAAGCGGTTACGGCCAAACCGCGAACGCAGGCAATTACGGACGACACGGCGATATTGCTGCTCATCCGAGCGCTTGAGATCGAGGCAAAACGTAATGTCGAACGCATCCTGTACCTGCTGTCCTTTATCTTTTCCGCACATGCGATTTTGAATGCGAAGAATCATCTGTTTAACAAGAATACCGAAAAGAAATCGACGGCCCTGGAGGTGATCGAAAATGTCATATCGCAGGATCTCAAGGAGATGGTCTTTCCGTTGCTTGAAAATGTTGATGCCGATCAGAGATTGCGGAAACTCAACCCTCACTTTCCCCAGACCCGCCTCGGAATCGATGATCGCCTGATGGATATTGTCGATCGTGATGAAACCTGGGTATCCTCGTGGACGGTGTGCTGTGCCCTCTATGTCATGGCGCAGTTTCCGAAACGAAAGTATCAGAAGGCCGTGTTGCAACGACTGTCCGTTAACAATTCGTCAATGGTGCGGGAAACGGCGATGTGGACGTTGCGTAATCTGGAGCCGGACGATCTCCAGGAGCATCTCAAGGACTTGATGCACGACGAATCAGTGCACCTCGTCGACGTAGCCACCTATATTATTGACGACAACTGATGATTCAACTCGGCCGCCATCGTGAATCCCCGCAACGTCGGCCGAACCAGACCGGAGACAAACGATCATGTTGATGACGATAGAAAAGGTTATCATACTAAAGACGGTAAAAATATTCTCAGATATTCCAGATGACGCTCTGGCCGAATTGTCGTATCGCGTGAAAGAGATCGAGGCTAAAGCAGGCGACGAAATAATCACTGAGGGCGAGATCGGTACGTCGATGTACATCGTTGTGAACGGTAAATTGCGCGTTCACAAAGGCGGCGCGGAAATCGCCGTGCTCGACGAGCGCGAAGTCTTCGGAGAACTTGCAGCCCTCGACCCGGAGCCGCGAACAGCGTCGATTACCGCCGTGCAAGATTCGCTGCTGTTCGAGATCGATGAAGAGCCTTTGTACGAGTTGATGACCGAACATATCGAGGTTGCTCAAGCGATCATCCACGTGCTGTGCGACCGTATACGGCATCGTCTGAAGAACTAAACCGGGAGGTCAGCAATGCGTGAAGTCACCGATAATGTCGCTCGCACCTGGTGTCCTGACGACGGCATACCGCACCTGAATTTTGGTGACAACGCGCGTTTCAAGGTATCAAGTCAGGCGCGTCTCATGCGGCTCTCATTTTCCGTTCCCGACGGAGCCTGTCGGCGCCGCAACAGTGTTGCAGATTCGCTGCATGTCGGTGACGACGATCTATTCCTGATTGCATTTGGTATTCTGCTGTCGCGCCACAGCGGGCGCTACAGCGTTCCGATTGGCGTCTTGAACACGCTACGTGACGCTGCGGTTCTATTCGAACTGGAAAACGATCCCGACATCGCAGCGCTCGCCGCGGCGGTGTCGTGCCTGGCGGAACATGATATGGCTGACTCGGCCGCCGTGTCGCAATCCCTTGATACACCGAACTGCTATTACTGCCATTCGACGCTTCCCGCTATTCCGGACGATCTCGATGCCGATCTCGCTTTGCATGTCGAACAGTCTCCGGGCGTTGTTACTCTGAATTTTCGTTACGCCGGAGACCGGTTCGCAGAGGATCGCATTCGCACCTTTGCCGCGCATTTCTTTCAGGTACTCGACGAGATCTCAAGTCGACCCGGCATCCGCATCAGTGGAATTCGCATGATCACGCCCGAGGAGGAATACCAGGTCCTCACCGCGTTCAACGATACCGCAGTCGACTACCCGCGTGACGTCGTGCTTCACACGTTGTTCGAACAGCAAGCGCAGGACCGACCGGAAAGCATCGCTTTGGTCTGCGGTGATCTTGAGATGCCGTACGCCGTTCTGGATGAGCAATCGAACAGCCTGGCGCGAACGCTGCGCAATCGTGGTGTGAAACCCGATGACATCGTCGGATTGATGACGGAGCGGTCGACCGACATGGTCGTCGGCTTACTCGGGATCCTGAAAGCCGGCGGTGCGTACTTGCCGCTCGACCCCGGCTTCCCGGCGGACCGGATTGCCTATATGCTCGAAGACAGTGGCGCCGGAATACTACTCACGCAACGTCAACTCCGGGATGCCGTGGACTTCGACGGTATTGTGATCGACCTTCAGGATGAGTCGAATTTTGACCAAGACTCGAAACCGCTTCAGCCGGTAAGCGCACCCGACGATCTCGCCTATGTTATCTATACCTCCGGTTCGACCGGCAAGCCCAAGGGTGTGCAGATTCAGCATATTAATGCGGTGAACTTTTTGTGGTCCATGGCCGTGGCCCCGGGGCTTTGCAAGTCGGACCTGTTGTTGTCGGTCACGACCCTGTCGTTCGATATCCACGTGCTTGAAATCTTCCTGCCGCTGATCCGCGGCGCTACGGTCGTCGTGGCCAGTCGAGACCAATGTCTTGACGGCGACGCGTTGATCGAACGCATTGAAACCCGAGGTATCACACTCATGCAGGCGACGCCGGCAACGTGGCGGCTGTTGCTCGATGCCGGCTGGCAAGGAGCGAAGCACATGAAGATACTGTGCGGCGGCGAACCGATGAAACCGGGCCTTGCACTGGAACTTCTGCCCCGCTGCAGCGAATTGTGGAATATGTACGGGCCGACGGAGACCACCGTATGGTCTACGGTCTCCCGGATTGTCGATGGTGATATCACCGTTGGCAAGCCGATCGCAAATACCGAGGTCCTGGTGTTGGACAGTCACATGCGGCCGGTTCCACCAGGGGTGACCGGCGAATTGTTGATTGCCGGAGACGGCCTGGCCCGCGGCTACCTGAATCGACCGGAACTCACGGCCGAAAAATTTATTGATCATCCGTTCAAACCCGGTGCGAAGATCTACCGTACCGGCGACCTGGCACGGTGGCGACACGACGGTAACCTTGAGTGTCTGGGGCGCATTGACCATCAGGTAAAGATTCGAGGCTACCGCATCGAACTCGGCGAAATCGAAAGTCGTCTGCTCGCGTACGATTCGATACTTGAGAATGCCGTTGTTGATCGCGAAGCGCCGGACGGAAGCCGGTATCTTTGCGCCTACTACATTTCCGACTCACCGGCGTCTTCTGCGGCACTACGTGCGTTTCTGCTCGAGTCGCTGCCGGATTATATGGTGCCCTCCTACTTCGTGCGGTTGGGCGAGCTACCGTTGACGCCGAATCGCAAGATCGACCGCAACGCATTGCCGGAACCACTTGGGCTTATCGGAACCAGTACGCCACGGCGCGAGCCAGAGACGGATACGGAACGCAGGCTCTTCGCGATTTGGGCGTCGATTCTGGGTGTAAATGCGAAGGTCGTCGGCACCGAGCACAGCTTCTTCGATCTTGGCGGGCATTCCCTGTTGGCCGGGCGGCTGCTGTCCCGCGTACACTGCGAATTCGACGTACGGTTGACGCTGAGGACCCTGTTCGAAGATCGAACGATACGCCGCCAGGCCGCGCGCATCGATCATGCCCAGGCCGAGGAGGCATACAGTCGGCCGGTGCCGACGGCACACCGTCCCTTTTATCAGCTCACGCCCGCCGAGAATCGGCAATTCGTGCTGTATGAGATGGATATCGCGGACACGTCATACAACCTGCCGTTGGCCTTTTTTGTCAACGGCGTACCCGACTTCGACCGACTCGGTTTTGCCGTTCAGGCGTTGCTCGACCGTCATGAATCCCTGCGTGCGTATTTCGAGGTGGTCGACGGCCAGCCGGTGAAAAAGTTCCACGATAAACTGCCATTCCATATTCGTCGCATCACCGCGCCCGAGGCAGAGCTGGAATCGATAATCTCCGCATTCGTGCGTTCGTTCGATCTTGAAAAAGGACCGGTTGCGCGGATGACGATCGCAACGTTTTCAGCGGCGCGGCACCTTATTCTCATCGACATGCATCATATCGTTGCCGACGGTGTGTCCATTGATATCATTCTCAGGGATTTTGCTGCGTGCTACAACGGCGCCATGCTGGAACCCCTGCCTCTGCAGTTTCGTGACTACTCGGCCTGGGTCGCATCGCAGTATGCCACCGCGGCATTCGCACGGACCCAGGCATTCTGGCTGCAACAGTTTGATGGCGCCGCGTCACTTCCGCTTCTCAACCTGCCGACCGACTTTCCCCGACCTGCGATTCGTAGTTCAGCCGGTGACCGTGTTGTGGTCAAGACCGGGCGCGAGCTGGCGGGTAAGCTCGAAGCGTTCAGCGCCGAAAAACAATCGACCCTTTACATCACCTTGTTCACTATCTACGTGATACTATTGGGACGCTACAGCCGCCAGAGCGATCTCGTCGTTGGCACTGTCGCCGCGGGGCGACCGGACAGCGCGCTCGACGACATCGTCGGGATGTTTGTCAACACCTTGGCGCTGCGGGTGCAGCTGCAATCGGACCAAACGTTCACCGACCTGCTCGAATCAATGCGTAGTTACTGTCTGGATGCGTTCGATAACCAGCATTATCCGTTTGATTTTCTGGTTGAAAAAGTTGTTAAACACCGCGACCCCAGCCGCAACCCGCTGTTTGATACAATGTTTGTACTCGAAAATACCGGCGAGAACGGTTTTGCGCTCGACGGCCTTGAGGTCTCGCCGCGGTCATTTCCCGTGAGCACCTCACAGTTTGATATCACGCTTGAGGTCCTTGCTGCCGCGCAGGGACTACGCTTGACATTCGAATATGCCACAAGCCTGTTTCTGCGGTCGACGATCGAGCGGTTCGCGGACTCATTCGTCCGCCTGGCCGAACGGTTGATGCTCGCTCCCGATACGGTTCTTGGCGATATCCGGCTCATGTCCGACGACGAGTGCGCGCTGGTATTGAAACAGTTTACGCCTCCGCCCAGTCCCTACGCCGATGATGGCACGCTTGACGGACTGTTTGAGCTGGCAGTCGCGCGCACGCCGGACCACGCGGCGCTTAGATATCGGCATTCGTCAATCACCTATTGCAAGGTTAATGAGCGGGCCGGTCGCCTTGCACGGCATCTCCGCGATCTTGGCGTGACAGCGGAGACCTCGGTGGCAATTTTGATCGAGCGTTCGCCCGAGATGTGTGTCGCCATCCTGGCGGTGCTGAAGGCCGGCGGCGCCTACGTTCCGGTTGATCCGGACTATCCCCCGGACCGCATCCGTTACATCATCGATGACAGTGGCGCAAAGGTCTTGATCAGCCAGCAGCACCTGCGCTCAGACGTGGGATATGGAGGCGTTGTTGTCGACATCGATGATCCGGCAAACTACGTCCCGTCTCATGGGCCGTCGCGCCTGCACGGTCCGCAGAATCTGGCCTATATCATCTATACCTCTGGTTCTACCGGAAAACCGAAAGGTGTGATGATCACGCACAGGAATGCGGTGAACATCCTGACTTGGTTCAGTTCGAAGTACCATGTCGGTCCGGAGTGCAACGCGTTACAGATGACGAATTTCTCCTTTGATGTTTCCGTCGAGGAAATTCTCGGCACACTCCTTCAAAACGGGACGCTTGTGATCGGCGATAAAGGTGAGTTGCTCGATCCGTATCGTTTTCGTTCGTTCCTGCGCCGCCATTACATATCTCTGGCGCAGTTTGTGCCGGTTACACTGCGTGAACTGTTGATTGCGGAGGACGATCGGGTCGCGTGTCTTGACACGGTTATCTGCGGCGGCGAAAAGCTCGAAAGCGATCTGAAGAATCGGGCGTTGGATCTCGGTTACAGATTGTTCAATCATTACGGTCCGACAGAGGCCACTGTCGATGCATTATGCCAGGATTGCGACTACGTGTCGGACTCGATCGGTCAGCCGGTGGGCAATACTCAGGTGCAGATATTGGATTCGAGGATTCGTCTGTCGCCGGTCGGCCTGCCTGGCGAGTTGTGCATTGCAGGCGATGGTTTGGCGCGTGGCTACCTGAACCGTCCGGACCTGTCCGCCGAGCGGTTTATTCCGAATCCGTACGCCACAAGCGCCAGGATTTATCGTACGGGGGATCTCGCCCGATGGCTTTCCGACGGCGCCGTCGCATTTATGGGCAGACTGGATTTTCAGGTCAAGATTCGCGGCCATCGCATTGAGCTGGGCGAAATCGAGGCGGCGCTTCGCCTGTTTGACGACGTCGTCGACGCGGTGGTTATCAATCATGACGACGGTCGCGGCGATCACATGCTCTGCGGCTATGTCATTGTCACCGACGAAAGCGTTGTGACCGAACTGAAAAACAGGCTGAGCAGCGAACTGCCGCCATATATGGTGCCCGCCGTCGTAATCGCGATCGACCAGCTTCCGCTGACGCCAAACGGAAAAGTCGATCGGCGGGCTCTGCCGGATCCGACTGCCTACGTCGACGACACGTCTGCATGGCGCCCGCCGGAGACCCCGGCTCAGATTCAACTTGCGGCAATCTGGGCAGAGATACTCGGCGCCGAGCCGGAGCGCATCGGCCGGACATCCAATTTCTTTGAGCTGGGCGGGCACTCACTGCTGGCAATCCGATTCATCGCGCATGTGCACCGCGATTTCGATACGCGTCTCACATTGAGCGATATTTTCCAGCACCCGACAATCGAAAACCTGGCAGCACTCATCGATGGCAGGGAACATGCCGTCTACCATGCCCTCACGCCGATCGCAAAGATGGAGCATTACCCGTTATCGTCCGCCGAAAAACGTCTGTTTGTCCTCTATCAGTTCAACGCCGACGATCTGTCGTACAATATGCCCCTCGCATTCCGAATCGAGGGGGTGTTGAACATTCCGCGCCTCGAGCGCGCTTTTCAGTGCCTCGTACAGCGGCATGATGCGCTTCGCACGGCATTTCGAATGATCGACGGCAAACCGGTGCGTGTTGTTTTGCCGGAGGCGCGGATCGAGATCGAACGGCTCAGTGCGAATGACATCGAGCTGGTCGACATCAAGGCAACGGGTATTCGGCCGTTCGATCTCGGTACCGCGCCGATCCTGCGGGTTACGCTGGTCAGTTTAGCGCCTCGGGTAAATGTGTTGTTGATCGATTCGCACCACATCGTGGTCGACGGCATCTCGATCGAAATCATGTTCGACGACCTGCGGTCGTTGTATGACGAAGAACCACTGGCACCGCTGACACTGCAATATCGCGACTATGCCGTGTGGCAGAACAGGGGCCAGGGGCACGACCGGTTTCGTGCCCAGGAAGCCTACTGGCTCAAGCGATTTGAGGGCGAGATCACCGCGTTGAACTTGATGACCGATTTTACGCGGCCGCCGATTCGCGACTACGCCGGCGACGTGGTGAGTTATGTTCTTTCCGACGACGAGTGCTCCGGCCTGGAGTCGCTCGCGGCACAACACGGCGCAACGTTGTATATGACTCTCCTCTCCGCGTACGTCTATCTACTGTCACAGTACAGTCAGGAGACGGACATTGTCGTTGGCACGGTCGCATCGGGACGGCCACAGGCCGAACTCGAATCGATAATGGGCATGTTTGTGTCGACCCTGGCCCTACGGTTTCATCTCGATCTTGAGATGCGATTCGATGAACTGCTCGAGGCCGTGCGGGATCACACGTTGGAAGCCTTTGAAAATCAGGAATACCCATTCGAGTCCCTGGTCGAACGTTTGGCCCTTCCGCGCGACCTTAGCCGTAATCCGATATTCGACACCATGTTTGTACACAACAACATTCGCGAGTCCGATCTTACGTTGACCGGGCTCGACGTTACACCGCAGGACTTCGCCCACAAGGTTTCCCAATTCGACCTGACGCTCGAGGCGCAGAGCACCAACAGCGGTCTCAAACTCTCATTTGAATATGCCGTCGCACTTTACACGAGGCAGACGATCCATCGGATTGCCGGGCACTACGTGCAGATCCTGAGAGAGATTCTGGCAAAACCCAACATCCGTCTGGCCGACATTCAGATGATCACGCGTGCCGATCGCATCCAGATATTGCA
>JAJFLQ010000027.1 GCA_021772615.1 Verrucomicrobiota bacterium | reverse complement strand
TCACCATGCCCTCCCAGTCTCAACAACGTGCCTTGGATCTACTAAAGGTTCGACTATAAATGTAGGCAGTACGGGAACGGCATGTATTCTTTAATATGTTGGAATATGGAAAGATATAAAACTTTAAGCGAAGAAGTTTAGACTAAAATGTGAACTCCAACGTGTTTCGTGAAACCAAAAATCAATCCCTTAACTCTTCCCGACGTCAATCAGAAAATGCCGGCGCGGATCTGGAAGTGTACACCGTCATCCTGCAGGTCGCGGTCGTCGTTGCGATCGATCGACCGGAGGGCGGCGCCCCAATAAATCTCTGCGGAGACGGACTGGCCAGGGAACCATTGACATCCCAGACCGATGCCGGCAATATCGTCCGGACCGGATGTGCCGGAGCCTTCGTTCCAACCCCGCGCGTAGTCACCGAAGACAACCAACCGGACCTGGCCGTCGTCTGGCCGCGTACTGATTATCGGCAGCCTGACGGACCATATCGGTACACGGTATTCCAGATTTATAACCAGACCGCCGTCGCGCGTAAGTTCATTCTCCCGATAGCCGCGCACGGTGTCGTGACCGCCCATAGCAAATTTTTCCAGCGGCAATAATTCATCGTTCGCCAACCGCAGATCGGTACTGAACTGAAACTCGCTCTCAAGGAACGACAGGCGCCGCACGAGTTGGAACTGTCCCAGCCAGGTAACAAATTCACCGTCAGCCTGACCGGAAAGCATCGTGGCGTCAAAAACATCCAGGCCAACACCAAACGTCGATCGCAACGCTACTACGCGATTCTGCTTGCGGTCCACCCATTCCTGGCCCAGACTTAATAACGTGACTTTGCTTTCGCCGTTCTCTACCCCGGATGAGAATGAAAACGGTGTGTCCAGCAGTTCTGTGTGGCTCTCTTTGAGTTCCAGACGGATGGACAACGATAATTCCCTTGAGCGAGTCCGGTAAACCGGCTGGCGGATGCCAATCGACACTGTATCGGTCGTGCTTTTTATATCGAGAACTTCGAAGTCATCTGTTACAACGGTCGAATCATTATTGCCATATGCCATCGTCACAGTGGTATCGTGCCGCGTCACGGGAACGCTGAAGGCGGCGCTGAAATCATCCAGTCCCTCTGTCAGTCCATAGGAACCGCTAAGCACGTCTCCCCAGCCTGTCACATCCCGTATCGCACCGTATACCTCGCCGCGATAGCTGCCAATACTGGGAGAGCGATGGTTATTGAAGCTGAACCCGAGCTGGACGAGGCGAGCCTCTTCAACGGTCATCTTCAATACCGCATCGCCACGCGTCATTCCAGGCTTCAGTTCACTGTTGATCCGCTTGATTAACGGGTTCTGCTCGAGTACCTGCAACGCCTCCTGAATATCAAATATGTTTGGCGTCGCCTTCACCGATTTCAACATCCGGCTAATAACGAAATGGTCTGTCAAGCGTCTTTTGCCGGTGATTTCGATTTCGGAAAGGCTGCCTTCGATAATCTGATAACGGACAACGCCGTCGGTCACTTTCTGCTTCGGCAACAGCGCACCGGAGTTTATATAGCCTTTATCAATGTAATGGCGCGTAAGGACGTCTGTGATATCGAGTAATTCCAACAATGTCATCTCACGGTGCCGGTAATCCGCTACCAATGTCTGCAACTCGGAATCGGAAAATATCGTGTTACCTGTAAATGTGAATTCCGTGACGATGACACGTTGCTGCGAAGAAAGATCATCACTGTCGGGCGATACCGGCGGAAGCGCCGTCAGAGATTCCGACATTGCTGCGGGTATCAACAATACAGCCACCGCCACCATAATCTTGAATGTGCGTCTCGTCACGAGTCAGTTTCCAGGAAGCTTGTTGCCGAAGTGCGCCCGCTGAAAAAGAATATCTTCGGCATTGACGAAGCCATCGAGGTCAAGGTCGTACGCAGCCGTTTCCGGCGTAACAGCATCACCAAGGCGACTGTGAACCAGAACGATGTCGCCAATGTCCACGTTGCCGTCCTGATTGACGTCCCCGGCCAACGTATCGAGGCGTAATGTGCGGTTCCCGGCCAGATAGTTTCCGCGATCATCCGTAATTGTCGGAAACAACTCAAAAGTATATCGTTTCTGATCGGTCAATGGCCGGGAAAATTCAACAATAAGGATTCGATCATCCGCTGCAGTGAAGGCCCGGTATGACGGAATTTCCGTGTGGCTGGTATTGGAGACAATCAAGGCTTCGTTGTCCACCACCGTCGCCGGATCCAGCGAGCGCGCGAATCGAATACTTATTCGTCGTATCCCATTGCCATTCGCAACGATTTCTCCGTCATCAACCCCGCGGCGCACGTCGCCGACATTGTTGCCATGGTGTGTCACGATCGCCCAATCATAAACACTCTCGGACTGGGTCGCCGGTATCAGGTCCAGCCCCATACGGCTACCACTCAATTGAAGCGCGTTGCTGAAGAAATTCGTGCTCAATGCTTCCACAACCAGCACATCCGGAAGTGGGGTCTCGAACCACGGCGTTACTTCGGATACCATCAGGTTCGTGGATATCGCCGAATCGTGCGGATCAAAAGTACGTGCGGCGCCGTGGCTCACTCTGGTAAATGCGAACAGCGGATGCACAACCAACGACAGCTGCACGTCTCCCGCGTGCTCGGAGCCTGCGGTTCGCTTCACTGTGGCGTCGCCGGTGGAGGATCTTGCCGGAGATTCGCTGACCGCGATGTCCCACAGTTGCGTCGAGCCGTCGTCGAAGGCTATCAGGATCGGAGATGTTCCAATCAATGACAACTGAAGCAAATCGACCGGTACAACCTCGGTTAAGCCCGGCCCGCCACCGAACCGCGCGGCCTCCAGCCGCTTAACTATCGTATCGGCGGTTCCGGTCGCGTCGGGATCTGCGGGTTTGCCCCTAAGAGGCACCAAGCCGTCAAAGGCCAAAGAGCCGGGACCGAAGAACCCCGCGGGTATCGGGCTGAATGCGAAATCATAAAACGTATGCTCTGACTCAATGGCACGATAGAGGTCGATCCCCGGGTGAACGATTGACGCATCATCCCCGTCAATAGCCACCGACAACAGGCCACTAGCGACCAGCTGGCCCCGTATCGCGCGGGTACCGTCGCTGCTGGTCACGTCGGTTAAATCCAGCGCCCAGGTGGAACCCAACGCGGACGCATCGGGAATGTCTGCCTGAAGCAGGCCGATAACATACGTACCTGAAGCGAGTTGCAGACCTTCGCGTCCCTGCCAATCGACTCGTATGTTATCGGACGAGTCCGATCCGGCAGTTATTTCTGGTATCGGCATCGCCGGATCGGCCACAAATGTGAGATTGTGAAGGGGCGACGCCGAGTCTGTCGGAGTTGCTGTAATCGAAAATCCCAATGTCGTCACCGGCGATCCCTCTCGCAGATCATAGATAACCGGTATTCGGACTCGATCGCCTGCGACGGCTTCGCGAAAACTCTCGATCATCAGGAGATTGCCTGCGTCATCGGCGCGATTGTCGCCGGCAGATCTGCGGCTACGTGCGGTAACGGTTGATACCGATTCGTTGGTACCCATGATCGTAATCGCGGCTGCAGCTGTATTGCTCGGACTCTGTCCGTCGTTGACGGTCACGAGGATCGTTCGCAAGTCGGTATTCGGTACCGCGGCATCATTGATGAATCGAATTTCGGCCAACAACTGTTCGTATTCCGCCGCTGCTGCGATTCCTGAAAGTGTCAGAACACCAGTCCCGTCGCCTCCGATAACAACCGCGACGTTTCCTGCCAGGGTCCGGCCGGTGTCCGAGATCGTCAGGCGTTGGCTGCCGTCCGTATTCGCATTGCGCAAGACGGCCGTTGCCGACACCATGGTATCGTCGTCGGCGTCTCGTATTGAAAGATCGCCGTCGGCAATTGGTATCACTTGCCCTGCCCCGACTCTCGCAACGAAACCGGTACCGGCGACAGTTGAGTTATTGCCGTCCAGATCCAGACGCGGGAGGCTGTTCACGCCAATGATTTGGATAGTTACGGTCGCCGTATCGGTTTCGCCGTGTGGATCTCCGATAACATAACGAAAGCTGTCCGTTTCGGTTGTCCCCTGCGCGAGCGCATCGAATTGACCGTTGGGATCGTAGTTGAATGTTCCGTTGCCGCGATGGGTAACAATTCCTTTGCTCTGCGACGCATCGAAACTGAGTATCGTCAAAACATCACTGGCGTCGGCGTCGTGATCATTGGCCAGGACGTTTCCGGTCGTAAAAAAAGTATTCTCCTGGGTTTCAAAACCAACACCCTGATCGTCGACGGCAACGGGAAGGTCATTGATACCGGAGATGTTGATCTTGATGGTTGATCGCGCAACGCCGTTGTCATGACCGTCCGTCACGAAATAGCTGACCAGATCATCGTCGGTCTCGCCAGCCCCAAGGAAATCAAACATCTGGCTCGGATCGTAGAGAAACATGCCGTCACCGAGATCGGTCACCGTACCGCCTCCAGCAGACGAGCGGAATCCGGCGATTGACAGTACGTCGCTCCGATCAGGATCGCTGTCGTTATCCAGAAGTCGATCTTCAGAGAAAGTGAATGTGTGGTCTTCATCTGTGGCCAAGTCCGTACCGTCGTCCGGTACGGGTTCCGGTTTGTCATTGACGCCTCTGACCGTTATGACCACGGACGCTGTATCCATACCGCCGTGACCGTCAGCCACCGTGTAAATGAATCGATCGCTGTCGATTGCCCCCTCCGCCAGAAACTCGTAGTGGTCATTGGGATCGTAGTCGAACGTGCCGTCACTGTTGCCGACCACAACGCCGTTTGTCACGCGCGAATCCAGTCCAAGTACGAACAGTGCGTCGCCAAGATCCGGGTCCAGGTCGTTCGCAAGCACATCGGCTGTCGTGAGTATGCTGTCTTCGTTGACCTCAAATCCTGCGCCGCTATCCTCTATGGCGGTGGGTCGGTCATTAACGCCCATAATCGTCACAGTCACCGTCGCGGTGTTCGACGTCGCACCGGAGTCGTCCGCGATCTGGTAGCTGAACTGATCTAAAGCTGAGCCGCCGACCGCGAGAGACTCAAACCCGCCATTGGGATCGTAAAGAACCGTTCCGTTGCCTCCGATTGTCGCCAGACCGACGGTAGAAATGGTGTCCAGACTCACGATGTTCAACGTGTCGCTGCGATCGGGATCCAGATCGTTCAGCAGCACATTCCTCGTTCGAAAAAACGTGTCTTCATTCGTTACTAAGCCGATGCCTTCGTCGTCTGTTGCCGTCGGCGTGTCATTCGCAGCGACGACATTGACGTGGGTCGACGTGGGCAAACCGCGGTTGTTGTCCGTATCGACCAGTATAACTTCGATCGTCCGCGGCGTTTCCGTCGGGTCCTGGCTGATCGTCGAATAGGTCAATGACTCCACTATCTGCTCATACGTGCCCGTGCCTGCGTCACCGGACAAGGTCAAGATGCCGCTTGCCGAATCGTAGTCCGACACAACGCCCATTCCGGATGCGTCAACGGCAAGGACTTCGCTGCCTGGCTCCAGGAGATTCTTGATACGAATCGTGCCGCCGCTCAGCAGTGCGCTATCCGGATCGCTCACGCTGACATCACCGTCTACGACAACCGGATCACCGTCTTCGGTGAACGCGGCCGTAACGTTTAGCTCACTCACAACCGGCGCATCGTCCGCCACCGCGTATACCGCGATGAGCGATGTTGCTACACTGCTGCCGTTGTCACCATCGTTGACCACAAACTCAATCACACGATTGCCGGATGCTGGGGAATCAGAATCATTACGGTAACGGAGTTCGAGCAAAATCGATTCATAGTTCGATGTGTCAGACGGGCCTTGAAATACCAGGGCGTCCGGATCGGTAGCGTCAAGGACGATGCCCAGAGATACCAACAGCTCCTCGCCGGTCGTAGTAAGAAACAAGAATTCGTCGCCGGTATCGACTGCATTGCGCAACGTGACGGAGACGCTTTCTATAGAATTGCTATCCGGATCACGGATCGCGATGTCGGTGTCCACAATGCCAATGCCGATGCTGCCCTCGACAAAGTCATCCTGAAATCCGTTTCCAGACGAGGTCGAATCGTTAAGGTCCAAGTCAATCGAAGGCGCGTTATTCGCGGCCACGCTGCGAAACCCAAATTCATGCGAAAGCGATACGCCCTGCGATATCCCGATCACGGCTTCGCCAACGGTGACTTCCGTACTCTGCCCGGTATTCGAGGCCGTACCGCCGCCGGTCCCGATTACGTTCGCAGATTGCGTGAATTGGCCGCATGCGGATGAGGCAAGGATCGATGTGATAACCACCGTTGAGTAAATTCTTAAGGTTCTGGCTGTCATGATCGCATCAAGATTTCGTTGGTCTTACGCGTTTCGTTGGAGTTCATCCCGCTGAGCGGGATGGCTTTTTACGCTTTCGCTTTCGCGTTTGCGTTTGCGTTTGCGTTTCGCGGGAAGTGCCACAGATAAATCTGTGAACTCCAACTGTTTCGTGAACCCCAGTGGTCGTGCATTCTTTTGCATTTCGTTGGAGTTCACAGCTTCAGTCGCGGCTTCTTCCGTCCTGTTGTGTCTCGCTGGAAGTGCCATCCCGCTGAGCGGCATGAACTCCAACTGTTTCGTGAAATCCTTCTTAGGTTTGCGTTTCACTAATCCAATCACTGATCCCATTCACCCATTCGGCTTATGTCGTATTCCTTCCAGATGTCGATCGCTTTCGATCGTCCGATTCCTTCCAGATAGTCCTTCGCACTTGAAAACGGCCAGTCCAGCCAGCGCTTCACAAATCCGTGTTTCACCGGGTTGTGGTGAATGTAGTTGATCGTCGCCCAGAAATGACGTTCCGACTTTATGGCGTGTTCAAGTACATTGCACCAAACCCGCCTGCCTTTGGCAGCATCGACCTTGTTCCATGTATATCCGGTTTTCTGATGCAGCTTAAACAGCTCCTTGAGCGCACTCTTGAGGTCATCGACCTTAATTAATGCGTGGTAGTGATTCGGAAGGATCACATACGCATGACATTGCTCCGCGGCGCCATCGAGCGATTCTCTGAATGAACATTCGAACTCTACCATTCGTTGGATTTCCGCACCGATAACGTCCTCGTGGTTGTAGCAGGCCGCGGTGATATGGAACAAACGCGAATTACTCTGAACATGGCGGGGGCTATGCCACGGTACCCCGGAATCTCTCCGGCAACGCAGCACGTCCTTTCGTTGTGCCTCGGTCATTTTTCGCCAGTTGTACATGTGGGTATTGCTTCCTTCGATTCATGTGTCCGGTATTCAGCGGACTTACGCTATTCGTTGGAGTTCACCGCTTCAGCAGTGGCTTTTTCCGTCCTGTTGTGTCTCGCTGGAAGTGCCATCCCGCTGAGCGGGATGAACTCCAACTGTTGCGAACACCTCGTGAAAGCATTACCCGCACTTATAATTCATCGGTGACGGCGATGTCACGTCTCTCGGTATTCTCGATTAACAAGGTCACGCTTTCTTTCAGCGCTTTCAGCTCCTGTTGCAGGGCTGTATTCGCCCTCTTCAGTGCTTCGATCTCATGCTGTGTTTCGTTTCTTACGGCCGTGATGTGTTTGTTACTCTCCATACGCGCTGATTCCAGATTCGCCTTGTTCTCGAGTCTTAATTCCTTGATTGCTTGTAGCAATACTGCGGTGAAACTGGTGTAGTCGAGGGACTTAAATCCATCCTTATCAGCGTATACAAGCTCCGGGAAAATCTTTTCGACCTCCTGTGCAATCATCCCGATCTGCCGCCGATCACTGAAGTGCTTTTGCGGAAATTCCTGGGTCTTCCAATCGTAGTACACCCCGCTCAATTCGATGATTTTCTGCAGGACGTCTTCCAGCACATGAATATTCGTCTTGAACCGGCTGTCGGACGGACACGCGCTCACCCCACAGTTGAGCGTTCCGATGACCTCGGCGTCACCGTTGACACTCAGCAGTATGTCCATCGCCGCCAGCCCCTGAGGGTCGCCTACGAAAACCGGTCCGCCGTTTTTCTGTAAAACGAGCGGTCGCGATTCAATTTCCACGGCTCCAAGAGGCTCACGAACGTCGATCGAAATGCCCTGCGAGGCCGCCACTGCGTCGCCTTCTACCGCAATGACCATATCCGTTGGGCTTGCGTCGGTTGTCCCGATCACAGCGATGGTGCTGTCCGCTGTTTTGACACCGCTTCGCACAACCAGTTTTTCCGTCGCACTCGTTGTACCGATGCCGACGTTTCCATTACTGGAAACCATGAACTCGTCACCGTTGTCTTCCGTTCCGTCGGGATTGACTTCGAAGTCACCATCCGGCGCGGTATCACCGATACCAACGCCGCCGGATGCACGAATCAGGTACTGATCCACGGCTGTAGACGAGAAGTCTGCGTCGGTCGAGTCTGCCCAAACAAATGCGCCGTCATTGACGGCTTTTGCGCGTCGACCGGCTGCGAAACTATGAGAGCCCGTCGCGCTGTTCAATTCTCCACCCGGAACGGTGGCGCCGAAACCGGCCGCGGCATTATCCAGCCCGCCTGCAATTGTCGCATTCTCACCATCGGCCGTATTGTCACGGCCGCCTCCGACACTGGCCTGAAGTCCGGCTTCATTGGATCGTCCGCCGGACACAGTGCCGTTTGTGCCTGTCACATCGTTGGCGCGGCCACCGCCTATGGTGCCGAAGTCGCCGGTGATCTCGTGCGGCGATTCCTCGCCGCCACCGCCTGATATCGTCGCACCGCTCGCGCCCGAAATGGTACTCATCGTGCTCCCAATGATCACGTTCGTCGCGTTCGATGCCGACTCGAGTCGCAGAACCGGCCCGATCACGCCATTTAGCTCCGTGTCAAAAA
The DNA here is from genome assembly GCA_021772615.1 of Verrucomicrobiota bacterium. Classification (GTDB taxonomy): domain Bacteria; phylum Verrucomicrobiota; class Lentisphaeria; order JABSQK01; family JAJFLO01; genus JAJFLQ01. The sequence goes on along the minus strand of JAJFLQ010000027.1, from coordinate 6,474 downwards.
ACTCAAATGCAAATGAACTGCCGACCTGGGTAATTAGATTTGATCCGCCATTGATAATGAGTGAATCTGGAAACATTTCATCATCGCCAACACTGATAAGGGAGCCATTAGCCGTGAGGTTCGCGGAATCTACGTCACCTTCGGCATCGACATTGAAAACCGTGGTGCCGCCCGTAGTCTGTATGTCAAGAAGTATCGTATCGGCCGCGGGCGCCGCGCCGGGCTGTATAACGATCGGTGACGCTGTACTTGAGGTAAATGTGTTGTTGGCATCCTTTAGAACGACATTCGATGTGAGCGCCCCGTCGACCACGCTTCCGCCGGCACTCACCGTGAGGTCATCAGCGACTTCCGCATCGCTCCAGGGATTGTTGGTATTCACCCAGTTGCCCGAAATAGTCTCATTGGCGCCTAACCTCGGTACGGATGCCGGTAACGCCTCAGATGGTAGTGTTCCCCCGGTGATCGCGCCGGCGTCGAGGTCTGTGAGCCCGGAACCGTCCCCGAGGAATGCCGTCGCGGTTACGACACCGTCATCAGTGACGGTAAACACGCTGGCAGCGTCCGTCTGCAGGTCCATCAGGAGCGACGTCGCACCTCCTGGCGTCTGCGTATCCGTCTTGTTGATGATCAAGCCGGTGTCGTCGCCTGAGTTCGGTTTGTTTACGGTGTAATCCATGCGAAAAGCAGTCTCGTCGATTTCATCGACAGCCAGGGTATCCATCGCGTGCAGGCGTGTTGCCGGCGACGACGTACCGATGCCGACGTCGCCATCGCTCGCTACCACAAACTCGTCGCCGTTGTCTTCGGTGCCGTCCGGATTGACTTCGAAGTCGCCATCCGGAGCTGTGTCGCCGATGCCGACACCGCCGGATGCGCGGATCAGGAATTGATCCGCCGCGCTGGAGGAGAAATCTGCATCGGCTGAGTCGGCCCACACGAACGCGCCGTCGTGGTTCGCTTTCGCTCGCCTTCCGGCTGCAAGGCTGTGAGAACCCGTAGCATCGTTTCGTTCGCCGCCGGGCACCACGCTGAAATCGCCGCTCGATACATTACTTTCGCCACCGGAAATGGTTGCGGAATTTCCTTCAGCGTGATTATCAAGGCCCCCACCGATGGTTGAAGACTGACCGCCGGCGACGTTTTCGCCGCCGCCGCCGACATAGGATTCCTCGCCGTTGGCATGATTGCCTAATCCGCCGGCGACCGTGGCGCCGTCGCTCGTGGCGCGGTTCGATGCGCCGCCCGCTATGGTCGCCACCGCACCACTGGCCGTATTGTCCTCGCCACCGCCAACAACAGCCGCGTCTCCGGCACTATTGCCGCGGCCGCCGCCGACCGTCCCGTGGTTGGCCGTTACCTGATTGAATAAGTCAATTTCCACGTCCGGCGCGCCGCCGCCGCCGGATATCGTCGCGCCGAATACGCCGGCACTGACGGTGTTGTTCGAGTTTCCAATTATGATATTCGGCGTGTCCTCGGAGTCTGGTAACGCACCAGTCGAGTTCAGGCGAAAAACCGCTCCCGTGTCCAACGCTACGGTCAACGACCCTGTTGACGTAATCTGATCGTTAACGCCGTCAACCGTAATCGAATTGCCGCTCCGAATCGTGCCCGCCGATACCACATCCCCTTCCGCATCGATGCTGAAATTCGTTGTTCCGCCGTTGTCTTTCATGTCAAACAGGATCGTATCCGCTGCCGGTGCTGTACCAGGCTGGATCAGAATCGGCGAGCCGGTGCTCGAGGTGAAGACATTGTTTGCATCTTTCAACACAACATTCGATGACAACGCACCGTCGGCGACGCTGCCGCCGGCGCTGACCGTGAGGTTGTTTTCGACTTCATCATCTGCCCACGGGTTTGCGGTATTTACCCAATCGGCGGTAATCGTCGCTTCCATGTCGAGGGCCGGTACTGACGCCGGCAAAGCTTGCGGAGCTAACGTACCGGTGGAGATGTTATCTGCATCAAGGTTCGTCAGTCCGGAACCGTTGCCTACAAAGGCCGATGCCGTAACCACCCCGGTGGCATCGGCAGTGACCCGGCTTACAGTATCTACTTGGAGATCCAGGATCAGCGATATCGCGCTACCAGGCGTTTGCGTGTCGGTCTTGTTGATAATCAATCCGGTGTCGTTCCCGGAATTCGGCTTGTTTACGGTGTAGTCAAGGAGAAACGCAACCTCATCGATTTCATCGAAAGCCAGTGTGTCTACAGCGTGGAGGCGTGTCGCCGGCGTCGACGTCCCAATACCGACATCGCCATCGTTCGCGACGACGAATTCATCACCACTCTCTTCGGTACCATCCGGATTTACTTCGAAGTCGCCATCCGGGGCCGTATCGCCGATACCGACACCGCCGGATGCGCGAATCAGGTATTGATTCACGGCGGACGATGAGAAGTCCTCATCCGTCGAGTCGGCCCAGACGTATGTGCCGCTGTGGTTCGCCTGCGCCCGTCGCCCCGCGGCCAGACTGTGAGCACCGGATGCACGGTTCTGCTCGCCACCGGGAATCATGCTGAAATTCCCGTCGGCGGAATTGCTGTCTCCACCGGCAACCGTAGAGGAAACTCCGTCAGCTTGATTATCCACGCCGCCGCCGATGGCTGAATCCTCACCGGTAGCAGCATTGCTAATGCCTCCGGAGACCGTCGCGCCCGACTCCGTGGCCCGGTTGACCGCTCCGCCGGCAATTGTTGCGACAGCGCCGGTGGCCGTGTTTTCCTCGCCGCCGCCGACTACCGCTGATTCTCCGGCTGTATGCCCAACGCCGCCGCCGATCGTTCCGTTATCACCGGTGACGGTATGAAACAAGTCTTCCTCTTCGTCCGGGTCCGCCGGTCCGCCGCCGCCGGATATCGTGGCGCCTTGCAGTCCGGGATTCACAGTGTTTTCAGGATGACCACCGATAATATTCGGCGCCTCCGTACCGGCCGGTACATCCGTTGTCGAGATCAGGCGAAATGCCGCGCCGCTGTCCAACGCGATCGTGATCGATCCTGTGGAGGTGATTTGATCGTTGATGCCGTCGACTATAATCGAGTTTCCACTCCGGATCGTGCCGGCCGATATCACGTCGCCCTCGGCATCGACGCTGAAATTCGTTGTTCCACCGGTATCTTTCATGTCAAACAGGATCACATCGGCCGCGGGCGCTGCACCAGGCTGGATCAGAATCGGCGAGGCGGTGCTCGAGGTGAAGACATTGTTTGCATCTTTCAACACAACATTCGATGACAACGCACCGTCGGCGACGCTGCCGCCGGCACTCACCGTGAGGTCGTCGGCAACTTCCGCATCGCTCCAGGGATTGTTGGTGTTGACCCAGTTACCGGTGATCGTCTCGTTGGCGCTTAAATTCGGCACTGACGCCGGTAACGTCTCGGATGGTAGTGTCCCCCCCGTGATCGCACCGGCATCAAGGTCGGTGAGCCCGGAGCCGTCGCCAAGGAATGCGGTCGCGGTTACAATGCCGTCATCCGTGACATTGAACACGCTGGCGGCGTCCGTCTGGAGGTCCAGGAGGTGAGATGTAGCGCCTCCGGGCGTTTGTGTGTCCGTCTTGTTGATCACAAGTCCGGTGTCATCACCGGAGTTGGGTTTGTTAACGGTGTAGTCGAGACGAAATGCAGTTTGATCTATTTCATCGACATCCAGCAAATCAACGGCATGAAGCCGAGTTGAAGGTGCAGCCGTGCCGATACCGATGTCGCCGTCTGCCGCAACAACGAATTCGTCTCCGTTATCTTCCGATCCGTCGGGATTAACTTCCAGAATGCCGTCCGGTTCAGCATCGCCGACACCCATGCCGCCGCCCGCCCGGATCAGGAATTGATCGGCAGCCGTCGAGGTGAAATCCGCAATGGCTGAGTCAGCCCAAACAAACGTACCATCGTGATTCGCGTGTGCCCGGTGCCCGGCAGCCAGACTGTGCGAGCCTGTCGCGTCGTTCAGCTCACCACCGGGAATGGCCGCGAACGTGCCGGTTGCCGTATTGAAACCGCCACCTGCGACTGCGGCGTCGGTACCGGCCTCATTACTGCGTCCGCCGGAGACCGTGCCGTGTTGACCCGTGACATCGTTGTTCTCGCCGCCGCCGATGGATCCAAAATGATTGGTCACCGAATGGGCCGTATCGAAGACACCACCACCACCGGAGATTGTTACGCCGTGCAGATCGTCAGTCAGTGAATTAGCGGCTGAGCCACCGATAATGTTCGGCGTCGATAACGAGCCTTCGATACGAAGTCCCGTTAACGGAAAACCGATCGTGTCGTCCGCTACCAGAAATTCAAGCGACCCTGAAGAGGCAATACTGCCGCCGGCGCCGGAGATCAGCAAGGAACCGAATGTCTCCGCTCCGGGAGGGGTCTGAATCGTCAACGTACTGCCCACCACGACATCGCCTTCAGCATCCACGGCGAATACACTTGTGCCGCCGGAGTCTCTCATATCGAACATCACGGTGTCCTCAGCCGGCGCCATTGCCGGTTCAATAATAATGGGCGACGCCGTATTCGATGTAAACGTATTCGTGCCGGTGAATGTGTTGTCACCGTCTCCACGAACGATATTTGCGGACAGCGCCGTATCCGCGACCTTTCCGGATGTGCTGATCGTGGCCAGCTTCGTGTCGGCGATGCCGGCGTCGGCTGCGATCGCGTCGTTGCCGATGTTGCTCAGCGTGTTGTTGTCCGCATCGATGGATTTGTTTGTCAAGGTCTGCACGTCCGTCGTGCCCACGATGCTGCCACCAGGAGCGCCGTTTAGATTGCCAATGACGATGTTGCTCTCGTCGACATCGATAACCACTCCGACAAAGTCACTGCCGTTCGCAACCGTGACCTTGCTCGATCCGGCGTTTATGGTCTTGAATTCGAGGTCCACACCATTTTTCTGATGGAATACTCCAACACCACCCGGGCCCGCATTCGATGCCGTGTTCGCTTCTCCGGCCGCGAGTTCCGCCAATGTCAGTGTGCCGGAAACGGCATCGGTAAAGGTCAGATTGCTGCTGCCGTCAACATCCAGAAACGTATTGGCATCGGCAAGGCCGACAAGGCCACCTGGTGTTTCTGTCCCGATCCCGAGTGTGCCGGCCGCGATCACATTGCCGTTGACATCGAGTTTCGCGGCAGGAAATAGCGTACCAAGCCCGAGATTCCCACTGTCATCCACGAAGACATCGTCATCGAAATTCAAATCCCGACCAACAAATGGAATGGGATCGAGAAATAGTATTCCGGTCGGGAGAGGTGCGGAACCAATCGCCAAGCTGTTGGCAATCGTCACGTCGCCTTCCGCATCGACACTGAAAATACCAACGCCGCTGGTGTCCTTCATGTCAAACAAGACCGTATTCTGAGGTGGCGCCAAAAGGGGTTGGATGACGATCGGTGACGCAGCGCTGGCGGTAAATGTGTTCGTGCTGTCAGCCCTCACAATGTTGGCCGACAACGCTGCGTCCGCGACCTTTCCAGGACTGCTGATGGTGGCCAGTTTCGAGTCATCGATACCGGCCGAATCCGCAATCGCGTTATTATCGATATTGGTGATATTGTTGCTGCCGGCATCGATGGATTTGTTCGTCAGCGTTTGCGCATCATCGACGCCGACAAGCGAACTGGCTACGCCGCCAAGTCGCTGAAACGCAACATTTGATACGGAACCGTCGGCAAGTTTCGTGGCGCTAATTGCCGCATCCACGTGGATTGCCTTATCGTCAATATTCGTGATTGTGTTATCAATCGCGTCGATGCTTTTGTTGGTCAACTGCTGGATGTCCGTCGTTCCTACCACGTCGCCCGCAGGTGCGCCACTGAGGTTGCCGATTGCAATGTTGCTCTCGTCGACATCGATAACCACCTCGTCGAAATCGATGGCGTCGGAGACAGTCACCCTGTTCGACCCTGCATTGATCGTCTTGAACTCGAGATCTGAGCCGTTTTTCTGATCAAAGACGCCGACGCCGCCGGAGCCGATGTTGGATGCGGTAATGACCTCTCCCATCGCCAGCTCGGCCAACGTTACGGTACCTGTGACGGCATCGGTGAACGTCAGGTTATTGCTGCCGTCGACATCAAGAAACGTATTGGCGTCGGCCAGGCCCAGGAGTCCTCCCGGCGACAGCGTGCCGATACCAACATCGCCTCCGGTGACCGCGGTGCGACCGGATGCGTGAATAAGCAGCGTATCATTCGTGTCTTCCTGGAGGAAAACGGCGTTGTCCTCGCCTCCGAAATTCAGCCGGGCGCCAAGCATCTCGTCGCCGGGACCAACCAGACGCAACGTGTTCTCATTTGCAAGCGACTCAATAGTAAGCTGATGCGTCGCTGTCGTCTGCAGCGCACGCGGTCCATCCATTCGACTTGTATCCGGCAGGTCGGGAACCAAACCGATCCCGACGTTGCCGCCGGCTGCAACCGCAAGGTAGGACAACATACCTGTATCGTCGCTCACTCTGAAGA
>JAJFLQ010000026.1 GCA_021772615.1 Verrucomicrobiota bacterium | reverse complement strand
CAACAACACCCCACGGACAGAACTCGAGAACCTACTTCCACACCAATGGAAACCCGCCATCGACCACTACATCCCGAAACCTCAGCCCGCGAGTGAAATCGCGGCCGTTGCCTGACTAGATGGCTACACATGACGCTTACGCTTCAATTGTCCAGCTAATCAATGGTTTCCCGCATAATGGTACCACATTCTTAGCGGGTATTCCCTTCGAGCCTGCGCGGGCGGGTATTATCGCGATTATTCTATCCAAATTTGGATTCATTTATAATCTATTCAGCATATTATTTTCAATTTTCTATAAGGATCATATAAGGCTCTTCTCGGATTTCTGTAAATGTCCCAGTGCTTCACCATCGCGGATCCGCGTGCATTGCGTTGAGTGCGGTCAAAGCCCATTCACGTTCCGAAATCTCAGGTTCTACGTAACGCGATGAAAGGAGGTGCAATGCGTCGCCACAGCAGAAGTTGTGTGAATTAATCAGGCTAAATAAATCGTAAGGTCTCTGTTCGTAGATCGGGCTAAGCTCTTCTACTCTCATCGATCGGCGACATCTGCTGATGGTGAAGATCGTAAAGCTGCGAATAGACGCCGTCGTTTGCCATCAATTCGGAATGTGTTCCTGACTCGCTGATTTTGCCGTTGTCGAGTACGATAATTCGATCCGCCATATTTACCGTCGAAAATCGGTGTGATATGATGATCGTTGTCCGGCCTTCTGCCAATTTCTGGAACCGACTGAATAGCTCATATTCTGCCCGCGCGTCCAGACTTGCAGTTGGCTCGTCTAATATTAAAATCGGCGCGGCACGTGCCAATGCCCGCGCAACCACCACACGCTGCCACTGTCCCCCGGATAAGTCAAATTCACCGAACGTTCGACCAACGTGGGTGTTATAGCCGTTAGGTAGTTCATTAATCATGTCGTCAATCCCCGCAGATTTTGCAATCTGCGTGATATGTTCCGCTTGGCCCATCAGATTTTTCCAATCCCCGATCGCGATGTTCTCCTCAACGGTTCCTTCGTATCGAGCGAATCTCTGAAATACAACCCCTATTTGATCGCGAAGTGTGCGCACCGGTAACGTCCGAATGTCGGCGCCCCCGACGCGCACAACCCCGCTATCCGGATCATAAAATCGGGCAATAAGTTTGACCAGCGTCGTTTTCCCGGCGCCGTTTTCGCCCACAATGGCCACTTTCTCTCCGCGATCAATTCTAAAATCCAGTCCGTTAATGCAGTCGTATTCGGAACCGGGATAGCGAAAACGTACATTTTCGAATTCAATTGTCCCCGGAATGTCCGGAGCAACCGTCGTCTTGCTTGAAAGAATTCGGGGGCGAACATTCAGAAATTCGATGAGATTACTGATGAATAGTACCTCTTTTTCGGCGCGGGATGCCTGTTCGAAGAAGGATTGAATCGTATTCCGAAACTGGGTACAAATGCCACCAAAGATGGCGACATCGCCGATTGTCGCGCTGCCCTCAAATGCCCGAAATACAAGTCGCCCGAATATGAAATAAATTGCGATGGTGGATGCGACGCCGAATATCGTTCTCACGCTCGCCGAATGTCCATATATAAGTTTGTTCTGATCCCTGAATTCTGTCAGTAGCACTCGGAATTTATCGATCAGGAGAGGCCCCAGATCCAGAATTTTTGCATCCGGAACTTTCTCGCGTCCGGTAAGGCAGGAAGAAAAATATCTGCTCCATCGTCGTTTACGCGTTCGCGATTGCTCCAGTTCAAAGTGCATACGGGCGAGTTGCCGTTCCTTCAGCAGATAAGGTATCGAAAGCGGAATCAGGACAACGACCGCTAGAGGTTCCAGTACAATGACAATTCCCAATAAGGATATCGCCTGGAGCAAGTCGCGCCCGATGCTCAATAGGCACGTTACCAATGTAACAATATGTCCGGCCGGTTGGTGTTTCGCTCGGTCCGAAAGGTCCTGCAATTTCGGATCTTCAAAAAAAGCGAGATCCATTTTAGCCGTGTGGGAGAGGATCCGTAAAGACAATGCCAGCTGCAGTTCATCATTAAGTCGAGACGAGCAATATCTCTGTATCTGCTGGGTTGACAATTGAACGAGTGCGACGGCAAGCCCAAGGCCGAGCCAGATCAGGACCAACGTCGTATTTGTCGATGAATCGTTAATAACGTCCGCCGTTGCATTGATTAGCCCTCTTGCGACCAAGGCAACAAGTGCCGGAATGAATGCCTGTATAATGTACACAACCAGTATGCCGAGCACGAATTTTCGACAAATCGAGTACGCTTGATGAAGCGACCATTTGGCACTCGACAAGAATTTTGGGAAAAGCGTTTGTTGTAATGTTTCCATTATAGTGGAACCCATATTTTGGACAACGCGTTAAGGTGCGGGAGAAGGCCACGACACGAAATGCACGTCCCGCACGCACTACGTAACGAATGTAGCCACGGCTCTGTGAGCCGTGCCCCGAAACGAGAAGCACCGTAGAGAAGGGCACGTCTCACAGAGACGTGGCTACACGCTGCGCGTCGTAATCGATGTAGCCGAGCCGGACGAGAGCGTTCAATGTGGCCTTCAGAATTTCAATCTCCACCGCATCGACGGGATCGACCTTCACGTCTGTGCCTCAATTCGTCGGATTACATCGTCTGCCGATCACTCTTAAGCTCCCCACGTTCAAATGCGTTGATCCGATCGTTTTCGCAGTCGGCGTATCCAAAGTCCGACAGGCTAAGAACTGAATCGCCGTTTACTAATCGTTCGTGGGTGACCCGGTCGTTTAATCCGGCCATTTGCCGGGCGACAAGAAGATCCATTTCATATACATGATCTTCATAATAGGCCATGGATTCAAATAACTAATTCGCTGTGGCCGGTAGGGAGCCAGTGTTGGCCGAAGCAATTAAGAGTGATAGTTTTTCGCGCAATTGGGTGTAATGCAGGGAACAAAATAGCGGACACCCCTTTATTAAAAACTCGTATTTTTTCGCCCGTTTGACTCTAATGAACATTGGCCTGCAGTCGCGTGATTAAAAGTTTCTAGTGACACTACATTATACATAGTCTTCCATTACCTGCTTTTAATCATCAATAAGTTGCACTACAAAATCCGGTTTTTCGACGGTCTCAGCCTCAAAATTCGTCAAATTCTGCCCCAAACTGTCGAAAACGGGTTATACGAATATTTTGATTTCAAGACGCTGGTCAACGACCGCTGAAGAAATCGTTGACAAATGGCTGGTCGTTTGCAAAATAAATGGAAGAAACAAATTCAGCTCTCTGAAACATTGTCGGTGATACCCTAATTTGAAGTAGTTCTTCGATCCACGATTAATGGCGTTAACCGTAGCGATAGTATCACGTAGCGAGCGCTTGCAGGCACTGTCGGTGACCGAGCGCAAGCTCTCACGATATCTGGCCATGCCGCCTGGGTGGGAGGAAACGTATTCAGATACTCGGGTTGCCCCGCCGTAGCCTTGGCGAAGGAGGGCCTCCCCTAACCCACCATGCGCACACCGCCGGTTGAGGCCGTCCCCCTCCATCTCCTACCGGCAGACGAACCGCAACTGGAGGGTGAGCGGCCTCGCGAGCCGATGCGTCCCGCCGATCCCCAACCCATCAAATCAAAAATTCCCGCAAGTTCTTTCGATAGCGACGCGATTTGTCGTTCCCGCCGGGGTATAATAATTTACAATCGCGCCATAATCACCGCGACTAAAGCCGTCGAACACCGGTTGCCAGTCCCATTTTCGACATTTTGTGAAGAATACGTCATGTCATTGGCCAATTACCAACTTCTCAAGCGTCTCATGGTTTTCGATCGCGAGCTGCGCCGGAACGGCGGATGCTCGACGTCCGTGCTGGCGCGCCACGGCAAGTGCAGCCAACGCACGGTTCAGCGCGATATCGAGCGTATGCGCGGCGACTTCGGTATGCCGATACATTCCGAATCCGGCTTGCACCGTTACGACGACGACACCTTTCCCATGCCGCTCATCAGCGTCACGAGCAGTGAACTTTTTGCCATCTACCTTGCGGAACGTCTGCTCGGCCAGTACGTCAATACGGCGATGCACCAGCAGCTCAAGAGCGCGTTCGTGCGGATCACCGCACTCATACCGGACGACGAGGTCCTCATTCGCCTCGACGACCTTTCCAACGGCATCGTCTTCGACCCCGGTCCGGTTCGGCCGGAAACACGCGACGACATCTTCCGGCAGCTGCAAACGGCCGTTCACGACCGTCGCACCATCGACATGCAATACCATTCGCTGTCGCGCGACCAGACCACGCGCCGGCGCGTCGATCCGTACCTGCTGCTGAACCATCGCGGCGACTGGTACGTGAGCGGCTACTGCCACTTGCGGCAGGCCATGCGCGACTTCGCGCTCACGCGCATCCGCCGGCTTGGCGAAACGACCGATCACTTCACGATTCCCGCGGACTTCGACCGCAAGGACTATCTCGAGCGGCACTTCGATATCTTCAAGGGCGGCAATCCCGTCGACGTCGTCCTCCGGTTCAAGCCGCACGCCGCGCGTTGGATTCGCGAAAAAACCTGGCACAACACAGAAAAGAAACAGCTGAACGCCGACGGCACCCTCACACTCACCATGACCGTCCCGCTCACCCGCTCACTCACCAGCTGGATCCTGTCACACGGCTCCGCGGTGAAGGTATTGGAACCGGATGCGCTGAAACGGCAGGTGGTTGAGGAGATTGAGGCGATGGTGGAGGGGTATGGAGGGTGACAGTGCATAACGCGTTGAATAACAAGTTGTAACGAATGGATTTCAGATGCGGCACAAAGCGATACATTCTTAAATAACGTATGTCATTGAATTATAGATGACCTAACTCGTCAAGACACGATAAAATCCAACACCCCCGTGAATAAATAATGAGCAATTTGAAACGCGCATTGGGCCTGAAGGAAAACGAGTCACCCTTCCCCTGGCAGGAACACTTGCTGGAACGTTTCCTGTCCGGCATCGGCAATCGCCTGCAACTGGACATTCCGACTGGCTTGGGCAAGACCAGCGTCATGGCCGCCTGGCTGGTCGCGCGGTCGCAAGGCGCGCCGTTGCCGCGGCGATTGGTATATGTAGTGGACCGGCGCGCGGTTGTGGATCAGGCAACCACCGAAGCCGTGAGGTTGCGTCAATGGGTCGACGACAATCCGGGCGTCAAATCACAACTCGGTTTGGACGCCATTCAGAATCTACCGATTTCGACGTTGCGCGGGCAGTACGTCGACAACCGTCAGTGGCTGGAAGACCCGACGGCCCCCGCGATCATCGTGGGAACCGTCGACATGATCGGCTCGCGGCTGCTGTTTGAAGGTTACGGTGTGTCACGCAAGACGCGGCCTTATCATGCCGGTTTACTCGGGTGCGACGCATTGTTTGTCCTGGATGAAGCCCACCTCGTGCCCCCCTTCGAAATGATGCTGGAGTCGCTCGTTTTGGACGCTGACAGTTTCGGCCCGAAAAACGATTTGGCCGGACTCGTACCGAGCCTGAAGTTGTTGTCGCTCTCCGCGACTGGTCGAAGTGCAAATGGTGATGTTGTAAATATCAGCGACGCCGATCTCGAACATCCCGTTGCTGATAAGCGACTAAATGCCGTCAAGCGGTTGACACGTCGTGAATCGAATGGTGCGAAAACTCTCGCAGAATCACTTGCCACCCAAGCATGGGAAATTTCAGAGCATGGGCAGCTGAATGTCCGCGTGATCGTTTACAGCAATCGGCGTAAAGATGCGGAGAAAGCAAAAGAGGCCATCGATAAAATCGCCAGAGGCGATAGGAAAAAGAAGATTCCAAAGGTTGAAATTCACACCGAATTGTTCGTCGGAGGTCGGCGTGTTCGAGAACGTGAGAGCGCCGCCAAATGGCTGAATGATCGCGGCTTTCTTGCCGGGTCGAATGCGACGCCGACAGACCCCACCTTTGTGTTTGCAACCAGTGCCGGTGAAGTCGGTGTTGACCTGGATGCGGACCATATGGTTTGCGATTTGGTGCAGTGGGAGCGGATGGTTCAGCGGTTGGGCCGAGTCAACCGGAGAGGAGATGGCGAGGCGGAGGTTCGAGCCATCGTCGAGTGGTTTGAACCAACTGCTGCAACCCGAAAGGTGTTGGTCAAGGCAGCAAAGGGCGACGAGCTGACCAAAGCTGAAAAAGACAAAGTCGCTGAATTCCGCAAAAACCTAGATGCGGCAAAATCAGATGAAGACAGCCAATTGCATAAGTGGATGCGTCCGATTCATGAACTTCTCGAAACTCAGAATTGTCATGATGCAAGTCCGGGCGCAATCCGGAAACTGAAGATCGAAGCCAAAGACGATGAGCGCCTGGAACGGATCATTCGCGCAGCGACATCACGCAGCCCGTTACGACCGGCTCTGACGCGTCCCGTTGTCGATTCGTGGTCCATGACGTCGCTGGAAAAGCACACGGGGCGCCCGCAAGTTGGCCCTTGGTTGCGAGGCTGGATTGACGAAGATCCTCAAACAACGGTTGTTTGGCGCCGCAATCTCCCTATCTGCAACGGACCGCAGATTCCAGACGAAAAACGCAAGGCGGACGCAACCGAGTTCTTCGAACACGCGCCCCCGCACCGGAGCGAAACGTTGGAAACCGAAACGTTTCGTGTGATCGACGCCATTAATACGCGAGCCACTGCCATCCTAAAATCACGTGTTGGATTGAAATCTTCCGAAGCTGCGGTTGGTGAAGAATATCTCACGACGGAATCGGTTATCGGATTCATACTCGGGCGTGCTCTTGAAGTCGTCTCAATACTTAGGTTGAAAGACTTGAATTTCCAAGGCGACGACAAGAAGGGCAATAGGCGTCGCAAAGACCGGCTGAATCGTGACCTGAGCGGAAACACGCTTGTCCTTGATCGGCGATTAGGCGGTTTAAGCGCGGACGGGCTGCTCGACGGCAGTGAGAAATCTCCCCCCGCAGTAGCGGACGACAATCAGCCGTGGACCGAGGTGGGATTCCGAATCAGCGAATCGGAGGACGGGGCGAAATCAACCGACAAGGATTGGAAAACGTGTTTTCGATTCGTGTCGCATGCGTCGCGGGATGGTGAGCCGAAACGATTCCTCGTGATTGACAGGCGGAAGAATGCCGTCACTTCTGAGGATGACCGCTCGATTTCGCAAACATCTCAAAAACTGGCCGTACATCAACAGTGGGCAGAAAACGAAATCGAATGGATCGCATCACGACTTGGTTTTTCGGATAAGTACACCAGAATGCTTAAGATTGCGGCACGGCTACACGACGCGGGAAAGAATTGCGACTGTTGGCAGAACGCCTTCTCAGCTCCGCAAGACGGCCGTCCCTATGCGAAGACGATCGGGCCCGTGAAGTTTGGCCTGTTGGACGGTTACCGTCATGAATTCGGATCGTTGCCTGTGTTGGAAGCGGACGAGGAGTTCCAGAAACTTGACGCGGATTTACAGGATCTCTGTCTTCATCTTGTAGCCGCCCATCACGGATTCGCCAGACCAACGATCCGCACCCATGGTTGCGATGATGCGCCACCTTCGGCACTCGAAAAACGTGCCCGTGATGTGGCATTGCGATATGCGCGGTTGCAGCGGCGCTGGGGACCGTGGGGGCTGGCTTGGTGGGAATCACTGCTCCGCGCTGCCGATCAACGAGCGTCCCGCGATATCGAAAACCAGGATCCGGAGGCGAGCCATGGCTGAAGCATCGATCCCTGTCGATCTGCACAATCCCGGTCAGGTCTTCGCATGCATCGGATTCCTGGAAGCTGCCGAAAAGCCGCTCGGCAACGCCCGCGGCGGTTTCGACTGGAATAATGAAGCCGACATCCGTTTCAGGCTCAGTGCCGACGGGGAAGGTGATCCGGCAAAAAAAGTGCTCGCCTTCCTCGCCGGGTCGTCCGTCCGTTCGCTCGCTCCCGACGGATCCGACCTACGCACTGAGAAATGGAATGTTCCGACATTGCCGTTAACAGACGATTCGCCATTCCCTTTCCCTGTTCCAGACAGTTTAGCAACCCTTCCAGTAGAGCTTCGTTGTTCTGAGGCATCAGTGGTGGTTGAGCACTGGGGAGAAGATCGGAAGACGACTGGGCGCGACAACGTAAAATTTTGGGCTGGGATGCAGGGAAAACCAGGGGCGAAGGTGGCACTGGAAGCATTAGAAACTGTTCACAACAGCTGGCGCTCTGCGATATCTGATCCATTCAATCTAGGATTGCCGCAGAGCAGCAGTTTTCGATTCGACTGGCGGCGAGACTACATTCCGCTCGACATCGGGTTTTCCATCAACAATCACAAGAACCGAATTGAAACCATCGGGTATCCGCTGGTTGAGGTTCTCGCGGCGATCGGCCTGACACATGCCCGACCCGAATACATCTCTAAGCTGGAATACCGGTACGGGGTACTCGGTGTAACGGCGGACGATGAATTATTTGATCCATTGTTTCTGCGAGCGTCACTAGGTGCTTCGGAATTGCCGTTCTCGCAACGCATTTTCCGCATGCAACTCGGTTGGCCCGGCAAAGAAGGACAGGCACGTTGCATTACCACTACCTATGAGGAGAATTCAAATGAATGATGCGATAATCGCAACCAAGAAACTATCAAACGAGCTACTAAACCGCTGGGCAACCGATCCGAAAGGACCCGTCGCATTGCACCTGAAACAACGACTGCTCGCCGTCGAAGGCGCGGATGGCGAAGATCAGATCATTTATCCACCCACTTACGCCGACATCGGATACAACATCGATCGGCTGTCGGACGGGACGCACGTTGCGCTGATTGACAGTGTCGGCTCCCAGGCAAATCGGCTTGAACCGGTCTTTAAGCCAAATTCCGGGTATGGTCTGGATGGCTTGGTGCCGCAGATCGACATCGTCCTGCGAAAGGAAGACTGCGGGGAATGTGACGTTTGCGAGAAAGAGAAACGCACGAAAGACGACAAATGCGAGAATCCATGGAAAGAGAAACGCTCGTTGTTCGACCTTGCGCATCGCGCGGCTGACGCGGTGGTGCAGTCATCTCCAACATTGCTTCCCAAAGTCGAAAAAGCGTTTGCGGAACTTCGCAAGACCGGCGATGCTTCGCGTCTTTGCACCATCGCACCGACGTCGCTTCTTTTCGGCTGCTGGGATTCGCGCGGCGGTTCAGGGGAAAAACGCCCGCGATTGGTACGCGCAATCATTCGGGCATGGGACGTCGATGAATTGAGGTCAGCGTCGCAGTTTAACTCAGTCTGGAAAGCGTTGAACGATGAGCAGCGTGAAGGACTAAAGAAGGCGTTACCAAAAGGCAAGAAACTTTCCGAGAAAGGTTTCAACGATGCACCCGCCGTTGGCCTGGGCGGTGTTGTGGTGCGTGGCTCAATCCAGCGTGATGTAACCATCAATCTGGTTGCGCTTCGAGGTCTGAACGGCGGTGAGCATACCGACGATTTGCGAAAGTATCTGCTCGGTCTCGCCATCCTGACCGCAACGTCAGATATCGAATTGTTCTTGCGCGAGGGATGCAACCTTCGCTACGCCGACAATGCAGATCAATGGTACTGTGTTCCCCGGCGCGGCAACAATGAACCCGTCAATTTGGTTTCGGAGGAAGCGCGGGCCGTCGCCAAACTTTTCACCAAATCAGCCTACAAGAAATTCCGGAACACGTGGGCAGCCATCAAGTGGCCTGAGGGCGCTCTTCAAGATGACGGTACGTTAGAAGTTGAGTTTGATCTCAAAGCGGCCAAGGAACTGCTTGGCAAGAAAACCGACGAGGAAGATGAGGGGTAGTCATGCCGAACGCATTGCTGATCTCCGTGCGACTGCACGAGGGCTGGTATCACGGTTCCGAATCGACACCAACTCCGGCACGAATGTTTCAAGCCCTGGTAGCAGGTGTCGGAATCAGTGGGCCGCTGGACCAGGTATCGGTATCGGCGTTGAAGTGGCTCGAAGAGCTTCAGCAACCGCCGACCGTGGCATACCCGTCCGCGACACGTGGACGGAGCGTCGTAAATTACGTGCCCAATAACGATCTGGATTCAAAGCGGGGCGACTACCGGCGAATCGGCGAGATTCGAACCAAAAAGCCTATCTCGCCACTCTTGTTCAACCCAGAGATTCCGTTCTTGTTTGCCTGGCAATTCGATCACGACGATGCCGAATATGCCGAGCAAGTTTGCCGGCTCGCAGACCGCGTCTATCAACTTGGCCGTGCGGTGGACATGGCCTGGGCGTCGGCGGAACTGATATCAACCGATGAACTGCTCGATAAGCTGCATTCCTATCCGGGGGTTGTTCGACATCCATCGCCAGGAAACGGCAACGTCGATTGCCCGACGCCGGGTTCGCTCGAAAGCCTCAAAAGACGGTACATGGCGGCAGCGATGCGGTTCGATTATACAGCAGATGGTAAAGGCCAAACGTTTCGCCGCCGCCCGAAGCCCAAGTGGCGAAGGGTCAATTACGAGGGAACCGGATCACGGTTCATATTTGAACTTCGTCGCAGTGACGATACCGGCTTCGTGCCGTGGCCACTGGAACGTGTTTCGAAGCTCGTTGAATCGTTGCGCAATGCGGCAGTCGACAAGCTCAAATCCGCTTTGCCGGATCGCGCGGCCGACATCGATCGGGTGTTGACTGGCCGCAGGCCGAACGGTGCGAACGGCGGACCAACTTCTGCTCGTGTCAGGATCGTTCCGCTGCCGTCAATTGGGCACCCACAGGCGGATCGGCAGATTCGCCGTGTCTTGGTCGATATTCCCGCAGAGTGCCCGCTTCGGCCGGACGATGTTTCCTGGGCAATGTCCGGGCTTCAGTTGACCGACGTCATATTACCTGAATCTATTGATGTTACGCGTTCTGCCGACCACAATCAGCCTCGACACTACGGCACGGTCAGGCCTGCGCGCCGGTGGCGGTCGGTGACGCCGGTCGTGCTGCCCGACGCCACGCGACGACGCATTGATCCCCGTCGACAAAAGGCGGAAGCAAAGGCAGGCCGTGAAAAATACGCGGAACATGTAATGGCCTCGTCCGCTGTGACTCAGGCGCTGCGGCATGCAGGCGTCGGGGCCGGGATTCGTAGCGTCCGGGTGCAACGGGAACCATTCGAGCGTCACGGCCGGCGTGTCGAGCCGTTCGCCGAGGGCACCCGTTTCAGTAAACACAGCCTGTGGCACGTGGATCTCGAACTCGAGACGCCTGTCAATGGACCGTTGACGATTGGTAACGGACGATTCCTGGGAATGGGCCTGATGCAACCCACGCCGATGGTTGCCGGCGTATTTGCGTTTTCAATAAAATCGGGATTGAACGCCAATCCTGATCCGATCCGCCTCGCGCGAGCGCTGCGGCGGGCGGTCATGGCGCGCGTTAGTGATGCACTTGGCATGCGTCGTACCGATCGGTTGCCCACATACTTCACCGGCCACCGTAATGACGGAACACCGGCTCGCTCGGAAGAGCAAGCGCACTTGGCTTTTCTTTTCTATCCGCACGACGACATGTTGCTCATCGTTACCCCGGATTGTTTTGGCGGACGTGGCAGACGGGATGAGGACCACTTCGCGACTCTCGAAAGAGCATTAAAGGGTTTTCAGGAATTGCGGGCCGGAGAGGACGGCCGTCTGCAACTCGATCCGGCTTCGCTCAAGTTGGACCGGCATCCGTTGTTTGCCGTGTCCAATGTGTGGGAATCGCTGACCCCGTATCAGGTCAATCGTCATGCCAGGCGGTCCACCGCAGAAAAAACCTTGAAGAACGACGTGATCATTGAATGCGAACGACGCTTGTTGCCGCAGCCGGAGATCACGGTAATGGATTGGAAAGCTCGCTCCGGAGCCGGCTTGACCGGTCATGCCCGGCTGACATTCAAGGACGCGGTGCAGGGGCCAATCATCCTGGGAAAGACACGTCATGTCGGCGGCGGCGTTTTCTCGGCTTGTTCAACGTAGCAATCTGTTAGACGCTCGGATCTTCGACTCCGTAGAAGCCCACGCGCCCCAGTGCCGACGGTCATGTCGTGGTCGTTGGCAAAGCAGTTGCACCCCCGAAACAGGAACACCCAACCATGCCGAAGAAACTGCGCCCAAGCGGCGGCTATCGCGGCACCGCCAGCTTCCAGACTGCGACCATTATTTATGACGCGACATACTGGTTCTGTGAGAAGTTTCTGGATGCCCGCTCGCGTACGGTGGACCAGATGGTGCAGGCCGCACGATCCGGCCGACAGAACATCGCCGAGGGCTGCCGCGCGGCTGCCACCTCGTCGCAAACCGAACTGCGCCTGCTGAATGTCGCCCGGGCGAGCCAGGAAGAACTGCTGCTGGATTACGAAGACTTTTTGCGCCATCGCCGGCTCGGGCAATGGCTGCCCGACGGCGCGGCGGCCAGGGCCGTCCGCGATGTGCCAAAAGTGTATAGGCGGGATCGGCCGGATCAGGCTGATCTGACGGGCCTGACGGATCAGGAGCGCTGGGCACGGTATGCCGAGTGGCTGGACAACGACGACCCCGCAGTTCGCGCCAACGCGCTCATCTGCCTGATCAACCAGGCGAATTTTCTGCTCGATCGTCAGATCGCCGCGTTGGAGCAAAACTTCGTCAACGAAGGCGGCTACAGCGAGCAGCTCGCTGCCGCGCGCCTCGCCGCGCGTGAACGTCGCAGGAGCAGCAACAACAATGATCGGTCTGATCGGTCTGATCAGACCGATCTCATACCGCCCTGCCCAAAATGCGGCAAACCCACCGTGTTGCGAACCGCCAAATCCGGGCGGAACACGGGTAAGCAGTTCTGGGGATGCTCTGCATACCCAGACTGTCGGGGCGCTGTAGACCTATGACCAGCCAGGACCAGGCCATTGCGATGGTATCTCGAAGCCGGGCGACGGAAGCCGATACATCAAGCGTCCCGGACCAGATACCTGCGCGGATGGTCAATGAGTTCGCGTACTGCCCACGATTGTTCTATCTCGAATACGTACAGCGCGAATGGGCGCATTCGGCCGAAACGCTGGACGGTCGGTTTGTACACCGTCGCGTCGACCAGGAACGTGGTCGTGTGCCCGAGGCGGAAGCACTCGATGTGCTCGCAGGCCTGAAGGCCCGGTCGATCCTGATCGGCTCCGATGCTATCGGGGCGATTGCGCGCATCGATGTGATCGAAGCAGAGGACGGTGTCGTAACACCAATAGACTATAAGCGCGGAGCCGTCCCGGACATCCCGTTAAACGCATACGAACCAGAGCGCGTTCAGGTCTGCCTGCAGGGGCTGCTGCTGCGTGAGAACGGATACACGTGTGACGAAGGCTTTATTTACTTCGCGAAGTCGCAGCGGCGGATCGTCGTCGAGTTTACCGTGGAGCTCGTGGACCGCACCCTCGAATTGCTTGAGCTGGCGCGCACGACTGCAGCCTCTGGTATTATGCCGCCGGCACTCGAGCATTCTCCGAAGTGTCCCCGCTGCTCCCTGGTTGGGATCTGCCTGCCGGACGAAACAAACATGCTGCGGTTGGCCGGCGCCGAATCGGATGATGTGAAGAAACACAGGCGCAAGAGCGATACCGAGGAGCTTCGGCGACTGATACCGGCTCGTGACGACCGGATGGCGGTGTACGTACAGGGCTATGGATACTATGTCGGACTGAAGGGCGAACGTCTTGAGATTCGCAAGAAGGGGAAGGCGGTCGACGAGGTCCGGTTAATCGACGTCGCCCATGTAAACTTATTCGGGAATGTACAGATGTCCGCACAGGCCCTGCGCGAACTGATAAGCCGCGATGTCCCGATTGTCCATCTCTCATACGGCGGGTGGCTGAATGCGATCACTACACCGCTGCCGCACAAGAATATCGAGCTGCGGCAGCAGCAGTTTCTGATCGGGCGGGACGAGGCGGCGTGTCTCCGACTGGCGCAATCTTTCGTGATCGGAAAAATCCGCAATCAGCGAACGCTGCTGCGGCGTAACGGACGGGATGTTCCCAAAACGGTGCTGCGGCGGATGGACTCATGTCGCAAGCAGGTCGATTCCGCCGCCGGCCTGGAACAACTATTGGGCATGGAGGGCACGGCAGCACGGTATTACTTCGGTAACTTTGCCCGGATGCTCAAGACGGGGGATGACGATGACACGGCATTCGACTTCACGGCACGAAATAGGAGGCCGCCACGAGATCCGGTAAACGCGATGCTGTCGTTCCTGTACGCGATGCTCACCAAAGACCTGCTCGCAACAATCGTCGGCGTCGGTCTCGATCCGTATCTCGGGTTTTATCACCAGCCGCGCTACGGCAGGCCTGCGCTGGCTCTGGATCTCATGGAGGAATTCAGACCGTTGATTGCAGACTCTATTGTTGTTCGTATGATCAATAAGCGCGAGATCGGCGCCGACGATTTCGTCGTCCGGGCTGGTGCGGCGGCTTTAACCGAGAACGGGCGCAAGGCCGTGCTCCGCGCATATGAGCGACGGATGAATGCCCTGATCACGCACCCGCTATTCGGTTACAGCATCAGCTACCGGCGCGTCGTAGAGGTTCAGGTGCGGCTCCTGGCGCGTGTGTTGCAGGGTGAGATCGAGCGGTATCCGGCATTTGTGACCCGGTAGGATCATGCGCGCGACCTACATAGTAAGTTATGATATCGCTGATCAGCGCCGATTGCGGCTCGTCCATCGGACGATGATGGGGTTTGGCGATTCGCTGCAATACTCGGTGTTCCGATGTATATTATCTGAGGCCGAGCGAATTCTGCTCGTCGAAAAACTGACCGGCATCATCAACAACAAAGAGGACCAGATTCTGTTTGTCAACATTGGTCCGCCTGCGGGTCGCGCGAAATCCTGTATTTCAGCGCTCGGCCGCGATATTGACAACAGCCCAGCAGATCGTATTGTCGTTATCGTTTGAAGTGGCTCAGACTATTGCGAGCGGTGCATCGATGACGCCATCCCGCCTTGATGCTCGAACCACTTATATTTTCCGCGGTTAGCGGATGCATTCACACTGTGATTATGACTGACATCGTAGACATTCCCGGCATATATTCCGTTCGCTCGCGATCGCCGTTGAAAGTAGTTGCTCTTTCGTCGGTTAACTCCAGGACCGTTTCCACGTCTGAAAAGACGTGGCCCCATTGAAGCACCAACCGTTTCCGCCGCAACGACCCGCGCCTAGACTTGTTTCCACGTCTGAAAAGACGTGGCCCCATTGAAGCTGCAATCAATAATGGTAATGCTAAAACAGCCATATGTTTCCACGTCTGAAAAGACGTGGCCCCATTGAAGCTATGTTGGTATTTCCGGACCATTCTTGTACTCCTTGTTTCCACGTCTGAAAAGACGTGGCCCCATTGAAGCAAAAAGGGCATCTACTGTCCGAGCTATTTCGGCCCTGTTTCCACGTCTGAAAAGACGTGGCCCCATTGAAGCGCCTCAGGACGGAACCCCAAATGTTCCATCCAATTCCGTTTCCACGTCTGAAAAGACGTGGCCCCATTGAAGCAATTTACGCTTAGTAACTGCGCCAGGAGTAGTATCGTTTCCACGTCTGAAAAGACGTGGCCCCATTGAAGCCCGCCAGAATGCACCATCGCTGCAATCGGCAGTTCGTTTCCACGTCTGAAAAGACGTGGCCCCATTGAAGCAGACTACATCGACTGGGGTCCGTTATTGGCCGCGACGTTTCCACGTCTGAAAAGACGTGGCCCCATTGAAGCGGCCTTTGCTTGTCGATATGACTCTGCGGCCATTTGGCGTTTCCACGTCTGAAAAGACGTGGCCCCATTGAAGCCTCGACAGCGACACCCTCATCCAGGCGGCCCCC
>JAJFLQ010000025.1 GCA_021772615.1 Verrucomicrobiota bacterium | reverse complement strand
TTCGGCAACACAACGACGTGCGACGCGGTTGTGACGGTAATCGACACCGTTGAACCTGCGATCACGTTCTGCGCTGTGTCGACGACAGTTGCGTCGGATGCGAACTGTCAGGGCATGATCCCGGCGCTTGCGCATCTGGTAACGGCGGATGACAACTGCGATACGGACGTTGTGATCACGCAGAGCCGATCGCTGGGTACGACATTCGATTTTCCTGACACGGTTGTGGTGTTCACTGCAACGGACAACTTCGGCAACACTACGACGTGCGACGCGGTTGTGACGGTAATCGACACCGTTGAACCTGCGATCACGTTCTGCGCTGTGTCGACTACGGTTGCGTCGGATGCGAACTGTCAGGGGATGATTCCTGCGCTTGCGCATCTGATAACGGCGGATGACAACTGCGATACGGACGTTGAGAACTCGCAGAGCCCATCGCTGGGTACGACGTTCGACTTTCCGGACACTGTTGTGGTGTTCACTGCAACGGACAATTTCGGCAACACAACAACGTGCGACGCGGTTGTGACAGTGATCGACACGGTTGAACCTGCGATCACCTTCTGCGCCGCAGATATTAAAATTGGCGCGGCCGACGGGAGGCATGGTATCGTGCCGGAATTAACCGATGAGCTAATAGCGGTTGATAATTGCGACACAGCTTCGGCATTGGTCGTAAGTCAGAATCCATCGTCCGGTTCGAGTGTGGAACTCGGAGATAGTTTCGTGGTATTGACTGTTGCAGACGGCTCGGGCAACAGCAGTACGTGTGCTGTCAGTGTGCTCGTAGTACCGCCGGTTCTATTCGTTAATACATTTGCGGACGGCGGCAACACAGGCCTGACGTGGGATGACGCGTTCCTTGAGTTGCGGGATGCGTTGGATCTTGCTTCCGAGTGTAATGATCTTGTTGACGACATTTGGGTTGCTTCCGGTGTGTACACGCCGGCAGCATCGGTTTCGGACCGTGATATGAGTTTTAACCTCCTGTCCGGGATTGGTGTATATGGTGGTTTCTCTGGCGGTGAAGGCTCTCGAACATCACGCAATCCGCTCCAAAACATAACTGTACTGTCCGGCGACCTCGGTGGAAACGACGGCGCTGGTTTCACAAATCGCGGCGATAACAGCTTCCATGTTGTGACCGCCCACAACGTTGACGGTACGGCTGTGCTTGACGGTTTTGTGATTGCTGGAGGCAATGCGTCCGGCGCCGGAGATTTTTCAGCCGGCGGCGGCTTGTTCATATCAGCCGGAAGCCCGGCTCTGTCGAATCTTCTTGTGGTCTGCAACATTGCCTCATCCGGAGGTGGCGGCGCGTACGTTACGGACACTTCCGTTATCGATCTCAGCCATGTCGACTTTATTGGCAACGTTTCCGAAACCGGTGGTGGATTGTCAGTTGTCGACAATTCGGACGTCGGTATTGGGGAGAGCCGGATCACAGGCAATGTGTGTACCGGTGATGGCGGTGGTATGTTTATTTCTGATGCCATAGTGACGCTTGTGAATGCAGTCGTAGCCGGGAACGCGAGTTTGGTCGGTGGCGGCATTTCTGTCGGTGCCGGAGGTAGTCTGGTCGCGGTGAACACAACAGTGACGGAGAATGCCTCAGATACAGCGGGCGGCGGCATGTCCGTTGCCGCGGATAGTCTGGATGTGTTCGGGCTGAATACGGTCTTATACGGGAATATTGTCGGGACGAGCCCGGAAGAGATATCGCTTGGTGATCCGTCACTGGCAGCATTTCAAAACAGTGATGTGGGCGGATCAGGCGGCAGCGCGGTCTGGAACGGAGCGTTTGGCGGCGACCTCGGTGGCAATATCGACTCGGCGCCGCTTTTTGCCAGTGATGTCGATCCTCTAGCCGGGACAACCACTTCTGCCAGTGTATTCGATGCAACTACCTGCGAGACGACACTTTTCGACACGACATCTTCTTTTGACAACGACGCGTTGCCAGGGCGTTTTATCCGTCCGGACGCGACGTCTTCATTTGTATTTCCTGTCGTATCGAATACGGCGACGACAATTACGTTCTTCGGCGATTTTCCCGTCGTTGCGGAAACCCGTTTTGATATTGTCAACGTTATGCCGGACTGGCGTTCTCCGCTGATCGACGCGGGTTCCGGCGGGACTCTCGATTTGGTGGATCTGGTGCCGGCGACGGATCTTTCCGGCGCCGCACGGTTCGACCACTGGCGCGTAGAGCCGAACCTTGGGGCGGGCACGCCTACGTTTGTGGATATTGGTGCGTTTGAGGAGCAGGGAGAAACATTTGCATTATATGAGTGGACCGTCGGCAGTCCGCACCTTGGTCTCGGCGATCTGTATGTGCCGGTGGTTACCGGTGACGTGTTGACGCGGTTCTCTGGTATGACACTGCTACGCGCGCGGTTCAGCAAGGCAGTCGATCCGGGGTCTTTCTCGGCGTTGTCACTGACGGTGACAGATATTGACACATCGGCCGAATTCTCGCCATCGTCTGTCATGATCGATACCGAGCCGAACGGCACGGAGACAGTCACTTTCGCATTCCCTGTGTCGCCGCCGAATCCGGCGCGTTATGACGTGAATCTGTCGTCGGCTACCGATAGTATGGGTACAACGCCCGACGGCGATCTTGCATTTCTGCTGTCGATATTGATCGGTGACCTGGACGGAAACGGTATAGTAGAGTCCTTGGATATGGTGGAGATGCGGTCGTTCCGCGGTGTGCCTGTTACCGTTGCGACCGCCAAATACGACCTCAATGAAGACGGAAAAATTGACGTTGCGGATATGCTGGCGCTACGTGCGTCTCGTGGCGACGCGCTGCCCACTGGAGAATAATGATGCCAGTCCGCAGTCGCTCGGCTTTCTCGGTCATGGTGTTGCGGTTTGGCATTGATGGTTCGATCTGGATTGGCAACGGACGGATCTTCGGTGTGGATTATCGCGCTAACGTGTTTATAGTAGTACGAGGCTGTTTACTGCTTTGAGTTTCGAATTGCAGGTATCTTGTACCCGGCCAATCAGCAAGACAACAAACATTGCACTACAACACGGTACCTATGAGAAAATGTAATCAGATCTTCCGGTTGACACTATGCATCCTTGCCATCGCATGGGTGTCTCCTGCGAGTGCTGCGGACTTCGATATTAATATATTCGTAACCGGAACGCAACAGACGTCCATACCTCCGTTGGGCGTTGGTCACGATGTGCACCTATCGGTTGAATTCACCACGGACATTCAGCTATCCTCCGCGAGTTACCGGCTGGAGTTTGACTTTCCAAAGTGGGCACTGGTGTCACGTGACTATGCCACGTTCGGTTGGGAGAGCGAAGACGGCTTCATCGATGACAGTTCGCCGAAACCGTCGAGCCTTGGCACACCACTGACGATCGGTGCGGACATTGACCAGCTGGACAGGTTTTCGCCGCAGCAACCAACAGCCGCATTCGACATCGTCTTCGAATCTGCAAGGCCTTTCGAGAATGAAGAACAAACGACTGTGACCGGCACGTTTTTCGTGGAAGATCTGGTGATCCGTGTTCCTGCGGGCATACCGGAAGGTGGTTATCAAATCGGCTTCGCCGGCGTTGACGCAAGCGATGAGAATTTCATGACGCTGGCTCAGCTTGGGATAACGCCGACCAGCGGCACGTTCACCGTCAATGTGATACCGGAACCATCAACGTGGCTCCTGTTCACTGTCGTGCTATGTGGTCTGGCAACGTTCCGGTGTCGTTTTCGTGACCGGAATCTGGACGATCGCAGCGCTCTGCAATCTCTCTCATGATGTGCTTCGCGCACTGATTCTTGCTTATCTTACCCCATTTGACGGGCCGATTTTCACTGCCATTGTAGATTGCCGTAAACGTCCCCGTTGCAGCACCGAAAGAATCGATCCCATTGAGAATGATCGCGTCAAGATTCTTCTTCTTTAATTTCGCGGTAGCCGTTCGTATTGCATCGTCCCCATTCGCCGTCTCCAGCGAAAACCCTATGCAAATTTGATGCGGTTTCTTTCGGGCGCAAAGGGTTGCAGCTACGTCCGGCGTCGCCACCAGCTTAAGCGTCAATTCTGACGCCTTCGACGTTTTCGCATTATTGCAGACAGCAGGCTGATAGTCCGACACGGCTGCCGCGAAAATGACGACGTCATGTTTATGGAAGCACGTCTCGGCAATGGCCAGCATGTCCTCCGCAGATTTTACTCCGGTCACTGTAATATGCGGTCCGCACGGGCAGTATTGATCCGCGACAGGCCCGGAAATGACGTGCACGCTTGCACCCATGTCTGCCGCTGTTTCAGCCAGTGCCAGTCCCATTCGTCCGCTGCTGTGATTGCTGATATAGCGAACCGGATCGATTGCTTCTGCTGTCGGGCCGGATAGAATCAAGACCGAACGGCCGGAAAGGGATGTCCCATCGTCGATGTCGCGATTTACGAAGGCAATAATTTCATCGACCTCGGCGAGTCGTCCAGTCCCTGTGGCGCCACAGGCGAGCTGCCCGGTGTTTGGGCCAATTCGCTGCCATCCAAAGTCGGTGAGCAAGTTTATGTTATGTTGCAACGATCCCTGTTTCCACATTTCGACGTTCATGCTGGGACAGTAATAGCGACGACAATGTGACGGCAATGACAATACGGAGGTTGTTACGATGTTGTGGCCATGACCGTGCGCTACGCCCGCAATAAGGTCTGCCGTGGCAGGGGCCAGGATGCAGATGTCTGCCTGCGTAGCAGGATACAGGTGAGGGTATATTGAATCGGTATCGACACCCGTTTCACCGGAAAAGATGTCAGTCAACGGTTGCCGGTTGGTAACGGCTGCAAATGTCATAGGGCCGATAAATCGGGTCGCTGCTGCCGTCATGGCGACATGTACCGGGTAGCCCTGTTTTACCAATGCGCTAGCAAGATCCGCGGCCTTGTATGCCGCCACACCGCCACCAACGCCAAGAAGTATTGTCGGGGTGTTACGCATTCGGGCTACTTATCCTCGTCGTTCCGGGCACAACGGGTTCCGAAATGGTGCATACGAGCGTACGATTCCGGTGACTGTCTCAGTCTAAAACCCGCGTCTTCGGTAGCCCGAATACCTTATCACCGGGCTTCCATTTATTCGCGGTTATCATGTGATCAATGCGTTCGTAACGTTTTAAAACGTTACGCTTTACACGAATTTTTGTACTTCCTTTCAAACTCCGATGCAGTGACATATATATCTACTCCTTTCGTACATGATTAATTGTCATTCCAACCCCTGGCTTCGTAGAAATGCTACATGATTGGGCCAGTCTTCAGCGACCTTTACATGGAGCCTGAGGTCCACCCTCCTGTCGACCAATCGGCGCAACCGTTGGACGGCCGCCGATCGTATCTGGTTTATCATAGCGCCATTCTTGCCGACAACAATAGGTTTGTGTGCTGTTCTGCCGACATATAACGTAGCATCGATTCTCAATTTCGTTCCTGGATCCTTCCACATCGTTATGTCAACTGCGACCGAATGCGGTAACTCATCGCGAAGATGTTCCATGGCTGCGGCGCGAATCATGTCTGCGCCTATCTCTCTCTCAGTGCTGTCCGTCAGTTCATCCGGCGGATACAGGAACGGGCCTTGGGGCATACGTTCCGTCAGACAATCGATGAGCTGTTGAATATTTTCACCGGTTAGGGCGCTGATTGCCAAAGTGTGAACATCGCTGCCAAGAATACCCTGGTACCGGTCGACAATCGGTTGCCGCTGTGTCTCAGTTGCCAGGTCACATTTGTTGATTACCAACACTACGGGTGCGTTGCACCCTGCGGCGCGGGTGGCCGTCATGCCGTCTTCGTCACCGAATGGCCGTGATGCGTCGACGACACAGACAACGGCATCCGGTGCGTCCAGTGATTTGTGAATCTCCTTATCCATGATCTCACCAAGCCTGGTCGAACTGCGATGGATGCCTGGTGTGTCAAGGAATATGATTTGTGAGTCCGGAGTTGAATATATACATCGTTCGCGGCGGCGCGTGGTTTGTGGCTTCGGCGACACTGCGGCCAATTCGAAGTCCATGATTTTATTCAGCAGTGTCGATTTACCGACATTGGGCCGGCCCAGGATTGTAACGAAACCTACCCGGCCGTGGGGCCACGGTGCAGATGTTGTCATTGAATATGGAACGCCTGCTCAAGGTCGACATTGGAATAGGCATCGAATGCGAACAGCGTCTTGGTATGCCGTACACCCTCTTTGTGAATGATCTCCTCGGTAATTATCCGCGATAATTTTGCATTGTCTCGTACGCGTATGACCACAATAAAATCAAATTCGCCGGCGACGGGATAAACCTCGGTAACACCGTTCACGTCGATTAGGTTTTTGGCGATCTCACGAATATTCTTTCCTTCGATATTGATCAGTACAAATGCATTTACCATAGTGTAATAAATTTCCGCATGAAACTGGAGCTGATGAACTTGATCGTCAGCTGTCGAGTATGTGTTGTCCACGACATACCTGAACGCAGCCAGAGATCGCACGGTTTCCGGCAAAAAGCTAAACCCACAATATAGTCAGCTATTGTCACAGAATCCAGAGGAATTTTCCAGTTAACATTTGTAATACCGAACGCCGGTCTCATATTCTGGTTTTTGGCGCCGTCAACGGGCAAGGTGTACGAAGCAATAGCGAAAGTATCCACCCGCTTTCGCCCTTCCGCCGGCGGAAGGCGCCGAATTGATATCGGGCGGGGCGTAGCGCAGCCTGGTTAGCGCGACTGCTTTGGGAGCAGTAGGTCCCCGGTTCGAATCCGGGCGCCCCGACCATTTTGTGACCTTGATTGCCATTGCGTATGGTGATTTAGCAGGTGCCCACGAAACACGCGAGGACATGTTTCGCGCTATTATTGCCTTTCCTGATTTTCGTGGGCAGGTATTAACTGAACCGGAATGCGCGCGACTTCTGCTGTTGGATTGCCCACAAAACACACGATAGGCTCGAAACCTCGTTCCCGATCGAGACTACTCTTTTGTGGGTAAATTTCTTCTTCCGCAGAGTGTCGACATTGTTCTTGCTGATTGTCCAGGCGTCGGTTTCGGCCTTGCATCCCGTAGATCGTTCATGTAGTTTACGGTTGACAGCAACGCGTAAGGAGACGGACAAGCTCAGTTTCCTCTTCGGCATCTTCTTACGAAAGATTTCCATTGTGCATCCAGCCACGGGGGCTGATTTACCTTGTTTCGATTGACAAACGCCGAATTGCCATGACCCGTTTCGAACCGGCACTTACTTATGGAATCGTGTTTTCGCATCTTGTCATACGCGAACACGGCACAGGCAAGTTAAGTTTCATCAATTGTTTCAATACGTTCAATATCAAGAAATTTCCCTTCCGAACGCCGCCATTTTATGTCACCGCTCTGCTCACCAATCTGAAAGGTAAAATCGATGAGCTGAATGTCACTGCGCGCATCGAGCTGAGTCAGATAGGCCACGTGCTGTCCAGCATTCCCGGGCAAATGAAGTTTCATCCCGAGTCGAGACCATTGTCCGAGCATGATATTTTCGAAATACCCTTTCCTGTGAAGCCGTTCAATATTGCAGAGCCCGGTATCTACAATGTGGTCATTTTGTTGAACAACGAAGAACTCGGCCGGCGCTCACTGATCTTTCGCGAGGTTTCGGCCAAGGATGAACATTGAGCACATTGATGTCTTTCACGTTCGTTTAGAACTAAGGCAACTGTGGAAGACCGCGTACGGTGAAGAATCCTGTGTCGATACCGTCTTGCTCAAGGCGCGTGACGGCGATCACGTCGCGTGGGTCGAGTCCTGTCCCCTGCGATTGCCCATGTATATGCCGGAAACGGCCGTTTCTGTCTTCCATACCATTACCGACCTGTTCGGTCCCCTTATTATCGGACGCGATTACGACTCAATTGAGCGCCTCACAGACCGTCTCAAACCGTTTCGCGGCAATAGTTTTTCTAAAGCCGGTTTAGAGTTGTGCTGGTGGGCATTGACAGCGGTGAAAAGAGATGTGCCGCTGCGGCGACTGTTTGGCGGCGGAGATTCGGGTATTCGTTGCAGCGATGGTTTTGGCATAGAGCAGGATGTCAGCGTCCTGATCGATCGGATTCACGCATCAGTCGACGGCGGTTATCAGCGGGTGAAATTAAAAATTCGACCTGGCTGGGATCAAACTGTGGTACGTGCGGTCCGTCAGGAATTTCCCGACCTGAGGCTTATGGTGGATTGTAACGGCAGCTTCGCGCTCGACGATCTTCCAATGTTCCAAGCACTCGACCGGCTCGGTCTCGACATGATCGAACAGCCATTGTATTATCGCGACCTCAGTGATCATTCGCGATTACAGGCCGAACTCACGACTCCGTTGTGCCTCGACGAGAGTGTCACATCCTTTGCGGATGCGCGTCGCGCCGTGCGGATGAACGCATGCGGCATGATCAACTTGAAAATAGGGCGTGTTGGCGGGTTGAGTGAATGCCTCCGCATCCGTGACGAATGCGAAACGCACGGCGTCGGCTGCTGGGTTGGCAGCATGCTTGAGTCGGGGATCGGCACAGCGATCAATGTTGAGCTGGCAACGTTGTTCGGTGCCGATGCTGTTCATGAGGTTCCTGTGTGCGGGACGTTTCACACAAGAAACCTGGTCGATCCCCCGATCACGTTTGATCCACCGGGCGTCGTAACGCCGGCAGACGGCGCATACACGGGCCGCGCCGTAAATGAGGATCTTGTACGTAAACTCGCGATTGCGCACCGAATCATTTCAACCGCGGACAAGTGATCATACATTCGGATCGGGACACGTTGATATCCGAGCCGAAACCGAGGCCGGCGCCTGCCCGATATAGCGATTTCCGGTCCGGCCTTGAAAACCTATTGCAGGCCAATGGCCTTTCGCACCTCTGCCAGTGTCGCCGCAGCGCAGGCGCGCGCCCGGGCGGCGCCATCCCGGAGTACGCCTTGTACAAATTCGGGGTCCTTACTCAACGCCTTGCGTCTTTCTCGCAAAGGCCGAAAATACTCCCAATACCGTTCAAACAACGCCTGTTTGGCGTGTCCGTATCCCAGGCCGCCTTCTTGATATCTTCGGCGCATTATCTGATCCTGTTCATCGTCGGCAAACAACCGGTAGAGCGCATATACGTTACATGTATCTGGGTCTTTCGGGTCTTCCATCGGCGTGGAATCGGTGACGATCTTCATGATCTTTTTCCGGATCACTTTCTCGTTGCCGAAGATCTCGATAGTATTGTCGTAGCTTTTCGACATTTTCCTGCCGTCAACTCCGGGTATGATGGCCACGTCGTCCGCGGTTTGCTCCTCAGGGATCACAAGGATGTTGCCGTAGCGGTTGTTGAAACGGATCGCGATGTCGCGCGTAACTTCGAGATGCTGCTTCTGGTCCCTGCCGACCGGCACCAGCGTGGATTTGTAGATAAGGATGTCCGATGCCATCAGGACGGGGTAGGAAAACAGGCCGGCGTTCGGTGAGATTCCCTGGGTCACCTTGTCTTTGTAGCTGTGGCAGCGTTCCAGCAATCCTACAGGCGTGAGGCAGCTTAGAATCCAAGCCAGCTCCTGTACTTCCGGCACATCCGTCTGACGAAAAAATACCGTTTTACCGGTATCCAGGCCGCATGCCAGAAAATCAAGGGCCACGTTATAGGTTCGCGACCGTAACAGATCGGGGGCCGGAAGTTGCGTAAGTGCATGATAGTTGGCAATAAAAAGGAACGTCTCGCCTTTTTCCTGCAACGCCAGGCATGGGCGCATCATACCAAAATAATTGCCAATATGCAGATCGCCTGACGGCTGGACCCCGGAGAGAATCTTCATCGTCCGACACTCTCGTCGATGTGGTAGTGCCATTGGTCACCGTCTTTGTCGCGACGAACCGTGTTTTTGCGGAACACCCGGTCGTTCTCAGCGAATTTGCTGAGTATCCCGTCGATTTCGCTGACACGTGTGTTGTTGATGATTGCAGCGACGTCTGAGGCCGTGCCAACGAAGCCGGCGTTGTCCGCGATAAAATCCCGGAGCACTCCGCTCAACGCGTTCGTCTCGTCGGCGGCCAGTTTGTAGGCTTGAACGCCAGGTTGGTGAAAGGCGTTGACATTGATAAGCTCGGCATAAAACGCCACGGCCCGCTCGTACAGTGCGATGAGCATACCCAGGGACGCGGCGTCCAACTTGTTCAACGAGATGGTTATGACCCTTCGGCCCTGACTGTGAAGGGCATTGGTAAGACCCTGGAGAAAGTTATGCAGGTAATCACCCATAGTCATGTCATTGTCAAGCGGGATCTGCTCGTGATCCCGCAACAACTCAATAAACGTAACGAAAAAGTCGTCACGACCATCGTTCAACTGTTGCACAAAGGCATGAGCATCGGTGCCGCCCTTGTTTCCGAATACGTTCAAGCCTTGATGAACGGTTGCGCCCGTTCTGTCCAGCCTTTTGCCGAGGCTTTCCATCACCAGTTGCTGGAGATATCGCGACAAAAGAATGAGGCGATCCGAATAGGGAATAATAACCATATTGCGGTCCCCGCGGGCGTTGCCCAGTATATACCAGGTGACAGCGAGCAGATATGCCGGATTGGCATAAACATCCGCGTTTCGCGTCCATTGGTCCATTGAAACCGCGCCCGCGAGCAGCGCTCCGAAATCGATCCCCGCCGCAGCCGCCGGCACATGGCCCACAACCGATGTTACGCTGGTCCGACCACCGATTGACTCTGCCATATTCCATCGCTTCAACCATCCCTGGTCGCGCGCGTGTCGGTCCAGTCGGCTGTCCGCCATCGTGATCGCAGCCGCCCTGCCGCCGAATGTGATACCCTGTTGGTTATACAGGCGTTCGAGAGCGGACAGATTGTTCAATGTCTCCTGCGTGGATCCGGACTTTGAAATGGTGACGGAAAGCAGCGTTTTCAGATCAACAACGTCGAGCATGTCGGTTATTCCGGCGGCATCGGTATTGTCCAGAAAATAAATCCGAAGTCCGCCATCGGCTCTGACCAATGCCGCCTCATTCCAGTGCGGCCCGTTGAGAGCCATGTGCACAAGCTGCGGTCCGAGGGCCGAACCGCCGATGCCGTTGAAGACAACGCTTTCGAAGCACGCATCATCCGGTGTGCGTATCGCACCAGCCCGGATGTCCTCGAAAAATTGGTTCACATCCTTGAACAGCGCCGATTCGAGATAGGGTACTCTATCTGTAAAGTGCGTCACCTGCCTGTGCTCGTCCGGATTCTTGATAGTACCGCTCTCGATTGCAGCCATTTCGTGATGGGCGGTGCTTATTTTGTCGGCAAGGGCATCAATTGTTCCGGTCACAACGCCGGATCGGGTCATGTCCAGCGTGAAGCCATGGTCTTCAAATATAAGTGGTGCTGGATGTTGCGTTGTCATTTTGCTCCGATACGGTAAGACTGCCTGCTGAATGGCCTGATTGCGATTGCCGAAACAGCATATTTAGACCGAAGTCCTCGTTGTTGGCAGTCGAATCCCGGCCTATGTTTTTTTAACTGTTGTGGGAAATCGTGATCATGCCGGTACGCGGCATTTGTACTGTTTTTCCACGCTTTATTGAGGAATTGTACGTGTGTATAAGAGCATCATACTGCTTTCATTTATTCTTGTCAATGTGGTCATTCTGTCGGTGATCGTGGCGAGAAAGCCGTCTGTGGTTGAGGATACGGCAGCTGCAGTTGGCCGATCTACGATGTCATTGAGGCCCTATCGATTCAATCAGGATTTCGAAACCGGTCATGAGACCTATCCTCGATACTCGATAGACGATTTTCTGCAACAAGGTTACCACTTCCTCGGCGAGGGCAAGCGCGAAAAGGCCGAAGACATTTTCAAGACCGCGCTGTTGTTCGATCCGAATAACACGTCAACGTTGAAAACGATTGGCGAGTTGTCGTTTATGAACCAGGAATATGAGCAGGCGTGCAATTATTTCACGCAATACCTCAAGCTCAAGCCGTTCGCCACTGAGAGCTACACCAATCTTGCGATTGCGACGCTGTGTGCCGGCGGCGTTGAGGCGGCGGAAGAGATTACGCAGGCGGGATTGCGCAATTGCGGTGATGCCGACGCTGGTCCCTTCTATTTCATCCTCTCCTGCATCAGCGTGATGGAAAAGGATATCGTGCAGGCGGAGGCGTTCCTTCAGCGGGCCTACGACGCCTTGGGCCGCGACATTCTCAAGGTCATAAACGCCAACTGGGCAGCGCCGGTTCGCGAATTGCAGGGGTATCGCGACTTGATTGAGCACCTGCATGAATCGCCTGAGCCCGAAACCGTCCCGTCCGCATCACATGAACCCACGGACATTCCATGAGCCGTATACGGATCTTGGCCGAGGAGGTCAGCAATCGCATAGCTGCCGGCGAGGTTGTTGAACGCCCGGCTTCGGTGGTCAAGGAACTGGTTGAAAATTCTTTGGACGCCGGCGCCAGTCACGTATCCATCCAGATTCGCCGCGGCGGTCGGTCGCTCATTCGCGTGAGCGACGACGGTTTCGGTATGGACTCCGAGGACGTCCTGTTGTGTCTTGAGGCGCATGCAACCAGCAAGATCAGCTCTGCCGCGGATATCGAGAAGATCGATAGTTTTGGCTTTCGCGGCGAGGCGCTGCCGAGTATTGCTTCCGTCTGCCACCTCGAATTGCGCAGTCGCGTGGCCGAGAATCCAGCCGGAACGGAGGTGCTGGTGAGTGGTGGCGTTATCCGGAATGTCGCCGAAACCGGATGCGCACCCGGCACGTCTGTGACCGTGAAGAATCTCTTTTACAATCTCCCCGCCAGACGAAAATTCCTCCGCAGTGTCCGAACAGAGGAGTTCCATATACAGGAGATTGTTTTACTGTTGGCACTGGCGAATCCGCGCGCCGGTTTTCAACTGACCTTTGACGACCGGCCTATCATTGCGGTTCAAGCCGGGAACGATCTCGCTACGCGTGCGACGATGATCTTTGGTAAAGATTCCATGCGATCGATGATCCCGGTTTCGGCGGAAAACGACGAACTTAAGGTTGGCGGTTTTGTTGCGCGTCCCGGACTTACTCGCACATCGCGCCGCGAGCAACGGGTATTCGTAAACGGTCGGCCGATTGATGCGCGGACGATTTACAACGCCGTAAGGGACGCCTACCATACTATGGTAATGAAAGGGCGATATCCTCCCGTATTGCTGTTCGTTGACGTTTTGCCGGAGCTGGTGGATGTGAACGTACACCCGGCCAAGCGCGAAGTACGCTTTCGCCACGACCGACAGGTAGGTGAGTTTGTGGGCATCGCGATCCGCCAGGCGCTGCGACAGATCGTAACGGATTCGCCGCCGATACCGGAGCCATTGCGTCAGCCTCAGATGAGCGAAAGGGAAACAACGATGCCAGCGACACTCTTGAATGTGAACGCAGGTATTCCCGGTCGTCGTCGGGAGCCGATGTCGTTCGCCACCGGCGCGTCGGTTGACGAGCCATCTCCATCCGCATTTTCGGCGACAGATGCGGATTCCGAAGTGGCTCCGGCGTTTGCTCCGCGTTCGCCTGCCGCCGGTCCGAATAGTGATCGCGGCCGCGGAACGTCGATTTCCGCGGCCGGTCGAGATGCGATTCGTGCGATGCGGGTGATCGGCTGCCTCTCGGATCTATACCTGTTAGCTGAAGGTCCGGACGGTCTGGTCCTTATTGATCAACATGCAGCACATGAACGCGTGTTGTTCGAGAAGATCTTGCATGCTGCTCGCAGCCGTGACGGTAATCGACAGGGACTTCTGATTCCGGTCACTATGGAATTTTCCAATGCCGACGCTGCCGTGCTCCGCAAACATCATGACCGTCTGAACCGACTCGGCTTCGAGATCGATGATTTCGGGGGCAGTACATTTGTAATCAATGCCGTGCCTGCCCACTTTCCGCAGACAAACCTCACGGGGATGTTGCACGACATCATTGACACCATAACTGACAGTCCGCTGGGGGCACGCCGTGTGGACGATGATGCGATCGCTCTGGCTGCCTGCAAGGCCGCGGTGAAGGCGCACGATCACCTGTCCGCGTCGGAGATTACACAACTGTTGCAGCAACTCGTCGACACGGAATTGCCATATACGTGTCCTCATGGTCGTCCCACGATGATAAACATAGCATTTGGTGAACTCGAACGTCGATTCGGCCGACGCGCATAAGTGGACCAAGTTCGAAAAGCGATTCGAACAAGAACGTCCAAATCACAGGAGCTAAATACCTAACAAACCACGATATCGAAGCACCAATATCGCGAATTCCGGTCACCGTTTGTAGCAACGCACTTTAAGATGGATGGATACTACGACTACGCCCCACGAAAGATTCCCGCTGTACCGATCTGCCTCATCGGGTTCATGGGTGCCGGGACGCACCAGCTTGCCTCACTGGTTTCGCAGATGACGGGACTGCCGCTTTTTGATATCGACCGGCATATCGAACACATGGCAGGGCGCAGCCTCGCGCATTCGTACCTTGAGGCCGGTGAATTTTGGGTCCGTGACCAGGAAAAAGCTATCCTCAGCAAGGCCCTGCAATCCGTGCCGCCCGGCATTATCGCGCTCGGTGACGGGATCTTGCTGGATCCGGTCAATCAGGACGAGGTGAATAGCGAATCCATACTGGTCTATATTGAACGCAGTCTCGAAAGTTTGTTGGCCGGCATCCGGGCGGAGTTGTTGAAGCGGCCGGCAAAGTATCCGCAACTCATAATGATGCCGCCCGATGATCTGGAATCAATACGCCGGCTGTTAGACCTGCGACTGCCCGGTTATTGCCGTGCGGATTTCGTCATTCGCGGCGACAACCGGAAATTGTCCTCGCTGGCCGGCGAGATCATCCGAACCGTCAATTTGTGAAAGGCGGGCGTTTCTCGCCGACTGCGACAATGCCCAATCCGAGTTTATTCAATACTGGCGTTCGCGCCCACACGCGATCGACCCACATCAGCGCCGGCGTGAGTGCGAATTTAAATGGGACATAGCGGTAGCCATTAAATACGTCCGGAAACCCAAGCAACGTGTATCCTATATAGCCGATGCATTGCTTGTTGGTTATGGATATGTGCCGTTCGAGCATCGCAATGTAGGCGTTCTCTTCCATGTTCTTGTGAATTTCGGAAAAGTGTTCGCCTGCATTCATCGTCTTCCTGCATACTTTTGAGAATGGATTCGCATCTCTTGTATCGAGAAAAATTATTCGACCACCGGGTTTCAGCACGCGTACCAGTTCCTCAACGCCTTTTTCGGGTTGTTCCAGATGGTGAATAATGGATCTGGCAAAGACTGTATCAAAGAAATTGTCGTCATAAGGCAGATCTTCTACATCTCCCACCTGCGCATGGGGTAAGCGATTCTGCGCCCATGCGACCATTTCTTTGGAAATATCGATTCCCCAAATTTCCCGCGTCGGAAGATACTCAGCCAGCAAGCCGGTGCCACATCCGGCGTCGAGAATTTTGCCTGTCGGACGAACCAGTGATATAAGATGGGAAAAAAGCCAATCGTGATACGTCCTGGACCACGGCATTTTATATCGAACGTCCTCGTAATACGATGCCACACGGTTTTGCGTTTGTATTTCCTGTTCCTTTATTGTCATCATGAGACGTATTTTGCCTGCAACGGCGTGTGACTTCAGGAATTCGCGTGGATAAATATGGCGGACGGGAAGAAAGAATGGTGGGCGATACTGGACTCGAACCAGTGACCCCTTGCGTGTCGAGCAAGTGCTCTAGCCAACTGAGCTAATCGCCCCAAAGTGGGAAAGTGAAGCATGGGAAATTTCGGTAGATCGAAAAGTTCTAGGCTAGTATACTCGGGCAGCCGAGGTTTTCAAACAGCGCTGCCGGGCATTTCGATCATTTTTCTGCTTGCGGTGGTCGACGTCGGCGTCGCGGCTGCCGGGCGATGTAGTAGTCCTCTGCCTGATTGTATACGCCGTGGCTAAAAAGGACGTGTCGCTGTGCCATTGCCGCTATGTTCTGTACCAGATGAAAGCGGTTTTCGTCCGTGCAAACGCGGCGTTCCGCCTCGGCGATCACACGAAGTTTCTGGTTTTCCGAAATCCATAACAACCCCCAACCTTCGGCCAACTCATGCGGATGCACCGTGCGCTCCGGAACGGCGAGATAAAGAGAATCCGCCACATTCGCTTTTCGCAGGGCTTCGAAGCGCGATCCCTTGTATAACGCGGCCTCGATCTTCGTGATTTGTCGACGTAGTTTCTGATACGCCGGATTATCGGATTTATCGTAGTGCCATTCACTGTATTCCTCGAACAGGACTGAAGCGTCCTGCAGGCCAGGTTCACAGACGCGGATCTCACATTCCATTTCAGCACGACGCGACTTTAGCTCCAGCATCTGCGGCAGCAGAATGTTGGACTTGGCCGTGTCCGGCCAGCATTGTTCGCGACTGCGCCTGCATTCTACGAGTACAGTCTCGCAGGGCACGTAACGTTTGGACGGACCGTTAGGCGAAGGGTTTGAGACGGCCGTGTTCCAGAATGCAGCTACATTCGCCTTGTATCGCCGCAGGCGCGTCGGTACATCCGTGCACAGACCTGCCACTCCCTGCCGGGTGAGCCACAGAAGAGCCGTCTGCACCAGTGCCGACCGCTTAATTACCGTTTCCGCACGGCGATACGGCGTCGAGCGCGGCGAAAAGTCCAGATCAAAGCAGAGTTGGTGTTCCATGCACGTGAATCCTGACAAAGATGGTAGAGTGGCCGCTGGACCTGATATGAACGGCGCAACATGGAATGTAATCGAAAATTCGGTATTGTAAACGCTACACAGCATTGTGGAGCCTGCGTCTTCAAATCGTGATTGACTGCCGCAACTCATCATGTAGGTTAACCGTCGGCCACCACCTTGCTGCATCACAATGAAACCACACGGTGCGAACAAACCATGGCGCTGAAATTCTACAATACACTGTCACGAAAACTTGAGACCTATCAATCCATCCGGCCCGGCGTGACGGATCTTTATACTTGTGGCCCAACTGTTTACAACTACGCTCATATCGGCAACTTTCGTGCGTATATGTTCGAAGACATTCTGCGTCGAACGCTGGCATATTGCGGTTATACCGTTAGGCAGGTTATGAACCTGACCGACGTAGACGACAAGACCATACGTGACTCTCGCGCGGCCGACATGGATCTGGCAACATACACCCGGACATTCACGAAAGCATTTTTTGAGGATCTCGATACGTTGAACATTGAGAAGGCCGAGCACTACCCGGCCGCAACCGATCACGTGCCGGAAATGATCGCAATGATCGATACGTTGCTGGATAAAGGGTACGCCTATGTTGGCGACGATAAGTCTGTATATTTTTCGATCGAGCGCTATCCGGACTATGGCAAGCTGGCGCGTATTGATCTTTCCCAACAACGATCCGGCGTTCGAATAAAGGCGGACGAATACGGCAAGGAGTCGGTTGCCGACTTCGCGTTGTGGAAACATTGGGATGACGACGATGGTGATGTCTACTGGGACAGCCCGTGGGGACGTGGTCGACCGGGTTGGCATATCGAATGTTCCGCAATGAGCGTGAAGTATTTGGGCAATCACTTCGACATACACACAGGCGGAGTCGATAACCTGTTTCCGCATCACGAAGACGAGATCGCCCAGTGTGAGGCCGCAACCGGTGAAAAATTTGTAAATTATTGGCTCCATTGCGCTCATCTCCTTGTGAACAATGAGAAGATGTCAAAGTCTGCCGGTAATTTCTATACACTCAGGGATCTCATCAAAAAGGGCTTCGATGGCCGCGAAATCCGATGGCTCCTAATGAGCGCGCACTATCGGCAGCATTTGAACTTTACTCTGGAAGGGTTGTCAGCCGCCCGAAGTGTACTACGTCGTATCGACGACTTCGTGGTGCGATTGAAGGAGTTGTCCGCCGAGGGTGATGCGGGGCTTGATTTGGCAACCGACGTTGTTGAGGTATCCCGTCTGGCCTTTCGGAAGGGGTTGGAAGACGACTTGAACATGTCGGCAGCGATCGCCGCATATTTTGATTTTATGCATCGCGTGAACAAGGCTGTCGACGAAGCGGGCCTCGGCGGGAATGCGATTGACTTGCTGCTGAATTTCTGTCGCGAGGTCGATCGGGTATTCGGTGTGATCCACCTTGGATCTGCCGAACCGTCGGTGCCGGCGGCTATTCAGGCGCTGGCCGACGAACGGTTGGCCGCGAGAAGGTTGCGTGACTTCGATCGTGCCGATTCACTGCGCGATGACATACATGCTGCCGGGTGGCGGATTGACGATACGCCCAAAGGTACCCGTCTCGTGCGTGTCTCGCGGTCATAACGTTGAACGTTCTTATAACAGGCGCCGGCCGCGGCATCGGCCGCGGCATTAGCACTGTGCTCGCGGCCAATCGGCATGCAGTCGGGTTATTGGGACGCTCGGAGCCACATCTGCGGGAAGTGGCCGATGCGATCGCTGCTAGTGAGGGTGTCTGCGCCTATAGCGTCTGCGATATCCGCGACGCCACAGCAGTGACAGAATCAGTCGCGGAACTTTGTGAGACCCTCGGCGGGATCGAGGCGTTGGTCAACAATGCCGGATTGATCATTCGCAAAGATATTTTCGATTTATCCGTCGCGGAATGGGAGGCTATGATCAATACGAATGTCAACGGCCTCTTTTATGTTACCCGCACGGTATTGCCATTGATGCGGAATCGGGGCCGGGGACACATCATAAACGTATCATCGATCTCGGGCAGATTGCCGCTGGCCGGAGGCAGCGGCTACGCTGCATCCAAATATGCCGTAACCGGATTTTCCGAATCGCTGTTCCACGAGGTCAGAAATTTCGGTATTAAGGTTACGACGATCTTTCCCGGATCCGTGAACAGCCGGGGAGACGGCGACAGTTGGAAAGTCACTGCAGAAGAGGTCGGCCAAGCGTGCGTAGATGTCTTGCAGACTGCCGCGCATAACTGCATCAGCCGTCTCGAAATCCGGCC
Organism: Verrucomicrobiota bacterium; assembly: GCA_021772615.1. Taxonomy (GTDB): domain Bacteria; phylum Verrucomicrobiota; class Lentisphaeria; order JABSQK01; family JAJFLO01; genus JAJFLQ01. The sequence goes on along the minus strand of JAJFLQ010000025.1, from coordinate 38,896 downwards.
TCTGAAGAAGCCATTATAGGACCGAGCCGTTACTTTCCGGGCGCCGGTGGCGCAGTATCGACGGTCGTGCCGGGAGTCGGTTGCTGGCTTAGCGCTTCGGTCGGTGCCGCAGCTTTTTTTACCGGCGATGCCGTTGCGGCTTCCATTTTAGTAACGGTGTCTGTAGCTGCAGCTTGCACCTTCATCGCGGCCTCTGCGACTGCGGCCTCTGCTTTCGCCGCAGGATCTCCAGTCGCTCCTTTTGCTTCACGTGCCGCCTGAATACGTTGTTGACGTATCTTGGTCATCGCATTTCCCGACTTCATCAGTTGGCGGCGCAGGACACGGAGCTGCTTTTCATCCTCAGCTGTCTTGTCTTCCTTGCTCAGCAACGCTGCGAACTCTGGTGATTCCTCAGCCAGAATCTTGTCGATCTCATGGCGCATGCTTTTTCTATTCTCACGGACCTGTCGACCCTGGGCACGGTAGGCCGCCCCGAGTTGAGGATTACTTTCGCGGAATTTCTTCCCGAGAGCTTCCATATCGTTGATCACAGCCTTAACTTCGTCGGACTCCTGCATCAACTGCCGGCGGATCTCGATAAGGCGGCGACGTTCATCCCGTGTCTTACTCTTTTTCGCGCTCAATTCGGCGTATTCAGCGCTCTCATTGGTGAGGAGTGCATTGAGCTGGTCGTGCTTCGTGCGGATGGCGTCGCGGTGTGCGCCGAGGGCTTCGCGCTGCTCATCAGTCATAGTCCCCACACCACTGGATCTCTTGGTGTCGGTTGTAGGGCCGGCGGGTGTCGATTGCTCATTCGATCCCTCAACAGGCTTTTTTTCGACATGGTCTTGTGCGAACATGGTACAGGACCAGACGAAGATCGATAGTGCAAAAGCGGATAATGCGGTACGTTTCATTGTGTTTGTCTCCATTAATTAAGTAGTAGTAGTTATCGTTCAACGGCATCCACTTGTGACATCATGCCAGCGATAGAGTTCCAAGTCAATTCGTTCGGAGTCGTCGAATGTTACCCCTTCACATTCAAGTAATCTACGCTGAACGGCATGACCGTCGCCGTCACCGCGCCTGCTAATTCTTCCGTCATGATTCACGACTCTGTGCCATGGAATGGAATCTGAATCAGACAGGCCCGCCAGCGCATAGCCTACCATTCGTGCGGTACAGCGGCTAACGGCCTCCGCAATCTGGCCGTATGTCGCGACTGTGCCTGTAGGAATTTGAGACACTTTGCGATAGACATCGTTTCGGTAAGTGGTCTGCACGGTATCAATCCCGGATTATTCCGGCCGGCCATGGGTGATCGCCGGCGAAATACCACTATTATTCGTCGAATTGACTCCAGAACTGTGCTGTGGTCTGCGAGAGATTATTCAGATCACCGGCGAAGGCCAGGTATTCGAGATAAAGGAATTTCTGGAGGAAATGAATAGTTTCGACATGCTCAGGAAGGATGAGCTTATAAAGATTCTTACACTTGGACAACGGGAACACATCCTTCAACAGCCGGCAGTCCTGCAGTGAGAGTTCTTTGAGCGGCATGCCTTCGAGCGGTGAGATATCCGTGACGTCGGTGTGAGCAAGGGAGAGGTAGTTTAACGGCATTCCCGCCAGTACCGAAAGGTTCTTGATACCCGTTTTGCTGATATCGAGGTGGCGTAACGGCATGCCTTTAAGTACGCTCAAGTCGTTTATCGGCGTGTTTCGCAAGGACAGATACGTTAACGGCATTCGCTCAAGCATGTTGATATTCGATATTCGTGTGCCGCTGATATCAAGCTCATTTAGAGGCATGCCGTTGATTACCCGAATATCGCTGGCATAGGTTTCGCTCATATGCAGTGAGCGCAGCTGCATGCCTTTGAGAAAGCTAAAGTCGATTATCGGCATGCGTTCAATGTATAATTCGCTGAGCGGCATACCACGAAGTACACTGAAATCCGTTACCTTCGTCCCACTGATGTTCAGGAATGTCAACGGCATGCCGCGCAAGACGTCGATGTTGTCTATTTCCGTATCTTCAAGCGAAAGGTATTCAAGCTCCTTGCCGAGCAGGACCTCGACATCTTTCACACGTGTCCTGGCGAGTGCAAGATGTTTTAACGGCATGTCCTGAATGACGTCGATGTCTCGAATTTTATCGTTACCGCTGATATCGAGATAGGTCAGCTTCTTGAACTGCATTGGCGCGAGATCTTTGATCACGGTATCGATAAGCGCCAAACGGGTTATGGCCACACTGCCGAATACCGCGAGGTCATCAAAGGCCGCCCCATGGAGGTGAAGAATCGTTCTCGAGAGATCGATCAGTCTGAGAAAATTAAGTTCATAGTCGTCAGGGTGGTCGAAGCCATAGAGGTGCAGGTGGTAGATACACGATTCATTGCCGCGTACCAGTTTATAGTTCTTGTTCGGTATGCCGTGAATATGGACGTCTTTCAACGGCAGTGTTTCCAGGACAAGTGTCGGATCATTGTCCTGTTTGGCCGGTAGATGCAGCAGTTGCAGCGGCATCCCTTCGAGGGGACGAATATCTGTGACAGCGGTGAATTTCAGATTCAAATGAGTAATCGGCAGTCCCATCAGTGCGCGTATGTTTCGCAGTCCCGCGTTGTTAGACAGATCCAGGCTAATTGTGTTGTCACTGAATGTGTATTGGTAATGAATATCATTGAGTTCGAGATTTGTTCGCTTGAGCTCGTACTTGATCTTATTCAATCGCTCAATGATCTGGCGTTCATTCTCGAGAGTCAACTGGTAGAGGCGGTCCCCCAGCACAAAGTCATTCTTGTCGCGTACGACTTTGCATAATCCCTTGAGGTCAAAATATCCCAGTTCGCCGAAATTCCTCTTTTTCTTGGCCGCAAATTTTTTCGCCAATTTACGTAGGCCCAGGGGATCCTTCTCAATACTGCGCTCGAACGCCGTCACAGCTTCGTCGAATTCCAGATTTCCCAACAAAAGCCATCCTTTGAGATACCAGGCCTCGCTCAGGAATTCATCCAGATCCAACGCAGTATCAGCAGCTTCCATAGCCGCATCCCATTTCATCACCCCCGCCAAGGCACTGGCTTTGGTCACGAATTCCGGCGCCGTTGTCTTCTGCACTTCTTCGCGTTTTTCCTGTTCCTGCTTCGCTAGTTCTTCCTTCTTCTTGCGCAACTCGCGTTCTTTCAGTTTTTCCTCGCGCTCTTTTAGTTTTTCCTCCCGTTCTATCTCCTTTAACTCCCGCTCCATCTCTTTCGCCTTCCGCTCTTCCTCGCGCGCCAGCATTTGGGCGAGTTTTTCCTCGCGTTCCTGATCCTTCAGTTTTCTCTCCAGCTCCTTCGCCTTCCGTTCTGATTCGGTGCGGCGCTGTTCCGCTTCCAGTTTGTCGATCGTCGACTCCAGATCCTTCTTGCGGTTTTCAAGCGTTACTTTCTGCTCCTCGAGGGTGACCTTTTGCGAAGCAAGCTGGATATTTTGTTGTTCGACTTCCTTATTCTTGGACTGCAACTTTATGTTGCGCTCACTCACCTCTCGGTACGATACCCATGAAATCGCCGCGATGACCACCAAGCTTCCCAGCAAGATTGTCGACACCAGTTTGTGTCGCATTATCAGGAGGTAAATCAGTTTGAGAAAGCCAGCCTCTTCGGCCGATGTGGCGAAACCACCCTGGTACGCCTCTATGTCTTTCTGGAGTTCGAGGACTGTCTGGTAGCGTTCCTCCTGCTTCACTGCCATCGCTTTCATCGTTACCGCGGACAGCGCGTCGGGAATCTTGCCATTGGGGCAATGCAGGAAGCGAATGACCTTGCCACCCTTGCCGCCCTTGCCGGCAGGCTTGCGCGATGGTTGATTGAACGTGACCGGCGCCGGGATATTGCCGCGGACGATGTTCACCATCATCTCGGTTAATGATTTGCCCGAAATCGGCACCCGCAAGGTGAGGATATTGTAGAGGATCCCGCCTAGAGCGTAGATGTCGGTACGGGCATCCATTTTTTCATTTTGGCCCGTTGCCTGTTCTGGCGCCATGAAGTTCGGCGTTCCCATGATCGCGCCGTCCATGGTATTCATCGATTCGCTGTCGACGTTGGTAAACAGGGAATCCATTCCTCGGGTTGCCGTTACCGTATCGGTCGTGTTGGCAAGCGGTACGGCATGATCCAGAGGTGCCTCGCGATCCCCTTCGCCTCTCATGACCTTTGGATCGACCTGCGAGCGAATGGTTGACACGCCGTCGCCAGCGTCAACACCTATATTTTTAGCCAGACCCCAGTCCATCACGAGGACCTCACCGAAGCCGCCGATCATGACATTTTCCGGTTTCAGGTCGCGGTGGATCACTCCTTTTGAATGCGCGAACGCCATTGCATCACAAATCTTCTGGTAGATCGTCAGCAGGCGCGGCAGCGGATTTTCCTCGATTGTTTTTGCGTCCCCATTGCGGATCTTCTTGAGGATGTCTTTTAGCGTGACACCCTTCACGAACTTCATCGAGTAAAATACCTCGCCCTGATCGTTGAAACCCAGCTCATAAACCGGCACGATACTCGGGTGTTCCAGCTGGCCTGTAACCTGAGCCTCTTCGATGAAGCGGAAGACGTTGTCCTCACTGTGCTGCTTGCCCTCGAGCAACACCTTCATGGCGACGTCACGGCGGATGTTCAGGTCGCTGGCGCTGATAATCGCGCCCATTCCGCCTTCTGCGATGCGCTCTCCAATCTGGTATTTTTGGACTTCGATTTCGTCCTTGAGCGCCTCCGCGCCCGCGCTGGAAAAGAGGCTCTTGGCGGCAGGATGAATATGTTGCGTGATGCTGAAGAACGTTTTGGTTTCGCCTTGATCGCTGTCGGGCGCAACGGTTTTCTCCCCGGGGCGCTCGGCAATCGTCGGAGCAAAATCATCATCGTCGGCTTCGAATTGCTCGTAGGTATTCGTTGTCGATCCGGATGATGCCTTCTCCCCCAACGCATCGGCGGCCGGCGACTCCATGATAGTGGGAGCGAAGTCGTCGTCATCGAAGTCGTCGTAGATGTTCAGGCTATCGTGGTCGTCGGCTTCGTTGTCCTTGGACCCGGCGTCTGCAGGTCGCGTACCAGGATTTTCCATGATTGTAGGAGAGTAGTCGTCGAATTCGTCTGATTCCTCTTCCGGTGCGGCATTAGGAGTCTCCATGATTGTCGGCGAAAAATCATCAAAGCCATCGTCGAAGTCGGGGGCGTCCGTGCCATCCGCGTCGTCGTCGTCGCTCCCCTCAGAAGGGCGTTCCATGATAGTCGGCGAGTGATCGTCGAACCCGTCTTCAAACTCGGCGTCTTCAGGCTCGGGTTCTGCGTCGAAGACGGCGTCGTTGGGCGCGTCCGTCCCCTTTCCAGCCGGGGATTCCATGATTGTCGGCGCGTAATCATCATCGTCGAAATCATCGTCGAAATCATTCGAGCCCAGCGCATCGGGTGGTAACGAGCCCGGATCTTCTGACGACGGTATCTTGCCGGATGACTTGTCGTTGTCGTTTCTTCTCATAGTTTTAGGAAAGCCCGTCCTCGCCTGCGCCGCAGCCCGTTTTTGACTGTATCATCACACACCACTTCGACAGTAGTGTAGACGCGTGGATGAAAGATTTCAACAAACTGCAGGGACAAACTCGTCAATCCGCCGATTCAGCGCTTTTGGCAGATATATGTTTCGCCAAAAAATCTTCTGCGATTTCCAGAAGAGTCGTTGCTGTCTTGAAGTGAAGCGTCGCCAAATCATAGTCATTATTATTCAATGCCTTATTAGCCGCTCGTCGTGCCTTATCGATCTGGATTGCCTTTTCCGGTGCAAGATTCTTCAGTCGTGAGTAGTCGATCCTGTTAATGCGTTCAAGAAAGCCGCCTCTCATGGCGTTAAATTCGTTCCGTTTCATCACTGTGTCTGCGGCTTCATGAAATCCCTTATCAGCCGCAATGGCCAGGTCCGCCGCCGCCTGAAAATCGCTGTCGTTAAACACAGTCCTGGCTGCCGTAAGCTTCTGGTCTGCCAGTTCGAAAGCCGGTTCGCTCTCCGCGTTCACCCGCTCAGCGTGCAACTTCGCATTGACGACATCGCCAAAGATGCGCTGCCGACAACTATTTTCGATGCGTCGCCGCAGGTTGGATATGTCGATTTTCTGTGAATTCTCCAGAAACGTCATGACAGTCTCGTCCTGCACCGCAGAAAGTTGCTCGAAAGCAAGCAGGTATAATTTGCAGGTTTCCTCTACACGCGTCGAGGTGAGTCGCTCTGCGCTTTGGAGTGTATTCAATGCAAGCCGGTACCGGGTCTGGTGTGCGCTGCGGGCATTCACAATGCCTTTCTTGAGTTCGACGATTCGGGTTGCCAGCGTCTCCAGCTCCTTTTTCTCGGACGTATCAAGGTGTTTGACGAATTCGCTGCTTGCAGCTGTCTCAAGTCGATATCTCGCCTGATTCAGCAACTCGATGGCTGCGGTGCCGTCTACTGCCGCCTGTTCTCGCGCGGTCGTATAGAGATCGTCGACCGCACTTATGACATTCTGGTGCTGGATGCGCGCGTTTTTATGTGTTCTGAGATCGAACACTTTGGCGCCGAGCAGGATCACGCCAATGACCGCGACAACACCGATCAGGGAGATGGCAACCGCGGATTTCCTTATCTTATTGGAGCGACCGAACTGAAATGTTGCACTATCAAGCAGTTCCTGGGCGCGCTTGTGCCCCGGCTTGATACGCAATATGTCGTCACATACCTCGATGACCTTCAACCAGTCCTTCTTGTCATAGAAAAAATTCGCAGTATCAAGGTTCTGCTCGATTTGTTTCAGGTAGTGAGACGCCTTGTGCTGGATCTCTTCACATTTGCCGGATACCATCGAAAACGTCTCAAGTTCGTCGCAAAGTGCCAGGCAGGCCTCAAAATTCTGCGATTCCCATGCTTCCGTCAGTTCACTTTCGATTTCTCGAAATTCTTCCAGTTTCTGGTTACGCTTTTCCTCTATGATCTGGTCTTTCTGGTGATACTCGTTCTCTATCGAACCCATCGACGCCTGGTGCTTGAGGGTCAGAAACTGTTTCGCGTTTTCCGAAATGGTCAAACCGTGATTGCAAAGGTCGATGCACGCTTTGAAGTCCTTGCGCTCCAGGGCAGCCTGCGCTTCGATTTCCAGCTGCTTGAGGTTGCCCTCGTCGGCATTGAGTTCTTCATCGAACTGCTGGAGCTCCGCGAATCGCTCTTGCCAGTCCGTCGGCCACTGAAAGCCGGCCGGCTGCTCAAAGGCATTAATCGCTTTCTTCAGGTCCTCCACAACAGATCGTGCCGGATCACACCGGTGTTCGACCTTGAGGAATCGGAGTTTCGCAAAACCCTTATCAAAAACTTCGGCAAGCCGGCAGAGCTTCAGCTCGGTGCGAATCTGAAGGACGTCGTCTTCAGCCGGTCGAGTCGCCAGGATCTTATCGGCAATCGCGATTGCATCCTTTCGATCACCGGCTGCCATTGCCGACTTTAGTTGATCCCGCAGTGCCGACACGTCAACGACGTTGGCTTTAGCGCGTGTGCAGGCTTCGTGCAGCTCGGCGTAAAGGTTTTTTCCTTTCGGGCCGGGAAAGTATGGTGCTTTCGGCAGCGTCTCGCAGGTGTTTAGAATGTTCTGCCAGTCACGTGTGAGGGCCAATTTCTTGACTGTTTCAAGCGCCGCAGTCATCTCGTTAAACTGGACGATATGTGTTTCACAACCAAGGCAATCAACGCTGCTTGCCTTGTTCTCCCGGCCGCATTCCGGGCAGCTGATATACAGCGATGCGCCGCATTTCGCGCAGAATTTGGTGCCTCCCGGATTCACCTCCTGGCATTGCGGACATGCTGCTTGGGCAGCAGATTCATCGTCATATATCTCGGCATCGCCCTGACCGTCAGGATATACCTTGTCCAACTCCGTGATGAGTTCCTCCATACTCGCATAGCGGTCCTGAGGATTCGGATCGATGCACTTAAATATGATCTCAACGAGACGCGCCGGCTCGGGCACAAACGAGGGGATTACGTCCGCCGGATTCGTTCCGGTAAGCAGATTGTACAAGACCTTTCCCAGGGCGTAGATATCGGCACGCTGGTCTACGTTTTTGGCATCCTTACGCTGCTCGGGGGCCATGTATCCCGGTGTCCCCATGGCCTTTCCACTCACCGATTCATCAGGGCCGTAGCTTACCCGTGCAAGTCCGAAATCGACAATCTTTGGAACCATCTTGCCGTCATCGTAGTTAATCATGATATTGTCGGGCTTGATATCACGATGAATCAAATTCTTCATGTGTGCGTATTGCAGTGCGTGGCCGATTTTCTTCACCAGACCTACGGCTTGTTTGGGCGGCATGATCTTCTTCTTGCTCAAGTACTCTTTCAGGGTACCATCGCGGATATACTCCATGACGATGTAGTAGCCTTTGTCGTCATTGTCGTAGTCGTAAATTTCGACAATGTTCTCATGTTTGAGCTTGGCAATCGATTTTGCCTCATTCTTAAAGCGGCGCAGAATCCGCCCGGTTGCCTCCGTATTCATGTGTTTTTTCAGAATTCGCTTAATCGCGACGTCACGGTCGAGGTTTTGATCGCGGCCCCTGAATACCTCGGCGAATCCACCGAATCCCAATTTCTCGATCACCTTGTATCGATCCTTGATGATCTCGGAGAGCTCACCGCCGGGATTCGGTGTTCCTGGTTCGCGGCGTGCAGATGCCTCGGCACCTGGTGGTGACATTGCAGGGCCGGCAGCAGGCGGTGGTTGTGCAACTCCTGCCGTCGGCTTCAGGAAAGACGGCGCCGGCTGCGGGGGAGGGGGGACTTGTGGTTCTGGTGGAGACGCCTGTGAGGCGCCTGTGGGTGAGGGAAATGACATGATGGCACGGCGGGCGGCTGCGGAGCGGATGAGCGGTGGTGCCGTAGCTGCCTCCAGCGGAGCGCCGCAGCTATCGCAGAATTTCGCACCTTCCCGGACCAGGCACTTGCATGAAGGGCAATCCATATGGCGTTTTCCAGACGACTCACGGTAACAATGGCTGGGTGGCGATATCGCTATCGTACCGAATATTCACCGGTATTTCATCGGGAGCAATGACATCGGTCGTGCCTTCGGCAACGACGACGGTTGCGCAACCGTCGTCGTTCAGATGTCAGTACATTAACGGAGTGTGCCGCAGAAAGTATGACCCGACCTATGCTACTATACATCAATCATGAAATCTCACTACTGCAAAAGTGAGAAGCGGGGCCAGGGAACCTGGGCTGCTCGTAGAGGGCATGTATTGCGAAGACACCGCCAGCCGCCGCTTAATCCTGCCCGCGTTACCATACATTCACGATCGCGATTCGGCAACGGCTAGCCCCTGACGGAATTCGGCAAGTGTCCGTAACGGATGATGTTATGTCGCGGGATCCAACATGTCGCGAGTATCGTCGAACAATAACAGGATATCGTTGATATAGGCGATATTATCGTTCGTGTCCGCGATGCCGATCAACGCCGCGGATCGCAACGACAATAGGTTTTGCTCATCAATCCAACGTCCTTTTCCAAGCACCCGTGCGACGATATCGCAGAAGTTTATCAGTGCTGCCAGGCGGTGTTGTTCGGTGATCTTGTCGTCGGCGATGACCTGGATCTGGTGGTGGCTGGAGATGGCCAGAGCGATCTCGGGCTTCACATCCCAGCCGGCGACAATGATTCCGCCAATGTACTCATGCAATGGATTCAGTATGTCCTCATAAAAATACTCCGATGCATATTTGTGCATGTAGGGAATATCCGCGTTGTCGGCAACATCACTTACAATTGCAATTTTACCGATGTCATGCAGCAGGCCGGCGAGGAAAGCCTCTTCTGGGTCGAAGCCGTATCTTGCTGCCATGTAGCGTGATATGGTCGCAACGGCATACGAATGATCAACGATACTTTCAGTGATGGGCTCCAGATGCTTTTTGCCTGCAACGAAGCTTCGCGTGGTGCCGAAATACAAAACCGACAGGAGTGTTCGTTTCCCCAGTCGCGCCATCGCGTCGCGGAGCGTTGCTGCTGATTTTTTCCGCCGGAACGCGGTTGTGTTGGCTATGCGGATGATCTCCGTGGCCATTGCCGGACTGTTCTGGAGGTGTTCCTCGAGGTTGCAATAATTGAAATTCTCCGAGCGGATCAATTCCATCGCCCGCAGGATATTCGCCGGTATCTCGATCAATCTGAAGGTGCCGTCATTGACACGTTTGGTAATGCCGGCGCAGATCTTGTCCTCATCCAATGCTTTGACGGTTTCACGCGCCTCATGCTTTCCCTGCACATATTCGCGCCAATAGGCCTCTATCATCGAGTCCATCGGGATTGGCGGATCGGCGCTCGGTTCGGCCTGTTCGCTCGACGTGCTCACGGCACTGTTGTCGGCCTGTGTCGCGGCAATGCCGAAAAGCGCACTGAAGAATTCCGCGATCTTTCCAATCAACGTCATATTGCTGCCCTCCTTTCAATTGGTTCGAATAACGCCTCATTCGATCACGTGGTTGTGCCCGCAATTTTAATACCATGTGACATTTGACGCGCATTGTGGGGACAGTTCGGTTCGCACAAAGCGGTTTGAGTTATTTGCAGTGATCTTGTACGGAGGAGCCAATGGGGTGGCCGTATGCATCGCTGTAATCCGGCAGGGATCCGTTATTGTTCTCGTTGCGGCTCATATCAGCGAGAATTTCTGATGCAAGCGACCCGCATGGTCCCCGTCGCGGGCCGGTCCGTCAGGCGGAGGAGACCAGTCGGCTTTCGAGCTCGAACACGGGGAGTTTCGCGGCTTTGCCTTTAAAGGACATGTCGCCGAGCTGTCGGCAGTTGTACCGGGAACTGACCTGATCATGGACACCATTGGTCATCATTATCTGATCGCAATCCGATTTTGCCATCAGACGTGCTGCAGTATTCATCGTGTCGCCCAGGGCATTGTACTCGCGCCGGCCTTTTGTGGCGCCGATCTCGGCGACGAAAACCGGTCCGCATGCGATGCCCGTCTGGCTTCCTATTCGAACCGTTTGGCCGCCAATTGTAAGCGGCTCGAATTCCGCGATAGTTTGACGTATATCAAGGGCAACACCGGCCGCGCGTATGCAATCGTCGATGTGCCCCATCGGTGTACCGAAAAAAATGACAATGTCCGAACCATTCGGGTGGTAGGTCACTTTTTTCAACACCCCGTTTTCCGCCTCCACCAGACCGTTTATCAATGTGAAGATATGGGAGTAAGCACGCGCAATGATTTCTTCTTCCCCGGGCTTCGCGTCATCGGCCGCTTCCCCGAGGCCAAGAAGTGTTACGAATACGACGCACAGGTCTACAAATTTCGGAGCGATTGTACCCTGATCGGTATTCTCTACCAATAGCGTCAGTATCGATCCGGGCACGTAGCAGGCCTTTGGTTCCACGAGTTCGAGTGCCTCTTTGATGCCCTCGACAATGCCCTCATCACTGTAGTCCAACAGCATCAGGCTTGCCTGTCGGCGCCGCCTGGATACGGTTACCTCGCAATCGCCGAGTTCGGCATCGCTCAGGTCGTCGACCACCATCACATGGCCATTGTCGCCCGGCTCGACGCGAAACATATCGCCCACAGCCTTGTGAGCGGCCGCAGTGAGGCAGACACGATTCTCCTGCGCCCGGCCCTCCGCGATCTTGCTGTCTTTCACCGTATTGCCGATGATGATCTGGTCGCGTCGTCGCGGCGTGCCGATGTCTGCATTCATGAACCTGCCGGTGTGAATACCGATGCGCATGCCGAGAGTTTCGTCGCCACTACCGTAACGAAACCCGAGATTTTTCATCATCCGTTGCATCCGCAAGCCGGCGCGGACCGCGTGCGCGGTGCTGTTTTGGCCGTATGCAGCATCTGTCTCGAACTGCACCAGGAGCGCGTCGCCGGTGAATTCAAGCATGACCCCATTCGAGCGGCTGATGATATCGAGCATTGAGGAAAAGTAATCGTTCAGTACGTCAAGGATGTTTCTGGGCGAATCGTCGCTGTCGACCGTGTGCTGCTCGAGCATGGTTGTAAAACCAACAAGGTCGGTGCACATCAAGGTGCAATTCTTCCAGTTGTGCGACAAGGCGGCATTGGTACCCGTGTGACTGACATCGCCCGGGACGTAATCGTTCAGGATGTGATACAGAGTCCGCAGATGCTCAAAAATCCGGGTAAGATTATCGGTCGACGGGTCGAGCCATGCCTCTGCGTAGAGCTTTGCGGGAAGCAGGTTGCGCAACCGCAGTTCGAGTGACATCAGAATGTGGTTGTCCATCGGTAAATCTCCGTGGGAGCCGTTGTATTTTGATGGCGTCGCCTTTGTATCGCAGGCGGATTATAATATGTTACCAAAGATACTGTGACGTCCGGGGCCCGCAAGCCAAGTATTCCCAATTTCTGCTGTTGTCCGGGATCGTGGACGATCACCGATGTCTGAAAGGAATCTCGATGAAACCACAAAACGTTGTCCTTATACCCGGTGACGGCATAGGTCCGGAAATCACTGCCGCAACCCAGAAGGTGTTGGCGGCCGCCGGCGCGGAAATAGAATGGATCGAGCGGAAGGCGGGTGTCGCTGCCATTACGGCAGGTGACGACGTATTGCCGGGCGATACTGTCGACGCGATCCGGCATCATAAAATTGCCTTGAAAGGTCCGTGTACGACGCCCGTTGGCAAAGGGTTCGCATCGGTCAATGTCCAGTTGCGAAAGAAACTGGACTTATACGCTGCGGTTCGTCCCGTGCGCAATATTCCCGGCGTTCCAACGCGATTCGACGATGTCGACATCATTATTATCCGAGAGAATACAGAGGGCTTGTACAGCGGCGTGGAGAACGAAGTAACACCGGGCGTCGTTATGAGCATGAAGGTGGCTACGCGCAAGGCATGCATGCGTATTGCGCGTTGGTCTTTTCGTTTCGCGACCCAGCGGCAACGCAAGCGGATCACGGTGTTCCACAAGGCTAATATCATGAAGGTCACAGACGGATTGTTCATTGAATGCGCACAGAAAGTCCACAAGAAGGACTACCCCAATATTGCCTACGATGAGGCGATCATCGATGCGGGGTGCATGAAGCTGGTGCAGAACCCGTCGCAGTTTGACATCCTTATGCTCGAGAATCTGTACGGCGACGTTGTCAGTGATTTATGTGCCGGTATGGTGGGCGGACTTGGCGTGGTTCCGGGAGCAAACATCGGCGAAACCCAGGCGGTGTTCGAGGCTGTTCATGGTTCTGCACCTGATCTCGCCGGCAAGGGTACGGCCAATCCCCTCGCGTTACTGATGTCGGCCGTCATGATGTTGAATCATATGGCGGAAGTGAACAACGAGACGACCTGCAGCAATGTCGCCGCAAAGATCAAACGCGCCTACAATGCAGCTCTTGGCGATGGCTGTAAGACACGTGACCTGGGTGGTGAATGCAGCACGGATGATTTTGCAGACGCGGTCATTGAGCGGCTGGAGGGCTAAACATGAAAGCCGTAGTGGTGAAGAATACCGGGGCGCCGGATGTAATGGAAATCGGGCACGCGCCCGAACCTGTTCCGGGTGCGCGGCAGGTGGTAGTATCGCTTCATGCGGCGGGGGTGAATCCGGTCGACACATACATTCGTGCAGGCGTCGAAGGATATAGTCCGCGCCTTCCCTTCACGCCTGGCTACGACGGTGCGGGTATTGTCGAATCTGTGGGGAAAGGTGTCTCGCGAATCGCTGTGGGCGACCGCGTGTACGTAGCTGGTACCGTTACCGGGACGTATGCGGAGCAAACTCTAGCGATGGATAATCAGGTATATCCGCTTCCTGAAGGTGTGAGCTTCGAACAGGGAGCCGGCGTCGGCGTGCCGTATACCACCGCTCATCGGGCGTTGTTCGGACGCGGTAGCGCTCGGCCGGGAGAGGTGGTACTCGTTCACGGCGGGAGCGGCGGCGTCGGTGTCGCTGCCATACAACTCGCGCGAGCCGCTGGATTGAAAGTGCTCGCGACGGCCGGCACCGACGCGGGGATGGACATGATGCGGGCACTGGGAGCGGATCACGTGTTCAATCACAACAGCCCAGACTACTTGCAGCATGTGTTCGGGAATTCCGGCGAGCACGGTGTGGACATCGTCCTGGAAATGCTTGCCAACGTCAATCTCGGACGCGACCTTACGGTTCTCGCTCGCGGTGGTCGAGTTGTTGTAATCGGTAGCCGCGGATCCGTCAAAATCAATCCTCGCGATGCGATGAGTCGCGATGCCGCGATCTTTGGCATGTCGTTGATGAATCTCAGTGATGCAGATCATGCTGCCATTCACGCCGCGTTGGTCGCGGGATTACAGAACGGAAGTTTATCGCCTGTAGTTAGTGATACCTATGCGCTTGACGCCGCTGCCGACGCGCATCGTGCGGTCATGGGATCTCATCATCGCGGAAAGATCATTCTTAAGTGCCGGAATTCGTAGGGCGTAAGAGATGAGAGGCCGCGTACAGGCATTGACGGATTTTCGACTGCTGGGGTGCAGCGGCCTACGTATTTCACCTCTTACGCTGGGTACTATGACGTTTGGCACCGAATCGGGGTGGGGCGCGGACGTGGAAAGCAGCCGCCGCATTTTCGACGCCTATCTCGCCCACGGCGGCAATTGTATTGATACCGCAAATTTTTATACAGGCGGCGTGAGTGAGACGTATCTTGGCGATTTCATGGCGGGCAAACGCGACCGCCTTGTTCTCGCCACCAAATACTCGCTCAACACCCATCGGGGCGATCCCAATGCCGGCGGCAACCATCGTAAGTGTATGGTGCAGTCCGTTGAGGCCAGCCTCAAACGGCTTGCGACCGACTATGTTGATCTCCTGTGGGTTCATATATGGGACGGAATCACTCCGATCGATGAGGTGATGCGCGCCCTGGATGATCTGGTGCGGGCCGGCAAAGTTCTGTATGTCGGTGTCTCCGACACGCCGGCATGGAAGGTGGCACAGGCGAACACGATTGCAGCCTTTCGCGGGTGGTCGCCGTTTATCGCAATTCAAATAGAATACAGTCTTATCGAGCGCACGGTCGAGCGTGAATTGTTGCCCATGGCCGATGATCTAGGACTCGGTGTGCTGCCCTGGTCGCCTCTTGGAGGCGCCGTACTTACAGGCAAGTACACGGCTGCAGACTTCGATGCCGTGAAGGCATCGCCGGCAGCCGCGGTCCACGACGCCGGTAGCCGACCGGTCGCCAAACGCCTTACCGACCGGAATCGCGGTATCGTGGATGTTCTTTGCTGTATCGCCGGGGAAATCAACGCGACGGCGCCACAGGTAGCCCTTCGTTGGCTGCTCGATCGTAGCACCGTGACCAGTGTGATTCTCGGTGCCAGAACCCCCGCTCAACTGGAGGAAAACCTAGGCAGCTTTGCCATTACATTGGACCCAGGCCACGTGCAACGTCTTGATGATGCCAGCGGTATCGATCTGGGATTTCCAATGGAGTTTATTAATCGGCCGACGATTCGAGATCTCGTTACGGGCGGTTCTCGGATAATTCCCTGAACCACTACCGATCGTCGGACAGCAGGAATACCACTTCTATTGGCAGCGTCGATATCACGTCCAGCGCTCGCATTGCTCCTGATACTGCATTGGGCGCTGTTGCTCCGAATCGCCGGGGTCTGGGATCAGGGGTTTCGATTTTGTGACGAAGGCTACTACCTGCTTCATCCGATAACCATGGTTCAGAACCCGGACGCGGCAGGCTTCTTGTACTACAAGCACGGCCTCTGTGCGGTCACCGCTTTTTGGGTATGGCTCTATGGTAGCCAGCCCTCGGCCATTCTTCTCCAATCCGGGCTATGGGGGATGGTCGGAATCACATTTCACTTTCTATTGGTGAGACGGTTGTTCACGCTCCGCATTGCCGTGATCTCGTCACTGGTGCTGGCATCGCTGCGTTATATACTGTTCTACCATCGCAGTCATCTGAGTGACGGGTATGCGCTGACTCTCTTCATCGCCGGCCTTTACTGTTTCGTGCGCTTTAGCGGTGCCGGGTCGGGCAGGTCCGAGCGTAACGGACAGGCGCGGAGTCAACTGCTGTGGGTCGTGTTATACGGCGTCATCGCCGGCTTTGCGTTCACCGTACGTATTCAGGCCTGTGTGACCTTGTTGGGAGCCGCAGTTCTGGGTGCAGCCTTACTGATGTGGCGTCATCGTCGAACACGAAACTGCTGGCCGTCCGCGGTCCGCCTTGCAGGCCTTACGCTTGCCGGTGTCGTGAGTGTAATTGTCGGCTACAGTTCGGTAATGGTCCTGCTGGGTGAGCGGATCGACTGGATTCGTACACTGGAGTGGTATCAGAAAAATCTTACGATAGCGGGCGGTTCAGCGGCCGGATCTCCAGCGGTTATCTTGCAGCACCTCTTTGCGTTTTCGAGTGTTCCATTTGTCATTGTTGCCATTATTGGACTCATTGCGGCTCTGGTCCAGCAGCGACGACAATGCCGTATTGTACGCCTGTGGTTGTGCGGCTGTACACTTGGATTGATAGCGATTCACATGCTCGCCGCGATGCCGTGGCCGCGGGCACATCTCTACATAGTGTACCTGCTTACTATCTTTTTTGCCGTCGGCGTATCTGCAATCGGCGCGCGCTGTGCTCACATGCGTTGTGGCGCGGTCGTAGCGGTCGCCATTGTTATCTTGACTATCGCGGCCGAGACCGTTGACGCAGCCGCATTCTTTCGGTTGCGCTCTGGGTATGGCCAGGCGGCGGAATTCATGATTGATCGTGACGCCGAGAATCGCAAGCGGCGGCATTTCATCGGGACCCACTCATGGCCGGTGACGGCCTGCGATTACGGTCGTGGCGGGTATATCGTTTATGATCTTCCGGCTACCAGCTATTCCGCCTTTTGCGGCGCGATCCTGGACCTGCATTTCCGCCACAATGTGCGGTTTATGATTTTGGACCTCAACATCACGTATTTTGCTCCGTCCGACGTGAACCATCTGCTCCAGGAGTTTGTGCTGACAAACCCTCCCGACCTGGTCGTTGCGAACGACATTGCGAACGACGCCCAATGCGTTGCCGATGCATTCCACGGTCGGCCGGTGAGGGAGGACATGTTCAGTAACACGATTATCGTTTACGACCTCGCCGAACTGAGCCAAAGAATAGCGCGGTCACCCGGTTTTTCGTACACCAATGATAAAGATATGCTCGAGCAGTTCAAACAAAGTGGACGCGCAGACGGACCGTGATCATACCCGAACGGCCGCGACTGTCGGCCTGGCGACAAATGCATCCGGTATTAACGGTCTGTCGCGGCCTGAACCGTCACCGCCGTCGTGCACGTGTCGGCGACCCCTGTTGAAATTAATCGGGTCCGGCCTATAATACACGTTTTTGCGTACATTCGGATATGGTTGACACAGCATCCGTCGACTTTTTTCTGCAACATACATACCAAAGCAATCGGTTTCCTGTAGCGCTATGGATCGACGTCATATCAGCACGCGCAGCAATACCGTCAAGCGCCGCCATCGTGAAGAACTGCTGCAGCAGCGTGGTTCGGTAATCTGGTTCACCGGGTTATCGGGCGCCGGCAAGTCAACGCTCGCCAACGCGCTGGAAGAATGGCTTATCGGGCACGGCAAGCTCACATACCTGCTGGACGGCGATATCGTACGGCACGGACTGAATCGGGATCTGGGATTCAGTCATGAGGACCGTACTGAGAATATCCGGCGTATTGCGGAAACGGCCAAACTCTTTGCCGACTGTGGCGTTATTTGTATCTCCGCCTTTATATCGCCGTTTCGCAACAGTCGGGATATGGCGCGATCGATCATCACGGATCACGATCTGTTCATCGTCTACGTGTCGACGCCGCTAGAGGTCTGCGAGCAACGGGATCCCAAAGGACTGTACCAGAAGGCGAGGCAAGGCGAAATATCGAATTTTACCGGTATCGACTCACCCTACGAGACCCCTCTTGCGCCACATTTGACGTTGAACACTGCGGACCATGATGTCAACGCCTGTGTGCGTCAGGTCGTCGATCTCCTGGTCAAGTCAGAGGTAATACCGCCGCTATCAGCTAAGCTGTGATTCTGAGCTGACCGTGCCGGCTCGACTATTCCGGCTGACCGATTTTTTCCAGGCCGTAGTGTTGAATCCTGCGGATGATGGTACGCCGGCTGATCCCGAGTTTCCTGGCTGCTGCAGTGCGGTTTCCTCTGCACTCGCGGAGCGCCTGGACAATCAGGCGTTTTTCATTGCTATCTATGTCCAGGGGGTGATCGGTATTGCCGGCAATAATGGCATCGGCGAGGTCTTCCGCGGAAAGCGCATCGCGTATTTTCTTGGGGACGTCATCGACGCTGATCATGTCGCTGCGCGCCATTACCACCAACCGTTCGACGGTGTTTCGCAGTTCTCGCACGTTTCCCGGCCAATGGTAGGCCACCATCAATTCTAGCGCCGCGGGTTCGAATTGTGCCACGTTGCGATTATTCTCTTTGTTGAACGCGTCGAGATAGTGCCGCAGCAAGAGGGGGATGTCCGCCCGGCGTTCCCGCAGCGGCGGCATGCAGATGTTAATGACATCCAGTCGGTAGTAAAGATCTTCCCGAAATTCGCCGCTATCGACCATTTCCTTGAGATCACGATTGGTGGCTGCAATCAGTCGCACATCCACCTCAACAGGCTCGGAGCCGCCGACACGCTCGAAAGTGCGCGACTCAAGGATGCGTAATAGTGCTACTTGCACCGACGGTTCAATCTCCGCGATCTCATCAAGGAAGATAGACCCGCGATCTGCCGCTTCGAATCGACCGATTCGTCTCTCGACAGCACCGGTGAATGCACCCTTTTCGTGTCCGAAAAGCTCACTTTCAAGCAGGCTGCGTGTTAATGCTGCGCAATGTACGGCGATGAAGGGCATGTCAGCCCGGTCGCTCAACTGGTGCAGAGCGCGCGCGGCCAGTTCTTTGCCCGTGCCGCTCTCGCCGGTGAGCAAGACGGTTGATTTCGCTGCCGCAATTTGCTTGAGGTTGTCGAAGACGCGTTGCATTTCCTCCGACTCGCCGATGATATTTTCCAGCGCATATTTCGTGGCAAGTTCACGTTTTAGGTCTTTGTTTTCCCGTTTTAAGCGGTGCGACTCCAGTGCGCGCTGCAGCACAATCTCGAGATTGTCAAGATTGATTGGTTTTGTCAAAAAATCATACGCGCCTACCTTCATGGCCTCGACTGCACTCTCAACTGAGCCGTAGGCGGTGAAAATGATGCAAATCGGCGGATTCGCAATCGTTTGAACCCGCTTGACGAAACGCATTCCATCGAGGCCCGGCATCCGCAGGTCGGTGAGAACGACATCGAAGGTTTTTTCCAGCACCAGATCAAGACCGCGTTTGGCGTTATCCGTAATGATAACGTCGTACGTGTCGCTGAGGGCCCTTTTCAACCCGTCTCTTGTATTGCGTTCGTCGTCTATAATTAGTATCTGAGGTTTCTTACTCATGCGGTTCCAGTAAATTCGTGCGTCGCCCGTGCGGGAAAAATTTCAGGGTTACTACCGTGCCGTGATCGATTTCGCTTTCAACCATTAGTTCGGCATCGTGTTCGCGTACTATCCGCTCGACAATCATCAGACCCAGCCCGGATCCCTGTTCTTTGGAGGTATAATACGGATTGAAAATATTGCCGAGTTCGTCCCGGGCTATCCCGGTTCCGTTATCCGCGAAGGTCAACATAATGTAGCCGGATTTCTCAGTCAACTTGATTTGAAGGAGCCCGCCTTTCGGCATTGCCTGTATGGCGTTGATAATCACATTGTAGAAGGCCTGTTTTAGCTGCGTCGTATCGCCGAAGATGCGGGGCACATCGTGCCATTCACTTTCGACGAATATCCCGCGGTCTTCGATTTCACGTGACATAAACGCGATCGTCTCGGTCACCAGTTCTTTTATGGATATCGACTGGAACTCCGGTCTTGTTGGGCGGATTGCATGCAGGAACTGGTTGATGATCGTATCGAGCCGCTGCACCTCTTGTATGGCAATACGCAGCACCTCGTACGCCTCTTCGTATTCGGAGTTACCGTCGCGTCGAATCCGGTTGAAATGACGTTCCAGCAACTGCAGATGAATCGTCAAACTGTTCAACGGGTTGCCGATTTCATGAGCGACTCCGGCTGCCAGCATGGTCACGGTTCGTAGCGTCTCCGACTCAATTCGTGATTCGGTCTTGGTCCGAAATTCTGTCACATCCTCCAGGACAATCGTCGAAATGCCGCGGTCGGCCTTGTCGTCAAACTCATTTTCGTAGGGAAATACGTACAGCAACAGGTAGCGATGCGAGGGATAAAATACCTCGATCTCCTGCCGCGATGAGCGATCGGATTCGTCGCTTTCGAGGCAAAGCAGCGCATTCCAGTCCAGGTCTTTCAGATAACGGCTTATCGCCTGGCTCTCGCGCTCACGCGCGTCCTCCGGCAGGCCGAGCAACATCACGGCCGCGTTGTTCGCGAAATGGATCTTCAGATCGCGGTCGATAATCAATACGCCCTCACGAATGGTCTTGAATATCGTGTCGAGCAAACCTTTCTCACGCACGAGCTTTAGCACCCATGACTGGACACTGCGTGAATCCAGAAGATTTAGGCGTTCGATCAGTCGATCAAGGAAATTCGATTTGATTGCCATGGTATACGTTGCGTTTGATTATTCATGCTGTGTCGTCTAAGTTACGCGCCATAGTTCAACTATTTTGATTCGCTGGCGAGGTGATATCTTGACTGACCGTGATATTCGAACTAATATAGTTGGCTAAATGTACCGTTATGGTCGCTCCGCCTGAATGCATTACACAATTGGTTGCGAGAGCGTGCGTGGCTCGCCCAGTTCCAGCAGGTTTCGCGATGGAGTCAGCCGGGACTCGTGGTGTGACGTGGATAGCGGCTGATTTCGGGTCATGACGCTTATTGGTACCGGACGCTTCGTGGACATTACCATTATATATAGTAAAAAACAGGCTGCAATGTTACCCGACAAAAGAGATCACGTCAAATCCGGGACTATAAGGTGTGCCGGGGACCTCCGGCTGAACAGGATACCGCCACGACAATGAGTTTGAACAGCGAATATTGGGCACAGTCCATTATAAAAAAGGACGCTCTTGGGCAGGAGTTCTGTTACATACCCGACAGCACGTTCTTGTATGGAAAGGATCGCATCCCCAACAAAATCATTGCGCCCTTTTACATGGGCAAGTATCCAGTGACCAATGTTCAATTCAAGCATTTTGTAAATGAGACCGGATACAACTACGACCTCTTTGACGTCATGGATCAGTTGTCGCCCGAGCCCGGATGTCCCGCCACCCCTATCAGTTGGCAAAACGCCAAGGCTTATGCGCGGTGGTTGCGATCAATAACAGGTGAATATTATAGTCTTCCCAACGAAGAGGAGTGGGAAATGGCCGCGAAAGGCACGGATGGCAGATTGTATCCGTGGGGCAACAGCCCGCCGACCGACCAGCACGGCAATATCTCCATCAACAGTCACCGCTCCTCGACCACAGTGGTCGGTTCACATCCATTGAATTCCAGTCCGTTCGGTTGCATTGACATGATCGGTAACGTCTGGGAATGGTGCCTTGATGAGATTGACGAGTTAGGAGAAGCACATATCATGCGGGGGGGATCCTGTGTAAACGACGAAACCTATTGCAATTGCAACTCGCGTTGTTACGAGAGTCCGTCGGATAAGCGGGTGTTGTACGCCGGGTTTCGATTGATATATCTTCCCGAGGATATGTACGATCGATACCGTTCCGCAATCGAAGGTAATGTCAGCTCCGACTCGAATATGAAGAATACATTGTATTGATTTGCAATGAACCGGTTGGCTGAGACTCACCGGCTTTGGCGGGCGTTATTACCGAGTACCACGAGGGACATCGGACCACTAGAGAGGCAATACCATGGAATTCGAACAAACGATCGTTAACGTCCGACGTTGGGAGATTTATTTCCGCAATGGCAAGCGCGCATCGGAGGCTGGAAATTTTGCCGAGGCGGAGGATCAATTCAATCAGGCCCTGAATGAAGCGGCAAAATTTGGAGAAGGTGATCCGCGGCTTGCGAATATACATAACAGCTTGGCCGATGCCTACGGCAAAGACAACAAACCGGACCTTGCCGAACCACATTACCGCCGCGTGATCGACATTTGGGAGAGCGCGCTGGGGCCGGATTACTCCGGTCTCGTCGATGTGCTTGAGAATTACGGAAAAATTCTCAAGGCGCTCAATCGCGAGTCGGATGCGAAAGAGGCACTGGACCGGGCCGCCGCCATCCAGGAAAACGTCCAGAAAATGCAGCACATGGACGGCAGGCAGCGGTAGTTTCTATATTGCGCCGCAGCCTACATGGCAAACTGCTGGCAGCGCTGCGATTTTGGTCACAACGAATCGCGAATACTCAGCCTGCCACGCAATGAACCGTAGTCCTCGTGTTTCGAGAGACCGAAGACACTGACCAGGTACGTTCCCGGATTGATACCGGCGAGGCTTACGTGCCATATCTGGCCATTGTTGGGATCGCGTCTGTGCTTGGCCACTTTCCCGTTAATCACAAATCTCAACGCGTCGTGTAAGTAGACACCTTTGATTCTTACCTGGGCATTGGGACCGGCAACCACCTCCTGGGGATCAAAGGAGGCATCCATGGTTACGGGACGACGTACGAATAAATCGATCGACTCACTCCGGTAGAGCGGCGGCGCCGGCGTCGTGGCACGTACCCGATTCGCTGCAGATTGCCATTCGACCCACACTTCGTGTTTGCCCGGCGAAATAAGGGTAGGGGACACAGCCAAACGGAACGAATGAGACCCCGCTCTTCCCATAGCAACGGGAATACCGTCAAGAAACAGTTCCGGTGTTGCCGCTCTCAAGGCAGGGCTGTAGTCGATCGCAAAGTCCGCACTGTCGCGGAGAGATACGATGGACTCCGCGGCAACGACGTTCCCGCTGTATTCAGTTTCGGGGACATTGAATGTGACATCCGCTTCGGCGATGGACCCCATCGGCGTACCAGCCGTTACGTGAAGTCGGTTCATCCCCCGTGTCAATATTGCAGGGTCAATGGAAATCCTTTCCTCCAGACCGGAACACGGCAATGCCGGCTGTAGTACGGCTTCGGCGATGGAACTGGTGTGGACACTGCGCCACACCTCTTGATTCTCGAAATCCCGCGCGAACACGGAGCCCTTCGATTGCACTACTCTTATCGTAATTGGCGGCCGATTCGCTCGCCCGCTGCCGCGGGGAACCAGCCACAGCTGCTCAGGATCTCCATCTCCGATTGGCGGGCGAATGTCCACATTCCAGTCACTTGTATGTCCTTTCTGCTCCATAAAATCGGTCATTTCAGAACGGATCTGCTCCATGAAATCACCCATAGATTGGCCCCCTGTGGCAGTTATTCGACGTTTCGAGCGGTCTGACTTAAGCACTACCCGATCGCCCTTTTGCGGTGGGTGCGGGCCGAAATCGAAGACGGCGCAATCCAATCGCAAAGGCTCAGGCGAGAGTTTTCTTCGTTGCACATAGGGAATGCCGTCCCCGACTGCTACCAGGGTACAGAACACATCACTGTTTACAACCTTCGCCACGGACGGCTTCCATTGAACAAGAAGCCGATTCAATCGTTTTCCAACCGGTCTCAATACAAGATCCTCGGTGCTGCAGTAACTGAAGAAATCGAGCACCCTTGAGACCCTTTCACCCGGCGCGGACTGGTATGAGCGGCTGAAGACAACGTCGTCGCCGTTATTGAGACTTAACTGCCAATCGGCGCGTGCATTAAATGTCGGTTCGAAATCAAAGATTTTAATGCGGTTGTTGAGCCATGCTTCAGCCCATGCAATCGTGTATCCCGGATTGATGCCGGCTATTGAAAGGTCAAGCGCATCCACTGTTGCCGATGTTGTATCGGCAACACCGATCTCGATTCTACCATGTTTACGAAATGGTGCCATGAGCGGATCGCCAACGACGACGCCGAATTTCCAATCTTGCACAGTCTGAAGATAACATTCGATCAGGGAATACCCCGAAACGTACAACAACGGCAATGAATAATTCGACCATCGCGTCAGCTGATTTGTTGGTTCGGAAACAGTGCCGTACGCGCCGGACACGCCGTGCCGAACGAAATCGAGTGCGGAGTTCTGGCTGGTTTTCTCGAGAAGCTTGCCGCCGTATGATGTCAGATTATCGACGATCGACCCCGGGAGGTATCGGTTGCCGTCCAGCTCGATGGATGTTGCTCCTGTGAATTGTGCCAGCACATCGTTGCGACCGGTGAGACTTGAACGTTTCACATGCTCGCACGGCATGCCCAATCGCGACAGCATTTCCATCGAAGGTTGGATTTGAACATTGCGTGCGCCCCGCGGTCCTTTTCCATCACAGAAATAAATCCGGCCACTTTGTGCAGGCTCTGGATAGTGGACGAGTGATGAATCAATCAGTTTCAAGCCGTCGTCGACGTTGTACGCGGAAATAAACGTTGTCGGATACAAGCGCTGGGATCGCAGGGGGAGCGATGATTCGAAAGGGATGCTGCGGCGATAGAACGCGTGGTCGGCAGACATACGCTCGATTCCGCCGAACATGACCGCTGATGTGACGGATACTTTACCGACACGATAAGGCACGCCCCGAATCAATACGACATAATCGACGTTGGTGCTGAGTTCGGTTAACCGTGCATAAATCGGTGCAAGCAACTGCTCCGAAAATGCCGAATTGTTCAGCGATACAATTGTGTCGAACGGCAACGATAACCGGTTCGCGGGGGGAAGGAAGTGCTTTTGTGCATAGTAATTGGCCAGTTCCAGGGAAGACGGTTCATTGCTATTGGCCACCACCAGAACGCGACCAACACGACCCTGAGCCGGCGCCACGTCACCGTAGGATCCAAACGTCAGCAGGCACAGCAAAGCGATCAAAAGATGTGAATCGGCCCTATACCAGGAATGGCATGGCACGTGGATTGATCGCCGTCGGTTAAACATACCGTGCACGCGAAGTTTGTCCACGTCGGAGGTAGCAGCCGGCCTATTGTAATGTGCGATTCGCCGTCGCAACATGATACCGGTGGGTGGCTTAGAAGTTGTAGCCGAGATTGAAATGAAAGCGCCCGCCAGAACCCAGATGTCTATATTCGCGTGATACCGGCCAGCCGTAATCGAGTTGAATCGCGCCGATCGGGAGGAACAGCCTCAAGCCTGTACCGATACCGATATTCAACTCTCCAGGATCCCAGTCGGTTGCACCCTCCCACACGTTTCCGGTGTCGACAAAAACGGCGCCGAAAACGGTTTTCTGGTAGATCGGCATTGTCACTTCAGCAGACGCGAGGAGCATGGATTCGCCACCTATCGGCTCTTCGTTATTGGGATCCACCGGTCCGACCTCGCGTTCCTTAAAACCGCGTATGGAACGGGCGCCGCCGGCAAAAAAGCGGTCGAATATCCGTGGCTCGTCGCCGCTGACATTCTGCACCTGTGCGATCTCTCCTGACAACTTGAGCACACTCCTTTTGAATATCGGATAATATTTATTGCCGGATAATGTGAGTTTATACAGATTTGTATAACTGCCCATGAATTCGCCCTGCAACTCCGTGCGGATCGACAACCGCGATCCGCTTGATGTAAACAACTGCCGGTCACGGTGGTCCCGTATAAAACCCAGGGAAAACGCGCTGACCAATTCCGAGCCTTCCTCGACACGGACAAACGCCGGGGTGAAATCGAGGTCAAAGTCGTTGATGTCGATCTCTTCGAGACGGTAGCCCACGGAATGCCGCCAGAATCTACGTTTCATTTTTCGTGTGAGTGACGTACTGAAACCCACGCTCTCCTGATCGTATTCACGGTTACTTGTTGTTTCGCGCTTCCACGCTTCACCGTCGAATCGCAGGGGCCGATCGAACAACCACGGCTCGGTAAAGGAGAGAACGAAATCCGAGCGGGACGAGCCCAGTTGCGCCCGCAATCGGAAACGCTGACCACCGCCGCGAAATGACGGGAAATTCTTGATATCAAAATTGGATTGCGAGACTTCGACCGTTCCGAGGAGATTGTCGGTACTGGAGAAGCCTGCGCCGAATAATAATTGGCCGGTCAATTTTTCCTCGACCTTGATACTCAGGTCTTTCTTATCGAATTCTTCCGTCGATAGCGGCGTGACATCAACGGATTCGAAATAGCCCAAATTCTGAATACTTGTCTTGCTGGCTTCGATTTTACTCGAATTCCCCAAGTCTCCCGGTAGAATTTTCAACTCACGTCGAATGACGTTGTCCTTTGTTACGTGATTGCCGGAAATATTGATATCCCGGATCGTATACGGCCTCCCTTCACTTATGCCGTAGGTGATCGCTACCGTGTTCGCGGCGCTGTCGACATCGCGCGTCACCCGGACGTAGCAATCGAGGTATCCGTGACGGTTATACTTATCGGTGATAGCCGAGACATCGCGGTTTTCGCGCTCCTTGCTGTAGACATCGCCTGACTGCGATGTGGTCAGCGGCGCGAGAATGTTCGTTTCGAACTCAGTATTACCGCTGATCGTGACCGAGTCGACGTGGTACCGGCCTCCTTCTTCGATGTAGATTGTCAAGTAAATCTTGTCGTTGTCGTCGTTGTAAAAGCGCTCGACCCGGTCCACTCGAAAATCAAGGTAGCCCCGATTCTGATAGGCTTCGCCTAATTTGTCTACGTCGGTCTGGAGGGCAAGGTCATCGAAATAGCCTACGGGAAAGACATAGCCCCAGACCGATACATCCGTATCCATGACTCGGCGCAATTCACGATCCGAGAATTCGAGATTGCCGATAATATCGACGCCGCGTGTCTTGTACCGTGCCTTCTCTTCAACCGAGTACTCTACATTTACCTGGTGTGAATCTTCGAGACGCTGGACATTCTGTTTGATTACCGTGTCATAGTAGCCTTTGTTTCGATACAGGTCGTAAAGGCTTTCTAGATCCTTTGCGAGCTGCTTTTCGTCGAGAACTACGTTTTCCTTCTGGTCAAGCTGATTGCGCAGCTTGCGGCTTGAGATCAGCGAATTGCCCTTAAATATGATCTTACCGATTACAGGTTTCGGCGTGATCGTGAGGAGTATGACAACCTGATCAGCACCGTCCGGGTCTACCTTCGCCTCGATATCGTCGAATTGTCGGGTTGCATAGAGTTTCTTGATATCCTCCGACAATTGTTCCGGCGAAAATTCACCGCCGATCTGAAGTGTCATGTTCGAGCGTACCATGTCGTCGGAAACGTCGCCGCGCGTCTTGGATTCGACCACAATATTGGAGATTGTCACGGCCGTTGCGGCCAGCGTAAGTAGCGGGAACAGCGCGAGAGCTGCCAGATAAAATGATTTGTTCATTCGGTCTCCTGTATGTGTATTAGTAAAGTGACGAATCGCCATGCACTATCGCAAGCAGATCCGTACGGCGTCTCGGTGCTACACTGACGACGTGGTTCTACAGGGTGCAACACACAAGAACTGCAGGCGATTTTATTAGGAAATTGTTTATTGAGTTACGCTGTTTAAGTACCGATAAGTGGGACGGTACTCAGAAAGATCGCTCTTGGGATAAGACAGTACCAGTACTTGAGTTTTCGTTAATTGCGGAATACTTACGTATGCTACGTTTATCTGACGGTCGGTGCGTGCAACGTCTTCATGTTGCGTTCGGTTAAGCTTCGCTTGGCGTCTTTCACGCCCGCCATGTCAATATGCCGGCTTCGCGTGCGCGTGAGCATGCACGTCGGAATCGGATACGTACGTCATATCGAAAAACCGTGTCCATTCAGGTTTGAATCGCAGACCGATAATGCCGGTCTCACCGTTACGATTCTTCGCAATGATCAGTTGTGCTTCCAGGTGTTCATCCTCCGTTCCTTCGTCCGACCGTTCCACGTCCACCTCGCGGTCCCGGTGAAGCAACATTACGATGTCCGCATCCTGCTCGATCGCGCCCGACTCTCTGAGATGAGACAGTTTTGGACGGTTCCCCTGCTCGGCCTGTCGGTTCAGTTGGCACAGGAGCAGGACCGGTATCTCCAATTCTTTCGCGAGCGCCTTAATGTCGGCGGATAATTTGGAAACCTCCTGCTCGCGCGACGTATTCTTGTTGATTCCGACCGGTCGCATCAACTGCAGGTAGTCGATAATAATCAACTTGATATTGTGGTCTTGCTTTAAACGCCGTGCCTTTTGTCGCAGTTCTACGGAAGAGAGCTGCGGCGTATCATCGATAAATATCGGCGCTGCCCTCAACCGGTCCGCTGCCTGCATGATATCGTTGGTCCATTGCGCCGTGGTAATGCGTCCGTCCCGCACGTCTTTCAAATTTATCCGGGCTTCACCGCATAACAACCTTAATACAACCTGATAATCGCCCATTTCCAGACTGAAAAAACCAACGGCTGCCGCGGATTCGCCAAGAGCTACGTTTCGGGCGATGTCTACGGCCAGCGCTGTTTTTCCAATCGACGGTCGCGCCGCCAGCACGATCAGTTCTCCGGGTTTGAGGCCGGTTATTTTCTTGTCGATATCGAAGCCGGTCGACAATCCGATTGTCTCCGGCCGGCGATTACTGAGATTTTCAAGGTAATTTACGGCGCCGACCATGAGGTCGCGAATACTCTTCGTCTGCGTATCCGTCGTATATTCAGTGATGCGCAGTATATCCTGCTCGACTGTATCGATCAATTCGTGAATATCACGATCGGCATCGTAGCATCGATGTACAATATCGCAGCTGGTAGCGATCAGACTGCGGAGGACATAGGCGTCCAGGACGCATTCTATATACTTTTCGATATTGGCGGTTGTCGGGACGATGTTCAGCAAATGATTAAGATACGTGTCACCGCCAATCTCTTCGAGCTCGTTCCGGCGTTCGAGGGCTGCTGTCACGGTAATAATATCGATATTTCCGGGGATCATCGATCCCCGCATTTCGCCGAGACAGGAATATAACTTTCTGTGAGGTGGGTGAAAAAAACATGTATCCGATTTCAATTTCGAGAATACAATGTCGAGTGTTGCGGAGGGGTCGAGGAGCAGACAGGAAAGAACGGCCTTTTCTGCCTCCACGCATTGCGGCATCGGCCGGTCGCCTGTCAGGATCGGTCCCATTTTTTCTGCAAAAGCATTTGCCATTGTAACGGGCTCAACCGGCGGGAAAGGTTTATCTTGTTAACGGCGAGGCGCTGATTACGCAGGACGGATTCATGCGGGCGCACCATGGACGTGTACCTGTCACATTGCGAGTCCTCGCGTGCCGCGCACCTGGTGTTTCAGTTCCCGATCATGGTTGTCAGGACGGTGGGGGGATGACCCACACTTTGAGCGTTGCCGTGACCTCAGAGTGAAGTAGGATGTCGACGGAATACGTGTCGAGTTTGCGTATCGGCTCTAAAAGGGCGACCTGTTTTTTCTCGATCTCGATCTTCATTTCCTTCAGTGCGTCGACAATGTGCTGTGCGGTTACCGAACCGTACAGTTTACCGTTTTCTGCCGCCTGCATCGGAATGTTCACCGAGTTGCTATCGATAAGCTCCTTGACCTTCTGGAGATCCTCAACCAATTTCTGCTGCTCGTGCTTACAACGTATTTTTTTCGCTTCCAGCTTGCGCAGTGCATTTGGAGACGCCTTGGTCGCCAGTCCGCGGGGTACGAGATAGTTTCTCGCATATCCGTCGGCGACTTTTACGACTTCACCCATAACTCCCAGATGATCTACGTTTTCGAACAGGATCAATTCCACAGCCATTTTATCAAACCTTACTCTTTTGTCAATCAACCGGCATCGGATTGTATCCGAAGACCGGCAATCTCAGTTACAGGTATGTCAGCGGGACAGGCGTACGCAAATCGCGTCGCGGAGATGATGTCCACCCGTTGCTGTCACCGACAGGAACGCGGCATAGCACCAGCAGCCGATGTGCATGTTCCCCGACCACATTGTTGCTACGGCAACAGGGCAATCGCGCGTGCCCGTTTTATCGCCCGAGCCAGGTGTTTCTGGTGGTTTCCGCAATTTCCGGTAATGCGCCGCGGGATAATCTTGCCTTTCTCGGTCACGAAACGACTCAACACATCACCCTTCTTAAAATCAATGTAATGGATGCGTTCCTCGCAGAAACGACATATTTTTGGTCGGATAATACGGTTTTTACGTCTGAATTTTCGTTTTCTGATTGGCATGGTTTAATCAACCCTCGTGTGTGAAATGTAATGTGTATCTGCTGTCGAATATGGTGCGACGTACGATGTTGCTTTGACGATTACTGCCTTCGGGCAGCGGGTCAAAATGGTATATCATCCAATGACTCATCCTCGGCCGTTTTCACATCCCCTGTCGAAGTCGGCGACGTTGGCACCGGCGGGAACGGAGGCGGTTTGACCGGGTTTTCGCCCTTAGCCGACACGGCGGAATCCGTCGGTGCCGGTTTCGCTCCGCTGAACGAATCTGCCCTGTATTCCTCCGGCACGTCGTTTGATCCACCGCCTCGTGACGGTGATCCCAGGAATTGAACGTTGATCGCTGTTACTGTCAGGCGGCTGCGTTTGCGACCGGTTTCGCGGTCCTCCCACTGGTCAAAACGCAGACGACCTTCGACAAATACAGGCGCACCTTTTCGCAGGTAATTATGGCAACTCTCCGCCTGCTTGCCCCAGACGTCAATATCGACGAAGCAGGTTTCGTCTTTGTCTTCACCGCGAGCCGTGGTGAAGCGCCGGTTCATCGCCAGCCCCAGAGCGCAAACTGCGGCGCCACCCTGTGTATAACGTAACTCAGGGTCCCTGGTGAGGTTGCCCATCAATAATACTTTGTTCAATGATGCCATGCTGTCGGCCGGTCGTCCGGGATTTCAGCTGCTCCCGAAGCCGGAATCGTTATGTTAACTTTCTGTTGTATCTTCCGTTTTTGCGGATTTGCTGTCGTCTGAAACCGGAATTGCCGCTTCACTGTCGTCTGCAACATTCTCGGTTGTCTCGGCATCAGGCGTACTTTCCGCTGTCGGTTTCGCCGCCGGTGTATCCGGCTGCTCGTAACAAAACACATCCATTCGGAGGAAATCATCGTTGAGCCGAAAACACTCCTTGAGATCGACTACTTTACGTGGCGGCAACATGGCAATGATGTTCCAGTAAATGCCCGTGCTGCGCTTCTTAATTGGGTGGGCGAGCTGTCTGTGCCCCATTTCCTGGGTTTCCAGAACCTCACCGCCCAGCGTGCAGACCTGATTTTTGACGTTATCGGCGATGTTGCTGCTTTCGTCGCTCTTCCGATCGTCCAGAATAAGTATTACCTCATATTTTTTCAAGATTTACAACTCCGTTATTCAATATGGTTTAGCTTCTATACTGTTGTCTGTGTATCCATTGTATGCATTCATCGATTCATCGACGCCGCGATCCACACACAGCAGCGCCGCCCTCGCCGCGGCAGCAACCACAGATTCCAGGCATGCGCGTTCGTTATCGACAAACCGCGACAGAACGTGACCGACTGTGCCGGGTTTGCCCTGGCTGCCGCGACCGATGCCGACTCGTATCCTGTTTATCTCACTATTCTGTAACGCCGCAATGATGGATTCGACGCCGCGGTGTCCCCCGCTGCCACCCTTCCTGCGAATCCGCAGTCGGCCCAGAGGTAAATCCACATCATCGTATATCAGCAATATTTGAGGCGGTATAATATCGCGCGTCCGGGTCAGTTTTAAAACCGCCTTCCCGCTTTCGTTCATAAACGTCAGTGGTTTCTGCAACAAGACGTCCTTGCCGTGAGCCCGAAAGCTCCACAGCAGACTGTCTGCTGTATGCACTGGATTGACTTCCACCGGCGGTCGAATCGAGCGAATGCTGTCGACCACCATGAAGCCGATGTTGTGGCGCGTTTCAGCGTAATCCGGGCCGGGATTGCCAAGGCCTACCAGCAAGCACGGAAAGTGATTCATACATCACCGATAATCCTCGGTTTTCGAAGTCGACCTACTCATCATCGGTCTTCTTGGCCTTTGCAATTACCTCCGGCTCCGCTTCGTCTTCGGCTTCTTCATCCTCTTCGGCTGCGCGCGGCGTCAGCACATGTGCCACTGTGGTGTCGGGATTGCCGGATACGATGACAACGCCTTCCGGTACGTCCAGTTCGGCAAGCGTGATCGAATCGCCGAGGTCCAATTTGGATACATCACAGCGAATGTACTCCGGAATGTCCTGGGGAAAGCATTCGATTTCAAGCGTGTGAAAGAGTTGGTCGAGTGTGCCGCCGTGGTGTGTGCCTACGGGATCGCCGATCAGTTCAAGTGGTACCGACGATGTAATTTTTTCATTCCTGTTGACTTGCTGAAAATCCACATGCAGTATACTGGCGCTTAGGAAGTCATGTTGTACGTTCTTGACAACTGCACTGGCGGTCTCTTTATTGCCGCTGAACGCCAAGGTAATGACAGCGGGGTGATCAATGGCTACCCTGATGTCTTTTGCCGTGGCAGTCAATGACCGCGAATCGATGTTTTTACCGTATAGGACACATGGGATGCTTCCATTTCTGCGCAACCTTCTGTTGGCATTCTTTCCTGTCTCCGTGCGATTGGCAACGGTTACCGTTATCGTTTCTGAAGCCATATTAAATGTCCTGAAGTTAAAGCATTTTCGATGAGGATGTCATATCGCGCCTCGCCTGAGGCCCTGCCACGCGCAACAGCTACGTGTCCGCTCGATGTGACGGGTTGGCGTGCTGACGCGATGCTGCAGCCTGCGCGGCAATAGAAATGTCATCTGAACCCTCGTACTGCGGGGCACCGATTCGGAAAAAACCCGTAATATAGATAAATAATTTGTTTCTGCAACAACCGAATGCCGATAAAATAACTCGGGAGAGGCTTCCGCAACTCAATAATTCCCGCGCTGCGCACGTGCGGAGAGAACCAACGGCTCATTGTCGGTGTGTCCGGATCATCAATTGCAACCAGGAAAGAATTCACTTATGCATGAAGGAATCATTGCACGTATCAAAGAGAAGGATTTTACCGTCGGAGTGATCGGACTCGGTTACGTCGGATTACCGATTCTGCTGGAGTTTTTCAAAGTAGGGTTTCGGGTTATCGGCTTTGACATAGACGAATCCAAGATCCAACAATTGCGTGCCGGCAAGTCCTACATTCGCCACATACCCGAAGAAGCGGTTGCTCAATGTATTATGGGGAATCCCGACGGCACGGTCACATCCGATTTCTCACAGGTGTCACGCTGCGACGCCATTCTGATATGTGTGCCGACGCCGCTCAACGATCATCGCGATCCGGAGTTGAGCTACATCACCACGACTTGTGAGAAAATCGCCCCATACATACCGACCGGTCAATTGCTCGTGCTCGAATCGACCACGTATCCTGGTACTACGGAAGAGGTAGTAGTGGGGCTTCTTGAAACCCTGTCGAGTAAAAATGCGGGCACCGACTTTTTCGTTGCTTACTCACCCGAACGCGAAGATCCGGGGAATCAGGAATTCAGTACGGCGAAGATTCCCAAGGTGGTTGGCGGGATCAATCCGGCATCACTTGCAATTGCGCAGGCTTTATACAACGAGATAATTTGCGAGACCATCGCGGTTTCAGATTGCCGAACTGCGGAAGCAACTAAGCTTATGGAAAATATCTTTCGTTGCGTCAATATCGCACTGGTCAACGAGTTAAAAATGGTATTCGCGGAAATGGATATCAACATCTGGGAGGTCATCCATGCCGCTCGGACCAAACCATTCGGCTTCATGCCGTTTTACCCCGGACCTGGTCTGGGTGGGCATTGTATACCGATCGACCCGTTTTATCTCACCTGGAAGGCCAAGGAATATGGTATCAGCACGAAATTCATCGAACTGGCCGGGGAGATAAATACCAATATGCCGGCTTACGTCATCAGGCAGACAATGCTGGTGCTGAACCGGTTCCAGAAATCATTAAACGGAAGCCGAATCGTGCTGGTAGGGTTGTCGTACAAGAAAAATGTCGATGATGTTCGCGAAAGTCCGACCTTCGTACTGTGGCAGGAATTGTTAAAACACGGCGCAGAGGTGGACTACCTCGATCCCTTCTGTCCCGTCGTAACCCACACGCGTGATCACCCGAATTTGGCCGGCGTCAAGAGTGTGACTATTGACGATCTGTCCAAAGGACGGTATGATGTGGCGATTATCGCGACCGCGCACGATGCGATCGACTACAGCGAAATAGCCAATCGCGTTACGGTCGTAATCGATACAAGAAATGCTTGCGCCGATGCCGAGAACGTGTATCGGGCATGACACTACTGATTGGAATTGCTAACGAACGTTCGCACATTGCCTGATGCCTGAAACGTCCACTATACTGATCACCGGCAGTGCCGGGTTTATCGGATTCCATTTGGCAAATCGACTCTTGAGCGATGGCCACGTTGTCATCGGGTTCGATAATATGGGGGAGTACTATCCCGCCAGCGTGAAACACGCCCGGTTGCGTGAATTCCGTCGGCATGGCGACAACTATGTACATGTAAAGGGCGATCTCTCCGACGCCGCTGCAGTGTCATCGTGCTTCGAGACGTACAAGCCCGATATTGTTTGCAACCTTGCCGCTCAAGCCGGCGTACGCTACAGTATTCTGAATCCTCACGCCTACCTGGAGTCAAATCTTGCGGGTTTTCTGAACATTCTCGAGTGCTGCCGGCACCACCAGCCGCGGCGCCTGGTATACGCCTCAAGTTCGAGTGTATACGGCGGCAACACAAAGCTTCCGTTTTCCGAAACGGATCGCGTAGACGCCCCGATCAGTCTGTATGCCGCGACGAAGAAAGCAAATGAACTCATGGCGCATTCGTATTCGCATTTGTATGGGATCCAGACGATCGGCCTGCGGTTTTTTACGGTATACGGTCCCTGGGGCCGACCGGACATGGCGCTGTGGATATTTGCCGAGAAAATTCTGAATGGCGAACCGATCCCGGTTTTTAACAACGGTGATATGAAACGCGATTTCACCTATATCGACGATATCGTCGCGGGTACCAGAAATGCCCTTCTTATGGAGAAACTGGCACAGAATGCCGTTTACAACCTTGGTAACCACCACACCGAACGGCTCCTCGACATGATCGCGATTTTGGAAACGGCATTGGGTAAATCCGCGGTTCTCGATTATCTGCCGATGCAGCCGGGTGATGTTCCCGAGACCTATGCCGATATTTCGGCCGCGCAGGGAGACCTTGCATTTCGGCCGGCGACACGTATTGCCGCAGGAATTCCAGCGTTTTGTGACTGGTACCGAGAATCTCCCGAGATTGCGCGGGACGTCTATCGCTGGCGCCGTGCAGGCGGTGTTGACGGGTCGCCGGCCACGGGGAATCACCGGTGAAACCGGTTTATCTCGTCACTGGAAGCGACTGGTCTGCAATCCGTGGAGAAGCGGCGAAAGTCGTGGGACAGCTTACTGGTGGCTCCGACGATGCATTCGCGCTTGAAGTCTACAAAGAGTCGGACGACAAAAATCCCGAGGAGATCGTTTCCGACTTGCTGTCTTCCCTGAAGACGCCTTCGTTTCTCGGCGGAAGCAAAACCGTGTGGCTGCAGCATGTCGGGTTTCTGGCCAGCGAAAGCACCGCCAGGGACAAGAAAAAAGATCCACTTGTCGCAGCTCTGGCTCAGCTCGCCGCCTTTATCGCGGACGCCTATCCCGATGATATACAGCTGGTAATCAGTGGCGCGGGTGCGAGCCCGGCAAAGCCGTTGTACAAGGCTTGCAGCAGTGTCGGGAAGGTGTTGCAATTTACCAAGCCGGACCTCCGGCAACGCAACTGGCGACGGGACGTACAGCTGGTAATCCGGCGCGAATTGGACAATCGCGGTATGGTGTTGTCGCCGGCATCCGTTGATTACCTGGTGGAAGTTGTCGGTGTCGACACGGAACGTATCGCCTGCGAGATCGAAAAACTCATATGCTATGCCGGCGAGCGCCCGACATATGACGAAGTCGCAACGATTTGCGTCGGAAATCGGGAGGCCGTTTTTTATGCCTTGTCCAACGCCGTCGGCGAGCGCAATATCGCTGCCGTATTTAAGACGATATCGCAAATTCTGGGGCATTCCCGCGATCCGGAAAATCTGGTCGTCGGGCAGGTTCGGTTCCTGGCGCGGTTTTTCACCGAACTGCTCCATGCGAAAGTACTGATGTCGGTCTTTGGTGTTAGGTATGGCATGCAATTGCCGGATCGGCTCGAACATCTTTCTTCCGATGAGCGTGGGCCCTACACGAATAATTTGATGTTCACCAAGAAGGCGGGTCAGATGAAAATGATCGCCAAACAGGCAGAACGTTTCACCGGCCAGGAATTGGTCCATGCCATCAATCTGCTGGCCGACGCCGATCGCAGGCTGGTATCGAGCAACCTGTCGAACCGGCTCATTCTCGAAAAGCTTACATTGGAGATTTGTTCTCGTGGTGTCCGTGCCTAGTCCTCATGTGAGACATGCAATGATCCGCGTTTTCTGTCTGACGGTCCTGATTGTGTGGCCGGGCGGCGTTGTTGCGGCAGATCCCGGTGCCGTTTCTGCGGCATGTTGGCCGAACTGGCGTGGCGTCAATCACGATGGCGTATACCCGCACCCATTGTGGGATGCGGCGCCGCCGGCGACTTTGTTGCGGAAGCAGTGGGCGCAAGCCGTAGGCACCGGCTTTTCAGCCATCACGATTGTCGGCGACCGCTTGTTTACCATGGGCAACACGGCAGATGTCGATACAGTGTACGCAATTGACGCCGCGACGGGACGACAGTTATGGACGCACACGTACCCGTGCGAACTCAAGCCGAAGTCTTACGAGGGAGGCCCGAATTCGACACCGGCGTATGCCGACGGGCGATTGTACACACTAAGCCGCGAAGGCCATGTCCATTCTCTCAATGCGGCCGACGGCAGTGTCATCTGGACAGTTTCGCTCCGCGACACCATAAACGCGAAGCCTCCGATGTGGGGATTTTCCGGATCGCCGCTGATTCACGGTGAGCATGTGATTCTGAATGTCGGACGGCATGGGATCGCTCTCGATCGCAACACGGGCCGGGTCGTGTGGGATTCCGGAAAGAAGGGTGCCGGATACGCAACCCCGGTTCCCTGGACCGGGCGAGACACCGTCTTTGTCCTTGCCGGTCGTGAAATCTCGGCGGTTAACCCGGGTGACGGCGCCGTTCGTTGGGAGCATTCGTGGCGCACGTCCTGGGGGGTCAATGCTGCAGACCCGATTCTTTATGATGGGCGTGTCTTCATCTCGTCCAGCTATAACAAGGGATGCGTCCTGCTTGATGTATCGGGTGCTGAGCCTAAAGAGGTCTGGCGCAATAAGAATATGAAAAACCACTTCAGCAGCAGCGTGTTATACAAAGGGTATCTGTACGGGATCACCGGACATGCCGGCAGCGAAGGCGCGTTGTGCTGCATCGACTTTCGTACCGGACGGCTACAGTGGTCGCACCGCGATATCGCATTTGGCTCGCTCATGATTGCCGGTAATAAGCTGGTGGTATTAACGGAATCGGGCGAGCTGGTTATTGCCGACGCCACGCCGACCGGATTCAACCAGCACATCCGGCAACCTGTTCTGGACGGAAAGTGCTGGACCGTTCCGGTTGTCTGCGGAGACCGGATATACGCTCGAAACGCCTCAGG
The DNA here is from genome assembly GCA_021772615.1 of Verrucomicrobiota bacterium. Taxonomy (GTDB): domain Bacteria; phylum Verrucomicrobiota; class Lentisphaeria; order JABSQK01; family JAJFLO01; genus JAJFLQ01. Next base: position 1,080 of record JAJFLQ010000025.1, on the reverse strand, counting down.
CAATCTCGTCTGTTACGCGTTCGCCGCCAGCCGACCGTAGAAAACCTGCTGCCACTGGCAGCCTCGCGGACTTCAAGCGCGCCGTGTCTGCGATTTGTGGTGGTGTTGGCGTTCGCAGTTTAGTGTGCTGCGCCTTGCGGCGGTGTTGGAGTTCGCACTTTAGTGTGCTGCGCTTTGCGGTGGTGTTCTCGGGGCGCAAAACCCACGAGCGATGCCAACGATGTTGGCATCGCTCGTGGCCGTGATAGTCCTTAATTCAACGAACCGACAACAGACATATCTGTGACCTCACAGGATGGTAATCAGATCCGGTGCTTACCACGCAGTTTTGTCACGGACCACATCCGTTGCAGACCGAATTCGATCCGCGCCACATATTCGATCACCGCCGATCTCGGTCTGATACATAGAAACTTTGCCGCGCTCGGCGCCAGCCAGTTGTTCACGTCGTAAGACCTAGATTATACACGGCCGGAATCGCAGTCTCGGGAGCCATGTTCGCAGGAAAATCATGTCGATTCGACCAATTGAATACTTTCGTAAGATTGACTGCGCCGAAAGGAACGACCCATTGGAAGGTCAAATCCAACAACACGTTCTTGATGACGACGGCATGGTTTTGAACGAATCCGGCAAATCGGTAAATCCAACACTTATTTTTTGCGGTTCAGACGTATCAACATCAGATCAAGCGAGGTTGCACAAATTTGGAGAAAACGTCTAGTTATTTACGAGCGGGATATGCATGCAAACCTGAGAGATTTTCGATTGAGCGAGAAGTACGAGTGGCTATTTCGCTGGAAATAACCAATGATCCTGAAAGCGTGAAAAAACGGCGCAAAAAGCATTGGCGATATTGATTAACCTGTTGGGATAGAGTATTTTATATTACCATCAAGCAACATAAATCCTCTAACCCAACAGGTGATTACAATGCATTTTCAAAATCGAGCAAGGCAAGGAGAAAATTTACAGCGTCGGTGGTCTTTCATTGGTTGGCGGCTTACTTGAACGTTCCGGCTTAAAACGTATCCTGGAGTCGGCATCAACGGAGACAAAGAAAGTATTGGAACGCACGGC
>JAJFLQ010000024.1 GCA_021772615.1 Verrucomicrobiota bacterium | reverse complement strand
AACAACACCCCACGGACAGAACGCGAGAACCTACTTCCACACCAATGGAAACCCGCCATCGACCACTACATCCCGAAACCTCAGCCCGCGAGTGAAATCGCGGCCGTTGCCTGACTAGATGGCTACACATGACGCTTACCTTTTTGACGAGGTTGCACTCATGAATGACATAAATGCAGCATGCGCCGCAGCAGCAGTCCCGGACACTACTCATCGCATGAGCACTCTACTGCCATCGGTGGAAGTAAGACTTCAGACCCTCACAGATTTGCGAGCCAAGCGACTGATTGACACGGCTGAATACAACAGGCGACGAGCTAATTAGTACTATGTGGCCGTTTAAAGCGAAAAGTTTTCAGCTTGTAATTGAGTTTCCATGCGATTCGCCGTATAGATTCGAGGAGCTCGCCGACGTTCAGAGAAAATTGGAGGGGATTTTGCAATCTGGCTTTGTCGATGGGAATGATATTGGTCAGGGCGTGATGAACCTATTTATCATCACCAAACACCCGAAACGGTGCTTTGCGGAGGCAAAAAGTTATCTCGATAAGCTGGAAGTGGTGCCATCGGGAGCCGGCGTGACGAATTCGGAGCAGGAAGATTATGTCCGATATTGGCCAGAACCGGACGATAGTCCATTCATATTGCGATAGGAAGAAAACCGAACATGGGACTCCACCACAATGGGGAACCCACTGCCGCTCCATCCCCGTAGCTGAACTCAAACGTTAGAGAAGTTTTATGGCTGTTGAGATTGATAAAATCATTCGGACTCTTTCCAAGATGAGTCAAGAGCAAACGAAGAAAATTTGCGACCGCGGCGATTTTGTTACCGAATGCAAGGATATAAATTTCGAGGAATACCTCTAAATTGTTACCGCGGAAGGCCGGCATCTTCACGGAAACTGAAGGGAAAGATGGATACATGAATGTATTCTTTGAATTTTGGAAAATCGCGAAAGCATTGGAAGAAGAAGAGCTTCCTTACGCTTTGGTAGGCGGTGTCGCAATCGCCTTTCACTCTGTTCCCAGGTTTACGAAAGATATTGACATCCTTATAGACCCTGAAACAGTTGAACAGGTGGGTGAATTGCTTAAAAAAGAAGGTTATTTTGAGTCCACCTCCCCACGGACTTTCAAGAATACAGAATTGACCATGCATAGATTTATAAAAATAGTCGATGGTGACGAGATGTTGATCGATGTTTTGGTAAGTGGAACTGAACGACACAGTGCGATCGTTGCGAATGCGGTTGCTGCCGTATCGGCCGAAGTTACAGTCAAATTGGCCTCAAAAGAGGATTTGATCTGGCTGAAACGATTTCGAAATTCAAAACAAGATCAAGCAGATATTGACGGATTGGAACATGAAGAATCCTGAACGTGTGTTACGAGAGCTGGGTAATTTGTACGAGTTTTACCGGCAGATCAAGAAATTCAAAATCAACGAAGAAAAGGCGTCCAACAAAACGGTTCAGCCTAACGCAGTATCGCCGCCGGTCGTTCCTCCCGCTGCCGATACTGCGTACTGACCTCAACGTTAAATTACTACACGCATTGGACACGCATTGGGGTCACGCCTTTAATTTGAAGTTTTTGACTTGGATAACAGCGTTGAACCTGCCAATTTGTGATATGGTTCGCCCTTTAATTTAATTTACCCAGCTTGCTTTATCATACACAAAGTGTGGGCTAATTCAGCTATTTCAGACAATGGACACCAGAGCTCGGTAATACTGTTCACTTGAACGCCCTGTTTCTTCCGTGGCTGTGGCGACCAATACGGGCGACCATTTTACAATGTCGTTGAATTAAAGCTTCCCTTTTCCAAGGACATGTCAGTGCGACTCCCGTTGGAAAGTTGAAACGCAGAAAGGTAAAAGCATTTAAGATAATGGTTCTTAAAGATAGTTGAAGGCTTCTCAGTATCGGCATTGGACCAAGGCTCGTTCGCCAGTGTATCATTCTTTTCGAAAGATTGGAGTAGATGGTAGGCCGAAGAGGCCCCAAGGCGCGGCCTGGGATGAGGCCGGGTCCAGCAAGGCACGGCGGCAGCAGATGCGCCGTTGCACCACCGCGAAGCGTCCGCAGGGAGCGGCCCATGGGGCGAACTGTTTGACGTCTGCTAATAAGAAGCGGGTTGCGTCGCATTTTTTCACCGCAAAATGAAAGAAGTCGCGAGATGACCCACCACAGCGAAGGTAACGCTGAGATCGAGCCTATGCAATTGGTTCTTGAACATGGAATGGAGGACTTGCCCCGGCGATGGAAAGCCGGTTTAACGTGGCAATACAGGTTGAGAGTTCGTCGCTTCTCAATGCCGATCTGGATGAGCGATATGACAAGCGGCGGGTATGTCCCAACGGCTTCGAGGCAAGGCAGCTCAGGACCCGCGGCGGCGTTGTGGTTTTGCGGATTCCGCAGACGCGTGATGTCGACAATCTGGCTGGAGGAGAACATCCCTGAAGGACTTACCGCATTTGTGGAACTGTCATTATACACCAATATCAGTTCCGCGCTCGATGGTGCGATTGCCATTATCGGCCTGACGATGGAATAACGACGCTTGCCTGATAGCTCAATGCCAGCGTGTCAAGACGCAATTTATACAAGAAACTTGGGTTGTCAGGACGTGTAGGCAAGCTAGATTACCGGAATTCAGTAGTTTGGGGTGAAGCCCTCTTAAGTTGAACGCTCATTTGGGGGACATCAGTTCGACGGTGCGGGCGACCACTTTACAGTTCCCGTCATGATCCAAGCTCAGGCCGGCTGCTACGTGTAGAGTGATTCAATGTCGTTGAATTAAGGCTTTCATTGGCGTTCACAGTTACCGCATGCGGGACCATGTTCGTCGTGCCGGCCAGGCTCTGGATTCTCGAACATTGGTCCGTCGACGCCCGTTGGAGGCCAAGAAGGCCAACCGGTGGATCGAGAGACCGTGCAGCCTTAACGTGTTTCGGCATGTTCGCGATTCGGGTTCGCGTGTGGGAATTTTAATCCATTTCACGGAACGTTTGTCACTAAGATGAGATCTATCGCCGACCTTTTCGGGCGTTCGCCCTTCGCGCCGCTACAGGCGCACATGGAGAATGTCGCCGTGTGCGTTGACCTTATTGTGGATATCTTCGCCGCACTCACAGAAGAGGATTATGAGGCGGTTAGCCGCTTGGCGAAGAAGATCTCGAAACACGAGCACATTGCGGATCTCACCAAGAACGACATACGCAATAATCTGCAGAAAAGTCTTTTCCTTCCGGTGAACCGCTCCAGTCTTCTCGAGATCCTTCGGCACCAGGACGATATTGCCGATCAGGCAGAGGACATCGCAGTACTGCTTACATACAAGAATCTGACGATGCCAGAGGTTATCAAAGAGGACTTTGCTGTATTTCTGGAGACAAACCTTGATTCGTTCAGGATGGTGCGTCGCATCATTCAGGAGATTGACGAGTTGCTGCAGTTCTCATTCGGCGGCAGCGAGGCGAACAAGGTAAAGAGTATGATCGATAACGTGGCTGAATACGAGCACGAGGCGGATCTGATTCAGCGTCGACTGGTCAAGACGTTGTTTGCCACCGAGTCGGATTACAGTCATGGCACGTTTTATCTGTGGATGCGAATTATTGATAATGTCGGGTCACTGTCGAATTCATCGGAAAAACTTGCGAACCGCGTCCGCCTGACGCTGGATATTCAATAGTCGTCCTACGGGCATTGCAGCGCCATCGCATTTATGGCGCTGTCCTGAATGACCAAGAGGGGGAGCATCGATATATGGACACGAACGCCATTCTACTGTCGCTGGCACTCATTTTTGGCTTTTACATGGCGTGGAGTATTGGCGCCAACGACGTCGCCAATGCGATGGGCACGTCTGTCGGTTCCGGAGCACTCACTCTCAAACACGCGGTGATCATTGCCGCGGTCCTGGAGTTTTCCGGAGCCGTGTTTGTCGGGATGCATGTCTCCGAGACAGTTCGAAAAGGCATTATCAACCCCGAGATATTTGCTTCGGATCCGCACATTTTTGTATACGGCATGCTCGGCGCCCTGCTTGCAGCAGCGATCTGGTTGCAAGTGGCGTCTTACTACGGGTGGCCGGTCTCTACAACGCATTCTATCGTCGGCTCGATATTGGGATTCGGCGTCGTTGTCGGCGGGGTGGAGGCAATATACTGGGGCAAGGTTGGCTCAATCGTCGCAAGTTGGGTGGTGTCTCCGGCTCTCAGCGGGACAATGTCGTTTCTTATTTTCAGTCTGTTGCGAAAAAAGATCTTCTACGCCCCCGACCCGGTTGCAGCCGCGAAGCGAATCACGCCGTCTCTGGTATTCTCGGTCTTTTTTATACTGTCGCTGGTCCTGGTGTTTAAGGGGCTGAAGAATCTGAATCTGGATCTTCCCCTTCCGCAGGCCCTTTGCGTGGCGTCGATTGCGGGTGTTGTCGCGGCGTTCATCAGTGCGATTCTCGTGCGCCGGATCGACGCGACTACGTCGCCATCGGTAATTTCCGGAAACTATTGCAATCCCCAGGTGGAAGAGGGACTCAGCAAGACCGTCAAACACCTTGAGCGCGCGCAGGAGGTTGCAGAGGGCGCCGTCAAGACGGAGGTATCCCGAATTCTCGCTGATGTCAGCAAGCTGGCAACGAATGTCAAGGATCAGTCGGGAACAGACGAAAACGTGCAGCAACACAATATTGTCGAAAGAATATTCGTTTACCTACAGATCCTCAGTGCGTGTTTCGTGGCGTTCGCACATGGCGCCAATGATGTTGCCAATGCAATCGGCCCGCTTTCTGCCGTAATTAGCGTCCTGCAGAACGGCACCATCGCGCTTAAGGCAACGGTTCCAATTTGGGTACTCGCGCTTGGCGGTTTAGGTATCGTCACCGGATTGGCGACGTGGGGTTGGCGTGTGATTGAAACTATTGGTAAGCGGATAACGGACCTTACACCGTCGCGCGGGTTTTCCGCGGAATTCGGGGCGGCAACGACCATCGTTATTGCATCGAAATTCGGATTGCCGATCTCCACGACCCACACGCTTGTGGGCGCCGTACTGGGCGTCGGCCTGGCACGCGGAATGGGGGCGCTGAACCTGGCGACAATCCGAAATATCGTAATCTCGTGGATCGTCACGATTCCGGCGGGTGCGTCAATCGCTATCCTTTGTTTCTACATCCTCAAAGCGATTTTTTGATTTGGCAGCGGCGGGATGTGCCGAGCATTGCGATTGGGGGTCGCGCGTGAAAACCACATTGAAGTGTGCACCTTAGAACGTCGGCGAGATCGCCATTCTATGTGATGGTGGGCTTGTGGTCTGGCCGTCGTTCTCACCCGTCTATCGGCTCGGAAGGCTCCGGCCCCAACGGTAAACAGATAATGAAAGAGCTTCCTGCTCCGACTTCGCTGACAACCGCGACAGAGCCGCGGTGTGCCTGTATGATGTGCTTTACAATCGCAAGCCCCAGGCCGGTACCGCCGGTGCCGCGGTCGCGCGACGGATCCACCCGGTAGAACCGCTGAAATATGCGCGTCTGGTGGTCACCGGGAATACCAATGCCGCGGTCCTTGAATTGAATGACAAGTTCATCACTCTCCTCCCGCGCGCTTATCTCTACTTCCGACTCCTTCGGACTGAATTTTATCGCATTTCCTATCAAGTTTCCGAATGCCTGCTCCAGCAATCGGTGATTGGCATAAACTAAACAATCGGGAACTGTACAGGTAAAGCGAATAGCCTTACGCCGTGCCCGTTGTTCGGCGGATGCCACGGCACAGTCGATGGTCTTGCGAATATTTTCGCGAATGAAATGACCCAGTGCCTGCTTGTCACCATGTTCGAGTCGTGAAAGATACAATAAATCGTCGATTATCATGGTGAGGCGCTCGGTATTTTTTACAATAGTCCGCAGGAACGAAAGGGCTTGATCACGGTCTGTCCGGATGCACACCGGCATGTATTCGAGCAGCCCCGTAATCGTCGTGATCGGCGTTTTCAACTCGTGTGAGACATTGGCCACAAACTCTTTGCGCATCCGCTCCAATTTGCGGAGTTTTGTAATATCATTGAATACCAACAGGTACCCCGAGGGCGCCTCGGAGTTGAACTCCATTCTCAAGCCGCCAAGCTGGTACGTTCGCGTGTCGTTGAGGCGGGGCTCGTAGTCGAGCTCGGTTGTCTGAAAACGATCATGTTCGAGCTTCTTTATGAATGCATTCAAATCGGTGTTCCGGATAACTTCGACCAATAATTTTCCGATCGCATCATTTGAACTATTTACGGCGAAATAACGCAACGCCGCCGGATTAATTATGGAAATTCGCGACTCGTGATCCAAGGCAAGAATCCCCTCACGCATGTTGGTAATGATCGCTTCCCAGCGATTGGTCTGGTGCGTAAGTTCGGTCCGATTCATCCGGAGATACCCGGCCATTGTGACAATCGCGTCTGCCAGGCAACGCAGCTCCGCAAACTCGGAAAACTCGAGTTCGTACCCCTCGTGACCGAGCTTGTAACGGTCGATCGACGACGTTATGCGATTGATCTGCCTTGTGACCGTGCGCGCAATAAGGAGGGCTCCGATGACAATCACCGCGAGCGCGAGCAAGATGTAACCGAATGCATCCGTTAGAACGCTTTGGCCAATGTCGAGAGCGTCCGGGATCGGGGTCGACAGTCGCAACAGTATCGGTGGCTGACTGCCGGGTCCCGGTCGCCGGGTAACGTAGGACATGATTCGCCGATCACGTACGGGATCGTGATAAACCGCAAAAACTTGCGGCTGGGCATTTGTATCGAGCCGGAAACTGGCGCCAAACACCGAATCGCCGCGGACGAAGCCATCGTCGCCGACAAGTGTCACGCGTGTTTGGGTGATCAAGGCCAGCCGCTGGCACAGCGCGTTGCACATTGCCGGTGAGTCCAGAAAATCCAATGGTCTGTGAGAGATGATCTCCCAAGCCATGTCGGCCTGCTGCCGGAGGCGCAAACGGGTAGTGCTGCGTTCGGCGTTACGGTAGATCTGAAACTGACCGTAAAGGAAAATCGTGAAGCCTGCGAAAGCAAACACGAGAAGCCTCTGGGTTATCCATAGAGCCAGCTTCTTTTCATGCATTGTCAGTCCCGAAATTTGTACCCCACGCCGTGAACGGTCATGATTAGCGAGGCGTGATCTCCGAGTTTCTTGCGCAGCGTGGCAATGTGGACATCGACGGTGCGCTCTGTAATGAAAACATCATCGCCCCTCGCCTCTTCGATAATTTGATGGCGACTGAAAACACGGCCCGGGCGCTTCGCCATGAATACCAGAATCTTGAATTCGAACGGGGTGAGCTTGAGCTCCTCGTCCCCGATTCTCGCCTCGTGTCGCAGCGGATACATGATCAACGGTCCCGACTTTACCTCCTCCGACGCATCCGTGGCGTCAACCCGGCCGGCCTGACGCCGAAGCACGACCTTTATCCGTGCCGACAACACACGCGGACTAAATGGCTTTGTAATATAGTCATCCGCACCGATCTGGAGCCCGACAAGTTGGTCCGTTTCATCGGACTTCGCGGTAAGCATGATGATCGGGATGTGTTTATACCGATCGTTCATTTTCAATTTGTAACAAACCTGATTGCCGTCGATTCCCGGAAGCATCAAATCCAGGACAATTAAGTCGGGTACGAATTGCTTGCATAGCGCCAGGGCGTTTTCACCGTTGTTCGCTGTCTTGACCGTGTATCCTTCACGATTCAGGCTATAGCAAACCATATCGAGAACATCGGGTTCGTCGTCGACCACCAGTATTTTGCTCCTGGTCATGATGACACCTGCATTTTTGTTGCTATTTGCTTTGTTGTGCTGCGACCGGCAGCGACAGTGCCGCAGTCGATTGGCGAAGACAGCTACTATCCTTGTCCGTGATCTTTAAGGTGATGACGAACAATCTCGCCCTGCGTCATATAGACCACATCTTCCGCAATATTGGTAGCGTTGTCGGCGATGCGCTCGATCGAGCGAGAGATGGAAATGAGGTAGAGCAGAGGTCGGATCTTTTGCGGCGCGCTTTGCATCTGGTCACGGATTTCGTCAATAATTTCGACGTTCAATCGGTCGACGATATCATCGTTACTGCATACCTTGTCGGCCAGGATCGGGTCAAGATTCACCAATGCGTCGAGGCAATGCCGCACCATTTTACGCGCCTCCGAAAAAATGTCGTTAAACTTTGCCGGAATAGTTACGGGCTCATCGCGAGCGACGATCATGACGTATTCGGCGATATTCGCTGCCAGGTCGCCGATACGTTCGAGGTCATTATTCATCTTCAACATGCCGATCACAATACGCAGGTCGCTGGCAACAGGCTGATACAGTGCCAGAATTTTGAGGCATTCCTCCTCGATCTCGACCTCACGTTGGTCGATGTAATCGTCGTTGTTCTTGACCTTCACCGCGATCGCGACGTCCATGTTGGTAAGCGCATTGTACGTATCGTTGATCCGCTCCTCGATATCGGCGCCAAGTGACAGCAGCTGCCGCTTGAGGTTGTCGATCTCCCGCTGCATATGCGTTTTCATTTTTCCTTCGTTTCCGGATTCCGGTCGCATCAGCCAAATCTTCCGCTGATGTAATCCTCGGTTTGCCTGGTGTTGGGATTACTGAAAATCTTCTCGGTCGTGTCGAATTCGATCAATTTTCCAAGGTAGAAAAAGGCGGTGCGGTCGGAAATCCGGGACGCCTGCTGCATATTATGCGTGACGATAACAATCGTAAAATCCTTCTTCAACACCAGGATCATTTCTTCGATCTTACTGGTTGCGACCGGGTCCAGGGCCGAGCAGGGTTCGTCCATCAGGATGATCTCCGGCTCGTTGGCGATCGCACGCGCGATACACAGCCGCTGCATCTGGCCGCCAGACAGTCCCAGCGCACTGCTGTGCAGGCGATCGCTAACCTCGTCCCACAGTGCCGCCGCCCTCAGGCTGCGTTCCGCCGCTGCCTCAAGCTCATCTTTGCGAATGCGACCGGCAACACGCAAGCCAAACACGACATTCTCGAAAATGGACTTTGGAAAGGGATTCGATTTCTGAAACACCATGCCGACCCGCTTGCGCAACGCGATCACGTCCAGATTCGGATCGAATACGCTGCGGCCGTTAATCCGGATATCACCCTCCTGCCGAATGTCCTCAATGAGGTCGTTCATGCGATTAATGCTTCGCAGCAACGTCGATTTTCCGCAACCCGATGGCCCGATAAACGCGACGATTTCACGTTCGGGGACATTCAGGTTGACGTCCATCAGTGTGTGTTTGTTCCCGTAGTAGAAATTGAAATTCCGAATCGAGATAACGGCCGAATCCTGTTGCCTCCCGGTTGCAGCCGACGCCGTCTCCGCTTCCGGCCTGATTGAGTCGCGCTGTGCTTCCATGGACCCGCCCTCACTATCGAATATTGTCATCTTGTCGCGACTTGGCAATGTTGAAACGACACCATTGCCGGCATCGTAACGATTGTCCAAATCTACCGCATGATTCACTGATTTCATTGTCCGCCGCCAATTGTGTTTCAGACAGCGCTAACGGCATACTTCCTCCGTAGCCGTTCGCGCACATAGATCGCGACCAGATTCATCGCGACCACGAGGATGATCAATAACAACGCTGTTGCAAACACCATCGGTTTCGCAGCCTCCGAGTCCGGCGACTGAAATCCAAGATCGTAGATGTGAAAGCCCAGGTGCATAAATTTTTGTTCAAAGTGAAAATACGGCCAGGTCGTATTCAACGGTAACGTCGGCGCCAGCTTCACTACGCCGACAAGCATGAGCGGCGCGACCTCGCCGGCGCCCCGGGCCATCGCGAGTACCATGCCCGTGAGAATTCCGGGGGCGGCGGCCGGGAGCACGATTCGCTGGATGCACTGCCATTTCGAAGCGCCGCAGGCAAGACCGCCTTCACGCATACCTCGCGGCACCGCCAACAGACCCTCTTCCGTCGCCACGATCACGACCGGGACGGTCATCAGTGCAAGCGTGAACGATGCCCATAACATACCGCCGGTACCGAACGTCGGAGTTGGCAAGGTATCGGAGAAGAACAACTGATCGATAGAGGCGCCGACAAAGTACACGAAAAACCCCAACCCGAAGACGCCGAAAACAATGGAGGGCACACCGGCCAGATTGTTCACGGCAATCCGCACCATCCGCACCATCAAACCGGGTTTGGCATACTCGCTCAGGTAGATCGCAGAGACGACGCCGAAGGGCGTCACCAGCAGACTCATGAAAATTGTCATGACAAAGGTTCCGAAGATGGCGGGGAAAATGCCGCCCTCTGTATTCGCTTCACGGGGATCATTGAGAATGAACGACACCATGTTATGCGCGAAGGCAACGCATTTGTCGATGACACGGAGTTGATTGGGATAACGATAGTTAATGAGCTTGCCCAACGGCATCCGCCGCACTTCGCCGGTCAGCAACATGACTTCGAGTTCATGCTCGAATTGCAGATCGCGCAACGCTCCGGCCTCTGCAGCCAACGTCTCGTAATCACCCTGCAGGCCGGCGTCCGCGTCTACGAGCTTTCTGTATTTTTCCGAATCGGTATGGCCTTCACGCTCCATCCTCCGGCGCGAGAGACGGATGGACTCCATTTTCCGATTTATACGGCCGATCTCAACTTTTTCGATATCGTGAATCTCGTCGCGTCGTTCAGCTACGGTGTCCATCAGCGCCCGAAGGCGGTCATCGAACTCTAGCGAATCGGCCGAGACGGACGTCTCGCCCTTGATATGCAGCGACACCGGCCTGGCAATAGCCTTGCCGTATTCCTCGCGCTCAATGCTCATTATGTCGGCAGGTTTTTCGATCTTTATGATATCGTCGACATCCACATAGAAAAATGAAAACCCGTAGACGTCGCGATTGCCCACATAGAGCTGCAGTTCTTCTACCTCTGTTTTATTATCCTTGGTGTAATCCTGACGGGTCTTGTAGTGAACGATTTCGCCGCTGAAAGTCTGCGCCCCATTGATCGTGAACTCACTGTCCGCACGAACCGTAACTTCGGCCACCTCGCGAGGCCAGAATGCCGTCAACCCCTGCCATATGATCACGGCCAGGATCATGGTGATCATGAACAGCCCGACTGCCAATCCCAGTGAGCTGAGCCAGACAAGGGCGTCGCCGGCCGGCGCGCCGGATGAAAACGTATCGACTTTTGACTTCCTGGCCATTATACCGTCTTGTACTTTTCGCGAAGGTGCTGGCGCATTACCTCGGCGATTGTGTTTAAGAAAAACGTAAACATAAAGAGTAGCAGCGCACCCAGAAACAATGTCCGGTACAGCGTCCCTTCGTGCGGCGCCTCCGGCAATTCGACGGCAATGTTCGCCGACAACGTCCGCATACCGGTAAAGGCATTAAGATCCATAACCGGTGTGTTTCCGGTCGCCATCAGAACGATCATGGTTTCACCGACGGCGCGGCCCAGACCGATCATCACCGCCGAAAATATTCCCGCGGAACCGGTTGGGATCACCACACGCATCGCCGTCTGCCAGCGGCTGGCGCCCAGCGCCAGCGCACCCGAAGTGAGTGAGGGCGGCACGTTGGCCAGCGATTCCTCTGCGATCGAGAAAATAATCGGGATCACAGCGAACCCCATAACAAACCCGACCACGAGGGCGTTGCGCTGTTCAAAGGGCGTATTGGTCGTCTGTCGCCACCAGAGCCGAAAATCCGAAACGGCAAGATTCGTCACAGGATCAACGACGGTGCAGAAACGCGCTTCGACGTGGGGCGCAAGATACCAGCAAACCACGGTCGACGCGGCTGCGACAACGCCGATAACCAGAAACTCAAAGCCGGACCGCACGTACTTGCGAATCGGCATCGGCAAACTCGCCCAGCATTGGCCGAAGACCATTGCGATAACAGGCAGCACGACGAAAATCAGGATGATAAAAACCATCTGCGTCTCAACGATCGGCGCCAGCCACAAGGCAGCGAGAAATCCGAGTACGACGGAGGGCAACGACGCCATGATCTCCATCGTCGGCTTCACAATCACACGCATTCTCCAGGAGAGAAACTGCGACGTGTACAAAGCGGCCAGTAACGCCACCGGCACCGCGAAAAGCATCGCGTAGAGCGTACCCTTCAGCGTACCGACAATAAGCGGCACCATCGACAATTTTGGTTCATAGTCATCGCTTGCACCGGTCGACTGCCAGTCGTATTTGGGCGCGCTCGATCCTTCATACCACAGCTTGCCGAAGTATGCTTTCACGCCGGCTTCCGGATGGGGGTCGTCGAGGTCATAGATGCGCAACATATCAGCGCCGTCAACCAGCAGCATGCGGTCGTGCTTGCTGCTCAAGACAGCGTGCTCCACCTCGAACGGCATGTCCTTGTGCCAACGGACCGTCTCGGTTGTAGCATAACGGAGACTCAATTCCGAACCGTGACCGACCAGAAACGACTTGTTCCGCTGACTCGCCGCATACACCTCCGCGCCGCCGGAAAGCAGCGGAAACGTCTTGGTGTGCCCGAACAGGCGGCTGCTGCCGAACTCCGGTACAAAAAGACTGTATAACCGGTTTTCACCGGCCGGAGATGAGAGCACGACCGACACGCCGCCGAACAGGAAATCCATCGACGCGACTGTGGTATCCGCAAGATCGCCGAACGGCGTAAAATCCTGCATCAACGTGATCTCGCTTTCCTGCATGGAAAAGTAAAATACCCGCCCCTCCTCTGTCGCCACCATCAGCAGATCCGCCTGGGTGCCGGCCCGTACGATCGCCGGCACGCCGATGACCTGCGAGGACAGGTCGAATCGTTTGTCAACCATCACCTTACCCGCGCCAAGCAGACTGCGCTTTTGCTTCAATGTGACCAAGTGTACTTCACGGCTGTCTCCGACCGATTGGATCGCCGCGGCTACGCGACGCCCGTCGGCCTCCGCGTAATCGATATCGACGATCGGATGGTCTTGGTGACCGATGTGATAGGCTGGTTCAGTAACCAGGTCATGCCCAATGGTCCGCTCGTTGCCGTCAAACGTCTCATGGTAATTCAATCGCACCACGCAGAAACGACCGTCATCGAAACCGTAAACCAGCATCTGATTCCGCTGGTTATAGCGCATCGATGTTGCTTTGCCGTCCGGGAGTTCCGGTGTGATGCGGGTGACGTCATTGTCTTTCGCGAGATTTATGAAGTGCAGATCCAGATTTTGATCGATCACAAACGGCAATTCAGACCAACGGTCAACGCCCACATCGCGATAGTCGCCGGGTGCCAGCTGAACCGTTGCTGTCGGCGACACCGTCGCGCCCTGGAACAACGGAATAATCTGCACAAAAATAAAAACAAAAATACCGCAAACCGCGGCGATAACGCTGATGCCGCCGACCTTGATCAGTCGGTGCATCCAATAGTCGACAAGCAGAACACGCCTGGAAACCTGGAATCGATCGTCATGCCGGGAATGTGACGTAGCGTTGGGCATCGTAATAATCAGTCACCTGGCCGCCGGCAATATCAGCGACGCCGCATCATGGCGGGCGGCCGTGTTGGCGGCGCGTCAGCGCAGCTGAGACGCCGTTTCGACAGCCACGGAAGCCGGTAGCGGATAGTAACCGTCTTTCACGACGACCTCCTGCCCCTCTTTCGACAACACGAACGTGAGAAACTCACTGGTCAGCTTGTCCAGCGGCTGATTGGGTTTCTTGTTGACGTAAACAAACAGAAACCGCGCCAACGGATAATCACCCGAAAGGCAGTTCTCCATCGTCGGCCCATGGTAGTCCGTGCCGCTCTCGGCCAACGCTACCGTGCGAACGCCGGATGTCTTGTAACCGATGCCGGAATACCCGATGCCGCCGATCTCCGTGGCGATGCCCTGTACCACGGACGAAGATCCGGGTTGCTCTTTTACCGAACGCTTGTAATCACCCTTCTTTAACGCAACCGACTTGAAAAAACCGTACGTCCCGGAAGCACTGTTACGGCCGTACAAGGTCATGGGGAGATTGCCCCAACGGCCAGTGAGACCAAGCTGGCCCCACGAATCGATGTTTGGTCCACCCCACTTTAGTGTGCTCGAAAAAACACCGTCTACCTGCGACATTTGCAGTCCTTCAACGGGGTTGTCCTTGTGCACAAATACCGCCAGGGCATCAATCGCCACCTTGACCGCCGTCGGCTTGTAGCCGAAGCGTTCTTCGAATGAATCGATCTCCTTGGATTTCATCATGCGACTCATCGGCCCGAGTTGAGCGGTCCCCTCAATAAGCGCGGGCGGCGCGGTCGACGATCCCTTGCCCTCTATCTGGATCTTGACATTCGGGTAAAGGCGATTAAACCCCTCGGACCACAGCGTCATCAGGTTATTCAGTGTATCCGATCCGATACTGTTCAGGTTCCCGGACACACCGGAAACGTTCTGGTAGCCCCTAAGATCCGGGTCGACCTGCACCGTTTGCGCTCTTGCCTGCGGTGCAAAAATGCCGCCAAGCAATGTGATTCCAATTAATAATGCTGTTGCTTTCATATACCGTCTCCAGTTGTTGTTTGCCGAACGCGTTGAAAACCGACATCATGGACACTGCCGCTTCGAACTCTGACGAAACGTGCATGCCATCCAATTCGGGTGATTGCCGAATTAGAATTTGTAACTTAGATCGACCTGGTGCAGCTCGCCGTCACGGTCATTACCGGCAATCTCATTGAGATCCATATATGTCCATCCCAGGGACATCGTACTGGTAATCTTCACTTTCAGTCCGAACTTAATGCCTTCGACATCGGTCACTGTCATCCCCGCCGTGTCGCCGAAATCGCTGTCCTTTATCGGGGCGAAGACCGAATCGGCCTCAATGTGCGCGTAGTCAAGACTTACTTCGGCCGCGTGCAGCGTGAGTTTGCCGCCAATGAGCCATGCCTCGTCCTCGTCTTCAGCCAGGACGCCGGGACCATCACTGCCGAGTTGCGTGCCGCCTTTATCGTCGGCGCCGAGGTTTTTGGCGTAGTGCCCATGCACCCCCACCTTCCACTCGCCCACGTTGACACCGTATCCGCCGTAAATATCGGCTATAGTGAATCGGGCGTCTCGCGTCAACGGGCCATTGTGCCGATCGTCGTTAAAAAAGTTATTGACCGCTTCATAAGCGTTGTCGCTAAAATGCCAGATTCCGGCTGCCACGACAAATTCGCCATTGTCGGTCTCTGCAGCGTAACCCGTCCGGCCGGCTAAAAGGTACACCTCGCTGTCGTCGCCGGGATCGCTTTCTGCCCCCAGCACATCATACACACCGCCGGTCACGAAAACGCCGTCGCCGGCGTAGCTCCCTGTAACGCCAACCGGGCGAACATCACCGTCCCACAACATATAGGTTGTCGTCTCTTTCCACGGATTCTTTTGCTGTCCCAGAATCACATCGAAGTCGTCCCAGCTGTGACGAACATATGCATAATCCAGATTGATGTCGTTGGTTTGGAACACACCGTCCTTCGAAAAGGACTGGTTGGCACTCGTCGACGAGGTCGTTCCGGTTGTGCCGGTTGCGATGCCGGCGCCGATTTCCCAACTGTCGTCCGCATTCTGCCAGACGCCACCCAATCGCAGCCGCAGGCGAAACCGATCGCGTGACGTACGGCCGTCCTTCATGCGCTTTCGTTCGCGCGCCTCATAACGCACTCTCGCATCCCCGCTGACGTTTAATCCCGAGATACCCTTGCCGAATGTTATCCCCGCCAACTCTTTCAGCGCGGCATAGCCGGCAGCGGCCTGATCGTCCAACAGACCCGCGTCGCGATCCTGCGGTATCTCGAAACTGTCAGTGAGATGGTCCGCTGGCGAGGGCGCGCTGCGTTCTCCCGCCAGCTGTGATTTCAACGCATCAATTTCCAGTCGCTGCTGCTCGATCTGCTGCTGCATACTGCGCAGAATCGTCATAATCTCGTCCTCATCGAATGCCACGGCTATGGTTGTGCTCGCAATGATCAATGCTGCCGCCATCAGTGTCCTGCGCGATAATCTGTTCATGTAGCCCCTTATTCTGGTATTAGGATTATTGGTTTGTACAAACCCGATGCCGTCAACCTGCATTCACAACCCAGCTTCGTCATTGTGAACCGGCTTGATCGCGCTGCCGGGTTCGACCTGAAACAACTTTTCATGCATCGTCCGATCGGTCGGCATCCAGAGACGATGTTCTATACGTATGCCTGCTGCGATGCAGCTAGCAGCCTGAATCATTCAAACAACCTCTGCTGCGACCACATGTCGCGATCAAAACAAGTTCAACAATCAGCAGGATATCAGGTTGCCGTTAGGGAAACATGAATAATTTGTTAAGAGAATATTAAGATCGCCAAAATTTGCATGAACTGCGACGTTTTCCTGCTGATGACATGCGTTGTGATCGTTGTAATGAATACGGGTGATTCGACTGTTAGAATAGGCGGGAATGGTGAAGAGAATGTTAGGCGCTTGTGAAGTTTTTGTGTATCGCAACTTGTGCAGCTGTGAAAATATATCGCCGCAGTTTGAAGCCGTGTGTTGTCGACGTACTGTAGTGCCGTCGACGATCCGAATTGATGAAACTATGCGATTGTACATATGTTTGCATGGAAAAGGCCGGAGACTGCGGCCTTCGTCCGGAGGACGCCATAGTGAACTCGCAAAAAACTGCCACAATCCCATGACACTGCGCCCAGGCCAGGAAGAGTATTCCTCAGAATCCCGAATTATCCGCTCGCAGCTCACCGTGCTCATCGTGGACGACGATGAATCGTTGTCGAAAGTACTCGCCAAGTACCTGACCAATGCCGGCTGGAAGACCGATGTTGCGGCAACCGCCGAGGAAGCGATCGAGCGGGTCAAGGCGGGAGTCGGCGACATTCTCATATCCGACATACATATGCCCGGCATGGGAGGCATCGAGCTGATTGATAAGCTGCGCGATATCGACCCCGACATCGAAGTGCTTATCACCACCGGATTCAGCGACGAGGACATGGCGATCAAGGCCCTCAAGGCCGGCGCCTTCGATTACTTTCAAAAGCCCTTCAATCCGTCCGATCTCAATGCGTCGCTGAAGCGTACCACCCGATTTCGCGACATAAAACTGGAAAACAAGCGGCTCCGCGCCCTGCTCGAACGCACGACCAAGGTCGATGACCAACACAGTTTTATCGGCAACTCCGCTGCAACCACACGTGTGATCAAACAGCTCAAGCAGGTTGGGTCGTCGCCGAACGTAACGGTCTTGCTCACCGGAGAAAGCGGCGTGGGCAAGGAAGTGGCTGCTCGCTTCATTCATCAGATGTCGAAACCGGACGATGCACCGTTCATTGGCGTCAACTGCGGCGCAATTGCCGAAACACTGCTCGAGGCGGAGCTGTTTGGCCGCGAACGCGGTGCATTCACCGGCGCGGATCGCACGGTCCCGGGTGTCTTCGAAATGGCAGTAGGCGGCACCGTGCTGCTCGATGAAATCAGCGAGATGAGCTATGAGGCACAGAGCAGACTGCTGCGTGTACTCGAAGATCGGCGCCTGCGGCGTCTGGGCGGCGTGAAGGAGATCACGGTCGAAGACGTACGGATCATCGCCGCTACCAATAAGGATCTCACACAGCATGTGACCGACGGCAAATTCCGGCAGGATTTGTTCTATCGCATCATGGTCGCTCCGATTGCCATACCGCCGTTACGGGAACGCCGCGAAGACATTCTGCCCCTGACACAACATTTCCTGGAAAAACACCGAATGCGCAGCGGCAACAGGCTTACGCTGTCCGCCGCAGCGGAGCAGGCCCTGGTCGTTTATAATTTCCCCGGAAACATTCGCGAATTGCGAAACGTGATCGAGCGCTCGACAATCTTTGCCCGCGGCCCTGTCATCGAGCCGCAGGATCTCGGTATCGCTCCCCTGGCCGCCCCTGCCGCCCCTCTGCCGCCCACGGCCGCGGTTACTCCCGGCAATGCTCCCGACGCACCTGCGAACGACGATTCACCACTACCGGACGGCGTAACGCTGAATCTTACCGAACTGGAAAAACAAACCATTCATAAAGCGCTCTCGATCTATTCCGGAAACCACACGGCAGCCGCATTTTCACTCGGGATATCCACCCAGTCGCTGTACCGGAAAATACGTAAGTACGACCTGGCGAAAAAGGATTGGTAACACGTCGTCCGCAGTGCTGTCGTCTCTCTCCGATTCCAATATCGAAATTGAAAATTTCAAATTTTCGACCGTATTAGCGAAAATCGTTTTGTCTCACCTGAAACACCACGACCACACCGTAAACAACGGATTGAAAATGCTTTAACGTTCAATTCCTCCAATATGGCCATGCCATTGCTGTACTCCCAGTCACTCAAGGCGGCAGTCGCACCGACTGCCGAACGGGATGTATCAAAAATGACAAACGGACAGCACGGAGAATTGACTATGAATACACGACACACAGTCGATATGCGCAGGACACTGCGGGCATTCAGCATGCTCGAAATCATCATGTCCCTGGTAATTGCAAGCCTTGGCCTGGTCAGCGTCGCCGCAATGTACTCGACAGGATTGGATATGAACCGCGGCTCCGTGAACGAGCTCGTGGCTCTCGAGACAGCGGACCAGTTCCTCAAATACAATGTAAACAAGATCCGTGGCGACTGGGACTGGACGAATCTATTCGCGAATCAGAAGCCAGGCACGGTCGAACCCGATTTCAATCACGGTTGGGCTGAAGACGCGGTATTCGCAATAGGCGACGTCAGGATTCGCCCGGAGTCTTCGATGAACGTTCTCGACAATGACAATTCCGGCTTCTTTCTGGTAGAGAAGGGGTCGGATGTGAACGGCGGCAGCGAGATGCTTGCCGTCATTCGTCTATGGAAAGAAGTAGAGGGGCGTCGCGACTGCTCGAAGACCGCAACGCTGCATTGCGAGATCAGCTGGAGTGCACTGGTAGACTACGATGCCCCTGCGCGCCACAAGGTGATTGTCAGCCGCGACGTGTTCAAGGCTCCGTATGTAGGCATCCAGACGACGACCGGCATGAAACGCATCAACGGCAACGCTTACGAGACCACCCTGACAAACATTGTCGAGAACGACGACGATGACTCGTACACCGTGACATTTGTGGTGTCCCATTCGTGCTTTTGCGAGCCGGAGACGTCGTACCAGAACAAGTTCTACTTCGGCGGCGAGGAGATCGGCATGTCGAATATATCCGTCACCGGCACGGTGGCCGTGGTGGACGAGCACCTCAACCTTTCGAATCCTTACCACCACGGTTTCGAGATTACCGAGATTCCGGTTGGCAAAGATTTCAATGTTCCGGGGTCGTTCATGGTTTCCTACACCATGTCGGAGCTGGAGGACCAGAAAATATCCGTGTACGATGCCGACAAAGATGTTCACCATGTCGCGGAATTCGATGAAGACGACTTCGAGAATTTCATCGATGGCACGTGGACGAATAGTGACGGCGTTGAAGTTGCCGGCAACCATTGATCTCCCGATTCAACGTTGAATAGTGATAGGCGGTCCGGGCCACTGGGCCGCGCCGCCCGGACAGAAGAAAGCAGCCGCAATTCCCCCTCCCCCACGAAAGCAACGCCACAAGGCGCTCCCGACGCCGCCCTGGATAGAGCCTGTTCGAAAAAGGTTTCGAACAATAAATTCCAAATCACAAGCATCTATTTTCGCCAATCGGACCTTTTCGAACGGGGTCTGGATAGGCGCCAGAGTTCTGTTGTTTGCGGTAAAGCCCTGTAACGAACCGAGTTCAAGACAGCTGCTATCTGTAAAGTGATCCGATGTCGTTGAATGAAGGCTTTCGTCGCAGTTACATGTCCTGGAGAAAAGCCTTCATTCGACGATCACTTGTACGCATTGTCGTCGCAGAGCGGAAGAAACAGGGCGTTCCAATTCGCGTCTACAGGCTGATCGCGTTGTCATGGGTTTGAGCGAAAGCCGGTGATTCTGGATCGCCGTAACCGCCGCAAACCCGCAATCGCCAACCATCCCCAGAGCATACCGTGCTCAATGATGCGTACGGCGACGTTCCATTGCGGGTCAAGGTCGCGGTACGACACGAGAAAGGTGATGTAATACAACCCCATGATTCCCGAGAGAACCACCACGACACTCCGGGGTCTAAGGGTAGTAACGGCGATGAGACCAAGCGCGTACCACGGGAAGACGGCGGGAAGAAACAAGTACCACGCGAGGAGAACACGAAAGGCCGATCCCACGAGCGCATCGATATGCGGCCCCGCGGTAGCCAACCGCCGCGCCTCCCAGCACGCGAGGATACCAACGAACGCCAGGCACAGCAAGCGATCGAGCGCGAATTCGGTGGTCGGCAGGAATCGCTGCGTGACCAGCGATACGACATAAAATGCGCCCTCGTTCAATACCCATTCATTGCCATACGTTCGCAAACCCGCGAGAATCTGCGAAAAAGGAATAGAGAGGAACGGAACGTAAAACAACCACATCGCGAGGGCTGCTGCACCTGCAAAGATTGGCGCTGCGACCCACCGGCCGTAGGCGACGACGACATAGGTTAATACCACAGGAGCGAGAATGACGGGATAGAATTTCGCTGCTACAGCGGCCGCATAAACGACGCCGGCGATCGCGATCCGCCCGCGGTATCGCTGCCGTTGAATCGTGGCCAGCGCCCAGATCGTTGCGACGAGTAAGAATGCAACGAGACTGTCGAGGTGCGCCGAATTCGCAATCTCCTTGATTACCAGGGGATTCCAGGCGTACAGTACGATGTAGACAAGCGGCTTGCGATGCATATGCAGGAGACCAAGGAGGATCAACAGCGTGGCGATGTCGAGACTCAGAAACACAATGCGCTGTCCCAGCCAATTCCACGGCGTCAATGCCGCGCCGGCTGCGAAACAATATTGCGCGAGTGGCGGGTATACGGTGGGAATATGCTGGTAGCTGATACGAGACAGTATATGTCTGGCTTCCGGTCGCTGTGCATCGCTGCGGAACGCATCGTTGGCCTGGCTACTGATGACTTCCGGTGAGAACGCATAGGGATTTACACCGTGAACGACAGCCTCGCCGTCGAGCACGTAACGGTAACAGTCGTTTTCCTGAATGAGGTTCGACGGCAGCAGAAAAAGACGCGCAGCAATGCCGACACAGACCACGCCGATTACGGTGCGATTCGTGTACGATCGCGTGTACGTAAGGATGAAGCCCCCGACAAGTCCCAGGGTGCCGACAGCATACAAAATAAGGAATGTCGGTATCGGCCGCGTGGCGTGCCCGATTCCATAGATAAATTGGTCGCTGAGTATCGATGCGGCGCTGGCGAAAATCAGAACGCATATGCCGGCGGCGCCCCATCCTGCGCGGGACCAGGTGGTACAAACGTTGCGTTGCCGCTCAATGGTAAATGAATCTGTCATGGTCGTGTCCCGCGCGGCGGCCCGCAATGGCGCCGGCGCAGATAAGTAAAGAATCCGGGTCCAGAGGCCGAATGTCACTACGAGACGGTCGAATCAGGCGGTTCGGAGTGTAGTAACGCGAAACGGCAACAACAATGCATTTCGAACGGAAAATCTTCAGAATTCAACGTTTCTTGTTCGGCGTTCGATATTAGTGTCCCGTCCTGACATAGGTTGACAGATTATCAACCTAATATCGAAGGACGTAATAATGGCAGAGTCAGTAATTCGTTATAGTGAAGCGTTCAAATTAAAAGTTGTCTCAGAGTACGAAGCGGGCAAATTCCGAACGTACG
>JAJFLQ010000023.1 GCA_021772615.1 Verrucomicrobiota bacterium | reverse complement strand
GTTTTTTTGGCGTCCTTTCGCGGTTCCCTGTTCGCTCTTGCCGCTTACAACGCAGTAAAATCTACGCGTTGCGAGACGATCGCGATCGGATTGTCCTTATGGTCAGCGTGACATACACTAACAGTCGAATCGGACACTTGCGAACGGCGATGCATTCGCCGGACTGCGCCTCAAGGTTGTTATCCTTGATGATATGAACACTGCCGAACCACTTGTGTACGCCGACGATTCGGACTGGAGAGAGAACCGCGCAATGGACGCGAATCCGGCTTTCTTTTTAGCGTTTATTCGCGTCCCGTCGCGGTTCCCTGTTCGTTCCCTGTTCTTCAACTCACCAGAATCTACGCGTTGCAAGACGATAGCGATCATGGATGCGTTCGCCATTCGCGATACACTACCGGTTCATCCCTGTCCGCTGCGCTTCCGGATGCAGCTCGTGCTCGAGTCGCACGCTGTAGCGCGACATCGAAAAACAGAACACGAAATAAATCGCGGCGATGAAGAGATAACCTTCAGTGCTGAACCCCATCCAGTCGGGGTTGGTGAGTGCGGCTTTGGTCGTGTGCAACAGATCGAACAAGGCGATAACGACCACCAGCGACGTATCCTTGAACGTCGAGATGAAGATGCTCACGGTCGGCGGTATCACGGTCTTGAGCGCCTGCGGCAGAATGATCAGGCGCAAGGATTGGAAGGCGCCGAGCCCCAGCGCCGCGGCGGCCTCGGCGTGGCCGCGCGGCAACGATTGCAGACCGCCGCGAATGACCTCGGCCAGATACGCCGCCGCAAACAGAATGATCGCCATCTGGGCACGCAGTAGCTTGTTGAACGTTATTCCTTCCGGAAGGAATAAGGGAAACATCACCGACGCCATAAACAGCAGACTGATGAGCGGAACACCACGGATGGCCTCAATATAGGTGACGCAGACGACGCGTATCACCGGCAGGCGGGATCGACGGCCGAGCGCCAGGACGATGCCAAATGGATACGCCGCGAGGATACCGACGACGGACAGCAGAAGGGTCAACGGCAAGCCGCCCCAGACATTGTCCTGTATGCGCGCCAATCCGAATACGCCGCCGTACATCAGCACCGCGATGCCCCCGAGCACGGCAACCCACAATGCCGCCAACGCCCGGCGCCAGCGTGACATATCCCTGCTGTAGATCAACATCGCGACAAACAAAACAATGGCCAGCGCCGGACGCCAGTGGCTCTCGTAGGGATAGAAGCCGAAGAGGATGAACCGGTAATTTTCGGTGATAAACGCCCAGCACGCACCACTCGCATCACGGCAATCCTCAGCGGTTCCGGTGCAGACCGCGTCGGTCACAAGCCAGCGGAACAGCGGCGGCAGAACCGACCAAAGGACGCTCAGAACCACAATCGTCAACAATGAATTGAACCAACCGTCGAACAGGTTCCGTCGAATCCAGCCCAACGGACCGACAGAAGCTATCGGCGGCTTCATATCGATTTTTTTATATAGGCTCATGATTGCTTACACTGCACTATTTTATTGATGTTCATCGAGATCTCGTTCCCCTCCGATGCACTTGCATGACGCATTGCTACGGCAAACCCGGCTAATCATCAATGGAGTCAAGTATGTGACCTCAGACCTTGTCGGGACATTTGCCGCTGTTGGAGTTCACCGCTTCAGCTGTGGCTTTTCAAGCGTCTACCTGCGACACTGCCACGGCTACAGCAGCGAATTTCGAACAAAAATATTACAATTCCATGTCACTGACATGTCGCAATGTTTAACGGATTTTGGTTAATCTAGCGACCCTTCAAACGTGCGTTGTACCAGTTCATCGCAAGTGACGTGGTGAGGCTGAAAAACAGATACAGCGCCATGATCATCGCCACCCCCTCAATGGCCTGTCCGGTCTGGTTTATCGAGGTATTCACAACCGAGACGAAATCGGGATAACCGATACCGACCGCCAGCGAGCTGTTTTTCACCAGATTCAACATCTGGTTGGTAAGCGGAGGAATGATCACACGCAGGGCCTGTGGAAGCACCACCAACGACATCACCCTGCCGGCCGGCAATCCGAGCGCTCGCGCCGCCTCGCTTTGCCCGATGCTTACCGACTCGATACCGGACCGCACAACCTCTGCAATGAATGCTGCGGTGTACATCACCAACCCAAGGAGCAGCGCGGCAAATTCAGGCGAAATCGAGATACCACCACGAAAATTGAACCCTTTCAATTCGGGAACATTCATTGCAGTCGGCGCGCCGCCGACAATCCAGACGCCAAGTGGCATGAGAATACACAAACAGATCCCCACCCGCGCCGCCGGAAACGCCCTTCCCGTTCGATCCAGTCGTCGACGCGACCACCACCGAATGATGGCCCATAACACAATTGCAAGCACAAATACGCCCGCCATCCAGTGATGAACCGGATGTGCAGCAGGCACTCCGAAATAGAGCCCGCGATTGGACAGGAATACGCCGTCGGCGGGTGCCAACGCGGTACGAGGATGCGGCAGTGATTCGGTAAAAAGCGCGTAGAAAAAGAACAGTTGCAGCAGCAGAGGAATGTTGCGAAAGCCCTCGACGTATACGGTCGCAAGTTTTGCGATCAGCCAATTCCCGGAGAGGCGGGAAACGCCGATGACGACACCGAGAATGACGGCCAGTACGATGCCGATCGCAGACACCTTCAGGGTGTTCAGTGCGCCAACCACAAATGCCAGGGAGTACCTGTCGGCCGCGGAGTACGGGATTGGTGTTTCACCGATATCGAACCCGGCTTCTCTATCCAGAAAATCGAAACCCGTGGTAATCGAGCGGCGCTCAAGGTTGGCCTGCGTGGTCGAAAAAAGATAATAGGCGGCACCGGCTATTGCAGCCAGTACCACTACCTGATATAGCACCGAACGGATTGTTGACGTGTTCCAGGCGATTATGGGCACTCTCGTTTGCATCGTGGGCGCACTATCGTTGAACGTGGGCTTCGCTCGATCATGCCGGTCAACAACGCTTTTGGGGGTGAGGCTTCAGCCGAATGTCCGACGTCGCATACGTTGGCGTCCACGATTTATCATCGGTTTCGCGTCACGTCGAGCCGTATGCATGGCATAGCGCAATCACGCTAAAGCGCGAGCTCCAACGAAAAGCGCAAGATACGAGATAACTGGGTACACCGCGCATTTCGAGACACATAGCGCCGACTCAACTGACCGGGTGCATATTCGAATTGTGACGGCAGTTGAGGTAGCACAGCCATCCTGGCTGTAGCCGACGCGCTTTACACAGGCAGGATGCCTATGTTACTTGCCATTCGCGCGTCTATGGCACAGCGCTCACATTTTCAACACACACACTCTACCTGACCGGCGCTCTTCTATCGTATAGGTGGCGCGTAGAGAATCCCGCCGTCGCTCCAGAGCCGATTGATGCCGCGGTTGATGTTCAGGGAAGAATTGCGGCCAAGGTTGCGATCGAAGCACTCGCCGTAGTTACCGACCTGCTTTATGATGTGGTACGCCCATTTTTCATCCAACCCCAGGGCCGCGCCCATACCAGGCGATTCGCCGAGAAGGCGGCGCACCTTCGGATTTGTGATAGCCTGCATGTCCTCGACGTTCACGGACGAAATGCCGAGTTCTTCGGCATTGATCATCGCCCACACACTCCAGGACACAATATCCAGCCACTGGTCGTCGCCGTGGCGCACAACCGGTCCCAACGGTTCCTTCGAGATTATTTCCGGAAGAATTCGGAAATGCTCCGGTTTCTTCGATTTAATGCGCTCGCCGGCCAGCGCCGATGCGTCGGCTGTGAGCACATCGCAGCGTTCCGAGAAAAACGCCTTGGCGACCTCATCCTTATTTTCGATCACGACGCCCTTGTAGTCCATGTCGCGCGTGCGGAAGTAATCGGCCAGATTCATTTCGGTGGTCGTTCCAGCGAGCACGCAAACGGTCGCGCCGTCGAGTTCCCTCGCACTCTTCACACCGAGGGCTACAGGAACCATGAAGCCCTGTCCATCGTAATACGTCGCCGGTCCGAAATTCAGACCAAGCGACGAGTCACGAGTCAGTGTATGCGTCGTGTTGCGACTGAGCACGTCGATCTCGCCGGACTGCAGGGCTGTGAACCGTTGTTGCGCACTCAGCGGTACATACTTTACCTTGTCTGCGTCGCCGAATACGGCAGCGGCGACGGCACGGCAGATATCCACATCGAAGCCATGCCACCTGCCCTCGCTGTCCGGCATGGCGAAACCGACCAGGCCGGTGTGCACACCGGCCTGCAGGTGACCGCGTTTGCGCACGGTGTCGAGCGTGTCTCCGGCCGTTGCGACACCAATTACCGAAGTTGTGAATAGGGTTACAGCAATGAGTGCAATATGACGAAAACTCTCAAGATGAAAAGAATTATTAAAGATCAATGCGATCCTCCTTTGTGGCCGAATGGTTAAAATGGGCGAGGCAATCCCGCCATAGCGCGGTGAACTTCCCGGCTCCTTTGTGAAAGCGGGACTATACCCAGATACCGCACCATTTTCAATCACGGAACGTCGTCCGACATCGAGTGCGATTTGAGGAACGTCGCCATGAGCCTGTCGGGCTTCGCCCGACATCCTCATGGTGACAGGCAGTCGCCTGTCACAGTGGGCGTTCATTATTTTCGTTAGATTAGGCGGTTCTCATCGAAGTTGACCGCCGATTTTGCTTTGTGAGGCGATTATTGTCGTTTGAATGATGATTGTGCGTTGCGGTTACACTTGGTATGCTGCAATCCACCCTTTTTCAGGCATAGAACAGCGACCGACCATAATGATTCCGAACACCGACTCTACGGTGTGCTTACACAAGGCGTACACTTTCCGCCCATTTTCAGTCTACAGTCGATGACGCATAATCTCAATGGCCGAAGCATCTTCGTCGGGCGCTGGCGGATCTGGTCTTTTCTCCAAATCAGCTACGGTTTTATGGTGGGTTATTTTACTGCGATTCCTTTCGAAGCTTCAACCAAAAAGCAGGATGTCGCGACTTTTTCATCGCCACGGCTTCGCCCGGCGATGGAAAAGTCCGACAGGCTGCTAGCAATGCGGGATGGACTATATCCTGAAAGCGTGAAAAAACGGCGCAAAAAGCATTGGCGATATTGATTAACCTGTTGGGATAGAGTATTTTATATTACCATCAAGCAACATAAATCCTCTAACCCAACAGGTGATTACAATGCATTTCAAAATCGAGCAAGGCAAGGAGAAAATTTACAGCGTCGGTGGTCTTTCATTGGTTGGCGGCTTACTTGAACGTTCCGGCTTAAAACGTATCCTGGAGTCGGCATCAACGGAGACAAAGAAAGTATTGGAACGCACGGC
>JAJFLQ010000022.1 GCA_021772615.1 Verrucomicrobiota bacterium | reverse complement strand
AGCAAACATTTCATAAGTCCGTTCCGCCAGATGCCTGTCTATCTCGTCCAAAAAATCCTTGTAGCAGGACGAGCCTGAGGCCTTCTGGTAAACCACCCTGGGCTGAAAATGATGAGAACCGGGATACACGAAAAAACGAATGCCGTCCTGGTGTATGTCTTCCAGCGCAATCCAGGCAGCTATTAACTGCCCGTTCGGTCTGGAATCCAAATAGATCCAGTCTTGATGCGGCCGGGTTGTAGAGTGGTCGAAAAACATCGTTTGCAGCAATCGATACCGTTTACCCGCACCAAGCGTCGCGAGAGTGTCGTGAATGCGTTCACGGCTACAGATCGAGAGAATATGATCGGCGAGGATAGTGTCGTCCTGTCGTGTATAACAGTGTGGATCAAGCAAGCCGTTTTCCAGAGCGTCGTGGTCGCTGAATCGATGCTGTTCCCACTCGACAGACTGCCGCAAATAATACTGATCGGACGCCAGCGTCCTCGTGTTGTAGTGCTCCAGTAACGGATCCAGGGATTTCGGTTGCAGCGCATTGCGACACACGACATAATTTTCGTCCCGGTAAAACGCGTGCGGATCCGAAACATCCCCGTTGTGACCAAAGTATGTGAGGCCGTCCATATTGTACACTCCATATTTACCGGATGGGAAACACCCGTGAACCGGATCACCGTAAAATCGATTGTTGATTGATTACTGTGGGCTACATTCGAGATCATGCGAATCTCACACCAACATCGATTTGTTTTTCTCGCCGTGCCGCGAACGGCGAGCACAACGCTGCGTCGTATCCTCGATGATTATTCCGATGTAAAAAGCGTTCATATCTCGCGGAGCCGCGACGACCACCCGTTTTATCATCACATTACCGCTCGGGAACTGATTGAGATTTTTCAAAGCAAAGATTGGCGCTGGGCTGACTATACGAAGTTTTGCTGCGTACGCAACCCTTACGATCGACTTGTGTCCCTTTATCATCACCACATAGTCCAGAAAACCAGGAGGTTCGGAAAAGCGGGACGGATTGTGCACATATTCGCTCAAACAATCGTGAGTCGGTTCGATACATTCTCAAAATATGTCATACGCATTCAGCCACACGAGCGATTGCCGGCATCGCTGCAATCGTTTGCCTGCGACAAGGACGGGCATTGCGTCATTGACGATTTTATGGTCTTCGAAAAGCTGGAATGCCAACTGCCTGTATACCTTGATCAATGGGGTATACACGTTTCTGCTGCGGCGATACCACACATGAACGCCTCCCTGAATCGACGAGCGTACCGGCGATACTACAGCGATCACGTCAGAAAGATTGCTGAAGGCCTGTACAGATATGAAATAGAACGTTTCAATTATCAGTTTTAGTATGATTCGGACGCTCGCAAGATCATTATCACTCCTTCCGGCCGGCAGAGATTTTACGTGCCGTGATACGGATATCATGCTTGTTTCATTTCCCCGGTCCGGCAATACATGGCTTCGTTTCCTCATCGGAAATATTTTGGCCGAAGAATCGCCAACGACATGGGAAAACGTCGGGTCTCGGGTCCCGGACATATACGAGACCTCGAAATACACCCTGTCCCGTATGTCGGATCCCAGGATATTAAAAAGCCATGAATGTTTCGACCGACGCTATCGCAAAGTGATCTATCTCGTCCGGGATCCCCGGGCCGTGGCCGTTTCCTACTACCACTACTGGCTCCGAAATAACAGGATTGCGCCGGATTACACCCTGCAGGCGTACGTCCGGGATTTTACCGAAAGAAATTCGTTCACGCCCCGGTATGGCACCTGGGGTGAACACGTCGCGTCGTGGCGTCATGTTCGGGAACATGACGATACGTTTTATCTATTGAGATACGAAGACCTGCTCGGAGCTACCGAAACGGCTTTCGGCGCGGTGCTCGATTTTCTGGAAATCGAAGCCTCACCGCACCGTATCGGACACGCAATACGCTGCGCCACTCCGCAACGGATGTCTGACATGACGCATCTCGATCGTCACATCGTCGACAAAAATCACATGATGGTAAGAAAGGCAGCGTCACGCGGGTGGAAAGAGGAACTCGCGGACACTGACGAACAGATGATCATAAATGCGTGGGCGCCATTGATCGGGGAATTGTCATACATACGACAATGATGTAAGAATATCACGAAGCGCATGATTCAGAATTGCGATTGTTTCGGGTGCAAGCTTTTGGCGATGATTGCCAGGACGTACCTGCCTCTTGTAACTGTAAATTCGTTCCTTCCTCGGAAACTTCAGTTCGCTCTGGTATTTTTTATAAAGTCGGCCTCTGATGTTGCCACCCGATTGCCTCCCAGGCAACAGGCTACAGATGCCTGAGTTGCGCTCATTTGCAGCATCAAAATCGCCAAATGACGACAGAAACGCATCCAGCCAGCCGGCGAAGTCGGTTACCATATCTTCGTAACGAATGAGTGTTGTGTTCTCACGATTCACCAAGGTCGATAGAAGGCTTTCGTAAGCCTTTTTGTATCGTGGCATTTTCTCAAGCACGAATCTGTCGATTCCATCCGCCTCCCACCGTCTCCTCAACGCATCGGCAGGGTTGAACCCACCCGGCCTTCTTGTATGACTGAACGTATGGGAATAGAAAAGCGACGTCAACGCGTCTCGGGGATCTCGAAGATGAAGCAATATCGAGTATTCATGCAAACGATCGGGAAATATCGCATCTTCTACCGTGGCTCGAATCGGGCCAAAACAACCTGATCCGCGATGCTGATCAATAATTGCCGGCCAGCCATGATTGATAATTTCTTCACGGCACGCATCGTCGTTTATTGACAGATGTGGTAAATCGGCCTCAAACGTTACATCTCTTGCCAATCGATGCAGCAGCATCGACGCGGCTTTGTGAACAGTGTATATCAAAATGCGGTTCATGTTTTCGCAGCGGCCACTCTCGGCTTTGATTGAGACACGAGAGACTTGACATACCTCAATTGACTTATCTTGTTGTGAACACCGATCGTCCAATTGGCATGGTGCATGGCGATATCATGCGGCGGATGAAGAACGTTACCAGGCTCCCACATGACCCGTTCATGCCCGGGCGAATAGAACGACAATGGCAGATAATTCCACACCACTCCACATGTGTTTGAGATTGAATTAAGCATCTTGTGGCGCCTGAAGATATTGAGCGACTGTTGTTTCAAATCTAATGTTGAAATCATGTCATAAATCAATATATCATTCAATGCGCCTTGATCTGAGTTGAAAATTTTCCGCTCGGCGATTCGTGTTCGGACCGTGTCAAATAGATCCCGCGTCCTGGTATTCGCGCGAACCACCATAAAGCCGGCACAACCAAGGCCTTCGGGTTTCTCACGTTGCAGCAGTAAATCGCAATCCCGGATGATCGGCGCAATGAGCGGAAGTATTGGGCGAAAGAATTGAACATCGACGTCGCTGTAGATAAAGATGTCACCGTTAATATGATCAATAGCATGGAGAATAATCCGACACTTCTCGATCATGATGTCGTTCCAACCGGCCTCCATGAAGTCACTGCTTTCGAGCCCATCATCGGCCTCGTTCGCGACGATGTCGACATCGTCGCGGATCGACGGTAAGAACCATTCCCGATAGAGGACGTCATGTTGCGGCGTATAAAACGTATAAAGTCGCATAGTACCTGTCTCGAAGCGACGTCCGCTCCGGGTAACCTCCGAATCAATCCATCAGCAATGCAATCATGTCCTCGGATGTCATACCCCCGCTCCCGTGTGACGCCGCGCCATCGATTACATCCTGAAACAACCTTCGTTTTGCCACCTGCATCCGCGAAACACCGTCTTCAACCGTATCCGCCGCAATCAAACGATAGGCGAATACCGGTTTATGCTGGCCGATACGATGTGTTCGGTCAATAGCCTGATCCTCCGTCGCGGGATTCCACCACGGATCGTAGATAAATACGTAGTCGGCACGTGTCAGTGTCAGTCCGGTACCTGCCGCCTTCAAACTCAACAGAAACACCCCCGGATCCTGCGATTCCTGAAAGTCCGCAACCAGTTGGCGGCGGCGCTCCACCGGCGTGCTGCCGGTAATCTTGTACAGCGGAATGCGATCGCAACGCTGCTCAATAATATCGAGCATGCGCGTGAATTGACTGAATACCAACACCGCGTGCCCCTCGCTGTTCAGTTCCATAATTCGCGTAATAAGGCAATCCAGCTTGGACGACAACTCGTTGTCCACGGCACTGGAGTCGCGCGGCGCCGCTGTCGTTGCGGCTGGAGCACAAAGCAAATCCGGATGACAACAGATCTGGCGCAATCGTGTCAAGGCAGCAAGCAACGCTGTCGGGCCCTTCTTGCGGACACCGCTCCTTGCTTCGCGGAGTTCACGATCGTACATCTTACGTTGGGTACCAGACAATGGCATCCGCAACACGGCGACCGTTTTCTCCGGTAACTCGCTTCCCACCATGTCTTTGGTTCGACGCAGCAGAAAGGCGGCAATCCTCGCCGCCAGCGAACCACTGCCCGACGCTCCGGAATACCGCAGCCGGAACCCATCGCGACTGCCGAGGTAGCCAGGGTTCAGGAAGTCAACGATCGACCATAGATCCAGCAGCTTGTTCTCCAGCGGCGTCCCGGTGACGGCCACGCGATGATGGGCGTGCAGGGAGCACAACGACCGCGTCACGGCCGCATCCGGATTCTTTATAGTCTGTGCTTCGTCGACAACGATCGTATCGAATGTCATTTTTCGCAGCACCGCCGCGTCATTGCGCACAATGGCGAATGTTGCCACCAGCACGGCAGACTCGCCGAGACACGCAAGGATTTTGCGCCGCGCATCGCGGGTGCCGGAACAGGCGACGAGCTTCAGCTCCGGAGCGAATTTTGCTGCCTCATCCAGCCACACCGCAGCCACCGATGCCGGACACACAACCAGCGTCGGCTGTGTCGCCAGCCCTGTCTTCCGTCTTGCTACGAGGTGAGCCAACACCTGCCGCGTCTTGCCAAGGCCCATGTCATCGGCAAGGATACAGCCCAACTGATATCCGGAACAACGAAACAGAAACTCGGCGCCCTCACGTTGGTACGGTCGCAACGACAAATCATCGGACAGACATGCCGGTACTTCCACAGCGCCCGCAGCGGACAAGCGCCGGGCGATGGCGGCTGCGTCCTCGGTCAGCCGCAGATCCGGCAGACGCACAACGTGTTTGGAAATCGTAGCCAGCCGGTCGGCCGTGATCCGGTTGTCGCCCAGCTCGAGACCGGAGTCGGCCAGCTCTTCGGCGAGCGAACGCAGCCGTTCCGGGTCCAGCCGCACCCACATGCCGCCACGTGTCCGGACGTAACGGCTGTCGTTGCGGAGTGCGTGCGCGACAGCGTCGTCATCGATCGCTGTCGTACCGACGCGACATGAGACACGGATGTCGAACCAACCCGTTCCCGGGCCGATTTGCAGTTCGGTTTCGACAGCCTCGCTCCCGGCAAACGCCAGCTGAAGCTCAGGCGCTACGTCCAGCGCGACCCTATCGCGGAGCGCACCACATACGCTGTAAAGCCTATCGATAGCCCCGGCATCACCGCGCACACGATAGCGCAGGCCCCCGGTGTCTTGCGCGCGCAGGCTCTTCAGTTCATCAACCATTTCGCGCAGTCCCTCGGCCGTTCGAACATGAACGTCGAAACGGCTGCCACGGCGAACCAACGTCGCCGGCTCCAAGCTCTCGGGTCCATCTAGTTGCAGCCTGGAGCCGTCGATGTCCGCAGTCAACAGGATATCGGCGCCGTCCGGCACGAGCTGTACCCGAATGGTCCCCGGCTTCGAGACGGTCCGGACGGACGGACCACGAAGCAGGTCCAACCGTCCCTGGAGAACAGCGGGGAGATGTTTGACGATACGATCTGTGGGGATCTCGGGATTGCGTTCGGAAAACACCAAATCAAACAGGCTCCGGTCGGGTGGATATTCAAAGAAATAGGCGTTTCCCTTGAAGCTAAGCTGCGTCCGTGATCCAACAGTCGTCGCCGTAGCCCGGTAATAAAAAAATCGTGCGCCGCCGGGCGCCGTCACCACGGCGTCCAGTCGCGAGGTCGCCCCATGCACAGTGAGTTCGTAGTGAAGATTTGCTGTGGCCGCCGAGGTAGAATACGGACATTGCGTCCGCCGGTCGACAAACCGTTGCGGATGGTCCGACCAATACGCTGCAAGTCGTACAAATTGTGCTTTTGTAAGCTTGACGACCTCCAGATTTTTCTTCAGTAACGCCGGCCGATTAACCAATGACCACAATCGACGAAGAAACCGCTGGTCGGTATCGTCCCATGGATGATCGCCGGACCGCTGCAGCCGACGACAGAGGTTGTAGATCTCCTGAAACCGCAGCAACACACGCTGCGTGCCCCGGCATTGGTAAAGCCGCAGGATGACATCACAGACGGAGTGCTCAAAGTCAACTTCCACAACCAGTGTGTAGCACGCGTGCTCTTCGGGTGCAGCCATACGGCCGTCTACGCCTGAGAGATGAGATCACGGAACCGCGTAAAAAGCCCTTGAGGGTCGTGTGGCCCCGGTCCCGCTTCGGGATGATATTGTACGGCAAACATCGGCTCCTGCCGATGCCGGATGCCTTCTACGGTCTGATCATTCAGGTTGATATGCGTGACGTCGATTGTGGACTTGTCGACACTGTCGGGATCAACAGCAAAGTTGTGGTTCTGCGACGTGATCTCGATCGTGCCCGTCTCCAGCTCCTTGACAGGATGGTTACACCCGTGGTGACCGAATTTAAGACGAAAGGTGTCGCCGCCGGCAGCGAGCCCGAGGAGTTGGTGGCCAAGGCAGATGCCCATGATCGGCACCTTGCCAATCAGCGCGCGCGCGTTATCTACAGCATAGGTGACGGCAGCCGGATCCGCTGGTCCGTTGGAGAAGAATACGCCATCGGGCTTCTCGGCCAGCACGGCATCCGCAGGGGTCGTTGCCGGTACCACAGTCACATCCATGCCGCAGATACGCATATTGCGCAGAATGTTCCACTTGATACCGAAATCGTAGGCTACGATGCGCAGGTCGGTCGGCGGCAAGGTGTCGGCAAGGCCCCAGTAGGACGCCTCGTCGCTGATGTCGTCCCAACGGAACATCTTGTCACACGTCACCTTGCAGGCGTAATCCTGGCCGTCCAATCCTGCCCAGGCCGTGCATTGTTCGAGTGCATCGGCTTCGGTCACGGCGCCGGTGACGCCGAGATATCCCTTCAGCGAACCCTTTGACCGAATCCGCGACGTCAACGCACGCGTATCGATTCCGGCGATTGCAGGGATGTCGTGACGCTTTAGGAACGCGGCCAAAGACTCGTCGCTTCGCCAGTTCTCGGGTTCATTCAGGGAGTGGATAATGAATCCGTTTACGAAAACGCCGCGCGACTCGTGATCGACCGCGTTGATCCCCGTATTGCCGATCTCGGGATAGGTCATGGTGATAAATTGCCCGCAATACGACGGATCGCTCAAGATCTCCTGGTAGCCAGTAAGTCCGGTGTTGAAAACAACCTCGCCGATGCGATCAATCGGCGCACCGATCGAATAGCCACGCATGACCGTACCG
This sequence comes from Verrucomicrobiota bacterium, assembly GCA_021772615.1. Lineage (GTDB taxonomy): Bacteria > Verrucomicrobiota > Lentisphaeria > JABSQK01 > JAJFLO01 > JAJFLQ01. The sequence goes on along the minus strand of JAJFLQ010000022.1, from coordinate 9,453 downwards.
TCCTCAAGTGCCAGAAACGCAGTCTTGCTACGCTGTGCCTTCCAATCCCGCCGTGAAGTCATGTCGTCATAATCCTTACAGTAATGTGGGTTGGCGATGAAATCAGTTAAAAACCTGTTGCAATAGGTTGGCTTCCGGCTACGAGCCAAGCCGTCGATCCAGAGCAGACATTCGTACTCGCAGTACAATAGTGGTGGATGATTCAGGCTAGGTTCTCTTCTGCATAAAAGCAAATCGATTCGGGTCAAATTATCGTTGAATCCGTCGAATGATGTTGGAGAGAACCACGAATAGACGCCAATGGATGTGAACGCATATGAACACAGAGAATTTCGTTTGCTGATTGATCTGGCCGCATCTTTTTGATCTCATCCTTGGCCAAACTGACCGTCGGGCATGGAGCTTGACGCGTCTCCCCATTTGAGTATAGTTAATGCGTGGACATGAGGCACATGATGAGAACAAATGTGGTGGTAGATGATCGGTATCGCCGTCGCCGGGAAATCCGCTGCCACCTACCGGCTTCAGCGGTCCAGGGGAATAACCGTCCGCAAGACTATTGACGTCCAGATCGGCACGCTCCGTGCGCAGAAGGGCTTTCAGCTGGTGCATAGTGATTCGGATTTCGACGTTATGGCACCTCACATACGTCTGGACATCGTCTAACTCCAACAACGTACGTCGAGAGCGACATCGACCACTGCTAAACGCGAACAGGACACGATATGCCTTCGTATATGCGAAACGTAGTCATGAGCATGGTGCTTGCACTTGGAATAGGCCATCAAACGCTATCACAGGAGACTGCATCAAAAGTCTCCATCATAGGCGTCCTGGCGTTTGATAACGTCCTCACCAGCGAAGTGACTGCGCCGATGGAGGTGTTCGGTGCAGCCACGAGAAAGAAATGGCTTTCGTCATATAGTGTGTTGCTCATATCAGGCACAAACGAAAAGAAAATCGTCACCGAGGAGGGCCTCCAGCTGATCGCCGATGCAACAATTTACGACGCATTGGAACTCGACGTACTAATCGTTCCTGGTGGCTACGACCTTGACGCACTCACCGGAAATGAAGTCTTGATGGCGTTTGTGCATGAGAAAGGCAAAAAAGCCACGTGGCTGTCGAGCAATTGCTCGGGGGCTTTTCTCTTGGCACACGCCGGCTTGCTTGACAACGTGAAAGCCACCACTTGGGCGGGCGGCGAAGCAGACCTCAAGAGGGCCTACCCAAAGGTCGATGTCCAGTTCGACAAAAATGTTGTGATTGATGGAAAAGTCATCACATCAAACGGCGGCGCAGTCAGCTATTTAGCGGCCTTCAAGCTCTTGAGCAAACTAAGCTCGCCTGAGCATGCGAAGGAGATTGCGGATTTGCTCCAATTTTCGAGGTTGTGAGGTGATGCAAGGCATCCGTTCGTTCCGAGAGAACAAACCCGGGTGTCCTCGCCCTTGCTCTCACTTCCACAGGTCGAGATGATCGGATTTGCCATCGCCGGCAAATCAGCTGCAAACTACCAGCTTTTGCAGTTCCGGGGGCGTAATTGTTCGCAGGACTAATTTCCCGATCCGTGAGCTTACCGCTGACACGACTCAAGCGCCGTAATAATATCGTCGGCCGACTGGTAGCGATCATCCGGCGATTTTTCGAGCAACCGCAATAGGATCGCCTCGACCGAGGAAGGTATGTCGGGGTTGACGGCGGACGGTTTCGGTGATGCTCTGTGGCTGATATCATGGCACAGCACGGTGACATTGGCTGCGGAAAACGGCTTTTTCCCGGTCAGCAATTCATAGCCGACAACGCCAAGCGAAAAGAAATCCGAACGACAGTCGCATGCTTCGAATTGCAGGCTTTCGGGCGCCATGTAGTACGGTGTGCCCAGTAGCTGATCCGGGCGCGTCAATTTCGATCCGGGAATACGTGCGACACCGAGATCGGCCACGTAAATGTGATAATCCCGGGTAACAAGAATGTTCTCGGGTTTGAGATCGCGGTGAAAAATCTGCTGACGATGAATGGCGCCCACCCCTCGCGCAATCTGTGTGAGCATATTAAGCTTCTGTGAAAATGTTGGATTGCCGGTCTGTATGATCTGAGCAAGCGTACATCCGTCGATGTACGCCATCACAATAAATGGTATAGCGTCGTCATCCGTCAGCCCGAAATCCACCATGGGGACGACATTCGGATGATCGATTGCGGCGACCGCCCTGCCCTCGCGGATGAACCGCTCGAAATACTCGCCGCCAAATTCGTCCCGCATGATTGACAGCCGCAGTATCTTCAAGGCGAACGTCTTGTCCGTATCGCCTTCCCTTCCGTAAACCTTGAATACAACACCAAAGTAGCCCTCACCGAGCAATTCGCCGACCCGGTAACCGCCGAGCACACGGCCATGCTGGTCGCGGCGAAGCGACCTCTCCTCGGTGTTGGTCAAGGGATCCGGCGTCATCATCGCCGTCACCGCCTGTTTAATCCGGTCGACGTCGAACGGTTTGTTTATATAATCGTTTGCCCCAATTTTCATGCATTCGACTGCGGAATCTACAGCCGGCTTACCGGTCACTATGATTATGGGCAGATCCTGATCGAACGTCCGAATCGCGCGGATTACATCAAGCCCGCTCATACCCGGCATGACCATGTCGCAAATAACCAGTCCAATGTCGTCTCGTTCATCGAGCAACGGCAACGCACTTTCACCGTCTGCCGCCGTAACGACGGCGTAGCCCAACGCGGTCATCACACCCCGCTGCATCTTGCGGAATCGCGGATCATCGTCGATGACGAGAATGGTGCGTTTTGGCTGGGTTCTCGAGTCGTGTTCGGCAGGCTGATGGCGACTTTGGCGCGCCATCCCGTCACACAACGGTTTGGCTCGCGTCGTTGCCATGGCTTCGGGAACGTCGGCGTCACGCCGACTTGTGGTCGATATGGTCATTGGATTCCGTGTTCGATCTCGAGGAGGATGCCCGCGGGGCTTGGAAAATCCGACGCAGACGGCACACATGCACACGGCCGCTGTCTACGCAGAATTCATGCCAAAATCACGTCGTCGACCTGGGGCGGCGTGCCGGAGTTCAGTACGTTTAAACCTGGCCTCTGGCAGCGGCCACCATCACATCATGAAAGACCGTGCCGTTTACCGCCGAGATCGTGAATGGCGATAATCGGCAAATCCTTGCGCACTTCGTTGGAGTTCACGATTTATCGTGGGTTTCACGTCACGTCAACGCCCGGCTACCGGGCCGCACACTGAACCGTCTTCGCCTACTGGTTGGGGCACTGGCCCGGATTCTCTATCGGGGTGGCTCGAATCGTAACGAAACACCGCTCGCGTGGGCCGCTCGCCTTCCAGAACGGCTTTGGCCACCGAGATGCAGTGACACCCGCACACAGCGTGGAGGACGGACGGCCTCGGCCGCCGAATCGTTGCCAGTACCGATTATTGCGGGAAGATTATCGTATGACGGCGATGTGGCCGGGCGTTACTTCGGCGTGTGCCTTGCGCGGAAAAATCTCGACCGCGCATGTGTCATCCAGTACGCGCGTAACGCGAGCCTGCACCCACGCCCCGTCCACCGACAGAGGGTCGGCAAATCGAACGTCCTCTGATTCTGGAGGAATGAATACGAATAGCAGACCCTCGAAGATGTTCTCCTTGCGCCCAAGTGAAACCACTGCCGACCGCGACGTGGAGGACTGTACCGGCGCCGATAATGTCGGCAGTCGCTGCGCGAGCTTATCGACCAGTCCACCCAGGCGCGAACGAATATGGGCGCCGTTGAAACTGTCAAAATGCATGTCGACCGTAAAGAGTATTTCGCCTGTCGCAACGTCGACTCCGTTGAGCACGAGATCCCAGTTATCCTTGCCCGACCAACGGCCGGCGTATTGCTGTATGAGCCAGTCTGCAGCCTTCAATTTACCGGTGCGAATGGCCCGAACCTGATCCGCGATGCTGCTACCCGCCAGCTTTAGTTCGAGCAACAGGCGCTGCAGCGTCTCCGGATCGCGTTCCACCAGATTCAGACGTCTTGGCCGCTCCAGAAGACCGTTGAGCATAAGTGAGTAGATATCCACTGTCTTCAGTGCCGGCACCGACGTCACATCCGGCGGCGTGACCTGCGCGGTGACACGCAGATCTTCGCGCCACAGGAAATCCATCTTTCTTTCCAGCACCAACTGCTTCTCGGTGCGGTTTCCCGCGCGGTCGGTGGCCACGATCCGTACGGTATTTGCCCCCGGCTGTAACTCGATAATCTGGGTAAACCGATACTCAATCAATGCATCACTGTCAAACTTGCGAGATTCCGACAGGTCGTTCACATGGAACGTGATGTCGCCTAGCGAACCGCTATCCGTCAACATGAGATCGAGGATATAGAATTCGGCGGTTACCACGCGCCGCCCGTCAATCGCGGGAAAGAGTCGCAACCGTGGCGGCATCGTATCGGGCTCACGCTTCGCGATCGGCACCGCGACCGAACGCGCATCTGAAAGCTGCAACAATGCACCAGGCCGCGACGCCGACCCGCGGCTTGTAGAGCCGGCCGGCAACGCCGCACGGCGTCTATCCGGATTCATGCGCAACGACCTCAGGGACGCCTTGCGCAAATCCTTTGTCGCACGTTTAAACTCCGTGCGGTTCCCGGCACGATCAACGGCGACGACATGGATCTCGCCTGTACCCGACAGCCCCAGCGTCCTGGAAACCAGCGTGTCACCAGTCCGGACCGTAACGAGCTTGCCGCCGATTTCGACGGTTGCAAGACCGTGTTTATCGTCTACTGAAATGCGGACATGTTCCGAATCACCGGGAATCGTTGCCACCGAAACGGCGGGCCCGGTCATGTCCACGGTCACTTCCGCGTCCCAGGAAGTTCGATTACCCAGCAGGTCCTCGACTTCGACCAACACGCGCTGAACGCCCGGTTCCAGTCGCAATCGGTGGTCCAGGTCGTAACGCATCACGGCCTGCTCGAGCAATAACGGATGGTTGTTGATGACAAGCCTGGATATGTAATATGGGCTGGCAACCGTGCCGGCGCACTGCAGAAACCTTCGATTGGTGTACAGACCATCCCGGATCGAGTCAATCACCAGTTGGATAGAATCCGGATCCGGATCCGGCAGTTGGGATAGCTGCGCCTTGCGATTCCGCGTCAACCATGACCGTGCCCGTGACGTCGGAAGCATCTCCAGCGATCGCTCCAATTCCCTCTCTGCATCGCGGTACATCCCCAGGTGGTGATAGCAAACGCCCAATTCGCGGTGAGGAAAGTAGTCGTTCAGAAAATGCAGCCCATAAGTTTTTACCCGGCGTTTCTCCGTCGACTCCGAATATATCGCACCGTCGCGATACCCCACTGCCGTTTCGAAATCGTCGGCAGCGCGACGCCATTCCGCCTTCAGCGACAGCGCGACACCGCGTTGGTAAAAATTCCACCAGTTTGGCCGCCTGATTTGGGGCACGCCAGGTTCGATCGCCAGCGGCCGGCACGATGTGAGGACAATGGCAATGGTCGCCATCGGCACCATTGCCAGTGCAACGATCGGTAGCTTCTTGTGCGGTTTTACGCCATCCATCGTCGCACCGTCAGGAAATGTGGATATCGAATACTTCGACATCTCATATTTCTCGCTGCGATCCCCAAAGTCCGACAGCCTGCTGGGATCTTGCTATTCTTCAACTGTCTCTTCCCCCGAGATTATCAATGCTCCCGGCTCGATGGGGCCGACGGGTTCATCGACAGTGATGGTCGCCGCAAACTTGTCCAACCCCGTTACGCGACCGACAGCCAAAGCCGGCCTTGAACGCAAAAGCCTTGGATTCGGCGACGCCGCATTGGCGTACACAGCGAGACGCTGTCCCTCGCGAAGACCGTGGTAGCTGCCGATATTCACTTCGACGCGCTCCCCGGATGTGTCCGTGACCCTCCCGGCAATCGGGTAGTGATCACGAAGCGTCGCTGCGAGCTTCGCGCCAAGCTTCGCGATAAGATCTGCGCGTGTCGAGTTTGCTGTCGTCTTCCTTACCGCTGCAACAATCTCCGTAGTCTCGACATCAATCAGACGCAACGTCACTGTGCGTTCAGGATCGATTTCGCTAAAACTGCCGCGTATGAGGACGGTTGCCGGCAGCAATCGACCGATCTTCAGCCGTGCCTGATCCGATCCCAGCTCGGCGGCGTTCAGTTGAAGTTCACGGAGAATATGCTGAAGCGACTCGCGATCGACTACGGGGAACCCGGTGTGCTCGCGTATCATGTCGACCAGCAGGTCGTGCCACATATCGGCAACGCCAAGTTGCGTGCGGCTTGTGCCGTCATTGTCGAGCGGCAGGATGGTCAGCAAAATCGGTGTGCTTGTCCAACGGTCTGTATTCGCGCGATTACCAGTCACGGCCGCCGCAATGTCGTCGATCATCGCCATGGTCTCTGCGACTGTGTCCGCATGCGCTGCCGGCGCCATCTGCCGACGGAGGTGAGCGGCGATGTCGAAAGCAGGGTCGCCCTCGGGAATCTCCGATAACACACGCTGCGCATGATCAACGTCGCCGGCCTGCACCAGCGTCACGGCGTAGTTCGCATAGGTGTGCGGCGGCACATGGCGCGCGTCTGTCCGACTCAAGACATTCTCATACAGACCTTTTGCCTCCGGCAAGGCGCCTGTCGCCGCCAGCATATCCGCGAGACTGTCGATGATCGCGAGCCGCTGAAAATCGAAGAATGCGGGTTCGTTCAAAGCGTTGCGGAAGGTATCGAGCGCCTCGTGCTCGCGACCGCGAGCGCGAAGGATAAGACCTTTGCTGTGCATGAAGGGCAGTTTAGCCGTGGCCGTCGGCAACCACTCGGCGATCACGCCTTCCGCGGCTTCCGGGTCATTATCACGCAGATACAGCAACGCCTCGAGGTGCCCGGCCATTTCGGATCCTAACGGTGTCGATTGCAACTGTTCCCGCACGGTCAACAGTTTGCCCATGTCATTGACGTGCAGATAGCACAAACCGTAAGCATACAACAATCGGTCGTCGCTGCCGGTGGTCCGCGACACATCATTCAGCACCGACAATGCACCGGCATAATCTCCACTGCCAAGTTCCGTCTCGACTCGGGCCAGTTGTTCAGCCACTCTGCCGCGTTCAGCAGTGGAATGCCACAGCATCAGCATGAGCCCGATCACCGCCGCGGCGGCGAAACCGATCCAACGACGGCTGCGCGGCGGATTGAGAAACGCTTCCAGATCAACGAGCAACTCCGACGGAGACTGATACCGATCGGAGCGACTCTTGGCCATCATCCCGGAGATAATTCGGGTGATCGCGGGGGGCAAATTCTGGTGCACCGCATCGGGATCCGGCGTCTGCTCGTGCAGACGCTTCATCATGATCTCCTTGGACGAGTGCCCAGCAAATGGCAGCTCACCTGTGACCATGTGGTACAAGGTTGCGCCGAGCGAATAGATATCGGCACGGATATCTACGTTCTTCGAATTCACAATCTGTTCGGGCGCCATGTAGCAGGGCGAACCCATGGATGAACCGGAATTGGTCAATTCGTAGTCCGATTCGTTCGCATCGGCATCTGGCTCGTATTGTTTTGCCAGGCCCATATCCGCCAGCTTCACGACGCCGTCGCTTGAGATCAGGATGTTGCTGGGTTTGATATCGCGGTGAACGATGCTGTGCTTTTCCGCTTCGATCAATGCCGTCGTAATCGCGATTGTTATTTCGACCGCTTCCTTAAGTTCGAGCCGTTTCAACGGCGAATCCTCGATGACCTCCCGGAGATTCTTGCCATCAACAAATTCCTGAACGATGAAATAGGCGTCGCCATCGCGGTCGGCATCGTATACGCGCACCACGTGTGCATGTGAAAGCTTCGTTGCGATCCGCGCCTCCCGAATGAAGCGGTCCACGAACGCATGCGCATGTCCGTGATCATTGCGTATGGTCTTTATCGCTACCGGAATATCCAAATCCGGATGGCGCCCTTCGTAGACACACCCCATGCCGCCGGAGCCGATTTTCCTTACTACCTTATATTTTCCGAATCGCGGCAGATGCGGTGTGCCGGCATCGGGCGCGACGCCGCCGTTGCCGAGACCGCTGGAGCTGTCGCGATCCAACGCGACGCCGCCCTCGGTCATGGTTCGCTGGTTTTCGTCGATATCCGTTACGGCCTCGTTTTCCGGTATGGTTTCGTCGTCGCTGATGCTCTTATGGAGCATGTGCTCAACCTCAGACGGCGTAAAGTTCTTTGTCTTCCTGTTCATGCACTTGAAATCCCGTGTTGGCAAAGCCTCTTTGTGTGACGCATAGACCTGAATACCGACCTATTATACCGTGACCGCGGGCATTATGAAAGTGACCGTTGCTGTTCACGCTATTACCGTGAATTCGCCGTTGCGAGCGAATTCTTACGGCGAAACAACAAGATTCCGGAGTCGACCAAGAACAATGTCAAGACCGCTGATAGCACGTGTGATGGTGCAGTTGTCACTGGATCGCACATTCGACTACCGCGTACCGGCCGGTCTGGCAGCAACCATCGTCATCGGATCAATGGTGCGTGTACCGTTTGGACGCGGGCATCAGACCGGCTATGTCATCGCTTTACCTGCCAAAGCCAGTGTCGCCAAACTCAAGGACATCGAGAGCATCATCGGCGACCGCCCCATGCTCACGCCGAAGCTTCTTGAGCTGGGCGAATGGATCGCCCGGTACTACATGTGTACACGTGAACAGGCAATGAAAGCTCTCCTGCCATCCGTGATTCGCGGTGCCAAAACAGGCCCTAAGATACGCAAGGAAGTCCGACTGAGTGATTCTGTAAATATCGCGGAGGTCCTCACGCAACTGGAAGAACGGGCGCCGCGGCAGGCGCAGGTTATCAAGAAACTGGTGCAGGCACATCGCGTGCCGCTCGCGTCACTTGTCAAGTCTACCGGCGCCGGCTACGCCGCGATCACGTCGCTCGCGAATCGGAACCTGGTCGTGGTCGAAGAGGTGGTAACGGAACGCGACCCGTTCGCCGGCGACCACATTTTGCCGCAATCGCCGCTTGAACTGTCGGATGAGCAGGCCGCGGCATTTGCGATCGTTGTGGAAAGCCTCGAACGTGAAAAAAAGGACGTCATCCTGTTATTCGGTGTCACGGGAAGCGGCAAGACCGAAATATACCTCCAGGCCATTGCGAAATGCATCGCAGCCGACAAGGAAGCGATTGTCCTGGTTCCCGAAATCGCGCTCACCCCCCAGACAATCGAACGATTTCGCAGCCGCTTTGGCGACAATGTAAGTGTGCTTCACAGCAATCTCAGCGACGGCGAACGCCACGACGAGTGGACACGCATCAACGAGGGCCGGGTTAAAATCGTGGTCGGCGCACGATCTGCGCTGTTCGCACCGTTCCGGAACCCAGGCCTGATCGTTGTCGATGAAGAACA
>JAJFLQ010000205.1 GCA_021772615.1 Verrucomicrobiota bacterium | reverse complement strand
CGGCGGTGTGATCAACCTTACAAACAGTTCATTCCTGGATGGCGTCGTGACAAATAGCGCCGGCAGTGTGCTGAACGCCGCCGGCGGCCGCCTGAGCGGTCAGGTGACCAACGCTGCCGGCGCAGAGATCATCATCAATGCCGGCGGATTCCTGGATCTGCTTGCACCCGGCTCGTACACCAACGACGGCACCATCCAGCTAAATGCCAACAACAGTTTCGCGGCAGAACTGCGTGTTGTTGACGGCGATGTGACACTGAACGGTTTCGGCACACTTGCCATGTCCGACAACGCGTTCAACCGCGTCTTCGGGCTCGGCGCCAATCCGCAGCTGATCAACGCGGCAGCGCATACGATCGCCGGCTCCGGCCAGCTCGGAGTGAATCTCATGGAGATCGACAACCGCGGGACAATTACAGCCAACCAGAACACGGCACTCAGTGTGGATCCGAACGGCAGCGGCATGACGAACAGCGGTCTCATGCAGTCCATTAGCGGCGGCACACTTCGTCTGGAGGGCGGCGCCTATACCAATACTGCCGGCGTCGGCAGTGAAGGCATGATCCGCGCCGATGCGGCAACGGTCAGCATGTCCAATGCAGTTGTCGCTGGAGGCATTGTCGAAACCGTCAACGGCGGCATTCTGAACCTTAGCAATGCATCGCTTCTCAATGGTGTTGTGACCAATAACAGCGGTGGCGCCATCCTCGCAGGCGGATCGCAGTTCAGTGGTACGGTACGAAACGAATCCGGAGCGACAGTGAGAGTCAATCCGGGCGCCTTTCTTCAGCTCGCCGGTTCGGGCAGTTATACAAATGACGGCGTCATTGAACTGAGTGCAAACAATAGCTTCTCTGCCGAACTGCGTGGCAATGCCGGTTCCGTGACGCTCGCGGGCTTCGGCAGTATCGAGATGAACAACAGCCCGTTCAACCGCATTTTCGCGACGACTCCCGGTGATGCAGTAATCAACGAGGCGGGACACACCATCCGCGGCGGCGGCAATATTGGGTTGAATCAAACAACGGTCGTAAACCGTGGGACAATTGAGGCCAGTCAGAATACCGCCATGACGGTGGACGCGATCGGGTCCACGTTTACCAACGATGGGACCCTTCGCGCGACCGGGACCGGAGGCATTACGCTGGTCGACACGAACGTTGTCAATAATGGCGTCGTCGAGATCGCCGCCGGCAGCACGGTGTCTGCTTCCAACAACTTCACCCAGCTCTCGGGTACTACCAATCTGAGCGGCGGCATGCTCAATGTGCCGGGCCAATTCAATGTTGTCGGCGGCGCTGTCGTGGGCAGTGGCGCCATCGCCGGAAGCGCCACGTTCGGGAGTGCGTCAGTGCTGGCGCCCGGGGCGTCGCCCGGAATCATTGATATCCTGGGCGACTCAAGCTTCAGTGGCCTATTGCAAATTGGCCTGGAAGGCACGTTTGTCGACGGATTCCCACCGGATCCGGGTGTTGTGAATACCGGATTCGACCCGTTCCTGATACAATTCGATCAAATCAACGTCTTCGGCGATGTGACGCTTGTCAACGGGCTGTCCCTGGACATTTCGCTTGACAACGGATTCAGCCCGATGGCGGGCGATTTTTTCGATATTCTTACCGGCAATAGCATTACCGCAGACCTTAATGCTCTGGATTTTACATTCCCCGCGCTCCAGCCCGGGCTCGTGTTCCAATCGCAGATCCTCAATCTGCCCGAACCGCTCTTTGGCGTCGGCAACCGCGACGTCTTGCGCATCAGCGTTTTCGACGCGGCCGCAGCCGTTCCGGAACCGTCAACAATCGTTTTTCTCGGCATGGGCCTTGTGATGGCATTGCGGCTTCGAAAGTACCGACAGAAGGCAGTGTGACGGCGTTCGGTTGGTGTGCACGGGCTTGACATGCCGTAACCGGCTCGCTCGGCCAGGCAATGACGGCAGCACAAATCCTGGAGGGCGGCCGGCCTCGGCCGCTGTATCCGCAACGCACCAGAATATCTTAACAAACCCACGCGTTCGGTCTCGATCAACATAACGACCATCACAATCCTGGGGAGGAGACGAATTGTGGTGCGATCGAGCCTGAAACGCACATACCACAAACCCACAACAGTAAAGGAGTTCCAATGAAACATCGCCCCTCACCATTCACCCCCAACGTTGTCCAGCTGCATCGTATCGCTATCGTCTGTCTCCTCATGGCCTGGGTCGTATGCCAGGGCCAGACCACGGACGAATACGTAGTCATGGATTTCGAGGACACGGAGCTGCACGACGAAACCTGGTTTCTGTCGCAACCCCTCGAGTCGATCAATCACTACGTGTCCCCCAAAGGCGACAGCGGCAGCGACGCACTCTCCTTAGCTGTGGGCGAAGGCCGCTCCGGTGGAAACGCTCTGCTGGTCGAGGCTGTGGATGCTGCAGCTGGACTTCCGGGATTCTGGGTTACCAAAGGCAGGAACCGCGGATATCATGGAAACCTCAAGGACGAGCGCGGTTATCTGCTGCCGTCCGGGCAGAGCGCCAACCGTATGGAGTTCTGGGTTCGCTTCGAGGACGGGTATCGGGCTGCGTCCTCGGCTGCGCAGCCACCCAGTTACCCGAATCATCAAAATCTCCATGTGGGTACATACCAGTTTGATCCGGCCCGGATCGACGGCGTACTGGACGTAAAAGAAAGCGACAACTGGCACTTCTATCACCAGGTCATGCTACGGCATGACAAGGCCGGTGACGGATGGATTCGCGTTGTGCTCAACGAGATGCCGCAGCACCAGCGTTCTCTGTCTTCATTGCCACCGGTAAACGCCACACAACCGGCTGGAAACTATTGGGAGCTGCTTACGCGGTTCTACATCGATGGTGTGCAGTATTTCGCCGATCCCGAGAAGGCATATCCTGCGAAGATGTGGATCGACGACATCAAACTCACCTACGTTGAGGAACGCACGGATATCGCGATTGATATCGTCGGTCACGAGAACGGTGAATCCGTAGGTGTAGCGCGTGGCGTCGAACGTGATTTCACGGTCACACTCACCAACGCAACTGCCGGCCCACTTTGTGGTATCCTGTCTCTCGCAACGCCGTACTGGATGGGGCCGCAGCTGCTGGACCCCCAGACCCAGTTAAACGTGTCCGGAGCGATTTGCCTCGCCGCCAACGAGACACGGATGGTCCTGCTGAGAATCAACCCCAGCGCCACAGCGAGCAACACCGAGGTCGGCGAACTGAACCTGCTCGGTGTGAGTTTCGTGACCGACGACCAGGTTTTGAGTGATAGTGAGTCTACGAATCGCTCGCTCACAGATGCCAATGTCGAACGACGGTGGTTTCCCGATACCGGGCCTCATGACGCGGACATAAAGGGTGACTTCCTGCGTACGTTGATCATTGGTGGCGTCGACACTACGCCGCCGGCTGAGGTCTCGGTCGCCACTGCGGCCAGTGGCGACCAGTCTGTGGCGTTGACCTGGAGCAATCCGGCGGACGCCGACTTTACCGGTGTGCTGATCCTACAGAGCGCTGCACCGGTCATGGATGCACCAGCCACCGGCAACTCGTATTCCGTCGGCGACAACATTGGGCCCTCGTCCGTGGTATCAATTGGCGTTGGCGAACAGCATCTTGCTGCGAATCTGAACAACGGATTCACCTACCATTTCAAGCTATTTACATACGACTCCACGCACAATTATTCCGACGGCGTATCGCTGTCCGCGACGCCGATAGGATGCGGCGATGACGATACAGCACCTGTAATCCTGGGCTGTCCCCAATCCCGATCGGTCGCTACGGATACCGGCGAATGCTCGGCTATGGTCTCATGGATTGCTCCCGACGGAGTCGACAACTGCTCAAGTGTAACGCTATCGTCGTCGCATGCATCCGGCAGCACGTTTCCGCTGGGCACGACAACGGCGCTCATCACTGCAACCGACGCGTCGGCAAATATGTCAACGTGTTCGTTCGACATTACGGTCAGCGACATGCAAGCTCCGTCGATCGTTGGGTGCCCGGACGACCTTTCGGTCCGTGCCGCCACCAACGAAACGTCTGTCGCGGTAAGTTGGACTGAGCCCCTCATCACCGACAACTGTGGTGATTTCGGCGGACACCGAAGCCACGAACCGGATGAATTCTTTCCGATTGGCAGCACCGAGGTTGTGTACAGCATCGACGACCCAGCCGGTAATCATGCCGACTGCGTCTTTACGGTGGTTGTCGTGGAAAACCAGGAACCCGTTGCGAACGATGACGATTACACCGTCGTCGCGGGCGGCACGCTGGATACCGGCGTTCAGAACCTCGCTGCTGTGACGGTAAACGATACAGATGTAGACGGTGATCCACTGACGGTATCGTTGCTCGTCGATCCTCAACATGGCACGGTGTCCCTGGCGACCGACGGCACATTTGTTTACACGCACATTGGCGATGCATCGGTTTCGGACAATTTCTCGTACCGTATCGACGATGGTTACGGTGGGATCGCACAGGCCGTTGTACTCATCGCCATCGAGCCCGGCATAGCTATACAGGACGACTTCTACAGCGTGAAATCAGGACAGGAGATAGACACAACATTTGATGGCTTGCCGGGAGTGTCGGACAACGACGCTGTTGACGGCGTGGTCTCGGTACGCACCTCGCCGGAGTTTGGAAGTCTTACACTGGACCCCGATGGTGCGTTTTACTACCATCATCCCGGCGGCGTCACGGAAGCTGACTATTTCGAGTACACCCTGACCACGGCGACAGGGGAGGCGGCACACGCCGAGGTCGTCATCGCGCCTGTCTCGTTCGACATCGTTACGGCAACTCTGGATATACAACTTCTCGTGCCGACAGCTCCGGCAACCGCCGTCACAGCACGCATCCGTTATGTCAGTCAAGCGCAACCCGTCGAGCCGCTCGTCGTTGCAGAAGGCGCCTTGCCTTTGGGATCGTCCGCGATCCGGTTCACGGTGCGAAACGTGAAGTCCGGCGACTATATTCTCGACGTTCTGGATGCAGCCAGTCTTGATGTGATCGTGGAACGAAGGGTCGACATCGGTCCGCACTACGGAACGCATCAATTCAGTCCGTCCCCGCTCACGGCAAGTATCGTCGCCGGCGATCCGTCCGCGACGAACGACACCATCACGATCTCCATGGCGGCTTTTTCCAGTCCGATTGATCGTCGCTGGAACTTCGTTGGGGTGTATGCCAATCGCCGATGGCAGGGCGGCTGGACGGTTCCGCAGTTGAACAAAGCCGAATCGGCGTCGTTGTTGCGCAGTCCCTCCGATCGTTTCGTCATGGTTTATGATTGGCGACAGCGCCGTCGAAAATGCGGCTTCTGGTTCGGCTTCGAGTAATCACGCGAAAGGCGAGCGGTCGAGGTGAGCCCGTCAGATATCGGAGCCGAAACGGGAACGTGAATCGCCAGTCTTCGGCGCGCACCATCGGGACCGCTATTTATCGTGATGCATATACGCACCGAAACCATGGACGACTGTTCCGCGTTCCGTCGGAGCTGTTCACGATTTATCGTGGGTTCCACGTCTCGCTCCACGGTGTTCTGCGTTTTACTCGTGTCTCATGCCCCGCCGGACAGGATTTCGCCGTCACCCCGTCATGAATGCAAGGCAGCAGGTCTTCGAGTGGCCCATTCGGGCCATTCTTCCTTCCCGTTCTCGCCGGCGCGGCACGAAATTTTTCTATGTAGCCAAGAACGAGGAGTTATTGGTGAAAGTACATGTTTTGTGGTATACTCGCCCAGACATACCACCCGCTCGAGTTACGTCTAGTCGACGACGGCTCTACAGCCAGCAGCGCGGAATTGGCGCAGTCTTATCCGCACGTCCGCTGCCAGTATCAGAGACATCAGGGCGTCTCTGTGGCCAGAAACCCGCCGATCACCGTGCCCGAGGTACGTTTATTGGCTTTATTGATGCGGATGACATTTGGCTTCCGATAAAACTGAAGATCCAGGTGAAACACGTGAAACAGCATCCTGAAAATGAGGTACTCTTCTGCAAACGGTATCACGCCAATAACCTGTCGTATCGATCTCAAGCTCAGGAATTACTCCAAATCTCAAAATCCTCCATTGACCGGAAACGTCGCTTCGTCTCAGGAGCGGGAAACGGCAATTGCGTTCAAACGTCATGCCCCAGGTGAATCCCCTAGTTAGTGTAATCATACCGGTATTCAATACCGGCAGATACATAGCAGAAGCCATCGATAGTGTTCTGAATCAATCGTATGAGCCGATCGAAATTCTCGTTATTGATGACGGTTCGACCGATAACACATCAGTTATTGTCAACCGTTATCTGGAATCAGTACAGTATTATTTCCAGGAAAATCGTGGTACCGGTACCGCCCGAAATCGTGGAACACAACTTGCCCACGGTGAGTTTTTTGCGTTTCTCGACGCAGACGACATCTGGCTTCCTGAAAAGCTTTCGGAACAGATGCGCGCTTTTGAAGCCGATGACAAGACAGGCATCGTTTTCGGCCAGGTAGAGCAATTCTACAGTGCCGACATCAGCGATTCGGTCAGACAAAAAATCAGCATTTCACCTCGTGCTGTGCCCGGACATATTCCTTCTGCGTTCGTTATTCGGCGCGACGTGTTTTTTCACGTCGGGCTTTTTGACACAAGACTTCAGGTTGGCGAATTTGAAGACTGGTTTGCTCGCGCAATCGAACAGGAGCAGCCGATGGCAACGATTCCCCAGCTTGTGACCAGGAGGCGCATTCATGACAATAACAAGGGAATCGTTTGCAGACAACACTTTCATCAACGTCTGGCAATTCTGAAGGCTTCGCTGGATCGCCGCAGACGCCGAAATTTAGGAGAATTCGGGCATCAAGATTAAGTTTCCTTATCGACATACTCCGGTTTCGATTGCTGAGACCAAAGAATCTCTTCATCGAATTCTTACGAAGAACATCATTCCGTTTTGGTATCCGGAGACCATCGATCGTGAGTTCGGCGGCTATCGATTGAATCACGATAATCATGGCCGGTGGCAAGGACACACGACGAAAGCATTGGTCAGCCAAGCCCGAACCCTATGGTTCTTCTCACGATTGGCGAACAGCAGCTACGGCTTCGAAAGCTGTCTGGAAGCGGCAAGACACGGTTACGACTTCTTGCAGCATCGAATGTGGGATAAGGAATATGGTGGATTTTATTGGCAGGTGGACGCGCGGGGACTTCAGTCCACAATGCCGCACAAACACCTTTACGGCCAGGCTTTTGCCCTTTTTGCATTGTCCGAATATTGGGTTGCTTCTCAGGATACGGCGGCCCTCAATCTTGCCCGTCGCCTATTCGATCTTCTGGATAAACATGCCTGGGATTCTGAATATGGGGGATTTACGGAATTCCTCCTGGAAAACTGGCAGGCGCAGCCTGAAAACGTACCAAGCTATCTTGGCACCAAACGGGAGATCAAGCTGATGAATACGCACATTCATATTACCGAAGCCTTGACATCATACACCCGGGTAACAAATGAGCCGCGGGCGAGGGAGCGACTTATCGAGTTAATATTCATCATGAGTAATGCTGTCGTTAACAAATCCGTGGGGGCCTGTTCAGAACGGTTCTACAAGAATTGGATGCCGATTCGCACCCAAAAACCTGGTCGCGTTTCCTACGGGCACGACATCGAGAATATTTGGCTCTTGGTGGAAGCTTGTAACGCGTCGAACATTTCCTCCGGCCCGTTGTTGAACCTATTCGATACGTTGTTCCGGTATTCTCTAAAATACGGATTTGACCATAAAAAGGGAGGCTTTTACGAATCCGGTAAGTTCAATCGAAAGGCTGACAAGAAAGACAAGATAGACTGGGTTCAGGCAGAAGCTCTTGTCGGCGCCCTGCAAATGTATGAACTGACATCAGCAGATATTTACAGCGATTGTTACCGCAACATTCTGGAGTGGATTATGAACTATCAGGTCGACTGGGAAAACGGAGAATGGAATCGACGGATTGATAATCGCGGAAGATCATTCGGTGAAAAAGCAGGCGC
This sequence comes from Verrucomicrobiota bacterium, assembly GCA_021772615.1. Lineage (GTDB taxonomy): Bacteria > Verrucomicrobiota > Lentisphaeria > JABSQK01 > JAJFLO01 > JAJFLQ01. The sequence goes on along the minus strand of JAJFLQ010000205.1, from coordinate 449 downwards.
TTGGAAGGCGCCATACCATTCCGGACGAGCGATGCTTCAATGTCTCGATTTGCTAGAGTGAATCGAAAGGCTGCAAAATGATGATCGTACTATTCGGGTCGTGAAAATTGGTCGTTGCGATGACGCGTATATCGATGAAGCGAACCAACCATCACTGTCTCACTATCCTTTTTCACCGCATCGCAGACTTCCGCCGAAAACAAAATAAGCTATCGCGCCAAAAAAATCGCCACTGATCATCAAAGCTTGATAGCGTTGGCTCAAACGTCTGAAAAGTTCAATGCCATCGTTCTTGCATCGTTTCGCAGGTGTTCCCGGTCACGATATTTCGCGGACTGGTTTTCAATTTATTTTTGGGCGTCTTTGTTTCAGGTATTGAAGCTGGAGGTTAGTCCTCAGGATTGTGTATTGTATAGAAATGGCGTGTTCGTAGACGTGTAGTGAGCCTT
>JAJFLQ010000204.1 GCA_021772615.1 Verrucomicrobiota bacterium | reverse complement strand
ATACGTCCTTTCCGTTATTTCGTTTTCCCCCTTCTCACTTCCCGCTTCTCACTTCTCCCTTCCCCCGTCCCCCTTCTCCCTTCCCCCTTCCCCCTTCACCCTTCTCCCTTCACCCTTCACCCTTCACCCTTCACCCTTCACCCTTCCTTCTCCCTGCCGAGAAGAACGGTGGCGGTGTAGATGTGGACGATAATCTGGTGCAGTAACAGACGGTTGGTGAGCGTGACATCGCGAACGCCCCAGTAGCCGAAGCCGAAGCAGGTGAGGTATACGTAGGCTATGAGCATGAGCATCGCCGGGAGCGTAACAGCGAACTCCGGCTTTCGTGTCGTGACTGCCGCGCCGATTACAACCACGGCAATAGCGATCGGTCCCACAAGCATCCAATTGTTGTAGTGGTAGAACAGCTGCTGGGAAATCCTTGGTACGGCCTCAAAAAAATGATTCTCCGGCATCAGTCGTTCATACAGGCGCTGATTGAGGAACGACGGGGCTTGGTCGCCGTAAATGGCGACGAAGCCGGCCAGTGTCGCGAAAACGATCACGCCCAACACGCACACAATAGCCCATATCTTTCCGGCACTAAGGAGACCGCGCTGGTACACGGCGGAAGATGCGATAGTGAGAAGACCGATGGGAAAGTAGGGAAAGAACCCCTCGAGTTTGGTGAAAGGCAGGATGCAGCAGAATACCATTGCGCAATACAAGTCGTTGTTGTTCCCGGAGCGAAGGTGTTGGTAGGCAAAAATCACGACACCGGTGTTGACCATGCCTAGAAACAGGTCGCTGTAACCGATCATGACTGTGTGGGTCAATACCAGCGGGAGCGCCGAGACGATGTACGTTGCCGCTATGGCCCAACGTCGCGACACGACATCCGCAATCGCGCCGTAAAAAAGAACCAGGAAGAAGATATAATTGTTCATGAACGGCAGGTTTGGCGCAAACTCGTTAAACGGCTGGAACAGAAGGCTGAAACAGCCAATGACGATTCCGGTCATCTTCGGATAATTCCATTTCATGATGAACGACCCGATCTCCCCCTCGTAGTACATGTGTTTTGCCAGTGACAGCGACCATGTAAAGGCGTCGTCGGTGCGGCGGATTTCGGCAAAGCTCTCAGCGACCACATAACTGATCTTGACGAGAATCAGCAGGATCAGAAACACGTCGACGATTCCGATAGCGGCAGTGGCCGCGTGCGGTTCGAACGGCATAAGGTCGATGTTGCGCCGGCGCCGGTGTACCACGATAGCGCCGGTCACCGCCAATGCCGTCGTTGTCCCCCAGATGCCGGCAGCATGGACAGGCACCGATAACAGATCGAAAACGTAGACGATGAGGGTGATGAGAAACAATCCCGAGAAGTACGAAAAACCGGCGCCCTTGAATCCGTTGTGGACGAGCGTGGGCCGTGCGGCGCGTGTCCAGACGTAGCCGACGGCGATAATCAGAGTGGTTTCGAAGAGATAGATCAGAAGTGTCATTTGATACGCCGGTAAACCAACACCTCGTTGGCGATTGTTTTTTCCAGCCGCCACGTGGCGGTATCCTTCACAAATCCTGGCGACGCATTGTATACCAACGTATGGGACGCATTTTCCCGCCTCCTGGCACCTCGTGCCGGCAGTGCATAATAGGCAATGCGGAAGAACGCCTTGTCGACGCGTTTGCCGCCGGGATTTTTTGACACCACGTGGTACCGTCCATCGGGCGGCAGTTCGTTCTTGAGATAGTGCAGGGTATCGGCGAACCACGGGAACAATGTTTCATGTTGTCGCAATTGCTCGGTGATGTTGGCAGATGCCTGCCGCTGGTCCCAGGCTGCACGTGCATGGCGTACATGATCGTTGGTATTCCTGAGGTCGATGCAGATATACAGAACCAGGACGGTAATGGCCATGTGGTTCTTGAGGGAAAATTTTTCACGGACCACAAAACGTCGAATGAGGAGCACCGCTGCACTGCCCGCCAGTGCGAGCCAGAATATAAAAAGGAAACCGGTTCCCAGTATGAGTTGCGGGGTGATGAAGTTGTTGCTGCTCTGGCGCAGCGGCCGATGGCGGAGCAAGGCACCTGTCATCTCCCGCACACGGTCGATGAATGACATGGCATGGAGTTGTGCGTTGCGAATGTGCACGGTATTGCCGGGCGTTGAAGACCGCACCGCCACACCGATAATCGACGATCCCTGAAGGCCCGGTATGTCGTCAAACACGATCATCAATTTGTACCATTCGCTCGGCCGTGGTACAAAGTGCGTGAGTCCGTAAAGCTGGAGTTGGTTGGTGTCCACGGAGTCGTCACGGCGATAACACAAATATAGCTGCCCATTTAAGGGGCGTTCTGCAAGAAAATCAAGTGTGAAACGTGTGAAGGTTGGATCGGACTCAGCGATCTGGTATTTCAGAAAATCGAGATCATTCCGTGTTTGAATAACGACTTTGTCACCGTTCGTCTCTATTGTCTGGCCGCGTATCCGCCATGTCTTTATCGGCACCGTGCTGGTTTCTGTGTTGGACGTCCTGGCGGCGAGTACAAGGAAGATCACGACGGGAAACAGCAACGCCGCCGCGATCGTGGCCACGACGGCACGTGATCCGCCCGGCCTGCGATCCGGCAGCAAAGCCGCGGATACGGCCTGTTCCGTCTGTCGTGTCGGCGTGGCGATGTCCGTACCGTGATCTGCAGTCCGGGCTACGTGGGGTTTTTTTCTCTCTCGTCGTTTCCGCGCCATGTGGCAGCATGTTGGCTTTATCGTGTATGTGTTGGCCGGGGCGCCACTGAAACGATGGTTACAGGATGCCCGGCAGGTTCAAGCCGCCAGTAATGCCGGACATCCGCGTTTCGGTCTCTTCGCGAATTTTGGATATCGCGCCATTTACGGCAACAAGGATGACGTCTTCGAATAATTCCTTGTCGCCGGACGAGAACAGCTCCTCGTTAACAACGATCTCCTTGATCGAATAGTCGCCCTTCGCGGTTACGCTGACGCCGTTTGTGGAGTACGACAATTCCAGGTCGGCCAGCTCATCCTGTGCACGTTGCACATCCTGCTGCATTTTCTGCGCTTGTTTCAGCATACGATTAAGATTTGACATGATATAAACCATTGATCCTTTTTGGATTCATCCACGACATGTATCAACCCCGGGCATCGACGACCTGCCCGCCGAATGTTTCGCAAGCCAACTGTACAAAGGGATTTTGTTCTACCGCGGCGCGTACCGCCTTGCCGGCAACCAGCTTCTTGCCGGCGGCATCGAAGCGTTCGACCGGCGACACGTCCATCGTGTCATGCGCGATCACACCGCTTTCATTGGTATTTTCGGGCAGCACGGATTTTGTTGGCGAAGCCGGAGCGTCCGCAACAGGTGTCGACGCGGTATCAGGCAACGTATGTGTCGATTCCGCTCCAATCGGTTCGATGCCGAAAAGGTCCTGTGCGTCTGTGCTGCGTTCCGGTGTCGCCGAATCGGGTTGGTTCGGGGCGGGCCGGTCGTCGGCTACGCTGTCGGTCGGTGCTGTTGTTGGATCGCAGGTCGGTGTTTGCGGTGCGTCGGCATCCGGCGCCATGTCGTCATGCGTTTCCGGGACAGCCACGTGTGATTTTTCCGGCGGCGGCTCATCGACCGGTTGTTCCGAAACGGACGTTTCCGATTCGTCTGCCGGCGTTGCCGCCTGGTCGGCGCCAACATGTGCTTCCGGCGACCGCGTCACGTCACGCGACGGCGCTTCTGCCGACTGCTCCGATGCGGCTGCGGGTGGCTGCGGGTCAGCGGCGTGCGCAGCACGCAGGTTCGAGATCACGTCGTCCAATGTCACGGCATGGGCATCGTGCATCGCCCGCAGAAGTGTGACCTCAATGAATATGCGTTTGTTGAGATAGGTGCGCATGCCTTGCTCATGAGACATCAGTATTTCGATCAGACGTTGGATTACGGTCGGTGGCGCGGTCTCGGCGAGGGACTTGTACTCGGCAAATTCCGAATCGCTCAGCTCAATGATGGTTTCCGGCTGCTTCACGTAGCTGAATACCATCACATTTCGCAGGCTCACAAGCAGGTCCGCATACAACCGTTCCAGATTACGGCCTTTGTCTGCCAGTTGATTAACGATCCGCACGACGTCACCCGCATCGCGCCCCGCCAGGGCGCCGATGAGTTGGCGAATATCGCTGCTTGAGGAGAGACCGAAGACATCCGTCACATCGTCCTCGGTAATCTCGGCGTCACCGCTGCGTCCGCCGCAAAACGCGATCATCTGGTCAAAAATCGATTGGGCGTCGCGCATGGCGCCGTCCGCCGCGCGGGCAATGACATTCAATGCATCATCCGCGATGGCAATCGTTTCATTATCCGCAATGTGCCTGAGTCGGCTAACGATAACGGGTACGGCAATGCGTTTCAGGTCGAAACGCTGGCATCGGGATGTGATCGTGGGAAGAACTTTATGCGCTTCTGTTGTGGCGAACAGGAATTTAATGTGCGGCGGTGGTTCTTCGAGCGTTTTGAGCAGCGCGTTCCATGCTGCCGTTGTCAGCATGTGAACTTCGTCTATGATGTATATCTTGTATTTACGACCGTTGGTCGGCGTATATTGCACATGCTCGCGTAGTTCGCGGATGTCGTCTACTTTGTTGTGTGACGCGCCGTCTATCTCCATCACATCGAGACAGGTTCCGGCGGCGATTTCTCGGCAGGTGTCGCATGTGCAACACGGTTCGATCGTGCCGTTGTCGCCGGTTTCCGGGCTGGTGCAATTGAGCGCCTTGGCGAAGATCCGTGCACTTGTAGTCTTGCCGGTGCCTCGCGGGCCTACAAAGAGGTAAGCGTGGCCGACGCGGCTCTTGAGGATGGCATTCTGCAAGGTCCGCGTGATGTGCTGCTGCCCGAGGACTTCGCGGAATCGCTGCGGACGCCATTTGCGGGCCAGGACTTCGTATGCCATGTGTGGTGGTAAACCTTAAGGGAAGACCGATGATACCGGCCCGCAGGTAGTCCTACGGCGCATAATCTCTTTGCTTAGAGCTGCTCGGTTCCCCGCCTGACTCGGTTCACAAGACATTATCGCATAGGTCCCGCGGACCGGTAGCATCGGCCGTACGCGGCTTGTAATTCAATTCGAAAACGGACTATACAGGAGGCCGCACGGAAATCAACGCATCGCCGGCGCAAAAAACAGGGTGTTCGCCGGCAGCTGCGGGTCACGGCAGGCCCGATCTATAGTGGTCAAGAATCTCAGATGGGGTCAACTCACGGTTCCAAATTACCACTTCGTCGATCACGCCGAAAAAAGGATTCGGTCCCACGCCGGGATCGGGATTCCAGCCGATTCCCAGTAGGTCTTCGGGTAAATCGACCAGATTGTCGACATCACCGTTATTGTAAATCGTCGCTGATTCGATACCCGGAACATTCGTACGCCCAACCTCTGTGCCGTCCACATGCACCGATAGATCCGCGCCGTCCCACATCATCACGATATGGTGCCACTGACGATCGTCGAGCAACGCCGCAGTTGGTGCTGTCTGGAAGTCGCCAATAAAAGAAAAATCGATGTTGGCGAAAATCGCTCCCGCATCGTCGACCTCGATCCACCAGCCCTGACCGTCCGATACGATGTGTTGCTGCGCCGGGCCGTTGGGACGTTGCCGCGCCCAGACGGCCACGGTAATACGCGACATACCGGTGAAGATGTCGTTATTCGGGATAACAATTGTTTCCGGATTACCATTTTCAAAGGAGAGGCCGAATTTGCTCCGCCAACGCCCCTCAACCCAACTGATCCCGTTGTCCAGGCTGCTGATCGCGCCGTTCATGTTCTCCGGACGAAAATGCGGTTGCGTATCGAGGTCGACGGTTGTGTTGTTAACCACGAGCTCCTTGCCCTCCTGGAAGTCGTACATGGCAATCACCGAACTGTCGGTCTTCAACTGACGGGCGAAACTCACCCATCGCGTAAATCGCGCTTTGTCCTTGGCCTTGCCAATCACTGGCAAGAGTATGCTGGTGAGTATTGAAATGATGGCGATCACAACCAGCAGTTCGATTAATGTGAATCGGCTCCGATGTCGGACACGTTTAGGAGGCTGATCTCGCGGATGGACTGTGTGCATGTCGTATTCTGCCCCTACCGTTACGTTGCCGCCAGTACGTGCAAGGCTGTTGCCTCAGTGATTCCAATGGATTTGAAGTAAGCGTTCGCGGTTTCAAGTATACGAGATCACAGCCGACAATGCAAATTCCAAAACCATTGCCGATCCGCGTGCGATCGGCAGTCGCCGGCGGGTCGGAACCTATTTGTCGTCCGTCGTTTCGGCACGGTATCGGCCATCAGGTTGAAGTTGCAATGTTGGCGATGGGCGTTATACTTGACGGTGTTTTTCAGCCCGACAGTCGATTTCGGCGTGTCGCGGTGGTGTTGCGCTCACGATACATCGCATTCGCGTGTGTCGCGGGGCATCGTGAACGTTGAGAGTTACGGAGGTTTTCGGAATGGATTCTGATATTCTTGAAAAG
>JAJFLQ010000203.1 GCA_021772615.1 Verrucomicrobiota bacterium | reverse complement strand
TCCCCCGGCAAACGTTAACCAGAGTTGGACAGAGCTGTATCGTTGAACGTCCTTTATCAACACGCCGCGTCCCTGCTAAACGGTGCAAGGATGATGGCATTCAACTTTACAGACGGTTGAGCGTACGCTATCGAGCTCTGGCAGCCTTTGTGCGTTGCAGCCTTGACGGCATCCGGTACCATCATGACCGATAACCTGTTGTGCCGAAAAACGCGGGCGCCTTTCATTTGGCTTTGGGGATTCGCGGAGCCCCAGCGTTCGGTCGTGTATCTTCCGCTCGCAACCAGCGCCGATATCGTCTCATGATGAGACGTTCAATTTTCACACTGTTCAATCTGCGTGCGAGTAAAAGCAGGGGCGACCAGACCACAAGTTTTCTTGCATGCTTGTGAGCCGGCCAGTATTTCAGTGCCGTTTTCGCCGCCTCAATCCAAATCGCTATGCTTCCAGTACCCCGGTAGTTCATGCGGCCGGTAGCGAACATTATCCAGGCAATTCGTCTGCGTTCTTCAGCGCAAAGTGACCTGCGGCATTTCTGAAAAGCCTCCGATAACATTGTCGCCGGCGGATCCTGGTCGCCGGCCAGCCGGCGACGTGCCAGATGACGGGCAAACGCAGCAAATAATAGCTGTTCTTCGGTCTTTGACAGGCAGCAGCTGATCGAGTTTTCAGGTATCATGACTTGTCTATACAGCAAACAGTCAATTATCGCCAGCCTTGCGATTTCAACCATCCGAAACCACAGGTCGTAATCCTGACAATAGGTGAAAAAGGGACGGTATCCTCCTGCCTGGAGATAGACGGCCCGACGAAAGACAACTTCTCCGTGCGTGAAACAGTTTGCCTCGATGATATCGTCTGCCGTATCTATCACCGGTTTGTGTTGTTGCAGCACGTGACGCGAACGTCCGTCCGCCGTGGTGCGTTCAACGAAACAGCCTACTGCACCTACAGAACTGTTAGCGTCAAGATAAGCGATCTGCCTTTCCAGGCGTTCGGGGTGAGAAATATCTCCGGCTCCGTGTATCGCCACATACGGCGTGGTCACCTCCGCGAGAGTCTCGCAGAAGGTTCTTGTAAAGCCCTTGTTCTCCTGGTGAACAATATCCAATCTCGGGTCGTCGAATTCCTTGAGAATGGATCGCGTGTCATCCGTTGAGCCGTCGTTGACGAGGATGTAGCGAAAGTCGGCGAATGTTTGCTGCAGGATACTCCTTGTCGCGGCAATGTTGTAATCGCCCTTGTTGCGGGTCGATGTGATGACAGTCAGAATCGGCATGCAGCAGTATCAGGGATCAGGCAAATGCAGGCTTGTGGTCATGCGGCAGGTAGCGCAATTCGCGTTCAAGCAAGACGCCCGTAGCCTGAAAAACGCGGTCCCGCATCGTGTCAACCAACCAACGTACGTCGTCGGCAGAGGCATGTCCACGGTTCACGATGAAATTTGCATGGCGCTCACTGATTTCAGCATCTCCGCGCTGCAGGGCTTTTAGACCGGCCGCCTCGATGAGTTGGCCGCAGTACGGCCCTTCGCCGGCGTCCGGCCGTTTGAAAACGCTGCCGCAATTCGCTAACCCGAGCGGGAACTTCCGCTGCCGTTCAGCCATGTAGGCACGCATTGTTTCCCTGATCGCAGCGGGACAGGCAGATGTCGTGAGCCGAAACGTTGCTTCGAGTACACAGGCGCCGGTGTCCAGAATTCGGGAGCCGCGATACCGGAGTTGCAAGTCGCTCACCGGTTTACAGCTGATCGAGCCATTGCGCGCCATGACGGTAGCCGTCAATAGTTGATCTCGAATGCATCCATCATGCGTACCCGCATTTATCGCCACGGCGGCGCCGACCGTACCGGGCACGCCGGCCATCCATTCGTAACCAGATGCACCGTGATGCATGCAGATTTTCGCCAATTTCGGCATCGGCATCGCCGCACCGGCGGTGACTACGTCGCCGGTTATGCGGGCATACGAGAAGTCCGCTCCGAACCGGCAGACAACGGCCTTTATCAGTCCATCGTCGATCAATAGATTCGACCCCTTGCCAATCACATAGATCGGCAAGCCACGTTGGTTGGCGAAGCGGCGGACGGATATGAAGTCATCGACAGAATTCGGGGTTGCCAAGACGTGCGCCGTACCGCCGATTCTCAACGTTGAGAACGAGGCCAGGGGAACCCGTTCTCGAAATAATAATGATTGGGCGGTCTCACAATTCATGGCGTTCGAAGTTCCTGCTCGTCCGTCGTCGTGTCAGGTTTTTCCCGATGTTCGTTGGTTCTCGTGCTTATCGCAGCGCCGAGATGTCGAAGCTTTATGTCGATCTCGTGATAGCCTCGTTCCAGCTGATAAACGTTAGATAGCACGCTTTTCCCATCTGCCGCCAGTGCTGCCAACAGAACCGCCGCGGATCCCCTTATATCCAGTGCCGATGAGATCTCGGCAGGGTGAAGATGTGATACGCCGCGTACTCGTATTTGATCGTTGCTGCGTTCAATGTCGGCGCCGAACCGGCGCAGTTCATCGGCATACTGAAAACGATCGCAGAAGCGTGTGTCACGAATGGCACTCTCGCCCGCGGCAATGGTCGACAGAGCGGTGAAGATTGGTTGCATGTCGGAACCCACGCCGGGGAACGCACCGGTGACCAGCTCGATGCCGCGCAGACTTCCATTCCGTTCGGCTGTAATCGCCTGTGGCTTGACGTCGATTTTCAGCCCCATCTGCTGTAAGGCATCCAGTTCCGCGGGAATCTGGTGGGCGTCGATGCCGGTCACCGTGATGCAGCCGCCGGCCATTCCGACGGCGGCGAAATACGTCACGGCTTCGTCATGCGCCGGCATGATTGAATACGTTACGCCGCCTTCGAGGGCGTGTTGTCCTGCAATGAATATTCGGCCGTTTCGACAGGTGATCATTGCACCCATTAGCCGCAGAAAATGTATGAAATCCAGAACTTCCGGTCGCACGTGCCCATTGTGGATTTCGGTAACGCCGCTCGCTGAAAGCGCCGCGAGAATAGCATTCTCAGTTCCCGATGTTGTGGCGATCGGGAATGCGATGATCGCAGCCTTTCCGTTGGCTGGACGCACCGCGATGCCTGAGTGGTCGTCCGTAACCTCATGCCCCAGTGCGCGCAAGCTCATAACGTGTAAATCGTGTTTTCTGAGACCAATGCGACACCCGCCGGGGAGTGGAATGCGCATTCTTCTGTCCACGGCGACCGCCATTCCCAGGAGCAGAAGGGAATATCGGATTCGCTCTGCCGAAACCGGCGCGATTTCTGTCTTCGGGAAGCTGCCGCGAGCGCATGTCAGAACTGTACCCTCGGCCTCAATAGAGGCCCCCATCTCCCGCAACAGCGAAACGAGCACCTTGACATCATTTAGCGACGTCGGAACGTTTTGCAGCGTTGTCGGGCGCTCTCCAAGACACGCTGCGCAAATTATGGGCAGAGTGGAATTCTTGGCGCCGCATAGTCGCACATCACCGAAGAGCGGGTTGCCCCCAGGAATTTCAAAAGACCGTTTCTCAGTCATTTTTCCGTAGCACCACGAGGGATTGTGTATGTCGGAGGGCGCGAGGGCGGAATTCGCGGAAGGTGAGGATATCTCCCCATACGACGCGGCAATGCTGCTCAGTATGTCGGGCGCCGATATAGTATTCGTGGCGTGGAACTGATCTTAACCATTTCCGCTTCAACCATTCGCTTCGTCGATAACGATAGCACATACCAGTTTCATCCCGATAGTCCCAGTGCTCATTCAACTCCTGCCGATTCAGTTCGAGGACGGTGATCATTGCCACACCTTTGGGAGCCAGGATCCTCTTGAGCTCAATCAGCCACTCGCGCTGGGCCTCTTCGTCCATATGAGTGAACACCGAAATCGCAATGATCAGATCAAAACTGTTGGCTTCAAGATTCGACGGCGGATAATAATTATTTACGGACCACTGTGCAAGGCCGGAGAGATGTCGGCGGTTCCAGGTTATCATTTGTCCGTCCACATCCGTTCCGCATAGGTTTGATTGCGGATTGATCTTATGGATATGCCGCAGGACGCGACCGCACCCGCAGCCGAAATCAAGGATCGTGCCGGATCTTACGCCATGCCGTTTTGTTGCCTCGATAATCATGTCGGCGGCCTGTTTGCCCTCGTTGATATGCTCATCGACGGAAATGTGATTGAGCGTGGTGAGCTGGCGAAATTTTGGCGGGGGCACTGGATGATTATCCCAGACAGGTGGCGAAAGTCGCTCCTTGCACGTAAGCCCTAGCAGTCGGAAAAAGTCGCGATTACGTGAAGGTATTCTCCGGCAAAGGGCCAGGATTTGTTTGCGAATGCGGTGCCTTCTCATGCCGTGCGAATCTTGTTAACTACAGTATTGTTTTGATGTTCTATAGCGCCCATTATATTGAAGAATAACAATATTCGGATGTGAGTCAAGCGACGACCCTTTTGTGAATCGAAGTGGATACGGTACGAGTGCGACCTCATTGGAGCAGTCCAAACCGTTTCATTGGCGCATCTGGCCGAGCCTATAGGTATGATTCATTGGCGGTCCGCATTCTCTTTGTTGGCCATAGTGCCGGTAGAAATGGCGCACCATGGCAGATCACATCAAAGACTTGATCGGGGATGTAGCGATGCGGGTAACGATAGATAATCGAACGGCTGAAAAGGTAAAGAAACGTCATGACATCGATACTGCAGGCAGCCGAATTCGCAGGATCATTGAAGTGGTACTTGGAGCTTGAATTCGGTGCGCGGCCGAGACGATCACGCAGCATGCGCTTCCTCGCAATTGCTGTTATTGCTATGCAGGGGAATGACATACATTGATGAATGTGAAGAAAATTATTTTTGGGATATTGGCGGTGTTGCTGGCGATTGTGCTGATGGAAATGCTGTCGACCCTGGCCCTGGTCTATTACGATCGTCTCATCCATCGTGAATCCGGGATCCGGCAGCGCGACCGCAGCAACCTGTCTCTTGTAAACGTGATGCGTAGACTGGGTCGGGCATTCAGATCCAGATATCGCGGTGAAGATTTCTCGGAATATCAGTACGACCGATCATCAACGCCCCATCCTTTTTTTGTGGCCGACGATCTGTATGGTTATTCAGTTTTGCCGGGGACCTATACGCATACGTATCTCCGTCGTCGCGGTTCCCGACGCGAGTGGCAGGCGTTTAAGATTAAAGTCACGATAAATCCTGATGGCTCCAGGTGGACCGGCAGTCGCACGGACATGCCGCGGCCAAAGATTTATATCTTTGGCGATAGTTTCGTATTTGGAAGCGGGGTGAACGATGAACAGACGTTTTCCTATCATTTGCAGCAAGCTATGCCGGAAGCGGACGTGAAGCTATTTGCCCTTGGCGGGTATAGCCTCACGCAGGCTTACCTGCGATTTGATACCGTAAAGCACGATATCAGATCGCAGGACATCATCTTACTTGGGTATGCAGACTTTTACGATATTCGCCATGTTGTGGATCCGGTTCGCTTGATCCAGACAAGTAAATGGCGCGAAAAATACGATCCTCGACTTCTGAACAGCAGACTGAAACTTCCGCGAATTCAACTGGACGAGACAGGCGGGATATTGGTGGACTATATCGAGGAAAACTGTCTCTTTAACAACGGTTACTGCGACGAATCCAGTCCGGGATCTGTGGAGAAATCAAACGTTACCGCAGTGTTGATTAACTATATTGCCGACAATACCTCGGCAAGGGTTTATCTCCTGCATTTCGGGGGTAGCAAGGACAACCCGGTCAGAAAGCTCATGAATGACCGCGTCACGTTAATTTCCGCATTACCGGAGGATTTTGACTATTTTATTCGTGACAATATCGAGGGCTTCGACCCGCACCCCGGCCCCTATTGGCACTACGCCATCTCGCGGAAACTCATGGCAATTCTTTCAGATTCGTTCGCAATCGATTAGCCCTTGCCGTACTTCGGCAACCGAGCCGGAGGGGGCATTTTTCGATGTTCCGCATCGAGAATGACGTAGCGGTTGCTTCTTGTTTCGAATTTGGAATTTATTTGGGATTTTGTGCCTGGCATTTAGGATTTGCGCCGTTCATGCTTTCCGAACGGCGTCATGTCAGGACGCGTAACGATCAATCGCAGAATCTGGTGAGTAGAATTCCTTGAGGAATGCATAGTCTTCCTCAAGAATGTCTATGGCATGCTCCAGTACTGGTCTTGCAATCGTTTTTGCCGGGTGGGTAGAATATGTCGATCTTTTCTCGTGCCGTAATTTCAACTCTGGAACGTAGGATCGTAACAGGCCTTCTACCGCTTGCATGTCTTCGAGCGGGAATACCTTATCGAGATACTCCAGGCTGTGCCCGAGGAAACGGGACTGTGATTTGGTGTGGTAAGCAATGCTCGCATTCAGTGTCCGGTATTGATCCAGCTTCAGGATAAACGTGCTAAAGTCAGGGAGTTGCGGCAATTCGGCAGACAGCAATTCTGCTTGGCTGGATTCGAGATCACCGAGGGCCACGACGCGATTCAGATAACAGGATGCCAAACGGTCCAATGGATCACGAACGATGCTGAAGCGCGTCGTGGAGGTAAGGTCCAGCAGATCGTCCCTCGTTGCATGGGCGTCCGGCCTTCGCTTGTAGTAATGATGAATATCTGGAATTCCTTTCAGGACATATGTCTCTTTATCGAACGCGCTTCCAAATTCGATCTCATACAGCGCGTGTTTGGTCGACGAACAGGCGTTCTTGGGAATGGGGAGGTAAAGTAAGCGTTGTTCCGCAAGTTGAATTTTGTGCAGTCTCGGTTGTTGCTTGCGGCGCCGACGGTTTCGGGATCGAATGTATATCCAAATTTTCCACATGAGTCAGGTAATTCCGATCACGATACGCCCTCGATACTGTAGCGTCGACGGACGCCGAGCCCGGCAGCGACGCTACACGTTGTCCGCGACTACTGCGAATCCGCGACATTGAGATTCGCGACGGGCGCCACGGCGCAATTGCGTTTTGTGCGTGGTAAGGTAGTATACGTGTTTTTTGCAGTTGCGCGCGCGCTGAATCCCCGTGAATGGTTGGGCTGAACAATGCATGCAATCCGCGGCTATTTCCGCGCGACCCACATTGAAGGCCTCCAGTACGTAGCCGGCCCAAAACCGTACCCGAGGATCGGGTCGATATTTTTTTCCTCTCCTCTCCGCTATGCCTAATACCAGACTCATTGCCTTTTACCTGCCGCAGTTTCATCCCATTCCCGAGAACGATGCGTGGTGGGGGACAGGTTTTACCGAGTGGACGAATGTTTCCAGGGCGACCCCGCTGTTTCGCGGCCATTACCAGCCACGGCTCCCGGCCGATCTGGGATACTACGATCTGCGGGTCCCGGAAACACGTGCCGCCCAGGCGGAGCTGGCGAGCGCGCACGGCATCGGGGGCTTTTGCTACTGGCACTACTGGTTCGACGGCAAACGACTGCTCGAACGGCCGTTTAACGAGGTATTGACATCCGGCGAGCCGGAATTTCCATTCTGCCTTGCATGGGCGAATCAAAGCTGGACAGGGATCTGGCATGGCGCACCCGATCGGATATTGATCGAACAGACGTATCCTGGCGAAGCGGACTTCAAGGCACATTTCTACACCGTTCTCGACGCCTTCACCGATCATCGCTATATGACCGTGGACGGCAAGCCGATTTTTGTCATCTACGACCCAATAAATCTGCCGAATCCGCGGTCGTTCACAGATTCGTGGAGACACCAGGCATCGAAGGCCGGCCTGAAAGGCTTGTATTTTGTCGGCGTGGCGAATCCAATGTGGGACCCCGTCGCCCACGGTTTCGATGCGTCGACGCCGCACTACCCGTCGATGTTGTTCAACTATCTCGAAACCGTTCCCCGCAGTCCGTGGTATTGGCTCAAAAAGAAATTTCGGCGGGGACCGAGAGGACTAATGCTGGAATATGGTACCGACCCCTCCGTTTACCATTACAGCGAGGCCATTCGGTACGGCGTAAAACAGGTGCGCGACGGCTGTACGCAATTCCCATGTGTCATACCAGGCTGGGACAATACCGCCAGATGTGGACGGGATGGGCGTGTGCTTCAGGATGCCACACCGGACCTGTTCCGAAAACACCTGCGGGAGGCAGTCGACATGGTTGCAGATCGGCCGGCGGACACGAGGATCATATTCGTCAAGTCCTGGAATGAATGGGCCGAAGGGAATTATCTCGAGCCGGATCAACGATACGGCAACGCGTTTCTCGACGTCGTCCACGATGTGATGCATTAATAATAACAACTATTATCAGCTGTCGAAGACATACTCAATTTCCGCCAAGATAGCCAGCCTTAGGGTCGATGATGCCGAAAAAAATGCCTGATGCGGGAGTTTTGCACGTCGGCGCGCCGAATCTGTATGACGAGGACGCGTTCATCGAACGCGTTCGCAAAATCTTCAAAAGCGGGCGATTAACAAATCGCGGGCCAATGGTTCGTGAGTTTGAGCAGGTACTCACGGATTACCTCGGCGTCAAACATTGCATATGCATGTGTAACGGCACGATTGCCCTCGAGATCGCAATACGTGCTCTTGGATTAACCGGCGAGGTCATTATACCGTCATTTACCTTTGTCGCCACCGCGCACGCATTGCAGTGGCAGGGCATCAAGCCGGTCTTCTGCGATATCGATCCGGAAACGCACAACATTGACCCGATCGAGGTCGAAAATCACATCACCGACAAAACCACCGGAATTCTCGGTGTCCACATCTGGGGCCGGCCGTGCAACATCAATGCTCTCAAAACCATCGCTGATGAGCACGGCCTGACCTTGATGTTCGACGCAGCGCATGCGTTCGGCTGTTCACATGACGGCCGCCGAATCGGCGGTTTTGGGGCGTGCGAAGTCTTCAGCTTCCACGCGACGAAGGTCTTCAATACCTTCGAGGGCGGCGCCGTGACGACTAACGACGATAATTTGGCCAACAAGATACGGCTGATGCAGAACTTCGGGTTTCAGGGAATGGATAATGTTGTCTACATCGGTACCAACGGTAAGATGACAGAAATCTGTGCTGCGATGGGATTGACGGGCTTGGAATGTCTCGCCGAAATAATTAGCGTAAACAAGGACGCCTACGAGCTATACGTTAGCGATCTACAAGGAATTCCTGGACTATCGCTCATGAAATATTCCACGTCTGAACACAGCAATTATCAATACATCGTAGTTGAGATCGACGAAAATATTGCCGGCGCAACACGAGATCACGTTATCGATCGACTTCACGCCAACAATATCCTTGCACGCCGCTATTTTTATCCAGGCTGCCACCGCGCCGAACCGTACCGAACATTGTATCCGGATTCGCGGAAGCGGTTAGCAAAAACTGAAATGATCTGCGACAGGATAATTTGTCTGCCGACAGGCACGGCTGTCCGCAATGACGCCATTGCCGCTCTGTCCGACACGCTGAGGGCAATTGTCGCCCAGGGCTCGATAGTGTAGGCTCGAACGTCTGTAAAGTTGAATGCCATCATCCTTGCACCGTCTAGCAGGGGTGGGGGGG
>JAJFLQ010000202.1 GCA_021772615.1 Verrucomicrobiota bacterium | reverse complement strand
CGCGGAAATCCCACACCAACATGTACCCCGCTTGCTTATACCGCCTTCCCCCGCGATCGATCGGACTGAGTACCGCCTTTAGACAGATCGATCGCTGGGCAAGTCGTTATCAGCAAGCGTGTTACATGTTGTTGTGGGATTTCCGCGCATGCTACATTTCTCCGATAGCGAATGCATGCAAACTTTTTGCAGTGCATCCGCCATAAGTTGCAGGGGAGCGACTGGTTGTCCAGATCCCGGGTCTGAGCTAAAGCCCTGCAAAAGTGAACGTCCAATTGGGGGGCATCAGGTCGACGGTGCGGGCGACCACTTTACAGTTCCAGTTATGCTCCGAGCTCGAGCCGGCTGCTATCTGTAAAGTGATCGCCCGCATTGGTCGCCATAGCACGGAAGAAACAGGGCGTTCAAATGAACAGCATTACTGAGTTCTTGTGGCCGCAGCAGAGGTTGCATGAATGAATCAGAAGTACCTTACGCGCTCGTCGCGGTTTCGAAAAGACCTTACCACTGGATTGAGCAGCGGCCAGACTGTCGCGAACTTCAGTTGCGTCAATCCGACTGAAGCGCTGTTCAAGACTGTCGCAACCATCCAGGAGCACGTTGAGATAAGCGGGATTATTCGAATTGCATGCCAGCGGGGTGTCCGGAAGCATCGCATTCAGACGTTTGGCGCTCAGGTCAAGAAAAGATTTCACCAAGGTGCTGTGATACCAATTTGGTTCAAATTGACCGCCCGGTATGTTTGACGAATCGAAGCGAGTTGGAGGTCTCAGCTTTGATGAAGAGGCTGAATTCGACACTCAGTTAGAGGAAATTGTTGAGTTGTGCTGTCGGAAGTAAAAAGAACGTAGGCGAAAGGAAGAGAAGGTCGCACATAACATGTCGTTGAAGTCACTGCTTCGCGTGGGTCACCACCAGGGATTGACAGGAGCGCCTGGTGCGGGCAACCAGAACCAATATTTCGCTGGAACTGGCAGAAGGCGACACCGCTAACACGAGTTCTTTGAGTTGACGCCGAGCAATGTGAGGCTGCGCAAGCGATTCCTGGATGTGACGCGTCGTAAGCGTGTCGCGTAGCCCGAGTTAATTTTCCACCAGAAACTCTGTGGTATAGTCGGCAATCATGCAACCGCGGATGTCTTCAATGAGATTTACTACCTTATTGATGACCGTATTGGTAAAACGCTGATCGTTGCTGACGGTAACAACGCCGAGACAAGCATAATTTAGGATGTCATTGCCCTCGATCTCGGCGATCGCAACGTTGAACTTGTTCCGAACACGATCCTTGATCCGGCTGAGAATTCG
The DNA here is from genome assembly GCA_021772615.1 of Verrucomicrobiota bacterium. Classification (GTDB taxonomy): domain Bacteria; phylum Verrucomicrobiota; class Lentisphaeria; order JABSQK01; family JAJFLO01; genus JAJFLQ01. Next base: position 25,857 of record JAJFLQ010000202.1, on the reverse strand, counting down.
ACGCTTGTCCTTCAGCGACCCGACCGCAACCAGCTCCAACTCGATCCTGAGCACACCTATTATCATAGCGATGTCACCGTGCCGCCGACAATGTCGACTGGCGTTACGTGGGTAATGTAATCAGGCAGCCCCGTCGGCAGCGCATGGTCCGAAACGCAAATTCCTCGCAGACTCACGCCGGTCTCCTCCAAAGTCCGCATAAACCGCAGACGGGCGGCATCCATGTCCAGCATAAACACGACAACGCATGTCATCGCGCCGATATCGCACCCCAACCGAACCTCACTTTCGTCGAAAGCGTCGCCCGATCGATCGTCAACCGCGGCAAGCCCCGTTAACATCTCTTCCAGCTGCGTCGAGCCAGGCAGACCGGCGATATGAATGCCGTCACGCCCCGCCGTGAACAGATCGATACGATAGTCGTGTCGATCAAGGTAATCCAGCGTTGCAGCGGCAAGCGATAAACAGGCCTCGAACTGTGGGTTCGGCTTCTTAAACAACCGGCGTAGATAAGATTGCTGGTGCGTAAATGTATCGATGTAGACCAGACAATGTTGCGTATGCTCGTCGCTGAACTCCTTGACCACCGGTTGCGCCAACCGCGCCCATGACCGCGAATGAATATGACGGGGATTGTCCCCATAGCGAAACTCGCGACACCCCAGGAATTCCATCGCCTGGCCGGCAGATGACGAATACGCCATATGACCGGCCGAGTGGTCCGAATGCGCATGCGGCAGGCTCAGCGCCGCCAGCGGTGTATAGTCGGGATACACCAGGATGGGGCGATTCGCAGGACCGTGGCTCCCCCAACGCCACAGTCCGAACGGAAACGACGTGTCGGCAACAGGCAGCGGCAGCATGAACTGACCCCGGCGATGAATCCGAATTTCGTTTGCAACCGTTTCGGTCTCATTCGGCTTGAGGGCACTGATAAACGCACGGTCGCGCACCAGGGTGACGGCAGATTGAAACGGGACCGTATCGACAAACACGTCGAGCGCAGGTCGCGACGATCGATTTTTGATAGTGTAATCGAGCTGAATAGGGACATTCGCCGAGGCCGATTCCGGCATGATCCGGCGAATTTCGAGACTGGGCCGAAGCCACCAGCCGATCGCAATGTCTACCAGAAAAAGACATAACAGCGTGATCGACAGCAGATAAATCGGCATCAGCAATGTGAGCATACCTCCGAGCAAGAAATAGGCAGTCGCCAGGATCAGGATGCGTCCGGCAGGCGTGAATCGGGATACACCAAATGCTCGAATCCAGTGCGCAACCATGACGTTTACCGACCGGTACCCGTCGATCGCGCGTCCCGGATAGTTGTATATTGCCGGACCGTCGAAGAAGATCTTATCGAAACGACGCAGGAAGCGTATCACACGACGGACCAAGGTCATAACCGACATCTGATTCAAACCGGAACCGCTATGGATTCGAGGATTTCCTTGATGACTGCGGCTTTATCGACACCGGCGTAACGCGCCTTCGAATCGAGGACAATTCTGTGCGCCAGAACGGGCACAGCCAGCGTACGAACGTCGTCGGGTATCACATAATCCCTTTGCCGCAGAAACGCCAGAGATTGCGACGCCCGAAAGAGCATCAATGCCGCTCGCGGACTTGCGCCGAGGGTGAGGCGGGTGTGATCCCGAGTCTTGCGGACCAGTGAAAGCAGGTACCGCCCGACGCTTGCTTCAACGCCGACCTCTCGCACCTGTGCCTGGACCTCACGGATGCGGGCACAATCCATGACCGGCTGCAGGCGGTCGAGCGGATGCTCGTGGTTCTGCTCGAAAAGAATCTCGTATTCCTTGTCCTCCGCCGGATATCCCAGTTTCAGCTGCATGATAAATCGGTCAAGCTGCGACTCCGGCAACGGATAGGTACCATGGAACTCGACCGGGTTCTGGGTGGCAACAACTATGAATGGATGCGGTAGCCGATGACTGACCCCCTCGACAGTCGCCTGTCCTTCCGTCATGGATTCGAGCAGCGCAGATTGGGTTCGCGGTGAGGCGCGATTGACCTCATCCGCAAGGATGATATTTGCAAAGATCGGACCTGGGTGAAAGGCAAACTCACCGGACTTGGGATTGTAGATCGACCCGCCAACGATATCCGCCGGCAAGAGATCGGGCGTGAATTGCACACGATTGAATCGACCAGCGACCGATTTAGCCAATGCCTTTGCCAGCGTTGTCTTGCCGACTCCGGGCACAGCTTCGAGAAGTACGTTCCAGGAGCTGATCAGGTCAACAAGTATGAAATCGATAATTTCATCCTTACCGAGAATGACGCTGCCAAGGTTGTTTTTCAACGCCATCACAGTATCATATGCCGATAGGCTCGGTACCTGGCTCATCTAATCTCCTCGTGTTCATTCCCATTCACTGCGGTCCGGCTACACCACTGCAGGCGAAGTTAAAACCTTACGATACTTTAGATCACATAAAATTCCATTGCTGACATGAGCGGAGAATTACTTGAAATCGTAACCCGCGACGGCAGCGCGGTGGGTCTTGCAGAGCGGAAGCGCTGCCACTCCGATCCCAGCCTGCTGCACCGCGCAATACACGTCTTTATATTCAAAACCGACGGCAACGTAGTCCTACAGAAGCGCGCCGCAACAAAGGACATTCAACCATCGAAATGGGACACGTCGGTGGGCGGCCACATGATTCCCGGCGAGACGATGGAAGAAACAGCGCACCGTGAGATGGCGGAGGAATTGGGCATTACCTCGAACACACTGAAACACCTGTACCGTTACATATGGGAGACCGACCGCGAATCGGAACTCATAGATACATTTCGCGTCATTCACGACGGACCGTATACGATCCAGAAATCCGAGCTGGATGCAGCGGAGGAATGGTCGATCGAAGCGGTCGATCGGCAACTTGGCGCCGGTATTTTTACACCAAACTTCGAATTGGAGTGGCAACGGTTACGGACGCACGCGCTGCTGCCGCAACAACGCGATCGGCTGTGAATAAACCGATCAGTTGGCGGGGCGGCCCCGACTTCCCGCCAATAACGCGTCCGCGAATTCTGTCCGTATCGCATCGAATTTGTCGGCAATGGCCATGAATACGTGGAATAAATCCGGCGCGAATCGTGTACCACACTCTCGCGTCATTATTTCGATCGTCTTGTTATGATCGAAAGCCGCTTTGTACGGTCGTTCGGACGTCAGTGCATCGTATACATCTGCCACCGTCAAGATTTGCGCGGACAATGGAATGGCGTCCCCTGCAAGGCCACGCGGATAGCCGCTGCCATCGAAACATTCGTGATGGCAATAGGTAATATCTCCACCCATATCCAGAAAATCGGTGTCGCCGTACAAGCGGCGAATGTCATCCAGCGTTCGCTGGCCAATCTCCGGATGTTGTTTCATGATTTCAAACTCCGCTTCCGTGAGGCGACCGCGTTTCAGGAGAATATTGTCCGGTATTCCGACCTTGCCGATATCGTGCAACGGTGCGGTACGATATATCAGGTCGATATATTCCTCATCGACCGCCGCGCCGTATCGCTGATGTGCGCTCAGATCACGCGCTAAAACCCGGCAGTAATTACGGATTCGTTCGAGATGGAAGCCGGTGCATTGATCGCGCTCTTCGGTAAGTCGCGCCAGACCGAAAATTAGCGCCTCCTGCGCACGGTTTGTGTTCGTGAGTTCGTTGATCACCTGCCGCTCAAGCTGACGTTTTTTGGTAATGTCGCGGAGCAGCAGTGCATGCGCAAAAAGCTCGCCGCGATCATTCCGGATCGGCAATACGGTTACATGTGAAATTATCACTGTGGAATGATCACCGCGGCCGTGAATCTCCTGGCTGACCGGCCCGTCCAACGCTGCCCGGTGTAACGCATCACGGGTATCCATGTCGCCGAGAATCCCCGCCTCAAGAACCGTGACATCACGATTGAGATATGCCGACGGTGTGCAGCCGCTCAACCGTTCAAACCCGGGATTGCCACTTACGATTTCGGCGGAGGGATCCAGTATCAGAAGACCGTCGTCCGTCGCATCGATGACGTCCTTGAAGATCTGAGACTCCTTCAGCCTGGTATTTAGCTCATCCTTGAGCCGTGCCAGCTCATCTTTTTCGGCTGCCTGTCGTCGCGACTTGGCAACAATGTCCTGGACCTTCGCAGTGAGTTCATGAATTTCGAATGGTTTAACAATATAATCACAACAACCGCGGCGCAGTGTATCCAGCGCCAAATCCAGATCTGGACAACCCGTCATGAATACGAACGGCAACCCCGCGTGGTGTTCGAGAACATACTCGAACAGATCCGCACCCGACTGGTCGGGCATACCTACGTCCGAGATCACCAGATCGAATGCGGTTGCGTCCAGCTTGTCGATCGCGGTCCGCACGCTCTCGGCGGCAACAGCGTGAATACCGGCGTTGCCAAGGCAGTGCACCAACATGTCGCGCATCCCCGCTTCATCATCAACGATCAAGACATAGATAAATTCTGGTGGGCGCACGCGATCCACACCTCGTTAGGATGGTGTCCGGTTGTTCCGATCGGCACGTGAATCGACCGTCACACCGGCAGGTTTACAAAAACGGTCTCGCCCCTCTCTCTTAGCCCGATAAAGGCCCTTGTCGGCGATATTCAAAATATCGAGACCACATGTGCAGTCAGTGTCGGTTTCGTTAGACGCCATCCCGATCGACAGGGTTACGGCAAGATCCAGCTCCGGCCGGCAGAATCGCTGCTCCCGAACCCGGTGTAACAGGCGTCGTGCATGCACCTCCGCCGCGCGAAGGCCGGAGTGCGGCAGGAGTATGACAAGTTCGTCGCCGCCATAGCGACCGACAAAATCGGACCGGCGGCTGCATTCGCGGACAAGTCCGGCAAACTCGCGCAGGACGCGATCTCCTGCAAGGTGGCCATGCGTGTCGTTTATATTCTTGAAATGATCGATATCTACCATGATCACAGCCATCCGATGCCCATATCGACTCGCCCGGCTCCAGACTTCTTCCAGCTCTTCCTCCAGCCGGTCGCGATTATGAACGCCTGTTAATCCGTCGATGCTGGCCTTGTGATGCAATCGGCCGAAAGCAAGCAATACCATCGAGATGTGGTTTGCCGCGTGGTACACAAAGAAACGGTCGCTGTCGCTGTAGGCCTCATGCTCGGGTGCAGAGAGGCCGATGACGCCGATTACAGCGCCCTCAATGATGATCGGCACAACGAATATACCCCTGAGCGTATCGATCCCGTCCGCGGACACCCATTCGCTGCCATCAATACGTGTCGTAATGGCGTCGGCCGCGATTGACGAGCCACTGGTCGCACTGAAGCGGCGGAGCATTGTCGATTCCACGGTACTCAAGGCGTCTGCAGTAACCGGCGCCTTCACCGTGTGTATCAACACATACTGCTCAGCTTCCTGCCCCAGAAGCGAAACCACGGTACTGGGCGTCAGGGTGGCGAGATTCAGGCAAAAATGATGGAGCGCCCCGACAAACTGATGATGATCGATGGCCGTTTCACTTATTGTACGCAACACGTTGAGCTGGTACTGCAGGCGGATCAGCGGTTCCTGGCCCGATTCCTGCACCTTTTGAATCTTGCGCTCATTCGCCGCATTCACCGTTCGATGCAGCAGCTCGAAGTCCAGCGGTTTTAATAGTGTGGGAAAGGAGCCTATTGCATCCAGACGCTTCTGGACGTCGCCGTCAAAGTAACCGGTGATGACAATGACGCCGAGCCACGGACATATCTTCAGTGCTTCGTCCAGAAACGTATAGCCATCCATAACTTCCATGACGATGTCGACGACTGCGACGTCGAACTCTGCCCGGAGCAATTCCTGGAGCGCCTGCCTGCCATCGGCAGCGAGACTGCAACGACACCCCTTTTCGTCCAGAACGGCGCGAAGGACATTGCGAATATTAACGTCGTCGTCGATGATCAGGACGCGAATTTCGGATTCTGTTGAGGCGTCCGTCATGCGAGACCCTTCGGATGAACAATGTCAAGCACACGATGGCGTGCGGTCTTGATGTCGGCCCACGTCGTGTCGACACCGAGACGGATCAGCGTACCCGTCGCCAGCACAAGACGGTCGCCAGCATCGCCGACGTCTCCCAGACACTGCGCGAGCACAGTAAGACCTGGATTGTGACCGACGATCAGCATGCGACGCGCGGACTCGTCCGCACCTCTGATAATCGCCAGAAGGTCTGAAAGCTCGGCGAGATACATCTGCTCTTTCCACACAATAGATGGCGGGACGCCATCAAACGCAGCGAGCACCAGTTCTACGGTATGCCGTGCCCGCGCCGCAGGCGAAGCAATGACGGTATCCGGCCGCCACCCGTTTTCGACCATATGCCGACCGATCCTGGTCGCATCGCGTTCACCACGCGGTTTAAGCAGCCGGTGAAAATCACTCTCTGCTTCGGCAGGCGATGCAGATTTTGCGTGTCTCAATATGTGCAGTTCATGGTCCATGAGTTCGATCTTTTTCTGTTAATCTGTGTATAAAAACAGGATTTGCAACTACGCGACCATTGGGGTAATCGATCAGGAACCGGATGTATTGGACCGAATCCGTGTTCATATCTACCGGGATTTGTACAGATCCAGATGTACCCGACACAGCCGCAAGCTCGACTTCCTGACCATTCGCGATCAGGCGAAATTTTCCCTGTGCAGGTGAACCAGGCGCCGCGCCGGAGCGCCAACGCCAGACCAGGTTAAACACCACGGATGACCGATCCGTACGAAGGCTCTCACCGATACCGGCAGAAGATTCGCCGTCTCCAACGGTCGCAGTGACAATCTCGAATCCTCTTGCACAGCCGCCGGACAAGGCGTATGATCGTCCGGCCGCGAGCGACGCCTTTACCGCGTCAACGCTTTTCGCAGACACTGCGACTACAGTGACGATGGCATCGAGTTCGCGATCGGTATGATAATCCACCTCACCGATCGCAACAGGTCGAACACGCCGCTTTCCTTCGCAGTATGCGCGCAACATTTGGTCCCATCCACGACCTGGCTCGTGCGCCGTTGACCGGTCGCCGTACAATGCGGCAAAACCATTGTGCCGCATGGTTGCTTCAACGTCGCTGAAATAGGGGCGCGTATGCAGCTTCACGCGGCCGTAGTCTACCTTCATCTCGGCTTCCGGAGCGGACCAGAAACACAATTGATCCTGGCCCTCGACATAGTCAATCAATGCCTGGAACGGCGCCACACCGTGGTCGGCATATTGATTGAACGATGTACCGGACATGAAGGGTTGATTGTTGACAGTCCAGAGCAGGCCTGCAACACACAGAACGAAGCCGATGAAAATCCTCGGTTTCTCGTAAATTGCATATCGATTCCCCTGATTGTCTTCGTAACGCGTGATTCCTAGGTGTACAATGTACAAACCGGGCAGGCACAAAACCAGTGGCAGCAGTTTCAGAAGGAGCATCGCAGGCTCTCCGATGCCGAACGATCGATTATGGATTACAGGCAATCCACGATAAAAATCGGCATCGAATCCGCCGATTACGGTAAGCTGTTCGCTCCAGCGATATCCGGTGAATGGCGGTGACCACGGTGCGCCGTCCCAATAGTAATGCGGCGCCACATCGACGCCCGGAACGTGAATGATGTCCGGAAATGCTTCCTGCGAACGACGAATGTTGTCGAGATAGTCGCGGATACCAAAGGTTTTCACGCTTCGTCGACTGCGATGATAGCGAAGGAGGTTTCGTAGCGGCGGCATGCCGAACTCGCCGCGAACCAGAAATTGATCGGTAAGTACAAGATAATCGAGCCGTTTTTCCTGTGCGATTTGTGCAATTTCGAGGATCGACGTCCTGCCGGCACTTACGTCACTATTGATTCGCACCGCACCACGGATCCACTCGGCCCCCTGGCATGGACCGCCTGCGAATGCGCTCAACACGACAACCCATGCAATCCGAAGCACATACAGATCCACACGGCACGAACGCAAACCGATCGGCAACAGTCTTGTACGACTTTTTCCTATCATCTCACCGAGGGGAAGGAGTAGTTAAATGATCTATATGACAGGCTACTCGGGCTGGGACCATGAGGTATTCTTGCGTTACGTACGCGACAACCGCCGTCTGGTGTACGATATTCGGTTTGCGCCGTATTCGCGAGATGAACGCTGGACACGATCAAATCTTCAACGCCGGCTTCCGGGACGCTATTTCCATGCCACGGGATTTGGCAATAAGCGTTACCGCGACAGCGGCCAGGTTGAGCTTTCGGACCCGGAGCCTTGGTTGTCGCGTCTCCAGAGTCACGAGCAGAACGGTGAATCAATCGTTCTGCTGTGCGGCTGCCGCGACGCGGCACGGTGCCACCGTACCGTCGTGGCCGCGCTTATCAAGCAGCGATTCGGCATGTCCGCGATCGAAATCAGCAGGGAGGATATTACCTTCGGACACATACCGCTCTTGCCGTTTGGTGACGTCAAGGAGTGACCGGCGGGCCAAGGGGGAGGATTGTCATTGCAGCGGGACGCTCAGTCGTATCAAGAGCCGCCTGGTAGTCGTCGGCGAAAACCGATGTATCGGCCACAATACTCTCGAAGTCGGCAGCAGAGGTTTTCTTCAGTTTGCTGTGCACCAGCGCGTCGTCTCTGTACTCGGAAGCTTTGTAGCCCGCAATTGCCAGGATGATGACGGCGCCGACAACGAGATGCCTTTTGCGACGATTCATTCGATTCGAGTCAATCACGGTCGTCTGATCGGTGGGTGTAAGGAGCCGGGCCGCAAGCCGTACCTGCGACAACGTCTCGACATTGGAATTCGGAGCGGATTGGTGCCTGCGGATGAACACAGGGAAATTTCTGTGTTACCGCGCCCCTGGCACATGTCGCCACACTGGAGACCCGCTCCTATCTCTATCTATCGGACGCACACGACCAATCTTTAGCGGGCTTGCCCGCTAAAATCCCCAAGTAAGCGTATGCAAGTCCAAGTTTGCCGCGTCGCAACGGCTCGCGGGCCGGCCCGCCCTTCCGCGATGCATCACCGACCTGGACGCGTGGGTCGTGAAACGATGGCACTGCAGATGCCATTCGTCGTTCGCGCTTCAGCTTGCTTGCGCTATGCCATGCGTATTGTTCGCCGTGGCGCGAAACCCACGATAAATCGTGAACTCCAGCGAGAGTCGTAACGCATGATTCACAAGAAACAATTTGCGTCCATTGGCGTTCATTCGTAGTTCTTGGAAGTTCGCCCGACGACGGTCAATCCCACCAGAGATACACTGTTTTCTGCCCTTCATCGTCCACAGCTCCAAATCCCTCACGGATCAATTCTGAACTCGCCATTGCAAAAAGCGACTTACGAGACGCCATATCATGATGTGTGATTGAACATTACCGCTTCCGGCTGCATGATGTTCGGGCTTCCTGCGTGATAAAATGTTCGAGTGCTCAATATTTAACGGCTTTGGCCGGCTGCGGCCAAAGCGGATTGTCTGTAATCACAGACTGCGTATGTTTTTCGTTCTTGATCGATCTGATCGTGCCTGCCTTCTTGAGTGTAGAATCCTGCGACATCGCCGGTTGACAGCATAGTCGAAATCCGTTAGTTTTCCATATGACATCAGGTGCATATCGAATTGGCAACAGGGAATTTACTCGCGTTCGCTACGGCAAAGAGAGTGGTGACTGGGGAGCGAATGCACATCCGTGTAGACACTGCGGGGTCGACGCCGGCGAGTTACACACGATCGGATGTTTAATCGAAAGATGCCCGAAATGCGGTGGCCAGGCGATGTCGTGCGCTTGTCCCTATCTCCACGCAGATATCAATCGTCGCCGAATATCTCACGGAAGGCAACGATTTTACAAATTTTTTTATCTGGCATTATTGCCGGTGTTCGGAGTGATCGCGATCAGCGAAGTGTTTCGTATACAGATGCCCGTATGGATCGCTTTAACAATCCCGGTAATTCTTATCATAGTCTTTTGGCGACGGATGGCTCCTATGGAAATCAGCCAGATAATATCCATTCCGCCGCCAACTCCAAGAGGCGACATTGCCCCCTGACGAACACGGCCAATTCCGAAATCTTAACGTGTTAAAATTTCACCTAAAGGTTTTCCATTTTATTGACAGGCTCACCGCCAACAGCTATACCGTCAACTTGCGACATATGAAGCCGACATCTGGCATCCCGAAAAATGGAAAACGTTTAGTCTGTGTAATAGAAGCGAACGATATGAAAGAAAACCGGTGCTCCGAAACATATGGAATCGATCCTGTCCATCACACCACCATGTCCTTCGATCATTGTGCCGAAATCCTTGATACCACGGTCACGCTTAATCGCTGACATGGTTAATCCTCCTGCGAATCCCATAAGATTGATCACCAATGCGATGCCGGCTGACTCCCACGCGGTGAATGGCGTGGCGAAGTGGAGCGCTGCGCCGATTCCCGTGGCAAGCGTAATGCCGCCGACAAAGCCTTCCCACGTCTTGTTCGGACTGACATGCGGGGCAATTTTTCGCTTACCCAACAGCTTGCCGCAGGTGTATTGCAAGACGTCGCTAAGCTGAACGATCAGTACGAAGTATAAGAGCAACGTCGCGTTCTGACCGTCGTAGCCGGGAATGTCAAGCATCATCAGCGCCGGTGCGTGGCTAACGCAATAGACGCAGATCATCAGTCCCCATTGGATCTTTGCCGTTCGCTCCAGGAAATTGTCGGTGTCTCCGGTAACGGCGCTGCGCGTCGGCACAAAAAGGAACGCGTAAACCGGGATAAGAATGGTGAACATGCCATACCAGCTGATTGCAACCAGATAGTACTGCAGCGGCAGGATAACGAAAAAGAGCCAGAACAATGTGCGATGGTCGCCACGTCGCGTCGGCGTGAGCGTGATGAATTCGCGCAAGGCGAAAAACGACGTGAAACCGAAGAGGACAATCGATCCCAGCCCACCGGTAAGCAACGCGATTGTGAACACGACGCACATCACCCACCATGCACGTATCCGCGCGTTCAAATTCGCAATCACCGCTTTCGCCGAATCCGTTTTAACCGTCGAATGCAGCACCGCGCCGATCACGCTGGAAACCAAAAGAATGGCCAGTATACCGCCGAAAAGCAGTTTCAGATCGTTATCGAGAAATTGCATCAATTTGCCCCCATCACCACTATCGCCTTCCTTGCGCGCTCAAGGAATGCCGCCTTTTTCTCGCCGTTTTGCAGCCGTATCGGCGTCCCGAAATTCACGCTGCAAATCAGCGGCAACAACAGGAATTCTCCCTTAGGCAGGATACGATTGAGATTCTCGAGGAATACGGGAATCAAATCGACGTCGCCCCGCCGTCTGGCCAGCTCGTACAGCCCCCCCTTGAACGACCCGATTCGACTCCCGTCTCCCCGCGTTCCTTCCGGAAAAAGAATCAAGGAATGTGAATCCGCCATCGCATCGCCCATGTCGTCGATGGACTTCATAATACCCTTGCGCCGATTCGAACCTACCGATGTTGTGCGTACAAATTTTCGGTCGATCAGCACAGCGTTAAACACGTTGACCGCGAGCCTTCGTCGCCACGCTGTTGCCTCCCAATAATCTCTGGCGGCTACCGGTCGCGTTACGCAGCGAATCTCCTGTGGCAAGGCCGACCATAAGAGGATAAAGTCCAGATGGCTGCTATGGTTCGCGTAATAGATCCGTTGCGCTGTCAGCGGCCGACAACCTATCCACTGCGCTCGCGCCCCGCTGACAATTCGGCACAGGCTCGAGATCACTACCGCTGCTGCCCGACCGGACATCGTCACCGCGACGCCTCCAGCCCGCGAACGATCGCACGCGTTCGCCGCACACACGTGATGACGCAACCGCAGATAATCACCACCAGCGCAACGGCCAGGGTCTCGTCATGCCGGCCAAATGGTGACACGGCCGCGCCGACGATAAGCGCACATGTTATTACAGCCATTCGATGCTGTTTCGCCATCGGACCGAGGAAGACTTGCGGCAACCCGGCCGAACCGCCGAGTACCCGGATATACGCGGTGAGAATCGCCAGCATCGCTGCGACATAACCCAGCTCAACACCGAACGCAATGGAACCTGCTGCGTATCCCGTCCCGATCAGAATCAATGGATCCGCGATCCGGTCCGGAAGGTCATTATACACCTCCCCGGACTTTGTTTTCAATCCGCCTTCGACAGCCACCATTCCGTCGAATAAATTGCAAAGCAGACGACCCTGAATGAAAACCGCAGCCAGGGCATACCCAATGATGACATTTGCAGATGTATTGATGTAGGTATAACCAAGGCAGATACTTGCGAGGAGCGAGAAGGCGATGCTAAGCAAGGAAATGTGATTGGGCTTCAGCCCAATGCGCGTAAGAAATCGCGCAATGCCGCCGGCCCATCGTGTGCCGCGAGCCTTTATCGGGCGTCTGGTTATCGTGACAGTGTCGCTCATAAGCGTTTCGCTCATCGCTTTGTGTTCAGGCAATGGATCCCAAAAATCAATTCGTACCATATACGATCTCATATTAATTACCTGCACGTATTGGTATTTTCGGGAGCCTCAGGCCCATTCGCAGAACATAATCGAAGAACGCAGACAGGACTTCAAGCTCATGCATAAGATCGTCTTAAAGTTGTGGTTCTTGTCGATCTATACGCTCGAAAGAGAGGCAGTTGCTACAGCTACAGCCAAACTGTCGACTTCCGTGTGTTGGAACTCTGGATGATGTTCAGGATGATGGCAATGCGCCAGGGCCTACCGGGATCGTCGGCGACCGCGACGTTTGCGCGGGAATCGCCCATTCAGCGCGATGACCAGAAACAGCATGATATAGACCAGCCAGAACCCCTGATTCAATGTAATTCTGGCCTCGGGATTCCACGACACGCCCGGCTTCAGCCATTGATTCACCTGTTCACGAAGGTCCTCCGTGAGCTGGTACAACAGGACGAGTGTCAGTATCGAAAACGTCGCCACAGCCGAACAAACAAGGCCTATGCGGGCACGAACATCACCGCGACGCGCGTAGAACATGTATGCCAACAGTAACAACAGGAACGGCAGGCCAAGGTAGACATGCAAGCCGGTAAGACGGTCGACGCCAATGATAGACTCGTAGCCGGAGAAGTCGCCGACGATAATCTTTCCGCAGGAAACACTAATAAACGGAAAGCCAAGGGAAACGGCTATTGCCAGGAACAACGACAGATTCAGTCCGCGCCTTGTGGTTTCCTTCATGTAAGCCGCCTTGCGCGCACTGTTGTTACGGTGTAAATGCCATATCGTCTGCCGCCGTAATCACGTGAGTGCACATCGGCGACGAAGGATCATTTTGCGTCCATCACCCATACGCCGTCCCAGTCATCGTCGGGCTCGTGATCTTTGATGTACTCGCAACGTTCAATATAGATCTCGCAGAGGCGATCACGTGGGTTGAGGGCCAGCGCTTCCTGGAATGATTCAATAGCTTTCTGCCAATTCCGCGCGCGGTATCGCGAGATACCGTTACGAAAGTGCGCCAGAACCTCAATGATATGTGGAAACGTCACGTCGTTGTGGTAATCGAGAATTTCGAAAACACTGATTGATTTCGTCTTGCCTTTCACCACGACCCGGTCGACCTCGCGAATCCGGTATGTGCCGCGCAATTTGCGGTAGGTGTGTTCGCTTATGAGAATGCGTGCGTTGTATTGCTTGCAGGCCGACTCCAGACGAGCTGCCAGGTTCACGCCGTCGCCAATCATGGTATAGTCCATTCGCTTTGGCGACCCAATATTGCCCGACACGACGGTATCTGTGTTGATACCGATCCCCATGTCGATCGCCGCCAGCCCGTTGAGTGCCCTCTTTTGATTCCACGCACCGAGATCCGTGATCATGTCGATCGCCGCGCGTACACACCGATCCTCGTCGTCGCCATGCGCAATCGGTATCCCGAAAGCCGCCATCAACGCGTCACCGATGAACTTGTCGAGCATGCCGTCGTGGCGGCGTATGCAATCGACCATGATGGTAAAGTAATCGTTCAGCAGCTTCACCGTGCCCTGCGGCCCGAGTTCTTCGGTAAGCGTGGTAAAGCCGCGGATATCCGAGAAAAGCACTGTTGCGCTTACGCTTTGGCCACCCAGGATGTCATCGCCGCCGGACAAAAGCTTGTCGGCCAGGGACGGATCCATGTAGCGCGCCATCGTCGACTTTACGCGTTTCTCGTAGGAAATATCTTCGACCATAAGCATCGAACCGATTTTCTTGTGATCCGCACTCAGGAATGGCAGCACCGTGACGTTGACCGACAGGTCATCGCCGTCAAAATGCAGCACGGCGTCCATGATATTTTCTGATGACTGCGCCTTCTCGACCTGTTCGATTTTTTCCAGCAGCCAAGCATTCACACCGGCAAAAAAATCTTTGATGTGACATCCCAGGATTTCATCTGCCGTCCCGCGAAGGATCGCAAGGCCCGCCTTGTTACACGTTGCTAGCCGGCCGTCTTCGTCGATGGTGATAACGCCATTGGACATACTCTCCAGCATGCTCTCATTGTAATTCTTCATACGCTGGATATCAGCCACCATCTTGGCATTCTCAAGACCAATCGAAATTTGTGCTGTGAATGCCTTGAGCCGTCGTTCATCCTCGGTATCAAAGGGGCAGCCTCGCTTGTTCAGTACCTGGGTGACGCCAATCTTGTTTCCCTTCATGTTTACAACGGGAACGCATAGAATAGAACGTGTGAAAAAGTTTGTCCTACGGTCAAAATCGGGGTTGAACCTCAGGTCCGCGTAGGCGTGCGGGATATTCACAGATTCACCAGTCCGGAACACGGTTCCGGCGATGCCGGTGTGGTTCGGCAGGCGAATCTCGGTGGCATCGAGCCCTTCACCGACCTCGGACCACAGCTCTCCGGTCTTCTCATCGTTGAGGAAGAGCGTCGACCGCTGCGCATTCAACATGCTGCTCACCTGCCCCATCACCTTGCGCAACAGTGTGCCGAGATTGATCTCTGAATTGAGTTTTGATGCGACCTCGAGCAGCTCCAGCTCCTTGAGCCGAGACTTTTTCATCTGCTCGATCGACAATGTGCTCCGCAATGACGCGGCTGCCTGAGCCCCCATGAACTCCATTAGGTTGAGGTCGTCCCGGGTAAACTTGCCCCGCTTCTTATTGAGCGCCTGCGTTACGCCAATCACATCGCCCTTCCCGGTTCGGATCGGGGCACAAAGGATGCTGCGGGTGCGGTAACCGGTAAGCTTGTCGACCTGGGCATTGAAGTGTTTGTTGCGATAGGCATCGTGTACCACGACGCCCTTGCCACTTTGGAAAACATGGCCGGCCACACCCGAGGTGTTGGGGATGCGAATCTCGTGTTTCACGTTGTCAACGACATTTTGGGAATGCAATTCGCCGGAATCCGGATCATTGATGAACAAGACAACACGGTCGGGTCCCATCGCACGCATCGTGATATCAATCACGACCTCCATAACATCATCGAGATTTTCGGCTGCGGCCAGTCGTGACGACACTTCGAGGAGAACTTCAGCCTGCTGCAGCCGCCGATCCATCTCCGACATGGCAGACTTCGGTGGCGATATATCGCCTTCTATTTTTTCATTCGACATTGTAATATATACCTGTAAAATCCCTCGGGATCACGCGTCCCTGGCAAATCGCGCGGATCTTTCAGGTGATCAGCTTTCGTAGATCGATGATGATATTCTGGAGGTGACGTCGTTCATCGTCAAACTCCGACTGCTCTGCGGCGATCTTTGCTTCATAATCTTCTTTTAGCCGCTGCATTGCCTGCCGGACGACGACCACGGATTCCTTCAATTCGTCGATCCTGTTTTGTGACGCCAATTCAACCCGCGCGATATCTGCGAGCCGCCGGTTCTCGGCGGCTTCAAGACGCCCGCGCATATGTTGCAGCGTCGACTCGAGCTGGGACGCTTGCAATTCCACATCGGCAATCGCCAGTCGCACCGCCTGCTCGCGCTCGCTCAGCAGTTCGTCCATTTTCGCGCGCATCTCGACAATCGTCTCTTTGAGATGTTCGTTTTCCCTTGCGTCCAGATTGGTCTCAACGGCCTTCAACTTTTCAAGCTCTCCAGGACATCCGGTGAAAAACCAGACTCCAATTCGTCCATTTTCCGTTTCAGTTGTTCCGCTTCCGATTGTATGTCGCGCATACGACTCTCAATCTTATCGCGACGTCCGGGATCGCTTTCCGTACCGCGCTTCTTCTTCAGCTGCTGAAACTCTTTGGCGAGCAGCCGCCTCTCGACAGCGAGGGCCTTGTATTTGCTAACCTGCTGGTCCGAAACGGCGTCACTTTCTTGATCGATTAAAACGGTTTCAGTCGCGAGCCTGTCTTTTAACTCTTGCTCAGGACCTGTCAATGCCGTCATTACAAACATGCGGTCACGTTCTCGCTCGCGAGTCCAGGACGCATGGAGATAATTTCCGGAAACCGTGATCGTGTGGGCACCTCGACTGTCGGTCAGCGCACCTGTCAGGAAGCTGTCCATTTCGTTATCCGGAATGTTGCTGTCTACAAAGGTCCAGAAATGCCGCAACAGCTTCTCGGTCTTCCCCGTGAACGGCGGGATCGCGACTCGCGGCACAAATAAACCGCCAATGCCGCGGACGTCACCGAAGAAATCGAGTACAAGAATCACCTGATCACGAATATCGCCCTTCTTCGGCACTACCGTGTCGGTGTATGTGACCACCCGCATCGGAATGCCGAATTCGGGTATCATCCGGTTCGTCTCATCACCAGTACGCTGGAATTGCTTGGCCAGTAGATGTTCGTTCAGGGCACGCAGTGTCCCAAGTGAACTCTCGCCGGACAATCCGCCTGTCAAGGACTGCGCCTGGTGCCGGTCATACGCAAGATAGGCGGTCGCAACACCAAGAATGATGGTCAACAACTTATACATTCAGAAATGGCTCAATACACATTTTTGACCGTGGCGCCGGACGAACAAATCAAGGGTGACCAAGGAATTGGTTGAGTTCGTCGGTGGACCAGCAATTGACGATGTCATTGGCCGTCAACCATCCTTTGCGACAGAAACCGATTCCGAAACGGACAAAATCGAAATGTGACAGTCTATGGGCATCTGGATTCAGACTGCAGCGAACGCCCTGGTCGCGGGCCCGGCGCCACAGCCTCCAATCCATGTCAAGTCGCAGTGGATTACAGTTCAACTCAATGGCCACGTTGTTGGCGACGGCGGCCGCCATGACCACATCCCAGTCGAGCTCGTACCCCTCCCGCCGCAGCAACAGACGGCCGGTCGGATGCGCAAGTACTCGCGAACAGGGATGTTCGATCGCTCGCACGACCCGCTCCGTCATGTCACGCTTGTTGCGGGAGAATCCGCTGTGCACGGATACAATCACGATGTCCAGCTGTTTGAGCACGTCGTCGTCAAGATCCAGGTCGCCGTTCAATAGTATATCGCATTCGACACCGGCGTATAAGCGAAAGTCTTTGAGGTCTTTTTGTAGATCGCGGATCTGCTCAAGCTGTTTCAATATCCGCTCTTCATTCAGACCATTCGCCTGAAAAGACGACTTGCTGTGGTCGGTGATGGCAAGGAAGCTGTGACCGGCGCCGCGTGCGTGCGCAACAAGCTCGGCGACACTGTTGGCGCCGTCGGATGCAAATGTGTGGCAATGCAGCACACCCCGGTAATCGGCCTCGGTCACCAGCGTCGGCATTACACCGGTCTCGGCACATTCGATTTCCCCGAGGTTCTCGCGGAGTTCGGGCGGCACGTAGCACAAGCCGAGCTTTTTATAGATGGCCTCCTCACTATCGCATGGAATCAATGTCTCACCGCCATTGGAGACATCAAACAATCCCCATTCGCTCACCTTCATTCCGCGCGACTGCGCGCGTGATCGCAGCGCCACGTTATGCTCCTTGCTGCCAGTAAAATGTTGCAGCGCATTGGCAAATTCCGACTCTGCGACCAGCCGCAGATCGGCCTGCATGCCGTTTGTGAGCACAACGGATGATTTAGTGCGGCCGCGCGACAACGTCTCGGCCACAAGCGGCAACGTAGTGAACGCCGCCATGACGGCCGCTGGTTGCTCGCTGACACCCAGGATGTCGATGTCTTTGGTGACCTCGCGAAACCGTCTCAGGCTTCCGGCCAGTTCGATCTTCTGAACACCGGTAATGTCACGAAGTGCTGCGAGCAGCTGATCCGCAGTGAGCCGGGCAGTGTAGTAGTGAAAGAAGGACTCGAAACGACGCGAACGTTCGATCGAAGCGAGAATATTGTCCGCTGTCTTTTTACCCATGCCGGACAAACCCGCAATGCGACCGTCTTTGCATGCGGCTTCCAGTTCGTCGACCGATGTCACGCCCAGCTTATGGTAGAAAAGCGACACCTTCTTGGGGCCTACGCCATTGATCTGCAGGAGTTTCAGCAACGATGCCGGAAATACTGCACGTAGCTCTTCGAGGAACGGCAACGTGCCGGTTTCGACGAGGACGATGAGTTTTTCGACCAGCGCCTTTCCGAATCCTTTGGTCTTCGCGATCTCGCCGGATCTGACGAACGTCTCGAAGTCGATCTCCATGGTCGACAACGCGCGCGCCGCATTCTCGTAGGCGCGGATCTTGAAAGCATTCTCGCCTTTCAATTCCAGCAACAACGCAATTTCTTCCAATACAGCAACTGCTTCTTTACGATCAATCACCATGATCTTCCGAGCTCACTCCTGCCTACGGTTTCGCGTCCACAATCCGGATACGTTATCACCGGAGCGGCTTATCTTCAAGTGACCTCAGGGCATGAAGGCCCACCACACAAGGCATTTATAGTAGCGGCGTTGCTGCCGGCCAGTGCTGGCCGTTGGGCCGCGTCAGGACGTCATGCACCGCCATCGGAGGCGGTGGTTTACGATTTGAATTGGGATGAGGCGGTTGAAAGTTTTGTCAATTTGTACACATTAAGCCTTCATGGAACCATTCACCGACGCATCACATGCGGATTGGGACAAGGCAGATTCCGACCGCGTTTATCGGATTACCAGATGGGGCGGCGGCTACTACGGCATCAACGACGATGGTCATATCACGGTGAAGCCGCGCTCTGATCAATCGGCAGAAGTCGATCTGCGCTTGCTCGTAGACGAACTGCGCCAGCGCCGCATCCGCTTTCCGATTCTCATCCGCTTCATGGATATTCTTTCCGATCGCATAAAGGCACTGGCGGACTGTTTTCAGCGTGCCAGAAAAACATTCGATTTTTCCGGAGAGTACCATCCGGTTTTTCCAATAAAGGTGAACCAGCAAAAGCAAGTCGTAAGCGCCATGATTCGGTCTGGCGGCACCTACCGAATGGGCCTGGAAGTCGGTTCGAAACCTGAGCTGATGGCGGTCCTCGCCCTGTCGCCAAATGACGACAGTCTGATTATATGTAACGGTTACAAAGACACCGAGTTCATCCGCACGGCGCTCCTTGCGCGACAGATGGGAAGCAATGTCATTCTGGTCGTCGAGCAACTGGCGGAATTGCACACCATCATCAGTGTAGCCGGAGATCTCAACGTCGTACCGTCAATCGGCGTGCGGATAAAATTGAACACACGGTCGGAGGGGCAATGGGCAGACACTGCCGGAGATTGCTCAAAATTCGGGTTGCGTGTCGACGAGGTGGTGACCGTGACAGACATCCTGTCTGACCACAACATGCTGCACGCTTTCAACCTCATCCACTTCCATATCGGCAGCCAGATTTCCAATATCCAAAACATAAAACTGGCAATGACAGAAGTATCGCGCGTCTACGCTTCCATGAGGAAGATGGGTATCGAAATTCGCTATGTAGATATAGGCGGCGGACTCGGCATCGATTACGACGGCACCTCAAGTCGGAATGCATTCAGCGTGAATTACAGCATGCAGGAGTATGCGGACGATGTTGTGTATTCGCTAAAGCACGTGTGTGAACTCGAGAATCTCACATGTCCCGACATTATCACAGAGTCAGGGCGGGCCCTCACCGCACATTTCAGTGTGCTTGTGACCGACGTCGTCGACCGATCGTCACCGGTGGACAGCGCGATTCCGGAAGTATCCACAACCTCGTCTGAGCAATTGAAGGATCTCCTGACGCTGCATGACGAGCTCAAGGCGGAGAATTGCAGGGAGCATTATCAGGATGCCCTTTACATTCGCAAGGAGTCAATCAATTTATTCAACATGGGTTACATGGCGCTGGACGAGCGGTCGCAAATCGAATGCGCGTTCTGGCACACCATGAACAAGGTCAACCGAATACGGCGCAGCGAACACCTCACGTATCACGAATTTGATACGCTGGACAAATTGCTCGCATGCACGTACACCCTGAATTTTTCGCTTTTTCAATCGGTCCCCGACAGTTGGGCGATCAAGCAGGTGTTCCCCATCGTCCCGATTCAGCGCCTCAACGAGGCGCCCGAGATATACTGTACCATCGCCGATATTACGTGCGACTCCGACGGCCGGGTCTGCCGCTATATCGGCGGGGATGAAGTCTCGGATATTTTGCGCCTGCATGAGATTTCGAATGATGAAGCGTATTATGTGGGTTTCTTTCTGGTCGGCGCCTATCAGGAAATACTGGGAGATCTGCACAACCTCTTCGGTGAGATCAATGCCGTTCATGTCGAGTTGGACGAGAACAATGCCTACCGGATCGCCCATCGCATCAAAGGCGACAGTATCAGCGAAATTCTTGAATATGTCGAGTACAACGCCAAGGAACTCATCGAACAAATGCGGTCGAAACTCGAATCATGTGTTGACAATAATGGCGTGAGCGTCGCAGAAGCCGCCCGCTTTCTGGCATATTTCGAACGAGCGTTGCACGGTTATACGTATCTGGGAGATTGACGATGGAAACAGAAAATGCGAATCGTTACAGAGATGTCAGTGCTGCGCGTCGACACGCACGCCGGCCGCTGACCCGTCGCAGGTTCATTGTTGAGGCAGCGGCCCTCGGTTTTTCCGGATCCCTATACGGACAGACCACGACTCCAGCGGAGCCGCTACAACCCGACTCCGCGGCCCTGCGCCGGGTAAAACGGGAAGGCAGCACGTTGTATATTTACAACTGGGAGGACTATTTCCACCCGGATACAATCCCGGAGTTTGAGCAACTTTACCGCACAAAGGTCGTTTACGACGCTTATCCCGGCAACGAACATATGCTGGCAAAGCTCCAGACCGGCGGCGTGTCATATGATGTCATCTTTCCGACTCACAGCTTCATCCCGATATTAGTTGCCCAGAATCTACTCTCGCCGCTGCGGCGCCACTACCTGCCAAACAGAGCGAACATCATGCCGCGTTTTCTCGACACCCATTTCGATCCCGGCAATAAATACTCCTTGCCCTATACCTGGGGCATGACAGCGATCGGATACAATTCAAAATATGTAAAGGAAGATCCCAATCTCGGGAGTTGGGCGCTGATCTTTGACAGCGGTCCGCAACGATATTCAGGCAAGATCGGGTTTACCGACGAGCGCGAGGAGGTTATCGCGGCGGCACTCAAGTATAAGGGATTTTCCGCAAACACGCACAAGGAGTCGGAACTCCGTGAGGCGGGGAAAATACTGGTGAACATCAAGCCGCACCTCAAGGCGTTTTATCCCGGTACCGACGAGAAAAAGGCGTTCATTACGGAAGATATTGTGGTTGGCCACTCATGGAACGGTGAAGTAGTCAAGGCCGGCGAGAAGAACAACGCTGTCAAGTGGAGTCTGCCGAAAGAAGGCGGCACCGGGTGGTACGATGCGATGGTGATCGGTCGTCAGGCGCCTCACAAATTTACTGCGCATGCCTTCATGAATTTTCTGATGCGCCCGGATATCGCTGCGAAGAACTCGGCCGCAGTTGGCTATGCCACCCCCAACCAGACCGCCCTCCAGACCATCGTCGCGCCAGAAATCGCCGCGAATCCGGCAGTGTACCCAACCGCCAAGGATATGAAGAAGATCGAATTTCTGGCGACAATCCCGGACCACATTTTACCCGTATACTCCGATATCTGGACTCGATTGCTCAGCTAGCCAAGGCACTTCCAGCGATTCCTTCTGCAGCTACGCATCAAACTGCATCTCGCCGACTTATGACGAACTCGCGAATTCAAAACAATGCGTTTTTCTTTCATCGCCAAAAGGTTCATACGTCACCGATCTACAGCATGCCAGGCACCTTCACGACGAGATCCCATGGATCATCCTGGTGCGGAGCTGCGCCCCTGATATTTCGCCATTGTGATGGCGCCAAATGACCAGCCTGCGAAATCGCCTGTTGCTTTATCTGCGCCGACACGAACGCGTCAAGATCGGGGTACTCCTGGCACCAACGACATTCTGGGTCGTTGCATTCACACTGCTACCGATCCTGATCGTTCTGTACTACAGCTTTCTGACCAGCGGCCTTTGGGGAATGGTTGTCCATGAACTCACGCTGGACAATTATCGCGAGATCATCGACCCGCTTTTCTTCAAATTGTTTTTGCGTTCGTTCCTCCTCGCTGCAGTCACGGTAGTACTGTGTCTCGCGGCTGGATATCCCCTGGCATATTGGATCGCATTTTATGGCGGCCGCTATAAGCCGTTCCTCGTATTCCTGGTTATTCTTCCGTTTTGGTCGAGTTACCTCGTTCGGTTGTATGCGTGGATGACGATTCTTTCGGATCATGGTATCATCAACAGTGGACTACAGTTGATTGGGTTGATTTCCGAACCGATTCCGCTGCTCCACAACGAGTTCGCCGTTGTCGTTGGTTTGACATACACGTATCTGCCAATGATGACGTTGCCGCTTTATGCGTCACTGGAGCGCCTCGATCGACGCCTGCTGGATGCCGCAGCAGACCTCGGCGCGGCACCCGCCACGCAGTTTGCAAGGGTCACGCTGCCACTCACGCGTGGCGGCATCATCAGCGGATCGGTCCTGGTTTTTGTGCCTGCGATAGGAGAATTTCTGGTACCGGACCTCCTTGGTGGAGCAAAAGTAATGATGATAGGCAAGTTCATTACTATGAAGTTTGTCGGTCTTCGCGACTGGCCGCTTGGTTCTGCTTTTTCGCTGCTCCTTATGGTGCTGGTACTGCTCGTGCTCGTGCCGTACCTCCGCGCGGGCGGCAGTCCCAAAGCATTTGAGGAGCAGTTGTGAATCGACGCTCGCCACCGGCCCTGACCATCGCGGCAATCCTTGTGTTTTGCTTTATTTACGCACCGCTCATGGTGTTGGTCGCTTACTCGCTGAATACGGCGGAGTATGGTGTGGGATGGGGTGGGTTTACACTTGAGTGGTATCGGCGGATCTTTGAAGATCGCGACATCCAGCGGTCGCTCGGCGTCAGTCTTCTGGTATCGATTCCGACCGTTCTGGTATCGACGGCGCTGGGCACCGTGAACGCCTTTGCATTGTATCGATTTCAGTTTCGCGGAAAGGATTTCTATAAGTTTATGCTTTACATCCCCCTTGTGATGCCGTCGGTTGTGATCGGCATCTCGCAGCTTTTACTGTTTGTGTTCATCAAAAAGGAATTGGGAATTTTGACAATAATCTTCGCACACATTTCCTTCACCGTGCCGCTGACCACCCTGGTCATACTCGGACGCATGCAGCGCATAGATCGGACCCTTGAGGACGCCGCAATGGATCTCGGCGCCGACGAGATTACGACGGTGCGGCGGGTTACGCTTCCGTTGCTCAAGCCCGGCATTTACGCCGCCGCACTGCTCGCCTTTCCGTGGTCGTTCAATGATTTTGTGATTACCTATTTCGTCGCCGGCGTCGGCGCTTCGACGCTGCCGATCCGAGTTTATTCGATGATTCGCCTGGGGGTTAGCCCAATGGTAAACGCACTTGGAACATTAATCGTACTGATTCCGTTGTTGCTCGTGGTTGCGGGCATACTCCTCGAACGGCGGAAGATCTAATGTCCGCGACCGTAGAATTCAGACACGTCACCAAACGATTCGGCGATATCCTCGCCTTGCAGGATATCTCGTTGTGCCTGGAGAACGGTGAGTTTTTTTCGGTGATCGGACCAAGCGGCTGCGGTAAAACAACCCTGCTCAAGTTGATCGGCGGCCTGCTCACGCCGGACGCCGGAGAGATCCTGATCGACGGGAAGGTCGTAAACGATATTCCGTCGTATCGGCGCAGCTCAAATATTGTCTTTCAGAATTATGCACTTTTCCCCCACCTGAATGTGTTTGAGAACGTCGCCTTCGGCCTGCGGTTGCAGATGACGGGCGCAACCGCGAGCGAGTTGCGACACAAAGCAGACAAGGCGCTTGGCGTCGTGCGCCTTGAGGACTTTGGAGACCGGATGCCTGGACAGCTCAGCGGCGGACAGCAGCAGCGCGTCGCCGTCGCGCGCGCCCTCGTGCTGCGCCCCAAGGTAATCATGCTCGACGAACCCTTGGCAGCACTCGATCGGAAACTGCGCAAAGAGATGCAGGCCGAATTGCGACGCATCCACCAGGAGGTCGGCATTACGTTCGTCTATGTCACGCATGATCACGAAGTAGCCATGAGCATGTCCGACCGTCTCGCCGTGATGGATCACGGTATCATCGAACAGGTCGGTGACCCGGATACGATTTACCATCGGCCGCAAACTCGATTCGTCGCCGAGTTCATGGGCGCTTCTAATATATTCGAGGGCGAAATAGCGGAGCAAACGGATGGTGCGCGGGCGTTACGGACGGCCTCGGGCCTGACGATCGATGTCGACATCGACCCGTCGTCGGGTAAGACAATGTGCCTGTCATTGCGCCCCGAACTGATCGATGTCTATACACCCGACCTGGGGATTCCGCACCAGAACCAATATCAAGGCGAGATCGTCAGCCGGATTTTTCTTGGCAACGCGGTCGAGTACGTGGTACGTCTGGAAACGGACGACATCATTCTGAGCCGCGTGCCGAGTCGTCAACTCCGGCAGTCCGCGTATAAACCCGGCGATCGCGTTACTGCCGGCTGGAACCGCGACTGCTGCAATGAATTGAAGCACTGAAGCCGAAGTCGTTAACATACACTTGCAGTTGAATTACAATCGTTCATATTTGTCCACTCCGGGATGATGCCTGCGTGCATCCCGACTAAGATTTCGGGATGCCGCCCGAATCATGTATAGACTGTGACGGTCGATAACTCGATGTCGGTCGTGCACCGTGAAAGCACGTGTCCGGCGACATCGCCTATCCCGGGATCCGTAATGAAACAGCCCGTACACAAACTGGATTTTCCTTCATATTGCAAACCATGTGGATTGTGGTGTTGCCAGGGAGAAAATCCCTACGCATCGCAAGCAGAACTTGCCGCTCTTGGCGTATCGGCGATCGGCCGGAAGCCCGATGACACCTGTATTTTTCTGGAAAACAGTCTCTGCTCTGTGTACGACAAACGTCCGCTTGAGTGTCGTATTTTCCCGTTTGATATTCACGACATCGACGGCGACTTGATGTGGGTCTTGTGGGATGTCTGCCCGGCCGGTGCGCAACTCGATATCGAGCAATCGATTTCGTATCTCGAAAAAACGTTATTGCCGCGATATTCGCGAGACTACGTAGATGCGTACATGGCCTATCACAGCGTCAACGAGCCGGAGAAGTATCAGGACCTTACAGTCACAAAGATTCGCGAAGTAGACGTCACCGTTTTTGCTTCTGAACGGTGATTCAATCAGTGGCGGCCGGACCGGTCGTCGCCAACTTGAGGGAAGGGGGAAACGATGAGTACCGTACTGATAATCGGCACCGGCGGCGTCGGCAGCGTCGTCGCTCACAAATGC